>NZ_BAAJLW010000004.1:0-534601 GCF_057546125.1 Colwellia sp. SU-HH00943
CTTTATCAAAGGATCAAGCTTTATTTTATAACTTTTATTTGTTCGAAGAATAATTGAACTATGTGTTGCTATATCCAACAACAAACCAACAACAAACCAACAAAAGTATTGATACCATTTGTTCTGTCAGATTATTTTACACATTTCAGGATGTCCTGTTCCGAATAATATATTGTATCTTATAAAAAGCCGCCTTAACCTTTGAATTTAAATTGGTATATTCAAATGTTTGCCAAAATAGATTCATTTTTGTTTACTTTATTTTTATTTTATTATTTTTAATATGTAAAAAATATTTACATATTTATTACATTTACAAATATTCCCCACCACCTTTAATTCCTTTATTTATTTACTCATCACTTACAACCACAAGCCGTTGTTAACATAAAATCAACATAATTATAACAAGGGCATTATTATTGCTTGTAAATATCGTCTCGCTTAATTAGCCGAGTATTTAGTTCTTCAAAATAATTCAGCTACATATAGTGATGAAATAACAATAAACGGAGATAAATATGCAATTCAAAAGATCCATTCTAGGAAGCCTCATTACCGTTGCAATTACAGCTGGTAGCTCTACAGCCATAATAGCCAACGAAGTAAGTGGTGATTCAAGTAAGTTCAAGAGTACAGGAAGTGTTTTACAGTCAAAACAAAAAGCCTCAACTTATATTATTCAAATGAAAGGTAACACCGCAATCGCTCAAGCTGAACTACTAGGGGAGTTACTACCTTCCAATCAGTTAGTTGCGAATACTGGTAATCGTTACAATGCTAAAACACCCGCGATACTTGCATATACTAAAGCTATGGAAAACAAACAAAAACAAGTAGCAGGAAGTATAGGTTCAATAAATATTATTCATTCTTTTAAACATACTTATAATGGTTTTACAGCCAAATTAAATGCGAAACAAAAGCAACAACTAGAGAGCCACCCTGAAGTTATAGGTGTATGGGAAGATAAACTTGAATCGATTAGTACATCTAATACTCCTGAATTCCTTGGTTTAACCGGCCCTGGTGGCCAGCATACTTCAGATATAAAAGGTGAAGATGTAATTATTGGTGTTATAGATACAGGTATTTGGCCTGAAAATCCAAGTTTTGAGGATGATGGTTCTTATTCTGATCCTGCAAGTATAGGCTGGCAGGGTACTTGTGAAACTGGTACTGATGAAGAGTTTTCTTGTAATAATAAACTCATTGGTGCTAGATATTTTGATTCTAGTTTTAAAGCTTCTTACGAAATTCAATATGATTTAGGTGAGTTTGATTCACCTCGTGACGCTGACGGTCATGGCAGTCATACGGCAAGTACGGCTGGTGGTAATGAAAGTGTATCGGCTGTTTTATCAGGATTCCCTGCTGGCACTGTTTCAGGAATAGCTCCTCGTGCACGTATTGCAGCTTATAAGGCATGTTGGAACAGTGATTATGTTAGCCCTGAAGGCGTAAACGAACGTGGTTGTTTCTACGGTGATACCATGGCAGCTATAGACGCTGCTGTAACTGATGGTGTTGACATTATTAATTATTCAATTGGCGGAAGTCTAACCGATTTAACTATTCCCCCTACGGCATCCATGCTTAATGCAGCCGCTGTAGGAGTTTTTGTTTCAGTGTCTGCTGGTAATAGTGGCCCTGATGCTGAAACGGTTGGAACCCCAGCTCCATGGGTGACGAGTGTTGCTGCTTCAACATACAATGGGACTTCTATTCTGTTTGGAAACGAATTACAAATTGATAGTGGCGATTTAACTGGCAATACAATGCTATCTATCCCTGCGGGCTTTGCTCCCGATGGTATAGGGTTAAGCGGCGATTTAGCTTTGGCTGAACCTCTTGAAGCCTGTAATGAAGATCCTTTGACTAATGCTGATGACTTGAATGGGAAAATTGTCGTTATTGCACGTGGAACTTGCGCATTTACTGAAAAGTTCATTAATGCACAAAATGCTGGTGCCGTAGGGGTAATTATTTATACCTATGATGGCACATCACCTTTTGAAATGGGTGGTTCTGATCCTGCTGTTGCAATTCCTGGCTCTATGGTTTCACATAATGATGGCATTGCTCTCGCCGAAAATATTTCAGGTACATCAGTAACTTTCACTGATATCTTTACTTCTGATGAGGCTGAAGAAATTGGGAATATGATGGCATCATTTTCATCTCGAGGGCCTAATTTAAATACTTACGATATCATTAAGCCAGACATCACTGCGCCTGGTGTAAGAATATTAGCTGCTACTACTTCTGCACCAATGTTTGGTGCGCAAGGGGAAACCTTTAAATATCTGCAAGGTACTTCAATGTCTAGCCCGCACATCGCTGGTTTAGCAGCATTATTTAAAGATTCAAATAGTTCATGGACTCCTGCTCAAATAAAATCAGCATTGATGACAACAGCTCGTCAAGACTTAACCAAAGAAGATGGTATTACTCCAGCTGATCCATTTGATTTTGGCTCAGGTCATGCAGACCCTGTATCAGCATTAGATCCAGGTTTGTTGTTTAATACTGAATTAGCGGATTACTTAGCCTTCTTATGTGGCCAAGACGAAGATGCATTTGTTTCAGCCTATGGCGTTAGTTGTGCTGATTTAAGTGGTGCCGGTTTTACAACTGATGCAAGCCAGTTAAACTTACCTTCAATTGCGATTGCAGAATTACTTCAAACTGAAACGGTATACAGAACAGTAACCAATGCGACAGATATAGCTTCTTCTTATATAGCTTCTATTGAAGCTCCTTTAGGTTTTGAAGTATCTATAAACACTTTTGATGCTTCAGGCGTTGAAACTGATGGTAGTACTTTAGATGTTGAAGCGAGTGGTAGTGCAAGCTTTGGAGTTACTTTTACCCAAACTGAGGATGCTGAAGTTAACAGTTGGGCTTTTGGTGCAATAACTTGGACTGATGCAGCAGGCCATTCAGTTCGTATTCCACTAGCAATAAAAGCCATTCCAACCATGAAAATTGATGTACCAGAAGCTATATCAGGTGAACTACGTCGTGGTCGCTACCGCTTCCCTGTACAGATGCTGTATTCAGGTAAAACATCTATTGATTATGCTGGTTTAGTAGCACCTTTCGGCGTTGCAGGCGGTGTTGAGCAAGATCCTGATTCAAGCTTTAGTTTTAATGAAGCTGGTTTAGGTACACATTTCTTCCACATCCCAGAGGGTACCAAAGTAGCTCGCTTTAGCCTAGTAGATGGCTTAGTTGGTGATGGCTCAGGTGCAGCAGATCTAGATATGTATGTATACCGTTGTGATCAATGGTTATGTACGCTAGTAGACTACTCATTTAATGCCGCTTCAAATGAAAATGTTATCCTGGTTAATCCTGAAGGGAGAAGTAACATTGATGTTGGTGATGTGTATTTAGTGTGGGTACATGGATATAACACTGCGGGTGTTAGTCCATTAGATTACACTATGTTAGGTTGGGTAGCTGAGGGAGCTGACAGTTCAACTCGTATCATCTCTAGTCCTAGAGCAATCAACGGACGTTACAATTTTACGACTGTTCTAACCCGTGGTTTAACACCAGGCGTTGTATACATGGGTGGTGTAACTTACTATAACAATGAAGGTGATGCTGAAGGTACTACAGTACTTGAATTAGTTAACCCTTAATTTAACAATTATTAGCTCGACTAATAGCATTATCAAAGCCACCTTCGGGTGGCTTTTTATTCTCTTCAATAGCTTTTGAACTAACAAAATCTTAATGAGTAACCTCTTCAAATTGCATGAATTTCAACCAGCTAAAGATTAATAATTAACAATCTCTATAATTCTTTTTTGTTAGCATTAAGGGAAAGAGCTACACAACCGCAACTTTAATACAGCTGTGATACTAAAATAGTAACTAGCCAAATTAGTTAAAGAAGAAATAGTACAATATTCTTAACAAAAACTACTTCGTCTGCGTAGCTCTAGTATGCCCAAGATTACCTTGTGGTTTGTGGTTTGTGGTTTGTGGTTTGTGGTTTGTGGTTTGTGGTTTGTGGTTTGTGGTTTGTAAGAAAGGCAAAAAAAAGACCTTACCTAAGTAAAGTCTTGTTTAGAATCTACTTTGTAGCTTAGGAGATTATTTATTAATCTTACGGCGATTAGCGAAAGCTAATAAACCAGTAAGTAATAAAATTAAAGCACTAGGTTCTGGAACAACAGTAACATCACCAAATGCTAAAGCACCGGCATTATATAAATCCTCATCAACAGTATAAAACGAGTAAGTTATACTATCATCAGGAAATGCAGCATCGATGTACCCTGCAAAAGAATAAAAACCAAATAGCATGACGTCAAAATCTAAAGACTGAATACCCGCGTACCAATCAGTTGGATCTACAACGGCTGAAAAAAAGTTCCAATCAGGATCGAAAGGGTCCATTTCATAACCATAAAAACTAAACGACTCCCAATTACCAACGGAATCAAATTCATCTAAATTATCAACGTTTATGGTTACATGACCAATTGAAACAAATTCTTCAACATCATCAAAGATAGTATCGAAAAGTATTTCTTGTGAGATTAATGTTGCATTTGATACACCAGAAGCGAATAGAGAAAAGACTAAAACAACGCGTAAAGCTAATTTATTTAACATGTTACTTCCTATTTTATTTGTTATTAATTTTTAACTGCAAAAAAATTGCGACAGTAAGATAAAGCAATAACTATTCCTACATTTTTTTTACATTAAAAACCAATAAGTTAACATTTGTCACCAATAAAAATAACAATTTTATAACATTCCAAACTGTAAGTGTAAAAAAATACGACACTTAGTAAAGGTAAAGCAACTCAATTAATCTTTATTAAAGTCAGCATCATGTTTGTCATCACCAACTACATGTTCTAATTTTATTTGCTTAACTGATCTGAACGTTGTCACTGGGCCAGAGCAAGCATAAAGTACAAATATCCCCATTAATAGTTCAGCTGGACTTGAGGCAACAATTACAAACACTAAGACAATAAGAAGCACTGCAATAAAGTTGACTTTTCCTTTCCAATCAACTTCTTTGAAACTGTTATACCTAAAATTACTTACCATGAGTAAACCACTAATAATGGTAATTACACCTACAATATAGCCATAGTCATGTCCATTAAGTTGATATTCACTTCCAACCCAAATAGTGCTTGCGATAACACCAGCAGCTGCAGGGCTAGCTAAACCTTGAAAATAACGTTTATCGGCGCTACCTACTTGTGTATTAAAACGTGCTAATCTTAAAGCGGCAGCTGCTACAAAGACAAAAGCGGCCAACCAACCAAACTTCCCTAAATCTGAAAGAGCCCAATTATAAGCAACAATGCCAGGAGCTATACCGAAAGAAACCATATCTGCCATAGAGTCGTACTCTGCACCAAATTCGCTTTGCGTATTGGTCATTCTGGCAACCCTACCATCTAAACCGTCGAAAATCATTGCGATAAAAATCGCAATAGCGGCACTTTCAAAGTGCCCATTCATTGAAGAAACTACTGCATAAAAGCCTGAAAAAAGTCCTGCTGTAGTTAATAAATTAGGAAGTAAATAGATTCCTTTATTGTTTGCATTATCTGCATTTTGTTTATTTGTCATAATTTATTTATTATAAAAAGAAAAAACTAATTGAATATCTTGCTAATTTACCATAAGTTGAAATTAGAGGTATAGTGCTCTTATACTTAAGTTATTCATTTGCAATAAAGGAACTTATATGAATATTCGCCATTCAGCTCCCATACTTATTCTGGCTGCTGTGATTTTTAGCACGAATGTCATAGCCAAAAACATTGCCATCTACCGCTGGGTCGATGAAAATAATGTTGTCCATTTCAGCCAGCACCAGCCTATGGACGATAAATACTCACAATTAACCACCTTTGCAACCTACGAAGCAAAAGACACGACACAAACGCAGCAACCAGATACGGCATTATCGGTTCGTGAGCAAATAGAGCAACACGAAAAGCACCAAGCCGAAATAGATGAAAAGAATAAAGAAATTGCCGAAACTAACTGTAAAGCGGCTCAAATGAATATGAAAATGTTGAACTCTTTTGATCAAGTGATGATTAAAGATGCCGAAGGAAAAAACCGAATATTAACGGATAAAGAGAAAAAAGAACAAATTGCGCTAAGTAAAAAGCATACAGATCTTTACTGTAAAAGCTAACCCTTTCAATAAGTAACTTATAGTCATTAGGTTAAGTATTTCAATGGGTATAACTTTAAAAAGCCATCAACTTCATGAAGTTGATGGCTTTTTTCTTACTATTTTTTAGTCATCAATTAAAAACTAAGCTGTCGCCATCTACATCAAGATGTATTTGAGTACCTGGTCTGTAATCACCTGCCAGTAGCTTTTGAGCTAATGGATTTTCAAGTCCTTGCTGTATTGCACGTTTTAATGGTCTAGCTCCAAAAACAGGATCAAAACCAGCTTGAGCTATCAAAGCCAATGCCTGTTGACTCACTTTTAGCTCTAAATCTTGTTCAGCTAAACGCGCTGACAAACTTTGTATTTGTATCTTAGCGATTTTTTCAATTTGCTGTTCAGCTAATGGATGGAATACTACGGATTCATCTACACGGTTAATAAACTCAGGTTTAAACTGATGAGATACTTCTGCCATCACCTGCGCTTTCATTTGTTGATAATGACTTTCTCCACTTAATTCCTGAATAATGTCAGAGCCAATATTCGAGGTCATGATAATCACGGTATTTTTAAAATCTACCGTACGACCTTGACCATCTGTTAAGCGACCATCATCAAGCACTTGTAGTAAAATATTAAACACATCACCGTGAGCCTTCTCTATTTCATCCAATAAAATAACCGAGTAAGGCTTTCTACGTACCGCTTCTGTTAAATAACCACCTTCTTCATACCCTACATAACCAGGAGGAGCACCAACTAACCGAGCGACTGAATGTTTTTCCATAAATTCAGACATATCAATACGAATAAGGGAGTCTTCACTGTCAAATAAAAAGTAAGCCAGTGCTTTGGTTAACTCAGTTTTACCTACACCTGTTGGTCCTAAAAACATAAAAGAGCCAATAGGTTGATTCGGATCAGCTAAGCCCGCTCGCGAACGCCTGATAGCATTAGATACGGAAGTTACCGCCTCTGTTTGACCAATCACACGTTGATGTAATTCATCTTCCATGTGTAATAATTTATCACGCTCTTGCTCAAGCATTTTTGCCACAGGAATACCTGTAGCGCGACTTAACACATCGGCAATTTCAACATCAGTTACCTTGTTAGCCAATAAGCTCATATCCTGCATTTCCGCTTGACTGGCCAGATCTAGTTGCTTTTCTAACTCAGGCAATTTACCGTATTGCAGCTCTGACATACGATTTAAATCACCATTTCGTCGTGCTGCTTCTAAATCAATACGTGCTTGCTCTAATTCCTCTTTAATCGTTTGTGTTCCATATAATGCCGCTTTTTCAGTGGTCCACACCTCATCTAACTCATCATACTGTTGTTGTTTCTCACGAATTTTGTCTGAAATTTCGGCTAAACGCTTTTTAGAAGCATCATCAGAATCTTTTTCTAACGCTTTTTGCTCTAATTTTAATTGGATTAAACGGCGCTCCAACCTATCGAGATCTTCAGGCTTTGAATCCATCTGTAAACGAATACTTGAAGCCGCCTCATCAATTAAATCGATTGCTTTATCAGGAAGTTGTCTATCACTAATATAACGATGAGACAAAGTCGCAGCAGCAACAATAGCGGGATCGGTAATATTCACCGAGTGATGAAGCTCATAACGTTCTTTTAAACCACGTAATATCGCCACTGTATCTTCAACTGTAGGCTCATCCACCAATACTTTTTGAAAACGGCGCTCTAATGCAGCATCTTTTTCAATATATTGACGATATTCATCTAACGTTGTTGCGCCGACACAATGTAAATCACCTCGAGCAAGTGCAGGCTTTAACATATTACCAGCATCCATAGCGCCGTCGGTTTTTCCTGCCCCAACCATAGTGTGTAATTCATCAATAAATAGAATAATCTGCCCTTCTTCTTGGGCAAGTTCATTCAGAACGGCTTTCAAACGTTCCTCAAATTCACCACGATACTTAGCACCAGCAACTAATGCGCCCATATCTAATGATAAAACTCGTTTATTTTTCAAACCTTCAGGTACTTCATGATCAACAATACGCTGAGCAAGTCCTTCAACAATAGCTGTTTTACCCACACCCGGCTGACCAATTAAAACAGGATTATTTTTTGTCCGACGTTGTAAAACTTGTAAAGTTCGACGTATTTCATCATCTCGACCAATCACGGGATCAAGCTTTCCCTGCTCTGCACGCTCGGTTAAATCAACGGTAAATTTTTGAAGTGCTTGACGAACGTCTTCGGCATTTTGATCCTCAACTTTTTGACCGCCTCTAATATGCTCAATTGCCGCTTTAACTCGCTCTGTATTTGCTCCCAAAGAGGTTAAAATTTTGCCAAGCGCCCCTTTGTCATCAATGGCAGCCAACAAGAACATTTCAGATGAAATATATTTATCTGACATTTTCTGCGCCTGCTTGTCGCAAAGGTTCAGTAGTTTTCCTGAGGCTGAAGAAAGCTGAACATCGCCATCATGATCAGATATTTGTGCTAATGAATCTAACCCCTGTTCGACTTTCATTCGCAATGTATGAACGTCAATACCGGCACTTTTTAATAACGGAATAATTGAGTTGCCATTTTGATTTAGCAAGGCCATCATCAAGTGTAATGGCTCAATAAACTGATGGTCTCGTCCCAAGGCTAATGATTGTGCATCAGCAATAGATTCTTGAAAAGACTGGGTAAATCGATCTAAACGCATAAACTTTCTCCTGCCATGTTACTGGTCTTATGAATTACTTTACTTAATAGATTAGGACGAAGGTGGTATTTTTCAATAGAAAGGTAACTACTGTTTTGATTTATCACAAATTATCGAATACAAATTAAACTTGCCATTCGCCCAGTAACAGCATTTTTTCGATAAGAATAATATTTAGTCGGTTGAGAAAAAGTACATTCAGGTAAAGTATTTATACTGCTAACACCTAATTGAGTAAGCTGTATTTTGGCAATAGCGTGCAAATTGGCGAGGTATTTACCTTTACCATGCTCTATAAATGCATGGGTAAATAATGAGTTTTGAGCAATAAACGCCGCTTTGACTTCCTCACCAACTTCAAAAGCTGAAGGACCAATACAAGGCCCTAACCAAGCACAAATATCACTGGTCTGAGTCTTCATTTTTGCTATGGTATGACGAATAATATTGCCCGCTAAAGGGCGCCAGCCACCATGTATGGCAGCAACTTCATCCCCTTGCTTTGAAGACAATAAAATAGGTAGGCAATCTGCAGTCATGATGGCTAAACAAATGTTTGCTTTATCCGTAATAGAAGCATCAGCCACAATAGGCTTTGGGCTAACATCAGTGACATTAACAACTTCACATCCGTGAACTTGATCCAACCATTGAATTTTTGAATTGTAAGGTAAAAAAGCGTGTAATTGTTGACGATTTTTTTGAACTTGCTCAGCAACGTCACCTACATGAAGACCTAGATTAAAGTGCTGATAGGGAGAGTCAGTTTGCACACATTCATTAACAGGAGATAAACGTGTTGTTTGTATCGCCAATACTTTTTCATCTATAGCAGCATAACGCTCAGATAAAAGCGCTGACGTTGCAAAACTAACCGACTCAATAGCCGAGTCTGTTAGCTGATTTTTACTATGCAAATTAGTATTCTTCTTCGGCATTTAGTTTAGTGTCTTGCTGCAAGACTTTGACTAATTCTACAAAGTCCGCAGGTAAATCCGCATGCCAAGTCATTAACTCCCCTGTAATAGGGTGATATAAAGACAACATTGCAGCATGCAAAGCTTGGCGTTTAAAACTACGCAGCATAGCCAACAATTCAGGGGTGGCATTTTTCGGGGGTCTAGGTCTACCACCATAAACAGGATCACCCACTAATGGATGAGTAATATGTGCCATATGCACACGAATTTGGTGAGTTCGTCCTGTTTCAAGGCGTAAACGCAAACGTGTGTGCAGCCGATATTTTTCCAACACTCGATAATGAGTGACAGATGGACGGCCTGAAAAGGTAACCGCCATATGAGTACGTTTTGTGGCATGTCGACCTATGGGTTCGTCAACAACTCCGCCAGCAGTCATTAAGCCATTTGTAATAGCTTCATATTCACGCGTAATCTCTCGCAACTGTAATGCTTCAACCAAGTTTGTTTGCGCAGCGATTGTTTTGGCTACCACCATTAAACCAGTGGTATCTTTATCAAGTCGATGCACAATACCTGCACGAGGTACCACATCTAATTCTGGGCAATGATGTAATAGTGCATTTAATACTGTGCCATCAGGATTGCCAGCACCAGGGTGAACTACCAGCCCTGCAGGTTTATTGATAACTAAAATATCATCATCTTCGTAAACAATATTTAGCGGGATATCTTGTGCTTCAAAGCGCTCTTCAGATTCAACTTCTGCATTGATAGCGATTACTTCTCCGCCATACATTTTTTCGCGTGCACGTGTTAAAACTTCACCATTCACCGTCACACTACCCGCCAAAATCCACTCTTTTAAACGTGAGCGTGAATAATCAGGAAACATTTGCGCGATTGTTTGGTCTAACCGTTTACCTAAACATGATTCAGGAACGGTATCTTTATGTTGAATAATTTCAGCCATTAAACTCTCTTTCAATTTTTAACAGTGTGCAAGTCATTGTGCTAGCGAAAGTGCTAGGTTAGAATGCTTGTTATCATTGTTGCACCACAAGTATATGAGTTCATTTTACCCTTTTTATTAGGGGCTTTCATACTTATTTAATTTCAAATATCGTATATATAGGCTTAACTGCAAAATCTATGGAAAAATTAACAATAAAAATATTACTCACTGTATTAGCATTTTCATTAACGGCTTGTTCTTCTTCTGATAGTGATGAGCTAGATAAAGTACCAGACAAATCAGCACAAGCTTTATTTACTGACGCAAGAACCTCGCTAGATAACGGTTTATACCAAAAAGCAATTCAAATACTCAGTGCGATAGATTCTCGCTTTCCTTTTGGACCTATATCTCATCAAGTACAACTTGATTTAATTTATGCTTATTACAAGGTCGGCGATGCAGATCAAGGTATAGCGTTAACGGACAGATTCCTACGTTTAAATCCTAACAATCCTAATATTGATTATGTGTATTACATGCGCGCTTTAATCAATTTAACGACTGAAGAAAACTTGTTTCAGGATATGGCAGGCATAGATAGATCGGATAGAGATCCTACCGCTGCACGCGATGCTTTTAATGATTTTAGACGTATTATTACCGACTACCCTGACAGTAAATATGCGGCGGATGCACGTAAACGTATGATTGCTATTAAATCACGTTTAGCAAAATATGAAATTGCTGTTGCTAAGTTTTATTTAAAACGTGAAGCTTATGCTTCGGCGGCAAATAGAGGGCGTTATGTAGTTGAATATTTTGCCCCAAGCCCTGAGGTTGAGCCGGCGTTAGAAATTATGATTGAATGCTATGATGAGCTAGGTTTAACTGATTTAAAGAAAAATGCACTGCAAGTGCTGGCCGCAAACTACCCTAATAATTCCTTAGTGAACTAAAAAGGTTTTAATCTTTATCAAAGTAGCGAGTTATGAGCCTATAACTCGCTACTAACAATTAGTTATATTGCCTCTTGGTCTTCTTCTGAGGTTCTGATACGAATAACACGCTCAACATCAGTTACAAATATTTTACCATCACCAATTTTTCCAGTTTGTGCTGAATCAATAATCGCAGTAACACAGCGCTCAACATCTTCTTTAGCTATAACTATTTCTACTTTTACTTTAGGTAAGAAATCTACCATGTATTCTGCACCACGATAAAGCTCTGTATGACCTTTCTGTCTACCAAAACCTTTAACTTCAGAAACTGTCATACCTGTTACACCAATTTCTCCAAGTGCTTCTCTCACATCATCCATTTTGAAAGGTTTGATTATGGCTTCTATTTTTTTCATCGTAATTCTCTGTTTAGGCATTAATATTTAGTATTACAGCCTGTTTAACGTCAATTATCAATATCCAACTAGGCTTTTATTTTGTTAAACTAATGTTTTAATCGTATTTCACCTAATCACCTAAGGGAGCTTTATGGATCCGCAAACAATCATTGATGAAATGAAAGTGAAACCCGAAATTGATGTTCAATTTGAAATAAAACGCCGCGTAGACTTTATCAAGAAAACCTTAAAGCAATCTGGATTAAAAAATCTAGTGCTTGGCATCAGTGGCGGGGTTGATTCTTCAACATGTGGACGCTTAGCGCAACTCGCTGTTAATGAATTAAACAGTGAAAGTGAAGAAAATTATCAATTTATAGCAGTTCGTTTACCTTTTGATGTACAAGCCGATGAAGATGATGCGCAACAAGCCATCAGTTTTATTCAACCAAGTCATTGTGTAACAACTAATGTACTAGATGGCGTAACTGGCATTAATAATGAAGTACTTTCAGCGCTTGATGATGCAAACTTGTTATCAGCTAGTAAAGCTCAAATTGATTTCTCTAAAGGCAATGTTAAAGCACGCACTAGAATGGTCACTCAATATCATATTGCCGGTATTTTAGGTGGTTTAGTCATAGGTACAGATCATAGTGCTGAAAATATCACTGGCTTTTTTACTAAATGGGGTGATGGTGCTTGCGATTTAGCACCACTTTTTGGTTTATCGAAACGACAAGTAAGAATGCTCGCTGCTTCATTAGGCGCTCCAGCTATTCTTATAGACAAAGCACCAACGGCAGATTTGGAAGATTTAAAGCCAGGTAAAACCGATGAAGATGCTTTAGGGATTAGTTATAATGAACTTGATGACTTCCTTGAAGGCAAGGCGGTAAGCGAAGATATTCAAGCCCATATTATTGATATATATTTAAAGACCCAACACAAGCGTCAACCAATTCCAACAATTTATGATTAAGCCAATTCATGATTAAATCTTAGTGTAAGGCTAACAAGATTGTTGTATTCAAATTAATTAGCATAAAGTAGAAAAATCCATTTTTATTGACTATACCTAGGAATCAAGGATGTTAACTAAAAATGGATTTTTTATGTTTAATGCTAAACTAACTGCCCCACTACGCCTTTCTCTATTAAAAGCTAAAGCTTTCACGCTTATAGAGTTAATGGTCGCAATTACCATCACGTCTATTCTTGCAACGCTTGCTGTCTTTAATTTTGATAAGTTTATTGTACAAATGCGTGTAGATAATGAAATATCGCAATTGTACAGAGCAATACTGTTGACTAGAAATAGTGCCATTAATGCCGGTTATAACGCTATATTATGCCCATTAGATATTAGTGCTCAATGTACAACGCAATGGCAAAATGATTTAACTGTCTTTATCGATATAAATAATAATAAACAGTTTGATAGTAATGAGGGGGAAACCATTGTTAGTATCAAGGACGCTATAGCAGAAGGCGATAGACTCCTATATGGAAAAGGTAGGAATAAAATAACCTTTCAACCCACTGGGAAATTGAGTGGTTTAGCCAATGGCACGTTCAGGTATTGTCCTAAAACTCATCAACAAAATGCCCGAGGTATTATTGTTGCTCGCTCGGGTAGGGTTTACCAATCAAGTGATCTTAATAATGATGGTGTAGATGAAAATAGAAACTACCAACAAATCTCTTGTGATTAAATCTATATTGATGTGTTCAAAAAACAAGCACTAGCAGCTTGAGTGATAAAATGCTATAAAGTATAAAATTCCAAGCAGTATTTAGTGGGTTATATCATGGCTAACATTCAAGTAAAACAGCATATCAAAATGCCTCCAAATTCCTCTCAGGTACATAAAAGCAAAGGCTTTACTTTAGTTGAAGTAATGGTTGCTATTGCGGTAGTTGCTATTCTTTCTGCGATTGCTTTACCCAGTTTGAATAACTTTATAATACAAATGCGCGTTGATAATGAAATTACTGAAATGCAACGTTTACTATTAACAGCAAGAAATATGGCAATCAATACGGGGAAAAATACCACCGTATGCCCACTAACTAATGGTACTTGTACAACCAACTGGCACAATGAAATAAGTGTTTTTACCAATGATTCAAATGATGTTTCAACCAATAATGCCTACGCTGCCCCCGATGAATTGATTAAAATAAAAGAAGCTATTAAAACCGGCGATAAGCTTCAATTTGCTAATACTAGTGTTATTTATAGACCTTCAGGGCAATTAGCTACAGCAAGTGGCACATTCAATTATTGCCCCAAAGGTGAAGCAGATGAGTCAAGAGGGATTGACCTTTCAATCTCAGGACGAAGCTACTTAAGCTCTGATACAGATGGTGATGGTAAAGATGAAAACAGAAGTGGTAATGAGATTGCCTGTAGTACTTAAGATCGAGCAATTGGGTGAAGAAGTCAATTTTATAGCTCTTCACCCTTCACCTTATACTTATGGAAGTATCACAACTACCGAGCTGTTTCACCATCAAATGATTTTGCTTTACTACCCGTAAAATTATCGTCTAATAAAGCACATTCATGGGTTTTAAAAATACTCGCTTTTTGCTTTGTACCAGTTAACTGAACTTGCCTACCTACAATTGCTTTTGGTAAACCTGAGAGTTTTTTGGCTGGAATATTCCAAAATGTCACCATCTCTCCACCGCCCGCTAATTCAACGAAACATTTAGCATCTACTGTTTTCTTCTGATGGGAAGAAGGCTTAGCTTCCACATAAACACTCAATGCTGCTAATAAAGTTAACGGTAGTACTTTAATGAAGCTTTTCATACTATTTCTCCCAACAGGCCGCAGGAGCTTTAACTCCTAACTCATTAATTGTTAACGAAGTACAGCCAGTATCACTAGCCTGACTCCCTTTTGCATCAGCGGTTAATGTAAAAGATGTCGCACTAGATGCAGTAACCGTAATACTATAATTTTCTGAATCTGTGATATAAGGGTTAGCTAAACCCAACTTAGAGGTATCTGAGCCATAAGATCTTGAATCTACAAACAATTGCTCTTGCAAATTTGCCAAACGCATCAGTTCTCTTTGCCCTTCACTTCTATTAGAACGTTTGACATATTCAGTATAAGAAGGGTAAGCAATACCTGCTAAAATACCCACAATAGCAACAGTGATCAATAACTCGATTAAACTAAAACCCTGTGTTTTACCTTGCTTTTTATCCATACGAAATCCTATTAAACTTATTGCTTTCACACATACTAATTATCTTCAGTTACGTACAAATAAGTACGCATAGTTTTTAACGAGAAATCGACCGGAATAATCTCATCTCCAACGATAATATCGCCTAACGCATCCGATTTAGAATCATTTGGATCCTCAGGCAATACGATTAATGTCGGTGCGCCAAGCAGTTCACTATTTATCTCAATGAAGCGAGGATCATCATTACGTACGTTTTCAACAATTTTATGCTTCTTAAAGCCTAATGCTAAATCAACCGCTAATAACGAGCCAACACCAGATGGTGGCTTACACCCTTCTAGATCAGCAGCAAATGCTGGTGGTGTATATGTCGTAAAATAGGCTACACCATTTATCGCTAACGCTTCAGCAGAGGCTTTTTCACCACTTCTTGGCAAGTCTATATACCAACCTGACTTAGCACTGACTGCTAGCTGTAAGGTGTCTAACTCTTGTGTCGTCATGCTCGCCATATCTTCAAATGGATCATTACTATAATCATACAAATCCGTTTTATATATGGTATCAGGTGTAGGCGGCGTGGTTGACTCACTAAACGTTTGAGACTTTATATATTCATCTTTGATCATAAATACTGTATCTTGCGTATCTTGACCTAGCGGGTTAGACCTGTCACCACTACCAATAAGAATGGCATCATAAGGGACTTCTTGATGAACACTAATAGTTTGTGTCACCCCATTTTCATCAACAATTTGTGTTTCAACCGTTTCTGAAATAAATGTTCTAACTATGGATGGCTCATAAAAGAAGCGTCTATCATTTAAGTTATCAGTACCACCTAAACTGGCTAATTTAAATACTGAGAAGTCGGCAATATTATCTTCTGGCATATCTACCCGCCAAACATTACCGCCCGTATCACCTACATATATACGATCGGTTAAACCGTTACCACTACTATCAAGTAAGGCTATACCTGCAGGAATAGAATCTGTGCCAGCAAAAGTAGTATCGCCACCTGACGGTGCCATACTCCACAATAATTTACCGGTTTTTGCATCAAGCATATACACTGCATTGCCTTTAGTGTCAGCCGTTCCTGGGCCCGTTTTGTCTTTATTAGTATCATATCCACCACCAATAAAAATCACTGGGCTAGCCACATTGCCAGAAGTGTTTAGTTTTGAATAACCTATTTTGGGTTTAGACCAAGACTGACCTAATAAACTAAAACCTGCAGTAGCATTATCAATTTTCCACATGAGTTTAGGTGCAACATCTGGGTTACTAATATCTAAAGCATAATAAGAGCTGCCACCTCGACGTAACCCAAAAAATATCCAAGCAGTATCACTACCATTTATGGTGCCATCGCCATCAATATCATTTAAAAGAACGGTTATTTCACCATCTATTCCATATACCTTATCCGCTGAAGAGTAGTTATCACGTAATGCTTTAATATTACTAACAAACTCTTTTGGCATAAAAGCCCAGTTTTCTTTTACTGTATCGCCACTATCTTCAAACATATGTAAGGCACCAGCATTAGTGCCAACAATAATTCGAATACTGCTACCATAATTCACTACTAGTGGTTTTGAATGTAAAGGATCACCAAAAACATCGCTGCGCATATCTGTGGCGCTATCGTCATCATCTTCTTTATCGACATCCATGCCTCTAGCCCAATTGATCATTAAATCAATTTCACTACTTTCAATGTCGTTGCCATCAGCATCAGTAGCACCTGCAACGCCAAGCTCAGCAGCCAAACCAGCCTGATCAGTAAATGCCGCTTCCAAATTAGTGCGATTATAAGTGATAAGATCATTACCATTACCATTATCTAAATATAAGGTTCTATCACTTACTTCTTTTGAACTATACCAAGAAGCAACACCACCTTTTGCAACCGTATCACCATCAATACTTGGTGACCAATAACTGGTAACCGTAGAGCAAAAGGTTCTCACGCCATCGGCATCTTCACAAATAGCTTGCACACCACCTATACCAGTAAGTTCACCATTAACGGCTTTATATTTCTTTAAATTGCCTTGCCAGCGAGGGCTATTTTGAGGATCAAACATTGCATAATAAACAGAGTCAAGAGTTTGGGTTCTATCAAAGTTATTCGCAGCAACAGAAGCAGAGGTTAAGGTATCATTACCCGGCTCAAAACCACCTAAAATCTTAATTAAGGCTTCAGTTAAATCTAAGCCATCTTGAGCGTAAATAAAGTCACCTTGACCGCGTGAAGCAGTTTCTTCTAATAACGCTATTGCATCATCAGCACCTGTACTAAATGCGATAGTATGAGTTCTAACTGTTTGAATGCCTTCCAAGTTTGGATTAATGTCAAAATTACTCATCCAAGAAGCAAGTGCAGGTAGGTAACTATTACTACCATCATCTGTATATACATCATTATTAAAGCCATCGATGCCTTCATCTGTAAAGGAAACATCAATCATGACAGGATTGCCACTTTCATCAAAAACAGGGTAAAAAGCATCTGTCTCAGCATCATATTCTGTTTTTTGAATTTTAGAGCTTAAACTGGTAATTTTAGCATCTGCGCCATGATCATTTGTTGGTTCACCATCGGTAATTAAAATGACATGCGATACACTACTCGCACAATTACTAAAAGGAGAAATGTAATTGCTACCTGATTCTACGTCTTCATCCCTGGGTGGTGTGTTTTTAACGTAGCTTGTACCACGACGACTTCGTACAGTGATATCATCATCACCAAAATCAACAGCACCGCCAGAAAAATACTGATTCGCTTCATACAGTGACTCACATAAAGGTGTCCATGTTTCAGGCGTGAGTTCATCATTAATAACGTCAAGTAAAGTGGCTTTATTCGCTGCGGTCATTTCTCTTATGCCAATAGCTATACGACCACCGTTACCATCATCAGAAGCGTCACCTTGATTGTAATTAAAGACTTCTAGGCCAAAATCGACAGACGGGGTAGTATTGATTACACCTGTGATACTTTTTTGCGCAGTTTCCATTCGAGTTTCAGTAACATCTGTCACATTTTGTCTATGATACCAACGTAAATAATTAGCTGTATATAAAGTAACATAGCTACCGGATGCCCAGTCAATATTAGTACTTTCAACATCTGTAGAGTGATATACAGGATTTTGCTTAGTACCTTCGCCATCTACTGGGTAACCAGCATCAAGTCCATCAGCATTAACGGTAGTCCCAACATTAACTACATTACCTGCACTATCTTTGATATAAGCATCATCTTCACAATCTATAACTTCAATATTCAAACCATTATTTTCTGGCATTTCAGTCCACGAACCACTATTGCCTTTATAGGTATATTCTCTAAGGTGACCAGTATAGAAGCCATATTCATCTAGCAAAGCTTTAGAAGTTTCACAACTATTTATAGCGGCCAAAAAGCGCCTAGCATCACTAGGGCTATCAGGAATGGTTGAGCTTCCATCAGCAGTGCCCACTTTGAAGTAGGTTGCAGCATCTAAATAGGCATGCGAACTCCCCTCTGCAGGATAAGTAACAGAAGGATCGTAAGAATCGGCAACAGTGTGAGTGGTACCCATACTGCCTGAGTTATCAAAAATAATCAGTACTTTCGTACTCTTTCCTGATTCTCTCACAACATCACTAACATACAATTCTATGTCTTCTGCAAAAGAAGAAGATACTGTAAATATTAATAGTGTTAATAACGTTACTGTAATAAATTTTTTCATGATAAACCCCAAATTTACAATCTCTTAGCACATTAAAATGAATATTCTACTTTAATAAGTGCTGGGCGATGCCTGAATTAACTTCCACCGTACTCGTTTTATTACGGCCATACTTTCGGTTAATTTGTATTGCCAAAACATTACAGGTAAAAACCTGTGCCGAAGAAGCAGACCTTGAATGGGGGCAATCTGCTTCAAGTTGAAACTGGTTATTGGCAAGATCAAGCGTTGCCGCATTAATATCACCACTTTTATTAGTATTAGTTAAATCTGCAAGAATATTTTTTGCGCCATCTTTAAACGTAGCAACTGGCTTAGCAAAACCATTATTGCCTGTACCACCTGTAACTTGTTTAAAGATATATTCATCTACTGCACTAACGGCTTCTTGATCCGCAACTAGTTTTTCTTCACTCGCACCAGACATTTTCATATCTGTGGTCGTATTTTGCATTAATGCAGAAGCAACTGCAGTTAAGGCAATTAAAAAAACTAAAGAGACGACTAAAACCACCCCTTGTTGTTTCTTAATTTTCCCAATCTGACAAAATTTATTCACACTTACCATGAGTCAACCCTCGCATTATACAAAGTCACCGTTGAGCTAAATAACAAACGCCTGAAATTATCATTAAACTCAACTGACAAGTCACCTAGTTGGTAGGTGTTATTATTGGTGTACTTACTGTCTGGCATGGCACTACGCGCTAAAACAAATATCTTAACGGCTATAATTCTGGTGCCACCGGCGTTATCCCATAAGGCAGTCATATCATCTGCAGGAATAAAAGCATCAACTTGCCCATAACCTGCCGCCTCAGGATCAGTATCTGCATCATAGCCATACATGAATCGAATCATCTCAATGCCATCAATAATAGGAGAAAAAGACATTTGCGTGGTTAATTGACCTTGCATCAAAACCGGCACAGTAACATTTCCTTGTGTTTCTTCCCTAACATAATAAACATGATGCTGATATTGCCAAACTCTACCATTTTCAACCGTAGGCACAGCCCCACTGCCAAATAAAGTACCCGAGTTAGTATTGGTGATTAAATGGTAATTCCCCGCAGGGGCTACCGTTACTGGCGTACCATCAGCTTGAACTAGCTCTGAGGTGACAACTCTTTTCAATTGGATCAAATCAGAGCCAAGCTTTGCATCATCAAAACAGCCCATAGGGTCGTTACTTGTTACTGTCTCTCCCCATAAAGTGCGGAAGTTCCCTACCGCTAAAGGAAAAGAAGCGTTATTTACTCCTCCACCATTACAATCATTACCTGGGGCTCCCAATGCGTGGCTAATACTTGAAAGGTCAATACTGCCAGTATAATCTCCCCAAAAATCTTGTTTAGAAATATCATCGGTGAGTACACTCATCGCAAAACGACCATTTTCTTGAAGCTCACCAAAACCTGTCGTTTCACTCGTTGTTGTACGCATACCCACAAAAATACTTAACACACCAGCAAATATCACCAAGCCGATAGCTAAAGCAACAAAAACTTCTAGTAAACTAAACCCTTGCTGATGATTACGATTTATTACATTCATGAAATACTTTTTCTCACAATTTTAGTTGAAGTACAGCACTAATAGATAAATGCTTCCACAAGCACTTGTCTTCGGTTATCACCCGTACTACCACAGTTTTCAGTACTACCATTGACTAAACTTTCTCTTCCTTGCCAAGTGATAACAACAGTAACAGCATTATTGACCACACTAATACATGCTCTAGAGTCAACTAATCCACCGGCATTATTATTACCATTTTTTACATCAGCGCCCATTAACGCCGCTTCCCATTCGTACTTATCATTATCTGACAACTCTATTGCGGTACAAAGACCACCACTTGTTTTACAACGATTACTTGGTAATGCGTTTAATGTCGCGCCATAATCTGTACCAGCATAATTTGCTAACGCGTCAGCATCATTACTACGCATTCTTTCTATAATATCTTGCGCCAAACTTGATGCTAATGATCTCTGCATCGCATCAAAGCTGCCTTTTTTAGCTGTAGCCTGCATAGCGACAGCACCCAGAATACCTGTAACCATGATCACCAAAGCGACCAGTACTTCAATAAAAGTCATACCATGTTGCTTAGAAAAGCTGCTTTTACGTTTATTCATGGATGTTTACCTTGCGCATTAGTCTTAGTATTAATTGTTAAATATGAATATGTCATCGAATCTTGAGCCTGTAACAAAACAGATAAAACAACATTACCACCTTGTAAGTGGCGCATAGCCAACACAAGTGATAAGTATAAATTTAGGGGGGCATTGTTTGAAATTTTTTTTAACACGTTAGCGTTCTTGATTACGCAACTTAGTAACAATAAACTATTTTTGAACGCAAGAAAAGCTTGAGTCGATTTTGCCTTCGCTTCAGACTCAAAAAAGAAACCATATGTGTTAAATATCACCTGTGTGAACTGCATTAACCCATACCTTATTGCTGTCCATAAAAATGTCCGTAAACTTGTCCCTGTACCTGAACCAAACGCGATTAGCTAACTCTTGTAAGGTGATGATAACGACTTAAAAAATAATAATGGGTAACAATTTTACTTATTTAGTTAATCACTTTAACCCTGATATAAGCAGTTAAAATAACTAAAATAGCAAAGTTATAATTGTACAGCTACCACAAAAGTTATTTTATTGAAACTAAGTACAATAAAACCAACAAATTAACTTAAAACTGCATTGCCTGACTATAATTAATAGTAAAATCTACAAGTAAAAGTTTCCTACTTTTCTCTTGAAGAAACAACCAAAACGGTTAAATTATAGACACTTTAAGACTAGCGCAATTCTGCTGGTACTGCAAATACAATGTTTTCTTCACGGCCAGGGTATTCATTAACTTCATGACCTCCCAAGCTTTTTAATGTCTCAATAACTTGCTTAACTAAAATAGCTGGAGCAGATGCCCCCGCAGTAACGCCAATTTTATTAACGTTATCAAGCCAATTATTATCAATATCATCTGAGGTATCAATAAGGTAAGAGGTTGTGCCTATTTTCTCAGACACTTCTCTTAATCTATTAGAATTTGAACTATTTTTAGCGCCTACAACCAATAACAAGTCTACTTGGCTCGCAATTGCACGAACCGCATCTTGACGATTTTGTGTAGCATAACAAATATCATCTTTTCGTGGCCCTTCAATATGTGGGAATTTCGCTTGTAGGGCATCAATAACATCTGAAGTATCATCGACAGACAATGTAGTTTGACTACAAAAATACAGTTTTTCTGAGTTTTTAACTTCCAGTTTTGCGACATCAGCTACAGATTCAACCAAATAGATGCCCGCTGAATCACTATCATATTGCCCCATAGTACCTTCAACTTCGGGATGGCCAGCATGGCCAATAAGTACACATTCAATATTTTTACGACTAACACGAGCTACTTCCATATGTACTTTAGTCACTAATGGACAAGTGGCATCGAATACTTTTAAATCTCGTTGTTTAGCTTCATTGCGAACTGCCTTAGATACGCCATGAGCACTAAAAATAACCGTACTGTCATCAGGTACTTCAATAAGCTCTTCAACAAAAATTGCGCCGCGCTCTTTCAGGCCATCAACAACAAATTTGTTATGTACCACTTCATGACGCACATAGATAGGTGCGCCAAATAAGTCTAAAGCTCTATCAACAATACTTATTGCTCGGTCTACACCAGCACAAAAGCCGCGAGGGTTTGCTAAAATAATTTCCATAGATTTCTCGTCGTAAGCGAAGTTCACACTTCAATTTTAATATCAGCGCGATTAAAGCCTCGCCTATAAAATTTCAACTAAATCGATAACAAATGTTACTGCTTGCCCTGCTAAAGGGTGGTTAAAATCAACAGTCACTGAGTTGCCACTTACCTCTTTAATCATACCGGGCAATTCACCGCCAGGTTGAGTGAAGGTAATTATATTTCCTACTTTCGCAGGCACATCTGCTGAAAACTTATCAATATCCATGTAATGGATATTGTCAGGGTTAGATTCACCAAAAGCATCAATCGCTTCAAGGGTAAACTCTTTACTTTCCCCTTCTGCAAGACCTAATAACTGTGCTTCAAATGCAGCAGAAATGCTTTGATCACCCATAATGATTTTAGCAGGTTTATTATGAACTTTAGTACTATCAGCAGCAGAGCCATCACTTAACTTCATGGTGATATGCACTAAAATACTAGAGTCTGGTTGAATAGTTTTATTTGCTGTCATTATTTCTCATCTCTTTTAATATCTGCATCATTGCTTTCTTCTGCAATAAAAGACTCTAATATCATCAATGCTGCGCCAATAAAAATCATCGAATCTGCCACATTGAAAGCAGGAAAATGGCTGCCGGACCAATGAAAGTCAATGAAGTCAATCACATAACCAAAAAGAGCTCTGTCAATTAAATTTCCCATTGCGCCACTTAACATTAAAGCAAAAGCAATACTTATCAAGGTTTGAGATTTAGGCGTTTTGGCAAGCCAAACAATAAAAACAATGCTAGCGATAGTTGCAATAGCGGTAAAAAACCAACGCTGCCACCCGCCTTGATCCGCTAAGAAACTAAATGCGGCACCTGGGTTATGTACATAAGTAATATTAAATATTGGCAGTACATTAATAGATTCATACAAGTTAAATGAACCTGCTACCCAATGCTTTGTTACTTGATCAACAACTAAGCATAGGAGCGTCAGCCAAAGCCAACGCAAACCTGTTTCAGTGAATAGTTTAGGCATATTTTCTTTGCTCACCGTCACCATCTACATTGGTCACACAACGACCACAAAGTAATGGATGAGATTCATCACTACCCACATCTTCAGTTACATGCCAGCAGCGGTCACATTTTTCGCCGTTTGCCGGTGCAACACTTAACCATAATCCTTCAACATCAGTAGCGTCTGCATTGTCTGGAAGCGAACTTGAATCAGCAACCACTTCAATACTTGCTTTTGAGGTAATTAATACAAAGCGTAATTCTTCACCTAAAGAAGAAAGTTTTCCAGCTAAATCAGCAGTCGCATACAAAGTCACTTGAGCTTCAAGCGCTTTACCCACCACTTTATCTTTACGAGCAAGTTCTAATGCACGGTTAACCTCAGTGCGCACTAATAAAATCTCACTCCAGTAATCATTATCTAATTCCGCCTCTTCAGGCATAGTTGCTAAACTATCAAACCAAACGCCCGTGAATACAAATTCATCACGCTCGCCTGAAGCAGGTGTTGGTAATGCTTGCCAAATTTCTTGAGCAGTGAAAGACAAAATAGGTGCCATCCATGCGGTCATCGCTTCCGCAATTAAGTACATCGCCGTTTGACAAGAGCGACGCGCATTAGAGTCAGATTTAGCTGTGTATTGTCTATCTTTGATGATATCTAAATAGAAGCCACCAAGCTCTGTAGTACAGAAGTTCATTAACTTATGTACTACCACGTGAAACTCATACTCGTTATACGCTTTGATGATCTCTTCTTGTAAATGGGCCGCTTTATCGACAACCCAACGATCTAAAGCTACCATATCTTCAAAAGCAACAGAGTGCTGTGCTGGCTCAAAACCATTTAAGTTTGCAAGTAAGAAGCGTGAAGTATTACGAATACGGCGATAAGCATCGGCTTGACGCTTAAAGATTTCATCCGAGACAGTAATTTCTTGTGTGTAGTTAACAGACGCTGTCCATAAACGTAAGATATCTGCACCTAAAGTTTTAGTGATACTTGATGGTGTTACCACATTGCCTAATGACTTAGACATTTTATGACCATTAACATCAACGGTAAAACCGTGAGTAAGCACTTGCTTATACGGAGCTTTACCTGTCATGGCAACAGACGACATCATTGAAGACATAAACCAACCACGGTGCTGATCTGAGCCTTCAAGATATAAATCAGCAATGCCATCAAACTCTTCTCTGGCATTTATCACTGAGTAATGCGTGGTACCAGAATCAAACCATACATCAAGTGTATCAGGCACTTTAATAAAGTCCGCTGCATCATCACCAAGCAGTTCACTGGCATCCAAATCAAACCAGGCTTGAATACCTTCTTTCTCAACACGCTTGGCAACATCTTCAATTAACTCGATGCTACGTGGATGCAATGCACCAGTATCTTTATGAATAAATAAGGCAATTGGCACACCCCAAGTACGCTGACGTGAAATACACCAGTCTGGGCGACCTTCTACCATTTTTTCAATTCGGCTTTGACCCCAGTCTGGAATCCATTGTGTTTGCTCAATTTCTTTGAGTGAATCACTACGTAAATCTTGCTTATCCATCGCGATAAACCATTGTGGTGTCGCACGGAAAATAATTGGTGTTTTATGACGCCAGCAATGAGGGTAAGAATGCTCAAACGCATGATGATGCATCAAAGCACCTTTTTCTTGAAGTACTTCTACAACACTCGCATTGGCTTTAAAAACATGCTGCCCAGCAAATAATGGCGTATCTTCAAGGTAAACACCATTAGCGCCAACCGGGTTTGCTACTTCTAAATCGTATTCTTTACCGACAACAAAATCATCAACACCATGACCAGGCGCTGTATGAACACAACCTGTACCAGAATCAGTAGTAACATGTTCACCTAAAATAGCTGGTACGGTAATGTCATAGAATGGGTGCTGTAATTGAACGTGCTCTAACGCCGCTCCCTTACAAAAACCTAAGGCATGATATTTTTCTATGCCAAATCTATCCATACAGGCAGACACAAGATCTGAAGCAAGAATTAAACGTAATTTCCCTTCTTCCCCATTGGGTAAAGTATCACATTGTACTAAGGTGTATTCCACTTCAGGGTTGAGAGAAACTGCGCGGTTTGCTGGTAACGTCCACGGGGTAGTGGTCCATATGACCATACCAATTTGACCTGTACCCACATGACCTTCAGGGTGTGAAAATTTATCAGCAACACTGTCATCAATCACATCGAACTTAACATCAATTGCTGGCGAGTGTTTATCTTTATACTCTACTTCGGCTTCAGCTAATGCTGAGCCACAATCTGTACACCAATGTACTGGTTTAAAACCTTGTTGCAAATGACCGTTTTCAGCGATTTTGCCTAAAGCACGGATAATGTTTGCTTCAGTATTAAAATCCATCGTTAAATACGGTTTTTCCCAATCGGCAAAAATACCTAAACGTTTGAAGTCTTCACGTTGGCCATCAACTTGCTTTATCGCATAATCACGACATTTTTCACGAAACTGCGCTGCCGTCACTTTATGACCCGGCTTACCTACTTTTTTCTCAACCATTAATTCAATCGGTAAACCATGACAATCCCAACCCGGTACGTAAGGAGAGTTAAAATCTGACAAGGTTTTGGATTTAACGATTATATCTTTTAGTATTTTATTAACCGCATGACCTAGGTGAATATTACCATTAGCGTATGGAGGGCCATCATGCAAAATAAATGATTTTTTACCTTTTTTCGCTGCACGAATTTTTCCGTACAAATCTTTAGCAGCCCAATCTTTGAGCATGTTAGGTTCACGGTTTGCCATATTACCTTTCATCGCAAACGATGTAGCTGGCAAGTTTAAGGTTTGTTTATAATCACTCATTTAAATCATTATCCGGTTATTTAAATATTTCAAATAGTTAGGTTACTAACCTAACCAAAATTACTTATTGTTTAATACGTGTTTTGCTTGTTCACTATCTATCTTAATTTGCGCCGTTAATGCCGCTAAATCATCAAACTTCATAACTTGACGAAGCTTCTTAATAATGATGACTTCAATACATTGACCATAAAGGTCATTATTAAAATCAAAAATATGTACTTCTAATTGTTGCCTAACACCTTTAACGGTAGGTCTTGCACCGATATTAGCGACACCATCATAACTGCCTAAAATAGTTTTTACCCTAACGGCAAAAACACCACTTAAAGGTGAATTTCGTCTTTTTAATAACACATTTGCAGTGGGGAAACCTAATTTCCTACCGCGCTTATCACCATGAAATACCTTACCAATAATTGAATAAGGTCTACCCAACATGTTTTGTGCGTCGGTTAAGTTATCTTGTTCAAGCGCCTGCCTAATAGCAGTACTACTCACCCTGCAATTTTCCATTTTGCAACTGGCTGTATCTGTAACATCAAAACCAAAGGTTTTCCCTGCTGCTGATAACATGGAAAAATCACCTACCCGATTTTTACCAAAATGAAAATCATCACCAACAATTAAATGCTTAATACCTAGCTTCTTTACTAGTAAATCTTCAATAAATTGCTCTGCACTTTGACTAGCAAATTTAACGGTAAAATTAACACAAATTAGGCGCTGTACACCTAACTCAGCTAAAAGTGCATATTTATCACGTAAACGACACAACCTTGCTGGCGCTTTATCGGGCGCAAACAATTCTTGTGGTTGCGGCTCAAACACCAACACGGCAGGAACACAATTGAGTGCCTTAGCCTTAGCAACGAGTGACGAAATTACCCGTTGATGCCCTTTGTGAACACCGTCAAAATTACCAATAGTTAACACGCAGCCGTGATCTTCTGGTCGAATATTATGTATTCCACGGACAAACTGCATTGCTAATTACACTACCTATTACCAGTCAAAAAATTAAGGGATTACACGCGCGAATATCTTTGTTCTGCTGGCTAATTATCTATTCCAGCAACTAACTCGTTTAAGCGCAAAAACCTATCTTCAAACTGTTATCAAAATAAATCGCCGAATTATATATTAAAGAGCAATAATAATCAGTACTTCGGCCATTTTTATTTTTAGCTTTTTACTTTAAAGTCTCGAAGGCGAACACCGAGTAAGAAGATTGTTAAAAAGTAACTCAAACAACCTGCGCTAATACATATAATTAACTGTACAATTTGCTCAACAAAACTTAGAGAGAGCCAAACATTAAACTCATAAGATAATTGATACACAACAAGGGCCATAACACCTGCCGCTAAAACAAGCTTGCTGATAAAAATCTTTGTCGCCTTGGATAAGTGATACACTTCAATGGCTTTTAACCCTCTATATAGCATCCAAGCATTTAAGGTCGCCGACAGTGTTGTCGCTATCGCTAAACCGACATAACCAAAAAAAGGCGCTAACATTAAGTTAAAAGCCATATTAGCCACCATAGCTTTAATGCCTATTTTCACCGGCGTTTTGGTATCTTGCCTTGCATAATAGCCCGGCGCTAATACCTTGATAAACATAAAACTTAACAAACCAGAAAGGTAAGCAAATAGTGCCATTGAAACTTGAAGAACATCAGTTTGGCTAAACTCTCCGCGCATAAAAAGCACCATAATAATAGGTTGAGCTAACACCATCAGCCCAGCTAAAGCTGGCCAACCAAACAAGCTAATTACTTTGATGCCCCAATCAAGCGTATCACTAAATTGTTGAGAGTTATTTTTACTGTGCAATTTAGATAGGCTAGGCAATACTACCGTGGCAATACCAATGCCAAATAAACCAAGTGGAAACTCCAATAATCTATCAGCATAATAAAGCCAGCTAATTGAGCCCGTTATTAAAAAACTAGCAATTAAGGTATCAAGCAATAAGTTAATTTGAGTGACAGATACCCCAAATAATGCTGGCACAATTAATTTTCGAATTTTAGTCACACCATGACTTTTCCATGCCCAACGTGGTTTAACTAATACACCTGCTTTATATAAAAAAGGTATTTGAAACAAAAACTGAATTAAACCACCTAAAAATACTCCCCACGCTAAGGCATAAGCAGGACTTTGCGTATATTGCGCGCCATAGACGGCCATTAATATAATGGCAATATTGAGTAGTACAGGTGTAAAAGCAGCGACAGCAAAACGCCCTAGCGTATTTAAAATAGCGCCAGCAAGGGCGGTAAAACTGATAAACCACAAGTAAGGAAAGGTGATTTTTAATAAACTCGCCGCTAGTTCAAACTTTTCACCACCTATGCTATCAGCACCATTGTTTAGCCAATCAACAAACCAACCACCACCAAATAATATAACAAAGATTGGTGAAGCCAACATGCCAAATAAGGTAACTAGGGTAATAATGACACCTAATGTTCCTGAAACTTGAGCAATTAAATGGCGAGTTTCATCTAATATGATCGCTTGATTTTGTTCTGCATTTTCTTCATCTTTAGTGTGATATTCGCTCAATACCGGCACAAATGCTTGTGCAAATGCCCCTTCTGCAAAAAGCCGCCTAAAAAAGTTGGGGATTTTATTCGCAAACAAAAATACATCTGCCATGATGCCCGCACCCATGACATTAGCAATAACGACATCACGTACTAAGCCTAATACACGAGAGATCAAAGTCATAACACTAACAATAAGCCCTGACTTAATTAACTTTTTACTCAAAAATACATCCCTCGATAACTCAGGTAATAAAATAAACAACAAATAAAGCGTATTATGTAATGATTTTGCCTACATAAACAATGTATACTTGTCACGTTCACAACATATTTGGTTTGCTGCTCAAATTAAATGGCGCCAACAAGATTCTTTACGATTGCCTTCTAGAATTTTTTACTAAATAGCAATTAAAACATTTGACAAGCAGCTTAAAAACAGGCATATTTCGTCGCCTTAAATTTAAGCTTATATTTTACATACTTTAGGAGTTCACCTTGGCTAACTCAAAGCAAGCTAAGAAGCGCGCAGTACAATCTGAAAAGCGCCGTCAAAACAATGCAAGTCGTCGCTCAATGATGCGTACTTTAGTTAAAAAAGTACTAGCAGCTATTGAAGCAGGTGACAAAGAAGTAGCAACAAAAGAATTAGCTGCTGCTACACCAATTTTAGACCGTTACGCAACTAAAGGTCTAATTCATAAAAACAAAGCAGCTCGTAGTAAGAGCCGTTTAAATGCTGCTATCCAAGCACTTTAAGTTTTTATGAAACTTTACCTTTTAGGTAAATAAAAAAGCCGACTTATGTCGGTTTTTTTATGCCTGAAAATCACAAAACAATAAAGTTTACACTCAAACAACACTTTTCTTAAGTCACTCTATTGCACTTACATATAAAATTTTCTAGTCTCTAAGCACTTAATTTATTGGAATGCTTTGAACTATGCGAAACCTACAAAAACTGCAGAATATAAAACAACTCACCAAAATTTCCTTCGCTATTATACTGGCGACAACTATCACCGCATGTAATAGCGAAAAGCAGCTAAGTTCAACAACTAGCACAGGTAAAACAGCAATAACTACAGAAACGCCTCCAGCTCTAATACCAGAATTTAAAAACCGATTAGATATCTATAAAGAAGTCACACTTTCTGCAGACCTTAGCCATTTGTCTGATAAGCAAAAGCAAATGCTCTCATTATTAATCGACGCTTCTACCATTATGGATGATCTTTTTTGGAAACAAGCCTTCCCCTATGATAAAAAAGCTTTTTTAGCTGCCATTAAAAATGAGCAAGTCCGTCGCTTCGCAGAAATCAATTATGGCCCTTGGGATAGACTCAACGGTGATAAACTCTTCTTAACCGAAAATATTGCTAAAGCACACGGTGCTCAGTTTTACCCTAGCGATATGACCAAAGCAGAATTTGAAAATGCTTCTCTTGTCGATAAAGAGGGTTTGTATTCAGTAATCAGTCGTGATGATGAAGGACAACTAATCTCCATCGCCTATTCTGAAATATACAGTGATGAAGTAAACCGTGCAGCGGCAATTTTAGAAAAAGCAGCCACTTTTGCCGAGGATAAAGAGTTTGCTAATTACCTAAAAATGCGTGCTGAAGCATTACGTACGGATGAATATCAAGCGTCTGATTTCGCTTGGATGGACATGAAAAACAACCCTATTGATGTTGTTATCGGTCCCATTGAAACCTATGAAGATCAACTTTATGGCTATCGTGCCGCTTTTGAATCTTATGTATTAATTAAAGATTTATCTTGGAGTGAAAAACTCGCCAAGTACGCTCAATACTTACCCGAGCTGCAAAAAGAATTACCCGTTGCTAAAAAATATAAAGCAGAAGTACCTGGCTCTGATGCGGATTTAAATGCTTATGATGTTATTTATTACGCCGGTCACTCAAACGCTGGCAGTAAAACCATCGCTATAAATTTACCTAACGACGAAGAAGTTCAACTACAAAAAGGCACTCGACGTTTACAACTTAAAAACGCCATGCGTGCTAAGTTTGATGCCATTATGCTGCCTATCGCTGAAACCTTAATCGTACCAGAGCAGCGTCAAAACGTAACTTTTACAGGCTTCTTCGCAAACACCATGTTTCATGAAGTTGCTCACGGATTAGGTATTAAAAATACCATAAATAACAAAGGCACCGTTCGCCAATCTCTAAAAGAGCACGCCAGTGCGTTAGAAGAAGGCAAAGCCGATATATTAGGTTTGTATATGGTACGCCAACTTCTTGAAAAAGGCGCTATTGATGAAGGAAAGTTAGCCGATTATTACACCACGTTTATGGCTGGCATATTCCGTTCAGTGCGTTTTGGTGCAAGTTCAGCTCACGGTAAAGCTAATATGGTTCGCTTTAATTACTTCCAAGAAAGTGGCGCTTTTAGCCGAAATGAGCAAGGATTATATCGCGTAAATATGGAAAAAATGACCGCAGCAATTGACTCACTTTCTAAGTTAATACTTACCTTACAAGGTAATGGTGATTACCAAGGTGTAGATGAGTTAGTCGCTAGCAAAGGCTTAATTAGTGAGACATTAGCTGCTGATTTAGCCCGTTTAGAAGCTGCCAACATCCCGGTAGATATTGTCTTCAAACAAGGTAAAAATGTTTTAGGGTTATAAAAACAACCTATCAAACTTAAACTTAGGTAAAGCTTATCAATGCATTTTGATAAGCTTTTTTATTGTCCGCTTGAAAAGACGCTATAGATACTCCATAGTGGTCTGACCTACTAATAAACAAAGATAAAAATACGCTATGAATAAGTTTGATTTCATCATTATTGGCGGTGGCTCTGCAGGTTGTGTTTTAGCAGATAAACTATCAGCCTGTGGTCATTATCACGTTTGTTTATTAGAAGCGGGCCCAAAAGATACACACTGGAGCATTCATATGCCCATAGGTGTTATCGAATTAATGAAAGATAAAGTGCTTAATTGGCAATTTAACTCCGCCCCAGAAACCGCACAAAACAATAGGCAAATTTTCAATCCTCGCGGTAGAACCTTAGGTGGAAGCAGTGCCGTGAATGCTATGCTTTATGTGCGCGGACAAAAAGAAGATTATGATCACTGGGCGGAGCTTGGCAATGAAGGCTGGTCATTTGATGACGTTTTACCTTACTTTAAAAGTACCCAACATCAAGAGCGTGGAGAAAGTGAACTACATGGCATCAATGGCCCACTCAATGTTGCAGACTCTCGTTCCAAACCGCCTATTTGTGACGATTTCATTCTTGCTGCGCAACAAGCAGGCTTTCCATTCAATGATGACTTTAATAGTGAAAATCAAGAAGGGGTTGGTTATTACCAAGTTACCCAGATAAACGGCCAACGATGTAGCGCCGCCAAGGCTTTTTTAACGCCCAATTTACATCGAACGAATCTCACTGTCATCACGGATGCACACGTACAAAAAATCCTTGTTGATGAGCACAAAACAGCAACAGGTGTTCGTTATAAAATAAAAGGGCAATGCCATGACATTTTTGCCAATAAAGAAGTATTGCTTAGTGCAGGTGCTTTTAATTCTCCTCAATTATTAATGCTTTCAGGCATTGGCCCTAAAGATGAATTAGCTAAGCATGATATTCCTTTGGTGCATGAGCTAAACGGCGTTGGTAAAAACCTTCAAGATCACCCTGACACTGTCGTAGTTACTTACCATAATCGCGATGATTTACTGGCCATAAGACCGAAAGCAATGGGCTGGTTATTCACACAAGCACTAAAGTATTTTAAAAGAAAACGCTCAGGAATTTTAACTTCAGTGGTAGCAGAAGCGGGCGGTTTTGTGAAATCAACAGCGAGTAAAACAAGGCCTGATTTACAATTACATTTTATTCCTGCCGCCTTTGATGATCATGGCCGAGATTTAAAAATGTTACTCAACTATGGCATCTCAATTCATACCTGCTTATTGCGTCCGAAAAGCCGTGGCAGCGTTACTTTATATAGCAATAACGCTAGCGCCCACCCCAAAATCACCTTAAATATGTTAGCCGATGAAGCGGATCAAAAAACAATGATTGAGGCGGTTAAAGTTGCCCGCTCAATTTTATCTCAACCCCCATTATCAGAAAATAATGGCGAAGAAATTTTCCCTGGTAAAAACACACAAACCGATGAAGAAATCCTTGAATTTTTGAAGAACAAAGCGAATACCATTTATCACCCAGTTGGTACCTGTAAAATGGGCAATGATGAGTTAGCAGTTGTCGATAATCATTTGCAAGTTCACGGTATCAAGCGTTTACGCGTCATAGATGCTTCCATTATGCCAACCCTGATCAGTGGTAACACCAACGCCCCCACAATCATGATCGCCGCGAAAATTGCTGATAACATTTTAGCAAAGTACCAATAACGCATACTTTAAAGCAAAATAATAACAATAAAAAAAGGAGCCATCGGCTCCTCTTTAAATGAGTTATATTTTTAGCGCTTTAGCGATACGACACTAAAAAGCAAAATCATCAGCAGCAAGTTCCATCATGGATTCGGCGCCATTTTCAACACACGCCGCATGCCCATTTGCCCGAGGTAAAATACGCTTAAAGTAAAAGCGAGCTGTTTTGATTTTAGCTTGATAAAAAGTCGCATCGCCCTCACCTGCCGCTAATTTATCTTGTGCCACCTTAGCCATCTTCGCCCAAAAATATGCCAACGTTAAGTAACCAGAGTACATAAGATAATCAACTGAAGCAGCTCCTATTTCGTCAGGATTTTGCATAGCTTTTAAACCGATGCTTTGAGTCATCTTCTGCCAGTCACCGCCAAAGGTCATGATAGGTTGAATAAATTCTTGCATCGCTTCATTATCGGCATTCGCGACACAAAAGCCCGTCACTTCTGCGCCAAAAGGTTTTAAAATTTCCCCTTTAGAGCCAAGGATTTTACGTGCTAATAAATCCAATGCTTGAATTCCGGTTGTGCCCTCATATAAACAGCTAATTTTGGTATCACGCATTAACTGCTCCATGCCCCACTCTTTGATGAAACCATGACCACCAAACACTTGAACACCATGACTAGTGCACTCTAAGCCTAGCTCAGTTAAAAAAGCTTTCGCAATAGGTGTTAATAACGCGAGTTTTGATTCAGTTGCCGCTTTTTCCGCTTCATCAGTGCTAGCGTGACCAATATCTACCAATTGTGCTAAATAGGCCACCAGTGCTCGGCCACCTTCGGCAATAGATTTTTGCGTTAATAACATGCGGCGAACATCAGGGTGAACGATAATAGGATCTGCCGGGCCATCAGGGTTTTTAACGCCGGTTAATGAACGCATTTGCAATCTGTCTTTTGCATAAGCTAATGCCCCTTGAAAAGAAGCTTCAGCAGCAGCTACACCTTCAGTTGCAACCCCTAATCTTGCCGCGTTCATAAAGGTGAACATGCAATTTAAACCACGATTAACTTCACCAATTAAATAACCTTTAGCGCCATCAAAGTTAATCACACAAGTAGCATTGGCATTGATACCCATTTTATGTTCGATTGAACCACAACTTACTGCATTTCTATCAACGATTTCACCGTTATCAGCGACATTAAATTTAGGCACAATAAATAATGAAATCCCCTTACTTCCTTCAGGAGAACCCGGAATTCTGGCAATAACAATGTGAACAATATTGTCAGATAAATCATGCTCGCCTGCGGAGATAAATATTTTTGTTCCAGTTAAGGAGTAACTACCATCATCATTTGGCTCAGCTTTAGTACGTAACATACCCAAATCAGTACCACAATGAGGCTCCGTTAAACACATGGTACCCGTCCAACTACCTTCCACTAATTTAGGCATGAAGATGGATTTTTGAAGCGCACTCCCATGCTCCTCAATAGTAGCCAATGCGCCATGGCTTAACCCCGGATACATAGCAAAGCTGTGATTAGCGCCAGAGAATAGTTCTGAAATGGCAGTATTTAAAGAATGAGGCAAACCTTGACCACCAAAATCTACATTTTGAGCTAACGTTGGCCAGCCACCTTCTACATATTGTTGATAGGCTTCTTTAAAACCATCAGGTGTCGTTACTTCACCCTCGTTCCATGTACAACCTTGTTCATCACCAATTTGATTAATAGGCGCAATCACTTGCTCAGTAAATTTTGCTGCCTCAGCAATGATGGCATCAACCATATCAATACTTGCATCTTCATAGCCTAGTTTTTGATAGTGACTTTCACAATCAAGTAGCTCTTGCATAACAAATTTAATATCTCTAATCGGCGATTTATATTCAGGCATTGCTCTCTCCAATAACTTTTCTAAGGTTTAGTCGTGACCAAATCAACTGGTCGGACTTCAAACATGCGTTTGATTAAATCATGTTATTAAATTTTTAGCAAAGAAAATTTAATTGGTATTACTTAGCAATAAATTTTTCTACTAGCAAAAAAAAAAGCCACTCATAATGAGTGGCTTGTTGTTAACTCGCTAAAGCTTATTTAGTTTCTAAATAAGCAAATACTGTACTAAAAGCTTGCTCTTGATACTGCTTTAAACCCGTATCTCGAAAATCGATATCTATTTGGCTCTTGGCTAATTCTTTTTTAATAAAACTCGCTGATAAAATTTCTACATTTAAGTTTTGTATGAGCTGAATAGCAGCCTCAAGTTTAAAGCCAACAGGGCCGCCTGCAAATTTACCTTTTAGTGCTCGGCCTTTAATAAGCACATGAGTCACACCGTAATCTTCCATAAGTTTAGCGAAAGTAAATTGAAATTTTTGTACTTGTTCAGCATCACCTGCATTATCTAAACTTACTTTTTGAACACGTGTATGAGGAATATCATACAAGTTATTTTCTTTCGACATAATACAAATAATTGCATCATTACCTTTTATTTCAACACCACATGCTTTCATGGAAAACTCTCAATAAACTTAATTAATTGCAGTATAACGAAATAATAGCCAGAAGAAAATGGAACTCGCTGGGTGATAGCGGTATGATTTACGCTAAATAGCTAACAGAAAAGAAATATTTACGTGGCAACAATGAAGAAAGTTTGCATTATTACCGGCGGTAGTTCAGGCATTGGTTTAAGTATCATGGCGTTATTTTTAAAAAATAATTACAAGGTGTTTAACTTAGATTTAACCCCCTCTTCGCTAGGCGAGTTCCGCCAATGTGACGTAACCAACACACAACAAGTGACTGATATAATTAACAGCATAAGTCAGCAATATATTATTGATGTTTTAGTATCAAATGCAGGCATTCACTTTTCAGCCACGATAGAAAACACCTCTGAAGCGGATTTCGACAAGGTATTTAATATCAATGTTAAAGGCGCTTATGCTGCCGTAAAAGCTGTTTTACCTAACATGAAAGCAAACAAAAATGGCGCGATAATTCTGATGTCATCTGATCAGGCGCTTGTTGCTAAACGAAATTCATTTGCCTACAACCTAAGTAAAACCGCATTAGCTTCTATCGCAAAAACGACAGCTTTAGATTATGCCGCTTTTAATATTAGAGCCAATGCCGTTTGCCCAGGCACTATCGAAACACCTTTATATCATCAAGCAATTGATAATTACTGCAATAAATCCGGAGAAGACAAAGCACAAGTCCATCAAGAAGAAGCGCGTTTACAGCCGCTAAATCGCTTAGGACAACCTGATGAAGTGGCTGAGTTGGTTTTATTTCTCGCCAGTGAAAAAGCCACATTCATTACCGGCAGCTTACAAGTTATTGATGGTGGCTATACCGCGCAATAAAGGTAAGTTAACCCTATGAAAATTATTGATCCACATGTGCATTTATTTGATATTGAACAAGGTGAATATCAGTGGTTAAGCGCTGAAAACCCACCTTTTTGGTCTGATAAACAACGAATTCATCACACATATACTGAGCTTGATTTAACACTTTCAGCGCCTTTAGCACTTACTGGTTTTGTGCATATTGAAGCGGGTTTTGATAATAATAAACCTTGGCGAGAACTCAGTTTTCTTTCCAAGTCATGCGGTAAGCCTTTTAAGGCTATAGCTAATATAGACTTAAGTGCGAAGAGTGAAGACTTCAAACAGACCTTAGCAAAACTAATATCCCAACCATCCTTCGTTGGTGCTCGCCATATTTTAGATGATGACGCCGTTACTTTATTAACTAACAAGCAAGTACTTACAAACCTTAAAACCCTTAATAAAGTAGCGAAAACTCAACCGCTTATTTTTGAAACACAATTGCCGTTATTGGTAACCTCAGCGGTTAAAGCCTTGAACCAACAGATTACTCAAAATAGTCACATAACCTTTATTATTAACCATGCAGGGTTTCCACCTATAAGCGCACAGTCAGAGGAATGGCAGCGTTGGCAGGTAAATCTGCAACAGCTGTCAAAAATGAGCAATGTCGCTGTGAAATGCTCAGGCTGGGAAATGATAGACAGACATTACCAAAGCCACTGGCTTAATAATAACCTTGAAGTGGTATTTAACTTATTTGGCGAGCAAAGAGTTATGCTAGCGAGTAATTTTCCGCTATGTTTGTTTAGCCAAAAAAGTTACCAAGATTATTGGCAATCACTCATTAATAGTGATTTTTTTCAGGCGCTATCCAAACAACAAAAAAGCGCATTGTGTTATGACAATGCGCTTCGCTATTATCAACTATCTGTGACTTAGCTAAGCAAGTTATTTTATGACCACATGAGGTGAGCGTTTTACGACTTCGTCATTAAGCTCTATACCAATACCTGGCACTTCCGTTACTTGGAAGAAGCCATCAACGGGTTGAGGATCTTGTAAACATAACTCACGGTTCCAGTCTTTAATCGCATAAGTATGATGCTCATGAATTAAAAAGTTAGGAATAGCTGTTTCTAAATGTAACGATGCCGCGGTTGCAACAGGGCCACCACAAACATGTGCTTGTACACGAATATCGTAAACATCTGCATAATCGCAAACTTTTTTAGCTTCGGTAAAACCACCACAGAGGCCAACATCAGGCTGCAGTACATCAATACTCTGTGATTCAAAATAAGGACGTACATCCCAACGGTGATATAAACGTTCGCCGCCAGCAATAGGTACATTAACCTTATCTGAGACTTTTTTATGTACAGCAGAGTTTAAGTAATTCACCGGCTCTTCGTACATCATACAGCCGACTTCTTCTACCACGGCGCCCATTTGAATAGCCGAGGCCGCGCCCATTAAGGAGTGTGATTCGAAAATAATATCGACATCTTCACCAACAGCATCTCTAATCGCACGTAATCGATCCCCAAATAAACGCATTTGTGGCTTGGTAAATAACTTAGTGCGATCAAACGATGAACTGCCATCTTTGTTATAAACGATAGGATCCACTTTAACCGCATCATAGCCTTCACTCACGGCTTTTAATGCTGCTTGTGCATATTCTTCAGGCTCAATCAATTTGGAAATTTCACTATCCCAATCAAATTGTAGCTGACTCGCATAAGTGCGTAGTTTGTCATTCACCTTACCGCCAAGTAATTGGTATACCGGCACTCCTAAGGCTTTAGCTTTGATATCCCAAAGCGCAGTATCTATTGCACTCATTGCAGCATACAACACAGGTCCGCCGCCTAAGCCCCAGAAACTTTCTCTGAGCATACGTGACCACAACAACTCAGTATTAAAAGGGTTAAAGCCAATTAATACCGCTTCAGAAATTTCCTTTAGCATTGCTGCCGCTGCACTGTGTCCCCAGTCGTAGGCTAAACCTGCCTCACCAACACCACTAATGCCTTCATCAGTATGGATACGTACAAAAACTGGATTCCACGCCGGACGTTTTGGGCAATGAATATCAAATACTTCAATATGGGTAATTTTCATCTTGTTCTATCACTCTTTAATTTATTTGCGATAATAGGAATTTGCGAATTATCTATCTGCGCATTATTTATCTGCGAATTGTTTACCTACAAAATACTAATCCGCAAAATCTGGATAAGCTCTTGCTACCCGACGCACCATAGCAGGCCACGCGGTTTCTCCACCTGTTTTACCCGTATGAACAATATTCGCTTGTGCTTTAATACCATCAACAATGCTTTGAGGAGCAAAAATAGGTTTCATACCTGTCGCCATTATTTGTAATTGTACCTGACAAGCACGTGTTAAATCATACATATGCATAAACGCGTCACCAATCGTTTTCCCTAGTGTCATGGCGCCATGATTACGAAGCAGCATAAAATTTGCGTTTCCGAGATCTTCTTGTAGCCGTAACTTTTCATCATGGTTAACCGCTAACCCTTCATAACCGTGATAGCTTATTGAAGCCAACGCAAACATAGAATATTGGCTTAGTGGCAATAAGCCTTCTTCAAGGCTTGCAACGGCAATAGTTTCATTGGTATGTACATGTAATGCACACATGTCATCATGACGAGCTTCATGCACAGCACTATGGATAGTAAAGCCTGCTGGGTTTATTTCAAACGGGCAGTCTTGATCAATAATGTTGCCATCAATATCAATTTTAACTAAGTTTGACGCTGTTACTTCTTCAAAAGCCAAGCCAAAAGCATTAATTAAAATATGTTCAGTTCCAGGAATACGCGCCGAAATATGCGTATGGATAAGATCGTCCCAGCCATGCATGACCATCAAACGATAGCAAGCTGCTAAATCAACACGCACTTGCCATTCAACCTCTGACACTTTGCCTTTTAGACTAACTTTTGGAATTTCAAACATTGTCTTACCTTGTTATACCTTGTCATACTTTATGAATAGGTTAGGAGTGTAAACTTACTTTTAATAAATTTTACCTGAGCTAGCACTGGGTATAAAGAAAGAGTTACCATAAGATATAATTTCATATCAAAAAAGCGTTGTTTATATGTGCATTTTATTTTTTGCGATAAAGCAACACCCCGACTACCCTGTCATCATTTGTGCAAATAGAGATGAATTTCATCAAAGACCAACGAAAGCCATGCATTGGTGGCCGGACAAAGAGTATCGTTCAATATTAGCAGGCAAAGACTTACAAGCAGGAGGCACTTGGCTTGGCTTGAGTAAGCAAGGTCGCTTTAGTGCCTTAACTAATTATCGTCTGCCGCAGCTATTTGATGATAATAAGCCCTCTCGAGGCAATTTAGTCTTAAAAGCTTTGTCTATGCCAGATAGCGAGATTCTCACTTTACTTCAACAGTCATCACAAACATATAATGATTTTAATTTAGTGTTTGGCTCATTAAATCAGCTAAGCTGTTTTGACAGTGTCACTCAAAAAGTACAACCACTTAGCTCAGGCATTCATAGTTTATGTAATGGAGCACTCGATGATATTTGGCCCAAAATGGCACTAGGTCAATCACAGCTTGCCCAAACTATAAAAACACAACCACTCGATATCGACGCGCTATTTACCATTATGCGTAATAGCAGCCAAGCGGAAGTAGAAGATTTACCTAAAACGGGTATACCAAAAGATTGGGAACAATTACTCAGTGCTATTTTCATCACTTCAACCGAATACGGAACTAGAACCACCAACATTATTACTCAAGATAAGCACGGCAAAGTAACTGTTTTTGATCGAACTTTTAACCCAGAAGGTGTCTGCATAAAAACGCAAAACTTCACAACGACATAATATGTCAAACAAACCACATCTTGAGAAAATTGACCATTATTTAGCTTTTGCATAAATAGACAATTGAAACAATATGTATAAGCAACTGATAATTAAATGTATTTTAAATGGCATCCTCTTTGCTCTATCTATATTGTAATTAATATCGTAAAAGGAAAGTCCTATGAAATACAGTGAAGATAAAGATACACAGAATACTGGCAATAACGAAACACCAGTTAATGAAACACCCGTTACAGACACAGTTAACGAATCAGTCAATGAATCTCAATCAGCTCAGCAACATACTGAAAACAAAAGTGAAGATCATACTGTAAATAACGATGAAAAAGAGGCTGGCTTTGAAAAAACATGGCATAACAAAAATGCCTTTAAACGTGGTATTGCCATGTTAGGTTATGGTTTTATTGCAGGCTTTGTTCGTTTAGGTATCACTATTATTGCCATATTTCAGTTTCTATCATTATTATTTGCTGAAAAGCCAAACCAACCCTTAGTGAAATTTGGTCAAAACTTGAATACTTATTTGTATCAAATTAACCAATTTTTAACGGTTAACTCTGAAATGTATCCATTTCCATTTGCTGACTGGCCTGACTCAGCAGTTAAGGAATAAGCAGTTAAGGGGCCAGCTTAACGTTAAGTTAAACCAAGCCTTTAATTAACGCGGCAAGTAAAATAACAAACACTAAAATCCATGAAATTTTACTATATTTTGCTTGCTGCTCAGCGCTCATTGGTTTGCCAAAGCGCTCACCTAAAACCACCATTAATGCCACTACAGCAAAAACCATGGCAAGTATGATTAATAATGTCATTTTTATCCTTGAAAAATTTTACAATTGCTAGAAATACATTAACATAGCTTACCGGCTTTACTTATCTTTTATATTGTATTTTTCTATGACACATGCAGGTGACTTCTACCAAAAACGTCGATTTATTATTCGACTTGGCAAAGCATTACACAAGTTAGGTTCGACTTCTTATCGTTTGGAAGATAACTTACTTTCAATCGCACGATTTTTAGATATTCGTGCCTCATTTATCATCACACCAACTGCATTAACTTTCATCTTATCTGACGAAGAAGACGAGCAACAATACAACCATTTAGTACGTGTGACCCCCGGTGAAATAGATTTAGGCTCTTTAGCAAGAATTGATGAATTAGTGGATGAGCTTATCAATGGTGAACGTTCACTGACCGAAGCGATAGAACGACTCAATGAAATCAATGCTAAGCCGCCACCTTACGGCAATATATTAACCTTTTTCGCCTTTGGTGCTTCAAGTGGCGCGTTTGCCATGTTAATGCACACTAGTTGGCATGATGTTTTTTGGTCAACCATTCTTGGGTTCGTTGTCTTTTTATTCGTTTTATGGGCTGAGCGATCTCGGCGAGTCACTGAAATGTTAGAGCCTATGGCAACGTTAACAACAGCCATGTTAGCGTCCCTCATATCGTTATTTGATCCCAGCATTAATATTCCCATGGTGATTTTATCCAGTATTATCGCTTTTATACCGGGTTTATCGTTAACGGTAGGGTTATCCGAACTGGCTGCAAGGCATTTAATGGCAGGTACAGCACGTATTATGGATAGTGTTATGGTGCTATTCAAACTCTATTTTGGTGCAGTACTCGGCATGGCGCTAGGAAAATTACTTTGGGGAGAAGTGGCCTTCATTGCCCCTGACACTATGCCGGTATGGACATCTTGGTTAGCGGTGACTTGTTTATCAATCTCCTTAGTTATTTTATTTAAAGCTCGATTAAAGGATGCCCCATGGGGAATTATTGCTGGCTATATTTCTTTTAGCGTAAGTATTTGGGCGAGTAACTATTTAGGTGTGGCATTAGGTGCGTTTGTCGGCGCTTTTGCGTTAGGCATTTACAGTAACTTATTTTCACGAATTATGAGCTTACCTTCATCCATAGTGCGCATTTTAGGTTTAGTTGTCTTGGTTCCTGGATCAAAAGTTTATATCGGATTAAACAGTCTAGTTTCAGGTCAAGATATGCTGGCAGTAACGGATTTAGGTTCACAAACCTTTCTTATTTTTATGTCGCTTGTCGCCGGAATTATCTTTTCAAATGTTGCAATGCCTCATGTCAAAACCCTATAGCTGTTACCAATGACCATGAAAACAACAGATGATAAAAACAAAAGCACTCGCTATCACCATGGTGACTTACACAGTTGTTTAATAGAAACCGCCACCATGATGATTGCAGAAGAAGGCATAGCAGCATTGTCACTGAGAAAATTAGCGCTGCGAATTGGTGTGTCGCGCACTGCTGCCTATCACCATTTCAAAGATAAAAATGATCTCCTTTGCGCTATAGCTGCGCAAGGCTTTACTGCTTGGCAAAAACAAGCTGAAAATTTATTTACCGACCCCCAACAAAATGATCGAGAAAAATTCCAAAATTTTGTTCATTATTATGTACATTTTGCGACACAAAACGCCGCAATTTATCAACTTATGTTTGGCAGCACACTTTGGAAACACACAGATAACCAAGATCAAATAGATGAAAAAAGTAGTGAAAACTTAAAAAGTGTTGCTTACCCTAGTTTTCAATATCAAGTTGAAATGATCAAATCATGGCAAGCGCAAGGTATATTACCAAAGTCTGCTTCTTCTTTGCGTTTGGCACAAGTGACTTGGGCAACATTACATGGTATTGCTCTGCTTGTAATTGACGGTATTTATGCCGATTCAAGCCAAGTGGATGAAATGTGCCAATGTGCTGTTGACCTATTTTTAGCTAGCGCCTCCTAAAAGTAATTCCTAAAAGCAATGTTAGCAAAAATCACGTACTTACCACCTACAAATTATTACTCTCAACTACAAATGTAAACAGATGTTTCATCGGCTAGAATTTTTATTGGATTCCCCGTAGTATCGAGAAATGGTGCTTTTCTTGCCGTAATAAATAATTTAACTAGCTATATTATTTATACCTTGATGAAAGTACTCACGATAAATAATACAACAACATGGAATTATATAATGAAAGCGATCATAACAAGCGCTGTTTGCTCTTCCTTACTGCTATTAAGCGGTTGTAGCAATAGCGACAATAACAGTGCAAAAGCACAAAGTAATGTTGAAGCACCACAAAAGACCACATTAGCCTCAGGTATTGAGCAAGCCAATATAGATAACTCTATTCGCCCACAAGATAACTTTTACCGCTATGTTAATGGTGGGTGGATGAACAGTCATGAAATCCCAGGTGATAAAACTGCCATAGGTTCATTTTACGACTTACGTGATCAAGCAGATAAAGATGTAAAAACTATTATCGAAGAGCTTGCCGCTACTGAAAATTTAACCATGGGCTCAGATGAGCAAAAAGTTGCTGATATTTACCGCTCATATATGGACAACGAACGCCGTAACAATGCCGGTACCACACCAGTACAACCTATTTTAGATGTCATAGCTAATATAAAAAATAAAGACGATTTAGCAAAATTTTTCGGTACATACTCAACCGTAGGTATAAATAACCCGTTAGCCTTGTACATTAGCATTGATGCAAAAGCGTCTACTAGTTATGCCATTCATATTTGGCAAAACGGACTTAACTTGCCTGACAGAGACTACTACTTCAATGAAGCAGAGCGTTTTGTTAGTTTACGTGAAGGTTATGTTAAGCATATTGAAAATATGTATAACTTAGCCGGCCTAGGCCAAGGAGCTGAAGCGGCTAAAAATATCATGGTATTAGAAACTAGCCTTGCAAAACATCACTGGACCCGAGTACAAAGTCGTGACAGTGAGAAACGTTATAATAAATTTGCTACATCAGAGTTGAACAAATTAACAGACAAATTTAACTGGCAAGCATTCTTAGCCGCTGAAAATGTTGCTAGTCAAAAAGATATCATTATCAACCAACCTGACTTCATAGAAGGATTTGGTAAGGTTTTTGATGAAACATCCATTGATGTATGGAAACAATACCTAACTTTTAACACTTTAAGTGCTTTTTCAAGTTATTTAACAGCCGAAATTGATAATGAAAATTTTGACTTCTTTTCTAAGCAATTAAGTGGCAGAAAAGAGCAAAGACCACAGTGGAAACGTGGAGTGAGTGTTGTTAATTCCAACTTAGGTGAAGTCATTGGTAAAGTATATGTAGCTCGACACTTCACACCTGCTGCTAAATCACGCATGAGTGAGTTAGTTGAAAATTTACGCAACGCCTATGGCTCAAGTATTGATGAACTCACTTGGATGTCAAAAGACACCAAAAAAGCAGCACATGTTAAGCTTGCCGCGTTCACACCTAAAATTGGTTACCCTGATAAGTGGGAAGATTACTCAAGCTTAACCATCAAGTCTGATGACATTGTCGGTAATATTATTCGTTCACGTAAAGTGTCTGCCGAAAAAGAAATCGCTAAACTTGGCGGCCCAATCCGCAAATGGGAATGGCATATGACACCGCAAACGGTTAATGCCTACTACAACCCTCCTGCAAACGAAATTGTATTCCCTGCAGCAATATTACAACCACCATTTTTTAATATGAAAGCGGATGATGCCGTAAACTATGGTGGTATTGGCGCTGTTATAGGTCACGAAATGGGCCATGGTTTTGATGACCAAGGAAGTAAATATGATGCCGAAGGTAATCTTCGTAACTGGTGGACAGAGCAAGATTTAGCTGAATTTAAAAATCGCACTAAAATACTTGTTGAGCAATATGCTAACTATAAAGTCTTTGATGACTTACACGTAAACGGTGAATTAACTTTAGGTGAAAATATTGGCGATTTATCTGGTGTAACAATCGCTTATAAAGCCTATAAAGCGTCGCTCAAAGGTAAAGAAGCGCCAGTTATTGATGGCTTAACAGGTGATCAGCGATTCTTCATGGGGTATGCACAAATTTGGCGTTCGAAAATTGTTGAAAAATCTATGCGTAACCGTGTAGCGACAGACCCTCACTCACCGGGCGAGTTCCGTGCACTTGGCTCACTTTCTAACATGAATGAATTCTATGATGCATTCGATGTTAAAAAAGGCGACGCTATGTATATTGCACCAGAAAAACGAGTAAAAATCTGGTAAATGATACAAAAACAATAATTAAATGATTAAATAAAAAAGCAGCTTCGGCTGCTTTTTTTGATCCTAAACAAAGCTTTAATAGAATTGATATTGATAACCACTCTCATTTGCATTAGTATAATGCGTATTCGTTAATATCATTTTCTGTTTTGCTTATGTACGTATGTATTTGTCACGGTGTAACTAACACACAAATTGAAGCCGCAGTAGACAACGGCGCCCACACCATGAAACAACTGAGTGGTGAATTAAAAATTGGCTCACAATGTGGTAAATGTTGCCAATGTAGCAAAAAAGTCTTAAACAACAGACTCATGCAAATTGCTGAAGCAGAGCCTAAAATTGCTTAATATTGCCAATATAGTTTAGTCAGCACCAGCATTTACCTCTTCAAAAGTTGAGCTTTAAATAAACGGATGAATTAAGCATCTTATCAAGATAGCAATAAGCCTTTACGGTCATTCACCTAATTGCTTTCCATGTTTTAAAAATACCATTAAGTGACCGTAAACACTTAAACAGCTAACTTATTACATGTTATCAAATAGCAAATAGCTGCTATTCCAGTCATCATAATTTCGGTGTTCTATACCAAGTTCATCAAGCTCAATTAGGGCTTCATCTGAATATACCGCCTTTAATATTTCCAAAGCTGAAATATAATCCCCATGAGATTGGAAAAAGTTAGATTGACCATGACTGTTCATTTCTTCTTCATAATAAGGGTAAGCTCTGATAAGTGCTCTTTCTGCTTCATTCCAGAAAAAGCTAATTACTGCAATGGTTGCTTCTTCATTGATTGCCTTGTAAGTATCACTATAATTAATACGCGCTGATTTTAAGTAGTATTGTAAATAGAGCATCATATCGACAATACCGTCAACTTGAAATGTATAAAAGGCCTCATAACTCAAATGATGTTTATCAAAGCCTGACTCAATAAAATCTAACTGAAAATGACCGTCACCTATATAAGCAGATAACTCATCTAATAGCGTTGTAAATCTATTCCCATTAACCGTTTTTGACATTTCTATATAAGCAGCATACCTACCCCTAGCTTTTAGATTTTCAGGAAGTGTTTCTTCTACAATGCTGTAGCTTACAGTCTCACTACCATATAGAGATGTAATATAGAATTGGCCATTATAAAAATATTGATTGAATTGAGTTACTGAACACCAAGGAGAACGGAGCGAGATTTTATGGTGAACCTCATGAAGTGCTAAACTAAGTGAGCCTCCTTCAATATTAACCCAATTCATATAATCTTCAGGGTAAGTTAAAAAAACTTGATTAGCATAAGTTGGACTTACAGATTCTAATACAGATTGGACATCTATCAGTTGCTGATTATTCAAATTCGCATCACTAGCAGATAAATTAGTAGAATTAAGCTGCTTACATTCTGAATCATTAGGTCGCTTCCAAGTCGAGGATGGGGATTTATCTTTTGAACTCTCGCCCCCACCACAAGATGATACGAAAAATGAGATAGCAATAACTTGGCTAAGTTTGATTATTTTTTTCATTTTAAAATCCATTTTATAAATAAGATAAGTGTCTGCAAAGTAAATAAATTAACAATGCAATTTACTTTAAACAACCAAAAGAGATAAAAATCCTGAAGAAACAATAGCATGATGCCTTGTTGTCATACAAGTAACTGAAGATAGAACAGTCAGCAGTGAGCTTAAAACTAGCGCTGAAATTTGGTAATAATTTGAATAAGTCTTAACTTGAACTGCCAAATTTGATTTCTCGAGCAGAATCAAATCTGACAATGAATGGCTAATTAGTGCCAACAGCGTAAGTGAATATAATCCCTTAAAGTTAGCCTTGATGGTCTGTTGTGCCACAAAAGCGGTCATAGCAATATTTAAAAATATGGCTCTTACAGTGCTGCCATTAGCGTTAATATCAACAAATAGAAAGACTATTGTTTAAAGTTGCACAGCTTTATTGATTCTACTATCCTATTAATTCTTATAAAAAAATCAAGTTGGATATAATGTTTCTTCGCAGACTTTCTCAACACCTAAAAGAACAAAGCTGGCTTGCGGTTACCTTAGATTTTCTAATAGTAGTTTTAGGTATATTCATTGGTCTACAAGTAACAAATTATTCGACTGTTCAAAAAGAGAAGGCATTACTGAAAGAAAAACTAACAATCTTGTTAATCGAAACACAAGAAATAATAACTGAATCTGAGGCTTTACCGATTTTTCTAGAAAAATTGATTATCGATTCAAACACACTATTGAAAATAACAAAATCCTGTAGAAAAAGTGATGAATTTAATATGCTCCTTACTTCTCTTGCTAGCTATAGCTCTATGGGAGAGAGTGCTCGGTTGAGTGTTGATGATTTAGAGCAACATTCCCCATTATTAACTAGTGCGTTTCGTAAGCAATTAAGATCATATAAAAGTAATATTGGCACCTTAATTAATCACAGTTCTGCCAATACCCAACTATTGACAGATTTTCATTTATTAAAAAGCCCGTATATTGGTATGAGGGGGACTGATTTAACTTTGACTTTAAATCAACCGATAGAAGAAATTTGCACTAAACCTGATTTTTACAAGTATATTTTGTTACCTAAAGTTATGGCTGAAGTTGAATTAGGATTAATAAATGAATCTCAAAAACTAATTAACGCCTTTCAAAAAAGTATACAGAGTGAAATTGAAACCCTGAACTAACTTCTACTCTTTATAGGCATAAAGTTAATGTTCAACAATCGAATATTCACAGGCGGCAATGAGCTTGAAGCAGACCGTCAGGCAACTCATTCCAACTTCCGTTGCTCGCTCATAGCGGCCTGTCAAATGAAATACTAACTTATCCATCGAAAATGTAAGATCAGATATGAGCTACTACAAATAATTCTCTAAGAAGAATCCTTTTTTTTACGCATAAAATTAATGCCAGCAATAGGTTCATTGCTGGCATATTTTTGTGTGCGATTAATTCAAAGACAAAGTTAATGGACTAGATTAAAAATAAACTACTCCCCTTACCCTTCAAAAAAGTAGAGTTATTTCCTTAACTATCTCATTTTCAACTAGGCTAACTTCTCTATTAAATTCTCTATTAAACTTCTCTATTAAACATAATTAAACATAGCTATTAAACTTAACTGACTAATCCAACTAAACGTTAAGACATCATCGATTGTATATAATTTTCTAATCCGGCATTATCAATTAAGTACTGCTGTGCTTCAATCCAGTCAATTTGCTCTTCAACATTCTCAAGTAAATCTTCAGCACAATCTCGACTAATATAGTCTTGCGCTAGCTCACAAGCCGCTATAACTTCTTGTAATACCGCTCTAGAGTTCAATTCTAAATCTAAATTTGCTTGTAACATTTCTGGCGCATTTTCACCAATATACAAACGGCCTAAATCCTGTAGGTTTGGTAAACCTTCTAAAAAAAGTATCCGCTCAATTAAGTCATCCGCTTGCTTCATTTTTTCAATTGAGATCTTATAGTCAGCTTTATTTAATTTATCTATTCCCCAGTTTTTATACATTCTGGCATGGAGAAAATATTGATTGATCGCCACTAACTCTACAGCCAATGCTTTATTTAGTAATGCGATAATATTTTTATCACCTTTCATGACAATACTCCTCGCTATGCTTAACCCGCTGGTTGGCTACCCATTTGTGACTGAATATAATTATTGAGCCCAATCTTATCAATTAGCCCAATTTGTTTTTCAAGCCAATAAACATGATCTTCTTCAGTATCTTCTAATAGCTTGGTAAGCATTTCCCGACTTTGAAAGTCCTGCTCAGCTTCACATAATGTAATAGTTGCTTTTAACGCTGCCACAACTTCCATTTCCAAAATAAGATCATTTTTCAACATAGACGGCACGTCTTCGCCAATAATCAGGTCTCGTCGGTCAGTTAAATTTGGGGTTCCTTCTAAAAATAAAATCCGCTTAATAAGGGCGTCAGCATGGGTAATTTCTTCCTGCATCTCATGATCAAGCTGCTGATAGAGCTTGTCTAATCCCCAATCGTCATACATACGTGAGTGGGTAAAATACTGGTCAATTGCTGCTAACTCATTTTTTAATAAGCCATTTAAGCTATCAATAACTTTTTGATTACCTTTCATTTTATAACTCCAATCGTTAATACTATTGTTGACTCATTAAGTGTAGTTGAATATCACTATTCTACAATTTGTCCCGCATCAAATTTTCACCATGAAACCGAAAAATTTTTACTTGTCGTGTGTTACTACACTTATTTAGCCATCTAAACATCTAAAGCTTGCAGCTAACCATAAGACAAGGTAAACTTCTTCTCGTTCTAGGGAATGGGGTGCCTTCAATTGCAAACTAGCAGTTGACGAAATCCTCAACTGTACCCGCAACTGTGAGTCGTCACCTTAAAATGGTAAACGATAAGTCAGATACCTAGTTACTACACTATACAACTCAATGCATTGCGTGCGGGAAAACACCAAACTTTTATGTCAACACAACTACAAGTAAACCAACTTAATTGGTTGGTGAATCACAAAAATATTTTAAAAGATATTTCCTTTGACGTTAGTCAAGGCGAGGTGATTGGCATAATCGGTCCAAACGGCGCAGGAAAAACCAGTTTATTGCGTTGTATAACCAATCAAGTGAAGCACAATGCTCATTCAAAAATCTCTGGCAGTATCCGCCTAAAAAATAAAACGCTACAGCACTATAGTGCTAAACAACTGGCACAATACTTTGCCCTTGTCGCGCAAAAATCTGAGCCTATTTTTTCACTCACTGTTATAGACATTGTAAAAATGGGCTTATTGCCTCATCAAAGCTTATTCGCTATCGATAGTGATCATGACAAAGCACAAGTAAAGGTAGCCTTGAAAAAAGTCGGTTTGGCTGATGAAGGCAATAAAGTCTTCAGTCAGCTATCAGGCGGCGAACAGCAACGAGTGCTCATTGCACGTGCTTTAGTGCAGAAAGCACAAATTCTCATTCTTGATGAGCCAACAAACCATCTTGATGTTTATTACCAACATCAAATATTACAACTGGTAACACAACTCAATATTACCGTCATCATGACAGTGCACGATCTCAACCTCGCCAGCCAATTTTGCCAACGGTTGTTATTACTCGATAAAGGTCAATTGATTTGTGATGGTAGCCCACAAGAAGTGCTTAACGAAACTCAGCTACAGCAAGTATTTAAACTGCCTTGTACTCTAGAACAAGACCCCATAACCGAAAGGCCTAGAGTCTATTTTTCTCTGCCGCAGCAAAAAGACGTATCAGCAGAAATAACCGTAGGTGACAGTAATGAATAAACTAACAATAAAAATAGCAATACTGAGCATTTTTGTGTTTATTTCTTTACTTGCTGGCTTGAATTTTGGGCCAGCGAATTTTACCTATAATGAAGTTTTCAACTGCTTGCTTGGTAATTGTCATAATCAAATTAGTGAAATGGTTATTTGGCAAGTCAGAACGCCCCGCGTATTAGTGGCTCTGGTGGCAGGTATGGGGCTCGCCATCGCCGGTGCTATTTTACAAAACACTACACGTAATCCCTTAGCAGACCCTTACTTGTTTGGTATCGTATCTGGTGCCGGTTTAGGCGCGACTATTGCGAACTTAGTATTAACTGACGAGCTCAGTATTGCCCTTCCTCTTGCAGCATTTTTAGGCGCATTATTTGCGATAACCATAGTCGTCTTCATCGCCAATATCTTAAAACGAACAGAGCAGTTACTCCTTGCAGGTGTGGCTGTATCTTTTATGTTAGCCGCTGTTACTCAGTTTATATTGTATTTTGGCGAACCCTTTGCCACCAACAGAGTCATCTTTTGGTTAATGGGAAGTCTTGCCCGAGTAGAAATGAGTAACTTTTATATCATTGCCAGCATGTTATTAGTTGTCACTATTACCATCATCGCTTTGCATCGACATATTGATGCTTTACTTCTTGGTGACGAAAGTGCCGCAAGTCTAGGCGTGGATGTAGATAAATTAAGACTATTAATGCTGGGGATTTGTGCTGCTATCACCGCAACCATTGTTGCTTATTGCGGTGGAATAGGCTTTGTCGGCTTAATGATCCCCCATATTGTTAGGCATTTGATTGGCGTTACCACACTAAAACTAGTGCTAGGTAGCGCACTTATTGGCGGCTCTTTTCTAATTTGGGTTGATATAATCGCCCGTACAGCTTTAAACGACGCTGAAATTCCTATTGGTATTATAACTTCAGCACTCGGTAGTGTTTTCTTCATCTTTATAATGATCCGTAGTAAGAGGCTCAACTAAAGGTATCCTAATTTCTAAACGCAAAGTGTAAAACTATGACAGATAAAAAAAACGCACAGCATAAAAAACGTATGCAATCAGTAAAAGAGAAAGTCGATCAACGCATTAACAATGCTCAAGAAGAGCGCGGCTTACTGATTGTTATTACCGGTAACGGCAAGGGTAAATCTACCTCAGGATTTGGGACTATTGCCCGAGCTGTTGGTCATGGTTTAACAGCTGCCGTTGTCCAATATATTAAAGGAACATGGGCATGTGGTGAACGCCAATTACTTGAAAATGCTGGTGTTAGCTTTGATGTTATGGCCACAGGCTTTACTTGGAATACGCAAGATAAAGAAAAAGATACCCAAGCTGCTCAACAAGTGTGGCAACGAAATAAAGCCTTACTGGCGGATGAAAGCATCGATGTAGTATTACTCGATGAAATGACTTACATGATTGCCTATAAATACATTGAGTTAGATGAACTTATCACGGCATTAAAAAATAGACCTAAAAATCAGCATGTTATCATTACTGGGCGAGCATGCCATCGAGAAATTATCGAACTAGCAGACACAGTGAGTGAAGTGCAATCAATCAAGCATGCGTTCGACAATGGCTTAAAAGCTCAGAAAGGCATTGACTGGTAGCAAATCAATAACAAGTGAATAACGTCTAGACGGAAATTACAGCTTGTAAGAGTGCAAATATGACTAAAATAACGCAATATCTGATAACGCTAGCACTGTTAACTATTAACTTTACTAGCACAGCAAACACCGATTCCGAGGCGAAGGCGAAACCTAGTATTATCGCCCTTTCACCACATATAGTAGAAATGCTGTTTGATATTGGTGCTGGCAAACAAATTATCGGCACTACTGCTTTTGCAGACTATCCAGTGCAAGCTAAAAGCATCCCTGTTGTCGGTAATTATCTACGCTTACAAATCGAGAAAGTTATCGCTTTACAGCCAGATATAATTATTGCTTGGAAAAGCGGTAACCCAAGTGATGATCTAGCCCGCTTGCAACAACTCGGTTTTAATATTGTTTATTCACAACCGCACTCGTTTGCCGATGTTGCTAAAGAAATGCGCCTGTTTGGCGAGTTAACAGGTCATAAAGCACAAGCTGAAAAAGTTACCCAAGAGTTTTTAGCTAAACTCAATGACATAACCCTGCAATATCAAGGTAAAACTAACCTAATCGGCTTCTATGAGTTATGGTCTAGACCGTTAACAACAGTCGCTAAAGGAAGTTGGCCACAGCAGTTTTTATCTATATGTGGTGTTGAAAATCCTTTTGAGCAAGTTATAACGCCTTATCCACAAATAAATATAGAAAAGGTACTGCAAACGCCAATACAAGTCATTATTCAACCGCTTTCTGAAAATCAAACCGATAAGCAAGGTTTTAACTGGCAAGACTGGCCAAGTATTCCCGCGGTTAAACATAACAAAATTATTCAACCTGATGCTGATGCCATGCACCGTATGACAGTGCGCAGCCTCAAGGAATTACAAAATTTGTGCGCAGACATAGATGATATAAGAGAGTGGCTGCAAAACAATAACGCGCTTTAAATTCCCTTAAAAGAAAATAAAGCATATAAACATTTTAGGTGCTGATCCTTGAAATCAAGATATATCAGTGAAACGGGAAATAGGTGCATACCAACTAGGTATAACCCCTATACTGCCCCCGCAACGGTAATAAGTGCAACATTCTAAATGCACTTTCAGTCCGGAGACCGGCCTAAAATCAAATTAATTATTGTAAGTACGGTGGGTGCTTATAGTTGAGGACAACATGAAAAAAACACTTTTAGCTTTAACCATAACGAGTACTTTTACATCAGGCTTAGCCTTCGCAAACACCGCACAAGACAGTGTAGACGAATTAGAAACCATAGTCGTTACCGCTAACCGCACACCACAAAACCAAGCAGACCTTCTTAGCAGTGTCAGTGTAATTACGCGTGCTGATATCGACATATCACCTGCTAGCTCAGTGGCTGAGCTATTAAACGAAGTGAATGGCTTACAAATATCCCAAACGGGTGGTGCGGGTCAAACAACGTCATTATTTAGTCGAGGTACAAACGCTGGTCACACGTTAGTGGTTATTGATGGACAACGCATCAGCTCAGCAACACTAGGGCAAGTAGCTTTTGCCAATCTCAGCGTTGAACAAATAGAACGTATAGAAGTAATTAAAGGCCCTCGTGCTGCGCTATGGGGCTCGGACGCTATTGGTGGCGTTATTCAAATATTTACCCGCCAATTAGGCGCAGGTGAAATCGCTATAGATGCAGGGTTAGGCAACCAAAAGCAGCAGCAAGCAAGTATTAGTGGCGCTATTGGTCATGGTGACGGTTCAACCACCTTTACTGCCTCAACGAAATCAAGTGACGGTTATGATGTTTACGATTTAGCTGAAGATGATGATGACGGTTACAGTCGTGAGAATCTATCTGTGATTGGCCAGCAACAACTGAGCAAGCAATGGCAAATTAATTGGTTAGCTAAATATAACCAAGGTGAGACTGAGTATGATAGTGCTTTTGGCGGTGCAAACGAAAGTTCATTTGATGCCTTGCAATGGCAACTATCAGCGAATCAAACTAATGGCGATTGGTATCAGCAGTTATTTGTAGGCCAGCAAAAAAATTCCAGCACCACCTTTGGTAATGGTATTAGTGAAGCGAATAGCAGCACGTTTGAAACAGACCGTTTACAAGGCTCTTGGTTAGCAAGCTATCAGTTTACTGAGCAATTAAACTCTAGTGTTGGTGTTGAGCTTATCAATGAAAAAGTTGATACCCAAACAGCTTATACGGTTGATGAACGTGACATTCACTCTGCATTTACTCGTTTAGCTTATGATAATGACTCATTAATTTTAGACGGTGCACTTCGTTTTGATGATGTTGAAGGTATTGATAGCGAAGTTACCTATAACCTCAGTGCTGGCTTTCGTTTTGCTGGAAGTTCTCTAGTTAGTTTAAATATTGGCAGCGGTTTTAAAGCACCTAGTTTTAACGACCTTTATTACCCGAATGATGGTTGGTCGTACGGTAATCCAGACCTAAAAGCTGAAACTTCTGATAGCATAGAGCTATTATTAAAAACCAGTGTTGTGGGTATTGATACTGAATTAAGTATTTATAACACTAAGATTGATAACTTAATTGAATGGCAACCGGATGAAAACTACGCTTATCATCCAGTTAATGTTAATGAAGCTGAAATTGATGGTGTAGAACTGACTCTATCTACCGAGTTACTCGGTTTAAACCATAGAGTACAGCTGAACTATTTAGACGCTAAAGATAAAGTAACTGATGAGCCATTAATTCGCCGCGCTAAGCAAAGTGGTAGTTATCAAATTAGCCAAACATGGGAAAGTTTCAGTTTACTTGCCAGTGTCAACTATCAAGGGGAGCGTGAAGATAGCCAATGGCCAGGTACGGTGACTTTACCTAGCCATACAATTGTCAATGCGAGTGCTACCTATCAGCTAGCCTCAGACTGGACTCTTGGCCTAAAAGTGAACAACATTTTTGACAGAGACTATGTCACTAATAATCACTATGTTGGTCAACCTGCTCAATACTTATTCACGGTTAGCTACCGAAATTAAGTCTTAATAAAACACTGTACTAAAATGCCTGTTACTTTGATCTGCTCCTAGTGACAGGCATTTTTATAGTTTTGAGCAAAATAACCAAGCTCAAAAACAACAACCAAAATACACTCCCTGAAGAACTCGACTTGTTAGATACCTCTGAAACATCCGAAGGCTCGCTAACACCTGCTTCGACATTAATAGACACAATAAACACTTCACTACTTAACGTGCCTTTATGGCTAGTTATGCCAACAGAAAGCTCACCTGAAAAATCACTGTTTGGTGTCACGGTATTACCTGAAACAACATAATTATCGCCACTATCGAGTGTAAAAGACGTTGGCATTTCACAGTCATAAGTAAACATACTTGATGTGATGGTTAAGCTTTCACCTTGATTTATCGATAAAGTTTGTTGCTCAACAATAGCAATTTCTTCCGCGGTAGTCGGTTTATTAATAGTAAAATTACCACTATTAATAGCGAAAAAGATATTGTCAGAACAGCTCACTTTCACTCTTGCTAATTGAGTATTAATGTCACTAGAACAATAGTCATTTAAAGAAACCTCTCCAGCACCGTTATTAGTAATATTACTGGCTAAGGTACGTGAAAAGTTATTTCCACCATCACTTGATAACAATATATCCACCGATACACAATTAATTGGATTGTGATCTGTATCTGCCACCTGCCAACTTACCTGCTCACTGTTATTAGACCAAACGGCATCGCTTAAAGGGCTATTAATAGTAAAAGCCTCACCTGTATCAACAACGGTTATTTCATTAGCATCAAAACTAACACCACCTTCTCCATCACGTACCAATAATCGAAAATTCATTGCTCTATTGGTTGTCGGTAGCACTTCGCCGATAACAGCGGTATCGGTTAGAATACTCTCAAGTCTAGGGAAAACTCTTGTTCCATGACTAACAGGCTCCCAAGCTCGAAATAATGGTCTTGAACCGTCATCAACTTGCTCTGAGCGAGAACCACTAGCGGGACCTAAATCAAATTGCTGCCAACTATAGGTAAGGTTGTTGCTATCTACATCGGTAGCACTCCCCGTTAACATAAAGGGCGTGTTTGCAGGGATGGTATAATCTGCGCCAGCATCAACAATCGCTGTATTATTGTTTTCTCCCGTGACAACCCCACAATGTTGACCACCACCTTGTGTGATAAATTCATTCACTTCATCAATTGAGCGACTATGAAAAAATGCATCTGAGTGATCTTGTAAATTTTGACTACCGCAAATTCCGGCATAACTCATAATCGTTGAACCACTCCCCACTTCATAGGCTGATGCCGAATAGCGATTGCCGGCACAGGATCCCGCACTACCATTAAAAGAGTGGGAAGCGCCAAATTGATGTCCAATTTCATGGGCAACATAATCAATATAAAAAGCATCATTATTTGGTATCTCTGAGCCTGTCACCCCATCCCCTTTATATTGATCATGACAAACGGATTCTAAAACCGCTAAACCTCCACCACCTGTACCTACCACATGACCTATGTCATAACTGTCACTGCCAATAATGTCATTGATGACTTGGGTATTCACATCACCATCATTACTGTTATTTTCAAAAGGGTCAGTATTGGCGTCAGTAAAAATAAGTAAATTATTATCAGCCACCAACTCCAACTTTATCGCTAAATCTCGCTGAAAAACTTCATTAATTCGATTAATTAAAGTGACAATTTCTGCCATGGCGCTATCAACATTACCGCCATTAAACTCTGTATATTCTGCCGCCGCCGATATGGCTAGTCGGAAGGTTTTAATACTACTTTGGCTTGGTTCACTTTTAGCCGCGATTGTCTGCTGAGATTTTATGAGATTACTATTGTGACGATTTCGAAGCGAAGGGTTACGTAAATTCTGCTTTGGCGATTTAAATTGAAATTGCTCTCTATTAACTAAAGTCCCCTCTTTTCCCCAGTAACTTTGGTAACTTTCTTGCTCAGAAAAACTTCGCACTAACCGAGTTGGCTTAATATTGCTCTCCTGCTTTGCAACTTTAGCAGGATGAGTTACTTTACTGATTAGCGAGGTTTTCGGTTCAACAAAAACTAACTCACCTTGATAATAAAACATGCCATGAAAACCGTTAGGGGTGATATCAAATCGACCACGGTTGTTGGCATTATTAACCGCTACACCGACAAATGTTTTAATATCAGGATAATCCTGCATAAGCTCAGCAGCCATAATACTGTTAGGCGTTAAGGTAAAATCAACTAACTCACCGTTAGGTAAAGGAACAGAAATAACGAAATTTTCACCTTCACTCAATAACAAAGTTCGCAAACGATGGCTGTCTACGTTATATGCTCTAATGCCCGAGTGAGTTAATTTGTTTGAATCAGTTAGCCTTTCAACCATAGCAACTTCTTGCCAGTGCCTAAATTGACTTAGGGTATTATCAGCATTGGCTATATTGATATGGAAAAAGTAACTCAGCAGAGCTAGCCAACCCAAATAATTGCAGCTTAAATACTTGCGACTTAAGTTCTGGCAGTCTAATAAGTGAAAACAGCGTTTACTTAACAGCTTGATCATTAAAATATCAATTCTTATATTTTCAGGTTCATAAATAAAGGTTAGTGCTAAAGGCATAAAAAAACCACCGGTTAGACGGTGGTTTTGAGTTCAGCGAAACAAAGCACTAACTTGATGGCAGCTCTTGCGGCTCTTTAACCGCATCAATACGTTGCGGTGTTTTCTTTTTTCGTTTAAATAAGCCACGTAAATCTTCAATAATCATATATAAACTTGGAATAAACACTAAGGTTACAATAGTCGCGAATAATACCCCAAACGATAATGATACTGCCATTGGAATAACGATTTGCGCTTGAGCACTTTTTTCAAAAAAGATAATCGGAACCAAGCCAATAAACGTTGTCAATGACGTCAGTAATATAGCTCGAAAACGTTTAGTTCCTGCATGTATTACTGCATCTTTAAGACGTTCACCTCGTTTTCTAGCCTTATTAACATAATCTACCATCACCAGTGAATCATTCACTACCACCCCTGATGCGGCTAATATGCCCATAACAGATAAGGCACTTAAATCCATGCCAAGTATAAAGTGCCCCATTACAGCACCAATAATACCAAAAGGGATTACAATCATGATCATCACGGCTTGAGAATAAGATTTTAATGGTATGGCTAATAATGAGAAGATAACCATTAATGAAATAACAAAGTCTCTAAGTTGATCATCAACGCTGTCCATTTCCTCTTGAATACTACCCGATAGCTCACTTTTCACGCTAGGAAATTGTCTCAATAACTCAGGCATATAGTTATCACGAATATCTTTCGCGATTTCAAACGGCTCAACTTGCTCTGCATCGACACTCGCCCAAACATTGACTGTTCGGTTACCATTTTCACGACGAATACGGGTTACACCATCTGTTAAGGTGATATTAGCCAACTGTGATAAAGGCAACTCTGCACCATTAGGTGCTTGAATCAAAACATCTTTAACATGACCGACACTACTGCGCTGCTCTAATGGATAACGCACCATCACTTTAATTTCTTCACTATCACGTAGAATTCGCTGTGCTTCTAATCCGTAAAAGCTATAACTTACTTGTGATGCAATCTCAGCTAAAGTTAAATCCAAACTATGGGCTAGTGGTTTTAAGTCGAGCTGGACTTCTTTTGCACTAGTTTGACGAGAATCGTTAACATCGCCTACACCTTTAAGTGAATTAAGCTTAATTTTTAGCTCTTTCGCTGCAGCTAATAGCTGAGCATCATTAGTACTTTCTAACCTAAAGGCTACATCACCATCATCACGACCACCACCAAAGAGGTTATCACTGATATTAAGCGATTTAACGCCGGGATAATTAGGAATAGCTTGACGCCATAACTCGGCTAACTCAAAGGTATTAATGACTCTTTCTTCTGGAATAACAAGTTTAACCATAACGCTACCACTGGTGCGGTTTCGCAAGTCTACCTGCATATCAGCAATCATGGTTGACCCATATTGTGCTTGAATATCCTCATCCACTTTATAAACAATACGTTCTATATTAAGTAGTGTATCTAAGGTTGCCGTTTCAGAAGCATCAATATTCATATCGACAGTTATACGTGGAAAATCGTGCGGTATTTTAGGCTGACCAATAAAGCGGACAAAACCGCCGCCATACAAGCCTGCACTAACTAACATTAAGCTGATAAAAAACATGAGTACAGCATAACGATACTCAAGACAACGAGCTAAAGCTGGACGATAAACGTTTTCAATATATTTCTTCAAATTCACATCAACCCAGCGACGAACTCTATCAATTGGGTTTTTGGGGTTAAATTCCTTAATTTTCATCTTCACTAAATGCGCTGGCAAGATGAGCTTTGACTCGATTAAAGAAAATATCAAACATAAAACCACAACAGCACCAATCGCTTTACCAAATGCTGATGAAGGGCCTTCACCGAATAAAAAGGGCACAAATACTGCGATAGTGGTTAATACCCCGAAAGTGGCCGGCATAGCGACACGTTTAATACCACGAATAACGTTATCAGTAGTATGACCGTGTTCTTCTATTTCATCATGAGCGCTTTCCCCCATAACAATGGCATCATCAACCACAATACCTAATACCAATATAAAGGCGAATAAGCTGATAACGTTAATCGTAACGTCAACAAACTCCATGGGCATAATTAACAAAGTACCTAGGAAACAAACTGGTAAGCCCATCATTACCCAAAACGCTAAACGAACACGTAAAAAGAGTGCCAACATAATGAAAACTAAAATAGCACCACTCTTCATGTTGTCTAACATCATGTTTAAGCGACCTTCAAGGTAATAAGTCATATCAACCCATACTTCTAACTTAACGCCTGAAGGTAAAATTTCAGCTTTCTTATCAACATAATTATCAATGATATTAGCAACATCGGTGATGCTTTGATTATCAGCTGCGCCAACAAATAACGTTACTGAGTTTTTACCATTAAATTTCGAATATTGAAGACCTTCTTCAAAGCCATCAACAATAGTTGCTACATCACCTAATAATATTTTTGTACCATCTTCTAAGGTGATAAGTGGAATAAGTTCAAACTCGTGGCCGCGATATGCTTGGTTTTCAACACGTAAATTAATATAGCCATTTTCAGCACGAATTTGCCCTGCTGACATGTTACGAGAAGAACTACGTACCGCATTGGCTACTTCTCTAAAGCTTAAGCCGTACTCTCTAAGTTTATCTTTACTGACTTCAACCGAAATCTCGTAACCTAAGCCACTGTATAATTCAGAGACATTAATTCTAGGTAACTGCTGAATTTCATGATGAACTTTTCTACCTAACTCTTTCAATTCAACGTTAGTCAAATCACCATATAAGCTGATATACATGACTTCTTGAGTAAATTTTTCACGTTCAATTTTGATACGCTCCATACCATCAGGAAAGCTCGGAATGGAGTCAATTGCAGATTTTACTTCCTCTAATACCACTTGCGGATCATAATCTAACTCAACCTCAAACCAACCGTTTGAATAACCTCGATTTGAGTAGGTAATAACGCGTTTAAGCCCTTGTACTGACTTCAACGCTTCTTCAATTTTAATTGTGATACCTTCTTCCACTTCTTGAGGAGCAGCCCCAGGATAAGGCGCGGCATAAGAAATCCAATTAATTTTCACTTGTGGAAACATTTGTTTATCAATAGTTTTTATTGTTAAAAAACCGCCTAACAAAATAAAAACCATCAGTAAGTTTGCGGCAATAGAGTTACGCGCAAACCAAGCAATCAAGCCTTTGTTGGTATCAATACTCGCATCAACTGCCTTATCTTTGTTGCTGCTACTTTCTTGAAGAGTACTCATGCTTACTCTCCTTCATTGTCATTGCTAGCCACTTGCGTATCTTTAGCGCCTTTAAGCTCTTCTTCGCTCTCTAACACTTCATCTTTAATGCTATCTGCTAAAGCGAGCTTCATGCCATCAACAGGGTAATCTAATGCTGAGATAATTAACTGATCGCCATCAAGTAAGCCTTTAGCAACTATCACATTCTTACCTTGTTCGCGAATCACCTCAATCGGTGCGTAATGAAGTTTCGAATCACTATCTAATAAAGCCACCGTATCATTAACGACTAAATAGCGTGGAACAACACTTGCCGACGCTACTGACTGGCCGATTATTTCAGCTTTAACATAAGCGCCAAATCTTAAAGGGGCATGATTGTTTTTTGAAATGATTTGATAAGGGTCTTGAATTTCAGCCACTAAATAGCTCATACGGCTTTTATCATCAATAACCCCTTCACTGCGAGCTATATTCGCTTGCCATTCAACTTCAACGCCAGCAAATACGCCTTTTAAGTTAACCTTGGCGAACTCGCCTTGATCCACTAAATACTGCAATTGATTATCGGCAACAGGTAAACGTACTTCTGCTACCGAGGTACTTAATAATTTACCAATCTGTGTTCCAGTACCCACAAAAGAGCCTAAGCCGATCATTCTACTCTCGATCATAGCATCATAAGGCGCTCTAATTTCAGTACGTTGTAAATTACGTTCAGCTCTTAAAACAGCAGCTTGCGCAGCTTTTACGCGTGCGAGCTCTTGTGCTAATTGTGGTTTACGTAAACTTAGTTCAGTAGGTGAACTATCGGTTATTTTTTTCCATTCTTGCTCGGCAACTTTACCGTGAGCCACTTCTTGCTCTAACGCTGCTTTGGCTGATGCCATACTAGCCTGAGCATCAATTAGTGCTGCATGGTAATCATTAGGATCAATACGAGCTAGCAATTGATCTTTTTTAACCAAGCCACCTCGAACAAAAACCTCGTCTAACTCCACTATTTCACCGCTAACTTGTGCAACTAGTGTGGTTTCATATTTAGGTTTAATTACCCCATAAGAGTCAACATGTAATGTCATCGGAGCAACAACAATATCTTTAACAGCCACTATTGGAGTTGTATCAACTTTTTCTTTTTCTTCTGGTGGTTTTTTCATGCTTGAAAAACCAATTAAAGCAGCAACTCCTGCTGCAAGAATGGCAATAGGGATTATGATTTGTTTTTTACTAGCCACAGTTTTATTCCTCTTGAATTCAAATGTGCATATTTAATTTTTAGAATATAGCTAACTTATCACTATGTATAGTCAGCATATTTTATAGGGTAAATGATATAGAATTCCCCGCTGCAAACTATTACAAAGTTGTAACCGTGTATTTCAATTTGTGCGCCTATTTGTAAAAAACAAGCAAAAAACTTAATATTCAAACATTATAAACAATAAAATCAAACAGTTATAACGAAACATTTAAAAGACTGCTTTTTATTTTTAATTGTCATACACTGGCACTGATAGTGTGGAATCAGCCTATTTCGCCAATATTTTTGTTTTTCACAAAATAAAGTTGTCAAATTAACCACTTATTTTCTATTACTAGGAGGTTGTATGCTCAATAAAATTAACCGCTTTTTTAACACCTTGTTAGCCACTGAAAATGCAGAACAAGATGATGCTCTTTCAATTGAAATTGCATGTGCTGTATTACTATGCGAAGTGATGCGTGCTGACAGTATATTCACTAGCAAAGAACAAGATGAGCTAAGCGCTATTTTAGCTGAACACTTTGATTTATCATCGCAAGAAGTGGAAGATATTTTAAAACAAGCCTTTGAATTAAGTGAAAATGCCAATGATTTTTATCAATTTACTTCAAAGCTTAATCAATATTACTCACTTGATGAACGCATTAAAATAGTCACCTTGTTATGGCAAGTTGCTTATGCTGATGGAGAGCTAGCCAGTATTGAAGAGCATATCATTCGAAAAATAGCCGACTTGTTGCATTTACGACACAACGAATATATTGCGACCAAGATAGCTGCTGAGCAGTTTCACAGTACCGCCTCTAGTGATAAATAGCTAAATCAGGTAAACTAGCCGCTGAATTATCCCCCTAAATATGGCGTCCTACATGACAAACTCACAAAAACACTCTGCAAACACTCAAGCAGAAATTGGCAAATACAATACACTTACTGTGGTTGCTGTTGCAGACAATGGTGTTTACCTTGATGGTGGTGAATTAGGTGAAATTTTATTGCCAAACCGTTACTTAAAAAGTGATTGCCAAGTCGGTAGTTGTGTCGAGGTTTTTGTTTATTTAGATTCTGCCGATCGTATTATCGCCACAACCGAAAAATCGCTTGGGCAAGTGGGTGAGTTTGTGTCATTAAAAGTGGCGCAAGTAAATAAAATGGGCGCTTTTTTAGATTGGGGCTTACCAAAAGATTTATTAGTGCCCTACAACCAACAACACACAAAAATGGAAGAAGGTAAGTACTACTTGGTACGCATTTTTCTTGACCAACACACAGATCGTATTGTTGCTTCGAGCAAGCTTGATAAATTTATCGATATTTGGCCAGCTGAATATCAGCAAGGTGATAAAGTAAAATTAGTTATAGGTGGCAAAACTGACTTAGGTTTTAAAGCGATAGTTAACGATTTGCACTGGGGCTTATTGTACGACAATGAAATTTTTCAACCATTACGTATTGGTAAAAAAGTTGATGGTTATATTAAACAAGTTCGTGAAGATGGTCGCCTAGATCTGATTCTCACCCGTGGTAGTAAAAATAAAGTTAACGACTTTGCTGAGCAGTTATTAGCTCATCTAGCTAAAAATAATGGCTTTAGTCCGTTACATGATAAAAGCTCACCAGAGCTGATCCAAAAGACATTAGGCGTAAGTAAAAAGACGTTTAAAGCGACAGTGGGCAATTTAATGAAAAAAGGAAAGCTAACCATTGAAAAGAATGGAATAAGATTGAAGTAGCCGCTATTTAATTAGCCATTAAATATTAAAAAATATTTAATGCACTCACCAACTACTTCAATAGTATTTTAAACTATTAATCTTGCTAAACTTATAAAATTGCTTAGCTTACAAATAGCTTAGTTTAAAATAGTAAACCAACCCATCAACATAGGTAATAACGGCATTGCAAGTAATGCAACAATCGCTGTTGCTAAATGACGTTTTGAACTAGCATCTTTAAAATCTTCATTGTGTGACATCTTGACTACTTCCTAAAATGGCAAAAAAACGAGCGCATTCTAACCAGTAATCTAAGTTAAGCATAGTTTTATTTGATCTATATCAAATATAAATAGAATTGATGTTTGTGTGATTTTTATTTTTGCTTTATAAACAAAAACTTACAACGTAAGCAGATCACCATTAATTTGCTTCAATGGTGGCTTCAATAGTGGCATAAAAAAGACAATCATTAGTAGCAATATCAGGATCTGTTGTTGCCATAAAAATTTGCAAAGACTGTTTGGTAAAAATGCAGCCATTTTTTAAGGTGAACATATCATCTAATTGCTCTTCGCCCTGCTCATTTTTGACTGTAAAGGGAAGTTTATTTCCTCCTTCATACCAACCAATAAATTCCCCTTTCGGTGTCAATTGGTTATTTAATTGTTCAGTATCAGTTCGTAAAGTAACATCTGCTGTAGGTAAATGATGATGAGCAAAAGCAACGCCAAGGCTAGGTAATAACTCAACTCTAAAGGGATGTTTATGAATATCAACTTGGCTAGTTTGACGATCAAAAATATTATCTTCACCAGAAAATTTTACTAAGCCAGAATAAGCTAATTGGTGTGACTGTAATTGACTGGCACCACCACATTCAACAGTCACTATAGAAGTCGAAAAGTTTTGCTCCATAATAGCCCCAACTCTAAGACCGGTTAGTATCACTTTATTGGTGAATAGTGAGATCAAAGCTAATGCTTGTTTACTCTCATCAATTGAGACACCAAAAGCTGGGCTTTGACCTGAAGTATTATGTAAATCAATGACAGCTTCAGGGTTAACAGCGTTAACCTCCTGTTTGATTAACTGTGCTCGCTCAACAATATCGCGATGTTTATGATGATGTATTTGTTGACTGGCAAAAAAACGATTTAAATCTTGCCCTAATATTAAATAACGGTGTGAAAATTCTGGTGATAACTGCGCAGCTTCAACATTACACAGAATAAAACGCATATTAACTGCAGGCTGTTGTCCTTTCAACAGCCACTGATGAAGGGCAATAAAACCTGAGGGCTCATTACCGTGAATTAAGGTTGTGACTACCCGACTTCGGCGAGTGTCCTCACCTTTTATATCAATAACACACAAGCCACTGAGTTGCCTTAAAAAAGCCAACGGTGTTGGTGCTATATTTTCTATATCAGCTTCTGTGTAGTAACTAACTTGATTAACAAATTGATTCATCGCCAGCATTGCTCCCACTCACTAATAGGCTGACCTGACAGTTGGTTTTGGTAGTAAATTGCCAACATCTTTTCGCAGGCTTTATCATTACTTAATGATTGACGTAAATATCGTAAAGTGTTCTTCGCCCAACTACCTCCAGTGACCCCAACTGAAAGCCGATTGCTTATTATCGCTAAATATTTATCACGCTCTTCTTTATCAACTCCTAGACTTGTTAAGCCGTCATCAGCGACGATTAACATATCGTCTATGACTTGCCTTATTGGCACTTCCACCGGTTTATTCTGATAGTTTTGTGGCCATAAAATTGTCGCATCTAAGCCATTTTTAGCAGCGCGATAAAAATTATAATGAGCAAATTCGAAAGGAATGCGTGACAAGTATTGCTCAACCCTATCAGACAGGCCAGCTGCCATACCTATAGTAAATGCAGCATTGGCTGCCATATCAAGTGCTGTAGGGCCTGCTGGAAGTGCTCTAAACTCAATACGCACATGACCTTTACCCGCAGGTGAATAAATAGGACGATTCCATGGCCACGTTGTGCCCATGTGTAAATCAAGCTCCGCCAACTCAGGGTTTTCACCTTCAGCTAGCTTTTGAGCTGGAAATAATTTCGGCATGATAGGTTGATATAAATTTACCGTTTCTGAAAATAACTCCCATGCCCCTTTTCTAACCCACCCATGTCCGAATGTAACGCGAGCAGGTTCACGCCAATTATTATCATCAGGAATGCGATTATCAGTAGACTGTTTAAAAAGCGCCACACGTGTCTCATCCCAGGCACAATTACCTAGAAAAACCCCTGAGTTTGCAGCTATGGCCAAAGACATTGGTAAGGTAAGTTGCGCGGCATTAAAGACGTCGGGAAATTTATTTTTTTCTGTCATCAAGTGCACTTGAAAAGAGGTATTTGCTCCTTCAGCGCACAACTCTGAGGTATAAAAATCGATAGATTCATCACCATCAATGTGGATATGAAATGGTTGCCCTTTCAGTTTAGTCAATTCGCGGGCTAATAATTTATACCTGCCTAGCTCAGTCATATAGTGGTTAGACAAATGTGCTTCTTTAAGTGTCGGTAATATACCTATAGCCACAGGGCGTGTATCTAGCTTTTCGGCAACAGTATTTAAATGGACAAATTTAGTGATGATTTCTTGGGTGATTTTGCTAAAAGGTTTTCCTTTGGCTTTAACAGCCTGCAGGTTGAGCTCAATATTGTATTTATTTAACTCAGATTGAAACTGCTTATCATCAAGCAGTGCCAGCAACTCAAGATTAATAGGGCTCACTTGCTGCTGAGCATCCATTAAGTATATTTCTAACTCAGCCCCTATATATAAATCACCTGTACCAAAGTCAGGTTTTTGCATAACACGGTTTAATTCATCGAGCTGATCATGAATACGACGATTAAACTGCAGATAATCGTCAGCACTAAAAACTTGCTCTGAAATATCACGCCCCATATTAGCTCCACTTACGATGAATAGACCCAAAAGCCATTGCTTGAGTGTCAATATTAACTGAGATGAAACAACTATATATTCATAGTATGACTAGAATTTTGATGACGCAATGCCATCAGCAACCTAGTTAAACTATCATTGCGCTAAGTCATATTTTCACAGCATTTTTTGGGGGATAGGTAAGCTAACTAGGTTTTATGGCAACAAGTTGCGCAATGGCTTTAGAGGTACCATCAGCATTAGCAACAACACCTTCAAAGCTGTGTAATATTTGCCAGCCTTTGAAGGTATTTTCCAGTTCATTAGCAATGAGCAAGAAATCAGGGTTTTTAGGGCGACCAAATTGCGCTTGTTGCTCAGTGAAGGTTTCATAAATAATCAAACCACCTGGCGCTATGGCAGCTTTGATCTGATCAAATAAAGGACGGTGTAAATAACGAAAAACCATAATTGCGGCAAAGTTTTTACCCGCTAAAGGTGCAGTATTAGCTTGCTCAAAATCAACTGGCCAATAGGTGGCTAGTTTGGCTTTTTCTTCACTGTCATGATGTAAAGAAAGCTCTACCTCGGTAAGCACTTCTTGTCGAACGTCAGCAAAGGTGGTTGCAATATTATTTTCAATTAAATAAAGGCCATTTCGACCAGCACCACACGCTAGATCAAGCACAGAGTTCTGCTGCTCTGCGCTAATATACTGTAGCTTTGCTAAGTATTTTTCTAACAGTGGTGAATGCTGCACGTTAAAATGGCCTTAGTTCACTGAAGAGTATTTAAAAGCTACCGCGAATACCAATACTGAAATTTCTTCCAGGTAATGGCGCATCGTCTTTTAAGAAAGAGCTATGCACAAACGCAACTTCATCTAATAAATTTTGCGCTTTAACGTATAGCACAATGTCATTATCCATGATATTGATGCCAATATTACTCAAGTAATAATTATAGTTAAAATCAAGTAAGGTATAAGCGGGTGTTGAAGTTTCTAACGAAGCAACATTGTCTTGCTCGAAATAATGATTTAGCGATACTTCACTTTCAAAGCTTTCACCTTGATATGTTAATGACGAACCAATTCTCATTGGTGGAGTACGCGGTAAGTAACCGCCATCAACTAACTTAGCGTTAATATAGTCACCAAAAACAGACACTTTTAATGGGCTTGAAATCTGATAAGCAAATTCAGCTTCTAACCCATACATTGCAACATCTTCTTGTTGATAAATTAGAATAGGTAAGCCTTCATGTTCATCGTGTTCTTCCTCATGAACATCATGGTCGTCATGTCCACCTTCAAACACTAACCCCGTATCTTGCTGAAAGTAAAAATCATTTACTCGGTTATAAAAAGCACTAACAACAAAGCCAAAGTCACCTTCAAACTTACGCCAAGTTAAGTCAATACTGTACGAGGTTTCAATTTCAGGTGCGTGTTCAGCTAACTCGACATGGATTTCATCACCGTGTTCTTCATCATGATCATCATGATGGTCTTCGTCATGGTCATCTTCCATATGTAAATCAAACATGGCACCAATTTCAAAGGTATTAGTACCAATATGAGGACCAAATGAAAATAGCTCAGCTGCTGAAGGAGCACGTTGAGAAAAGGCTACTGACAAGCCTAAGTTATAACCGTCTTGATAGTCCCAAACAAAACCCGCAGAAGCGCTAACAGGGGTAAAATCTTGCTGCTTAAATGACACTAATTCTTGATCATGGTCGTCAAAACCAATTAAAGAATCATCAGCATTAAGTGTAACATGCTCTACCCTAGCACCTAATTGTAGAAGGACGTCACCAAAGTGCTTCTCTTCTAACCATGCAACGGCAAAGCTATCTGTTTCTGATGGCGGTGTAAAAGCTTCATCACCAATAGCTTCGAAGTCGGAGCTTTTATAATGCAATGTCCAAGCACCATGCCAATCTTTATAACTTTGATGGTATAAATCAACTTTCAGCTCATTACTTTTATTAGTAAATGTTGTACCTACCATGCCATCTTCAATTTCTTGATGTTGATAATCAGTAAAAGCATATTTAGCGGCAAGTTGTTCTATAAAGGCATTATCAAAGCTTATTTCAGTTAATAACTGAAATCTATCTTGCTTCATCTTAGCTTGGGTGCCTATTTCTTCCTCATGATCATCATGCTCTTCTTCACCTTCTTCGTCCTCTTCTTCATGGTGAGCATGACCTGGAATACCATACTCTTTATCTAACCTGCCATAAGAGAAACCAAAAAATCCGTCATCAAATAAATAGCTTGAGCCAATAGTGAAGCCACTTGATTTAGAGTTACTGTTCGCTAACGTACCATCACTGTGCTCTTCATGCTCGTCTTCCTCATGTTCACCTTCATCATGGTCTTCCTCTGCATGCTCTTCTTCAACATGAAAATCTTTTGGTAACTTATAGTTGCCAGCATCACGCCAGAAACCATCAAGGTGGACAGCAAACTCTTCACCGCCTATTTCTAAACCTTTTTGTATTGAAAGTGCGGCCTGTTTTTCATCAGAAACATCGTTATATTGTAACAACCAATCAGCCATGGTTTCATTTGAAGTAGGTATGCGATTATCAACCACATTAACCACACCACCGATAGCACCACTGCCATAAAATAAAGTCGCTGGGCCACGTAATACTTCAATTTGTGTTGCAGTACTTGTTTCTGCTGATACAGCATGATCAGCTCCAACACGGGAGGCATCACCGGCATCTAAGCCATTTTGCGTGATTAAAACTCTTGGTCCATCTAAACCACGAATAATCGGGCTACTTGTCACTGAACCATAAAAGCTTGAGTGTACGCCCACTTCATTTTTTAAGGTTTCACCCAGTGTAGACGCTTGCTTTAATTTAAGCTCATCACCAGTAATAACATTGACAGGTAGTGCTGACTCTATTGTTGATGAGTGTAATGGTGTTGCATAAATATCAATAATTTCTAATACAGAAGGTGATAACGCTATTTTTAAACCAGAAATACCTTCTTGTTTTAGGGTTATAACCTGGCTGTTATGAGAAAAGTTTTTAGCGCTAGTATGTAATTCTATTTTTCCCGCTTTAAGCTCTGATAGCGTAAAAAAGCCTTGTTTGTCACTAGTTACTTTTTTATCGCTGCCATGAATAGATATTATGGCTTCACTGATAGCTTTCCCTTGAGAGTCGACTATTTGCCCTTTGATATTTTGAGCGAATGCTAATGAGCTAGTTGTTGCTAGGGTCGCCAATGATAATGTACATGCACTCGCAAGCTTACTTACAGGCATAGGGATATTTTTTAAAAACATGATGTATTCCAATAAAGTGTATAAGTCGCTTAAACTAGGCTCTTTCTTTTATGAGCCTATAAAAAATAAACGAGATGATATTTGTAAAACTATTGAAATACAGGCGGCGCTCTTAATTGAGGTTGAATAAAATAAAACGTTTTAGCTTGCGTTGTTTTTGTGTTTTGAACTTGCAGACAATAACAAGCTTCAAAGGGAGCTTTTATACTTGGAAATTCTTCTGGAGAGCCTATACCTTGATGGCATATATAACACTCTTGTTGCTCAGCATTTACAGTGTATTCGGTTAAGTGATCAGCATGAGCAAGCGTCGATGTTAAAAAAAACAACACAAAAACCACGAGTGCAAAAGCATTCATGGTTGGTTTATTTTTAAGTGCGCTTGTATAAGCGCGAAGAAGTAGACTCATCACAAGTGTTATAATATAACAAGTGTGATGAAGCATCAATATTAAATAGTGATAAAGTTTCTGACTAAAATACTAAATTTCGAAATAATCAGTGAAGACTTTATAAAGCTCTGTCCCTTGATTCACACTGGCAGAAGCAAAATGCAAAATAGGCAACACTGCTTGATCTAAACAAATATTGTGGAGCGGGTTGCCATCACCATAGTTATCCATACGTAAAATACGCGCTAACGGCTTGCCTGCAGGTAAGGGTTCACCAAATTCAGCTAAATAATCCACCATGCCACCCATGGGAGCATACAAGGCTTTGTAGTTTTCAAGATAACAGGCAAAACGGGTCATTTTTTTAGGGGTATAATCACTGCTATTAATAACACCTTTATGCTGCAAATAACTTAAAATACCTAATGCATCTTGGTGAGCTACATCAAGGTCAATCTGCTCTTGAGAGCCTAATTCAACGGTAAAACTTTCTTTAGCAAAAGCACCTTCGCCCATTACTACATTCCTTCCACTTGCTTGAAAAGCTTGTTGTAAGCTCCACCAAGGACAGAAAGTCGCTTCATCCATTGCGCCATCAAAGTCATTAGGGATTAATATGGTATGGGGAATATCAAAAAAATTTGCACTAGCTTTAGCATATTCTGGACAGTACAAATGCTTACTTGATATCGGACCGGTATGTAAATCAAGGACTATATCAGCTTGATGTGCCATACGCTGCAATTGATACGCAATACGTTGGCCTGTAGTTAGTCCCCAAATATTATGATCAAGCTTTTGCTCGATTTGATCTACTAATAACTGTTGAAAGCGTGTGGCAATTTCAGCATCACTGGCATCAATATTCTGCTCGGCAAATGGCTCGATAACGCTTTGATCAAAATGGTACATTCGATTCCAATTAACACCTGTTATTGGATCAAAACGGCCAAGGGTATACTCACCATTTTTATGATTACAACCAACAGGGTTAGCATACGGCACCAAAGTAATATTACCTTTGATATCACAATGCTTAAGAAGCTCGAGTAACTGAAAAATTACCGCATTACCTTGCACTTCAGCGCCATGCATATTCGCTTGAATATAGACATTTGGTGCACTTACTTGCTGACACTCATAAGTATAAACAGGTACAGTTAATGTTGCGCCACTGGCCATTTCACCAACGTGCATAACTGTTTTGTTAAAAGCATTTGTGTTAATTGTCATTTGTGTACCTTATTTACTCGCTATTCTACGCTAAATAAGAGCTAGCAGCTTGTGCAGCTCTTACCTCAATCAATTCGCCTTGTTCAATCACATATTCTGCAGCTAATTGATGACATAAGAAAAATGGCATACTTTCGGTAAAACCATAAGCACCACAATAACCAAAAACGAGCTTATCACCCACTTCAACATCATTAGGTAAAGGTAAATGTCCCAACTTATCCATGCTTGTACATAACGGCCCATGTAAATCAAAGTACTGTTCACTCGCTTGTGATTGACGAAGCAAAGCCACAGGGAATGGCTGATCAGTTATTGCCGGACGAATAAGGTGATTAATACCCGCAGCTAACACGAGTTGCTCTTGTTGGTAATTCATTTTTTTATCTACAACTGGCACCACATAATAGCCACATTCTGCTACTGCAAAGCGACCTAACTCAAGCCATAGCTCTTCAACGCCAGCTTGTGCTTTTATATCTGCTAGATCGGTAATAATTTGCTGCCATGACAAGGTGCTTCCTTCATCAAGGTAATCAATACCTAAGCCACCACCTAAATCAAGAACCTTCAAATCCATACCGATACTGCTGGCTAATTGCGTCAGAGGTGCAACCATTTGTCCCCAGAGTGAATACATTTTTTCATTGCTGAGCATGTTCCCCCATTGAAAAATATGTAAGCCACAAATATCTAATTTTGGATAATCGCTCACTTGCACACTTTGCCATTCTTCAACAGACAAACCAAAGGGCGTTAAGCTATTACCGCCTAATGGATTTTTCTCACCATCAGGCCACTGTAACTGCACTCTTAAAAGTACCGTTGGTTTGATATCGACATTTTGCTCAATAACCACTTCATTTAACCAAGTTAATTGATTAAGGCTTTCTACCACAAACGTTTGCACCCCTTGTTTTACAAAAGCACTTAGTTGTTTTTTTGATTTGGCGGGGCCGGTATTAAGAACACGTTCAGGGCTAATACCTTGGGCTAGCACTTGTGCTAATTCACCTGAGCTAGCAACATCAAAATCAAAACCTTCACTATCAAGGGTTTGAATTACTTTTGACAATGGATTCGCTTTTACCGCGAACCAAAGCTTGATCACATCTTGTTGCTGTAATTGAGCAAGATGTTGCTTTAAAGCATCAAGTTGATAAACAAAATAACCTTGCTCATCTTCTGGCGATTGATGAGCAAGCAAACTTTTTTCAATTCGGGTGTCAAACCAAGTGGGTCTTGTGGTCATAATGATTAATTAATTCGGTAATATAAATACAATTTACAAGGTTACTTGCTGCCTGACTATCGTCAGGCAGCAAAATAATAAGTTATCGAAGGATGCTTTCCAGCTCGAGTGATGCATCACTTTGCTCATCACGATACTTAACGATAAGTGCACATGCCATGTTTAAACCTTGCTCTTTCGCCCACTCGCCTTTTACTGGACGAGTTCCCGGAACAACAACAGCACGCTCAGGAATTTCAGCTCCTTTTTCGCGCATCTCTTGATTAACACAATCATAAACAGGTACTGATTTTGATAAAGTAACACCCGGTGCTAATACCGCGCCTTTTTTAACAACAATGCCTTCTACAATAACAACACCAGCACTTAAAAAAGCATCATCTTCAATGATAACTGGACTCGCGCCAATTGGCTCTAATACACCACCAATTTGTACTGCCGCTGATACGTGAACATTCTTACCAACTTGTGCACAAGAGCCAATCAACGCATGGCTATCAACCATAGTACCGCTATCAACATAAGCACCAACATTAATATAGGCTGGTGGCATGATGATCACGCCCTGTGCAACATGAGCGCCAGCGCGTACTGATGAGCCACCAGGTACTAAACGCACACCGTCTTCTGGTGTAAATTGACGAGCTGGTAAATTGTCTTTATCAACAAACCCTTGGTAGTTATCACCAAAACTTACATTAACGCCCGCTTTAAAAGCCGCTAAAATGCCTTGTTTCACTTCAACATTGGCGTGCCAATTGCCGTTTTCATCTTGATTTGCAGCACGTAGAGTGCCGGCTTCTAACTGTGCGATTACATCTTGCCAGTTCATGCGATATTCCTATTTTCAACTGTAGTATTAAAAGAAGTTTGATTAGCTTGTGCTAACCATTGATTAATTTGTTCATCTAAGGCCAATAGCTCTGTGCTGTCTGTTAACTCTAAATGCGTTAATGGCGGGCGAAGGATTGCTGTAGTAATATTTTTTTGCTGCTGCATCAATACTTTAACAGGTATAGGATTAGCAACACTAAACAGCGCCTCAACCGCATTATTCCATAACGGGAACATAGTTTCTGTTTGCTCCGCTAGGCATAAATGTACATAAGTGTTTGTCGCTTCAGGCCATGCATTAGCACACACCGAAACTAAGCCTTTAGCGCCTGCAGGCACTAAATAAGGCAACATGGCATCTTCGCCACTGTATAAGGTGATATCTGGGCAGTATTGGCGATAACTTAAAAACTTATTCAGATCGCCGCTTGCTTCCTTCATTGCCCAACAATTTGGATGGTTTTGTATATTCTGCACCGTAGTTATAGGTATTTCTACACCACTTCTCGACGGTACGTTATATAACATACAAGGAAATTTTGAAGCATCTAATAAAGTATTAAACCATTGTGTTTGTCCAACAACACCTGGTTTTGCGTAAATTGGTGTTGCCAATAAATAAGCATCAATAGCTAAATTGTTACAGCGATTAACCCACTGAGTTTGCTCAGCTAAATTATAACCACCTACAGCAACCATAATAGGTGTATTAAGTGCCAATTCACAAACAAACTCAACAATGTTGATTTGCTCATCTGTGGTTAACGCTAAACCTTCGCCGGTACTGCCTAATAATAAAATGCCATTGCCCGCTTTTGCTTGTGCAATCGCGATACGTTTTAGACTGTCATAATCTACTTGATCATTGTCAAGAAAAGGCGTGACTAACGCTGTCCACAATGGGTAAGCATCAAGCTCGGTTTCAGCGCGACTTTGGTGAGATACATTTATAGGGTGTTGTAGATTCATTGTTCACGAACTCATTATTTAGCGCTATCTATTAGCAACTTAGTTCGGAGAACTTACAGGCGTTTACATGAGGCGAGAATAAACACATTGCTGTATTTACTGGCTTTTATGCAAAGGCCAGAAGCTCTCCACTCAATTATTCACTCAACTTTACTGAGCTTATAATAGTGACAGTCGTTGGGATTCAGCCCACTCTTATTAGTTTTGACTCTATTAAGAAAACGACCGATAAATACCTCATCAAATAAGTATTTATCTCGGCGTTAATCCCCCTCATTACCATTAACAAAGTTTGATCTTTGTGTGAAAAAAATATCAACTGATTGATATGGCCACAATGGTAACTACCTGGTTAACGCTCCTCTTCTGACCCCTTTAAAATTTAATGATTTTCAACAATCACCAAATTGGAATTAGGGACATGGCTATTTAAGCATTTTTCCCGCTTTAGAGTCAATGCTCTTTTCTTAGAAATAAGGCTTTAAAGGATAATAATAGCCATCAATATTTGCATAACGTAGAATAGCAACTTCTAAGCGTTACTAATGTTTCTACTTTTATATGTCTATATCAAAATCAGCGTTAACTAATATCAGCCAAGTTTTATTGCGTAATAGCGAGTTATTAACAGCCAAAACCCCATTATTTGTTAATTTAGTCAATGATAGCTTTATTGATAGTTATATGGCAGAAAACCCTGAAGCGCGTATTAGCTGCTACAACACAAATTATATTGATTACGTCGCTATTAAAAGTAGCTATAAATCCACTATAGAAACTAGTTTTACTTGTGAATATCAAACAAAGATAAAGCATGATTTAGTGATCATAAATTTCCCCAAAAGTAAGGATGAACTCGCTTTTACCTTGGCTATGCTCGCCCCTTATTTAACTACTGATGCAAAAATACTACTGGTAGGTGAGAAAAAAAGCGGCATTCAATCAACGCCAAAACTGACCAAACACTTTTTAAGTAACTGTCAGAAAATAGATGCTGCCCGCCATTGCTTGTTATTTGCAGGCACAGTAAACCAAGCTTGTTTAAGTCAGCCATTTACACTAGAAGATTGGTTTAAGCATTATCAACTAACAATCGATAATATTGAACTCACTATAGCTTCATTACCCGGTGTTTTCAGTCAGAAGAAACTTGATACTGGTACAGCAATATTGTTAAAGCATTTGCCTGAACATATGCAAGGTAAGGTTTTAGATTTTGGCTGTGGTGCCGGCGTAATTAGTTGCTTTATTGGTAAGAAATTCCCCGAGACAGAATTATCATTACTCGATGTTAGTGCGTTAGCTATTGCATCATCAAAGCAAACGCTTTCACTTAACCAGTTATCCGGCCACGTTTTTGCTTCAAATAGTTTATCAATGCTAACGGGAGAGTTTCAGCATATTGTTTCTAACCCTCCGTTTCACCAAGGCACAAAAACAAGCTACCAAGCCACTGAAGATTTTCTTCGTGGTATCAATACTCATATGAACAATAATGCGGATATTACCGTGGTTGCCAATAGCTTTTTACAGTATCTTCCAATTATGACACAACATATAGGATCGACTAAAACACTTACCAACCAGCAAGGGTTTAATATTTACTACACTAAACCTTAGTAAGCATTAATTTCGCTATTAACCCTTTGACAAAATGCGTGCTGAAAAGCTAAAAGTAACCACAGCTTAAATGATTACCGTTTAATTACCTAACAAACTTGAAATATTAAAAATTATCAACGATTCTAAGACTATGAATTCAAAAATTAACTTTACTTCAATTCGGCAACTTTTATTTTCGCGTATTCTCGTTGTCATTTCATTAATACTGTTAATTAGTTTTATCAGTATTATTTACGTTGCTAATGAGCGTGAGAAGTCACAATTAAAAGAGAATACTTTGTCTTGGGCAAAAGCGTTAGCTCAGCTAAGCACCTCTTATTTAGTCAACAATGATGCCGATGGTTATAAAGGTTTACAACAAGATTTCAAAAATGCCATTACCAGCCCTTATATCAATTATGTTCATATCTACACCCATGTTGATGATACCAGTACTGACAATATAAAGTTTTATGCAAACTTCAATAAAAACAGTAACTATCCTTCTATTCCCGATAAAACAAATGAAATTAGCAGACTCATTGAAACGAATAAATTGGCAGAGCTTATTTTTCATAAAGGTCACTTAGACCTTTTTATTGCAATAGAACAAGAGCAGCAAGTTTATGGCTACTTGTATATTCAAACCAGTTTAAAAGATATTGATAATTACATCGATGAAATAACCTACCTGGCACTATTTGCACTGTTAATTGCCCTTATTTTGTCGATAATTATCGCCTTTAATATTCAAGGGAGAATAAAACAACCAATCAACTCAATACTTGAATCTATTAAGCAAATTTCACAAAATAAAGACTTCACACAAAGGCTAGATAAACAACCCATTATTGAACTTGATATTGTAGCTCAAAACATCAACTTATTACTCAATAGAGTTCAAAAACACATTAATATACAAAATGATAAGTACCAGCAAGCTTTACTAGAGAACAATAAGTTAGCCGAAAAAGTTACTGTCAGAACCGATGCATTAAAAGAGTCAAACCAAGAGTTAGTTTCAACGTTAGAAAAATTGCACCAATTTCAAGGGCAGTTAGTTGAAAATGAAAAAATGGCCTCTTTAGGAGATATGGTTGCCGGTATCGCACACGAAGTTAACACCCCTATAGGTTTAGGTGTTACTGCCTCTTCATTAATGACAGATAACCTTAATGATATTAAAGAAGCATTTGAGAATAAAACTCTTAAATCGAGCCAACTCAATAAGTTTTTAACCCAAGGTGAAGAAAACGTCGGTATTATTAATCGTAACCTTGAGCGAGCGGCAAAATTAATATCAAGCTTTAAGAAAGTAGCTGTTGACCAATCAAGCGCCGAAACCCGCCAATTCAATGTGAAAGAATTACTTGAAGAAGTGATTTTAACGGTAAAAACCAAACTTGATGAACATCAAGTTACGGTAACATTAGACTGTAAAAGTCACTTAACTGTAGAAGGTAAACCTGGCGCTATCAGTCAAATTTTAATTAACTTGATTCTCAATTCGATTATTCATGGTTTTGAACAACAAGTAGGCGGCCACATTAAAATATCCATCATGTATTTAAGCCAACAACTGCACGTAAACTATCATGATGATGGAATAGGTATTGATGACAAGATTAAAACTAGAATTTTTGAACCATTTACCACCACCAAACGAGGCAGTGGCGGCAGTGGCTTAGGTTTGCACTTAGTTTATAATTTAGTCACTCAAGCGTTAGACGGTCATATTGACTTCAACTCTACGGTAGGTGAAGGCACAACATTTGATATAACTGTGCCGGTTTTACTTATATCCGAACAATAATAAAAAGAATTTTATCTATTTGTGCAAGATTATTGTTATTTAATACATACTTAGTTAACATAGTTAATTAAATGTTAATAGCCCCCTAAAGTATAATGGAAATAGAATGGATAATTACCAAATCCTTATTGTTGAAGATGAAGACGTAACTCGTTTTAATTTACGCAATTTATTTGAGGCTGAAGGGTATCAAGTCTTTGAAGCTGTTGATGGTGAAAGTATGGCCGACATGCTCAAGCAACAGTCAATTAACCTTGTTATTATGGATATTAATTTACCCGGTAAAAATGGCTTATTACTTGGCAGAGAACTCGCCAGTAACAAAAACTTAGGACTCATTTTTTTAACAGGTCGCGATAGCGATATAGACAAAATATTAGGGCTAGAAATCGGTGCGGATGACTACTTAACGAAACCATTTAACTCCAGAGAGTTAACCATTAGAGCCCGTAATATTTTAAATCGTATAGGTCAAGTTAGTAGCGATACTGAAGAGCAATCTGTCATCACTTTTAATGGTTGGACATTAAATGGTAACTCCCGTGAAATGACTTCACCAAACAATAATATTATTGCTATCCCACGAGGAGAATATAGAGCATTAAGATTATTGATCAAGAATTCAGGGCAAATTGTTTCCAGACAAGACCTTATTAAGGAAATGACAGGCAGAGATTTACGCAGTAACGACAGAACTGTTGATGTTACCATACGTCGATTACGTAAACACTTTGAATCTGATCCAGGCACACCTGAGTTGATTAATACCATCCATGGTGAAGGTTATCGTTTTGTTGGCCAAACAGATTAGCCCTTAATTTATTAGCTACTTTCTAACCAGTCATGGAAGGCTGAAATAGCCTGTTTATTTTGTTGAAAAAGCTCAGTTAATAACTGAGCTTTTTCTGTTGAAGGCGCAACAGATTTCTCCATCATAACTAACTGAGCATATAATGATTTAAAACCGACACTCCCTGCAGCACCTTTCATCTTATGACAGTGCTCTTGCCATAAACCTTCCTCTCCATTCGCTAAAGCCGCTTCAATATCAGCAAGGTAAATCATTGATTGTTGTTCATACAAGGTAATCATTTGCTCGATAATTTCAGTACTTAAGCTTTGCTTATAACCGTTTAACAACTCAAAATCCAAATGCATAAATTTATTACTTCCCTTTTCTAGCTCATTAAGTAGGTGTTCATTACCATAAAGTTAAATCATTAAATTAGTGCTATTAGTTTAACAACTTTTCATCGCAAGTGAATAACACCGCCTACTATCCTAATACAGCTTAGTAAATTATAAAAAGGTTACACTGTTCAAAAAAAGAGAGTGTACTAAAGTTCCAACAGCGATCGAGGTAACGCCTTGTTATTACAAGACCTTAGCTTTTTTTATTTTCTCATAATATCAATAATGATTAGTGTTTAAAAATAAGATAGAATATGCGCCCTTGAATTTACTTGTTGTGCGGTTACTTAGCTATCATCGCACAGCCCTAGTTAAGTAACTATAGCTTAAAGCGGAGTCATAATGACGACAACGATGCCCGATATTGCCAACCATACTACAGCCCAAACAGAGGGAACATTAGACTGGGTTGGCATGAGTAATATTGAAATGCCAATCATGGTATCTTCTAAAGGTGAAAACCAACGTATGGTTTCAGCCCATGTAGATGCATTTGTAAACCTAAAAGAAGCGCAGGCTAAAGGCATACACATGTCACGCCTCTATTTATTACTTGATGAATTATCTTGCAGTAGCATCCTTAATTATCAGAGCCTAGTCAGCTTACTTGATGGCTTTATCAGTAGTCATAGCGATTTAAGTGATCAAGCAAAAGTGGTGTTTAACTTTGAATATCACCTACGCAGAAAGTCATTAATTAGCGGCAAAGAAGGCTGGAAAGCATACCCAATAACCTTGATAGGCCACTTAAACCAAGGACAACTTTCTGTAGAGATGTCTATTGATGTCCGTTATTCGTCAACTTGTCCATGTTCTGCTGCTTTAGCCAGACAGTTAATACAAAAAGCTTTTCAAGAAAAGTTTTCTGGCACTAATGCTGATTTAGACACAGTTCACGAATGGCTGGGTACCACAGAAGGCATTGTTGCAACTCCACACTCACAACGCTCTGTTGCTGAAGTTAAAGTAAAGTTAAACAATAGTAGTTGTGATTTCCCTATTACTGAATTGGTAGATTTAATTGAAAACTCTTTACAAACTCCTGTGCAAGCAGCTGTGAAACGTGAAGATGAACAAGAGTTTGCTCGTTTAAATGGTCAAAACCTGATGTTTTGTGAAGACGCCGCTCGTCGTTTACAGTTCACCATGAACCAAACTCAAGAGTTTGATGATTTTTGGTTGAAAATAAATCACCTAGAATCACTCCATGCTCATGATGCTGTAAGTATTACCACAAAAGGCATTGCTGGTGGTTATCTGCCATAATAGTACATATCCATAGCGTTAACGATAAACAGTGTATTTCTCGTTAACGCTCGCTTTTTTTTAGCTCCATTCATTGCTAACAATCAATAATACGCTCGTATATAGCAATTGAATAAATAACGAAAATTCTCTTAGATATACCACTACGAAAAATGTAGTAAACTTTCACAAAAAACGATAAAGATCCAACAAATAAAAGATAACTAATAAGAAAAAACTAATAAAAACAAGACTTATTATATTTAAATAGTGTTTTCAAGCAATTAGAGCTTCAAGTGCATGTAAATAAATTACGAGCAAATGCTCTATTTTTATTGACCTTTTGACGATAAATGAGTAATCTAAATAGTCCATCTTGGTAAAAAAACGGGATAGTTATGCACTTTTTTCATCCCTTTATTCTTTTTGTTCTGTATACCAAGTGGCTTTTTATTAGGAGAGAGTAATGCAGCTTTATGATCATAGCGTTCAACGCGAAAATTGTGGTTTTGGTTTAATAGCCCATCAACAAGGTGAAACAAGTCACAAATTAATTAAGACCGCTATTTCAGCCCTTGATCGCATGCAACATCGTGGTGGTATTGCTGCTGATGGTAAAACAGGTGATGGTTGTGGTTTACTATTACAAAAACCTGATAGCTTTTTCCGTGCAGTTGCTGAAGATAACGGCTGGAAGCTAGGTAAAAAATATGCCGTTGGTATGGTCTTTTTAAATACCGACCCTGTGCTAGCTGCCTTATCGAAAAAAATTCTAGAAGAAGAGCTAACCAATGAAAGCTTAACACTTATTGGCTGGCGTAGTGTGCCTATTAACACCTCAGTATTAGGTGACGCCGCTATCAATAATATGCCAACTATCGAGCAAATTTTTGTTGATGCTCCTCCAGGCTGGCGTAACCGTGATTTAGAACGCCGTTTATATATGGCTCGTCGCCGTGCTGAAAAACGCATTGATGATGATGTGTTTTATATCGCTAGTCTTTCATGTCTAGTTACCATCTATAAAGGCTTAATGATGCCTAAAGATCTATCTAATTTTTATTTAGATCTGGCCGATATTCGTATGCAAAGTGCAATTTGTGTATTCCATCAACGCTTCTCCACAAATACATCACCACAATGGCATTTAGCACAACCTTTCCGCTACTTAGCGCATAATGGTGAAATTAATACCATTAATGGTAACCGCCAATGGGCGCGTGCTCGTACTTATCGTTTCAAATCTCCTTTATTGCCTGATTTACAAGATGCAGCGCCTTTTGTAGGACAAACTGGATCTGACTCTTCGTCGCTAGATAACATGCTAGAATTATTCCTAGCTGGCGGCATGGATTTATATCGAGCTATGCGTTTATTAATGCCACCTGCATGGCAAAACAGTACATTAATGGATGATGAATTACGCGCATTTTATGAATTCAACTCAATGCATATGGAGCCATGGGATGGACCGGCCGGTGTTGTAATGACCAATGGTCGCCATGTAGCCTGTAACTTAGATAGAAATGGTCTTCGCCCTGCCCGTTATGTAATTACCCGTAATGGTTTTATTACCCTTGCTTCAGAAGTTGGTATTTGGGACTACGGTGAGGATGAAGTTGTTGAAAAAGGCCGTGTTGGACCAGGTGAAATGCTTGCCCTTGATACATACACAGGTAAATTATTTAGTTCAAATGACATCGACAATGATCTAAAAGAACGTCATCCATACAGAGAATGGTTAAATAATAATGTTCGCCATTTAGTCCCTTTTGATGAGTTAGAAGCTAACCAAATTGGTACACGTGTATTTACTGATGCTGAAATGCAGCAGTACCATAAAATGTTTAACTATAGCTATGAAGAAATTCAACAAGTTATTAAAACACTCGCTGAAAATGGTCAAGAAGCAACAGGCTCAATGGGTGATGACACTCCAATGGCTGTATTATCTAGCCAAGCACGTACTTTATATGACTATTTCCGTCAACAGTTTGCTCAAGTAACCAATCCACCAATCGATCCGCTACGTGAACGTTATGTAATGTCGCTTGGCACTTGTATTGGTCGTGAGCATAATGTTTTCAATGAAACTTCAGGCCATGCTGATCGAATGATGTTTTCTACACCAGTACTTATGTACACAGGTTTGAAACAACTACGTGAGCTTGATCCTGAGCACTACCGCTCTGACACCCTAACACTAACCTACGATAGTGATGAAGGTTTAGAAGCTGCGATTATTCGCTTATGTGACGAAGCTGAAGACTTAGTACGTAACAAAAGTACTGTTATCCTAGTGCTTTCAGATAGACAAATTCACCCAGGGTTATTAGTTATTCCTGCGGCTATGGCAGTTGGGGCGGTACAAAAGCGCTTAGTTGACCAACAACTACGTTGTGACTCAAATATTATTGTTGAAACAGCGTCAGTACGTGACTCTCATCAATATGCCGTGTTACTTGGTTTAGGCGCAACAGCTATCTATCCTTACTTAGCATTTGAAACAATTGAGCAATTAGTTGAGCAAGGGCAAATTGAATTAAGCGCTCGTGATGCAGTGGTAAATTATCGAAATGGTATCAATAAAGGACTACTTAAAATACTCTCTAAAATGGGTATTTCTACTATCGCAAGTTACCGTTGTGCCGGCTTATTTGAAGTTATCGGCTTAAACCAAAATATCATGGATTTATGTTTCAGCGACTTACCTAGCCGTATTCAAGGCGCTGACTTTGAGGATATTGAACAAGACAGTATAAACCTAGCTCGTAAAGCATTTTTACCACATCAAAAAATGCGCCATGGTGGTTTATTAAAATATGTACACGGTGAAGAATATCATGCCTTTAACCCTGACGTTGTAAACTACTTACAACGTGCAGTACAAACAGGTAACTATGATGACTATCGTCAATATGCTGATGAAGTCAATAACCGCCCAATTGCAATGCTTCGAGATTTATTAACGTTAAAAGATGATTGCGAAGCCATAGATCTTTCTGAAGTTGAAAGTGACAGTGAAATGTTTAAACGCTTTGACTCAGCAGCAATGTCTATTGGTGCACTAAGCCCAGAAGCTCATGAAGCTTTAGCCATTGCGATGAACCGATTAGGTGGTTTCTCAAATTCAGGTGAAGGTGGTGAAGACGAACGCCGTTTTGGTACCGTGAAAAACTCACGTATTAAACAAGTTGCCTCTGGCCGATTTGGTGTAACTCCACACTACTTAGTCAATGCTGATGTATTACAAATTAAAGTAGCACAGGGTGCTAAACCGGGTGAAGGTGGCCAATTACCTGGTGATAAAGTATCACCATTAATTGCAAAACTCAGATACTCAGTGCCAGGGGTAACCTTAATTTCACCTCCGCCACATCATGATATCTATTCAATTGAAGATTTAGCACAGCTAATTTACGACTTAAAACAAGTTAATCCAAAAGCGGTTATTTCAGTGAAACTTGTATCAGGTCCAGGTGTAGGTACTATCGCTGCAGGTGTTGCCAAAGCTTATGCTGATTTCATTACAATTTCTGGTTATGACGGTGGTACAGCAGCTAGTCCATTAACCTCAGTTAAATATGCTGGTTGTCCATGGGAGCTAGGTTTAGCAGAAGCACATCAAGCCCTTGTGACTAATGGTTTACGTCATAAAGTACGTTTACAAGTAGATGGTGGCTTAAAAACCGGTACAGATATCGTTAAAGCGGCAATATTAGGTGCTGAAAGCTTTGGTTTTGGTACTGCACCTATGGTTGCTTTAGGCTGTAAGTTCTTACGAATTTGTCACTTAAATAACTGTGCAACAGGTGTTGCTACTCAAGATGATGTCTTACGTGAACAGTTCTTTAAAGGCTTACCTGATCAAGTAATGAATTACTTTAAATTTATTGCTCATGACGTACGTGAAATTCTTGCCCAACTTGGTGTTAAGAGTTTAACTGACATTATTGGCCGAGTAGACTTATTAACGCAAGTTGATGGTATAAGTGCAAAACAGCAAAAATTAGATTTAGCGCCAGTTATTGCACCTGTTGTAGCAGCTGAAGATACAGCACTACATCAAACAGAAGAAAACAACCCATTTGATAAAGGCGAGTTAAACCAGAACATGTTAACTGCTGCACGCAATGCGGTTGCGCATTCAAGTGGCGGAGAATATAGGTTTACTATTCAAAATACTGATCGTTCTATCGGTGCTAGCCTGTCAGGTGAGATAGCTCGTCAACATGGTGACCAAGGCATGGCAGTTTCGCCAATCACAGTACATTTATCTGGCACAGCCGGACAAAGTTTTGGTGTTTGGAATGCTGGCGGATTGAATTTAATTCTTACTGGTGATGCTAACGATTACGTAGGTAAAGGTATGACTGGCGGTATGATCACCGTTAAGCCACCAAGAGGCGTAGAATACTCAAGCCATAAAACGATGATCATGGGTAACACTTGTTTATACGGCGCTACCGGCGGAAAACTCTATGCTTGTGGTCGTGCAGGTGAACGCTTTGCTGTGCGTAACTCAGGTTGTCATGCTGTTGTAGAAGGTACTGGTGATCACGCTTGTGAATATATGACTGGCGGTATTGTCACTATCTTAGGTAATATTGGCGTTAACTTTGGCGCCGGTATGACAGGTGGTTTTGCTTACGTACTTGATGAAGCTGGCGATCTTGATATTCGTTTAAACAAAGAGTCTATCGAAATGTTAGACGTAGACGACTTCGCAATCCATCAAGAACATTTACGCGGTATTATCAATCATCATTTTGAAGAAACGGGTAGTTTACGTGCTCAAGAAATCTTACAAGATTTTGATAAATTCGCACCATTATTTAAGTTAATTAAGCCAACAGCTACCGATGTAAAGACCTTGTTAGGTCACCGTAGCCGTTCAAGTGCTGAATTACGAGTACAAGCACAATAATAAATTCAGGTAGGAAAAATACCTACGAAAGTGCAATGAGAAGAAATAATTATCAATTTATTGAAACTAGGCATAAAAAGACACTAGTCACTAATAAGATTGATTGATAAGGAATAAAGCCCAATGAGTAAAAATGTTTATCAATTTATTGATGTAAAACGAATCGATCCAGCAAAAAAGTCTATCGATGAGCGTAAAATCAACTTTGTTGAAATTTATCATCCGTTAAGTAGTGAGCAAAGTGAAGGTCAAGCGGATCGCTGTTTAGATTGTGGTAACCCATATTGTGAGTGGAAATGTCCTGTCCATAACTATATTCCTCAATGGTTAGAGTTAGTGACTGAAGGGAAAATTTTTGAAGCTGCAGACTTATGTCACCAAACAAACAGCTTGCCTGAAATGTGTGGTCGCGTATGTCCACAAGACAGACTATGTGAATCTGCTTGTACATTAAATGATGAATTTGGCGCCGTCACTATCGGTAATATTGAAAAACATATTACTGATACTGCTTTTGCACAAGGCTGGAAGCCAGATTTATCAGCTGTCATTAAAACAGGTAAACGTGTCGCTGTTATAGGTGCTGGACCTGCAGGTCTTGCGTGTGCTGACGTGTTAACACGAAACGGTGTTGATGCTGTTGTTTATGATAGGCACGCACAAATTGGCGGCTTATTAACTTTTGGTATTCCATCATTTAAATTAGAAAAAGATGTTATCCAAAAACGTCGTGAAATATTTGAAGGTATGGGCATTGAGTTCCGTTTAAATACCAATGTTGGTGTAGATGTCAGTTTTGAGAGTATCAGTGACGAATTTGATGCAGTATTTCTAGCCCTTGGTACTTACAAAGACATGAGTGGTGGTTTTGAAAATGAAGGAGCTACAGGTGTATATAATGCTTTAGACTTCCTAATTGGCAACACTCAAAATGTTATGGGTATTACTGCAGAGCAATCAAGCCAAGTTAAGCCTTATGTAAGCTTTGAAGGTAAAAAAGTGGTTGTACTCGGTGGTGGTGATACGGCGATGGACTGTGTACGAACCTCTATTCGCCAAGGTGCAACAGAAGTCACATGTGCTTATCGTCGTGATGAGGCCAACATGCCAGGCTCTCCTCGTGAAGTTCAAAATGCTAAAGAAGAAGGCGTAAACTTTGCCTTTAACCTTCAGCCACTTGATATCGCTGTTGATGAGCAAGGTAATGCTATTGGTGTTAAGTTTGTTAAAACACAATTAGGCGCACCTGATGCAAACGGAAGACGTAACCCTGAGCCAATTGCAGATAGCGAGTTTGTGATGGAAGCTGACGCTGTGGTTATTGCTTTTGGTTTCTTACCTAGCCCGCCACAATGGATGGTAGATGCTGGTGTTGAGCTTGACTCTCGTGGCCGCGTACTAGCTACAGATAACAGTGATTTTGCCCTTCAAACCAGTAAACAGAATATATTTGCTGGTGGTGATATGGTACTTGGCTCAGATCTAGTGGTTACCGCAATTGACCAAGGTCGTAAAGCTGCAATTGGTATTCTAGATTTCGTTACTGCTTAAACAGGCTTAATTGTTTTAAAAAACGACTAAGCCCTACCCGTTCTAAAAGTTGTTAATGGCTTTTAGAACGGTACAGTCGATTTACTCTGGCTGCTTTTTTACAACCCTGTGCGTCTAATCTACAGATAAATACAATCTCAAATTTTGTTTACTGTTTTATTGAATCTTACGATACTCTACAAAAGTGAAACAGCGCTTATAGAGGCTTATACTGCTCCAAAAAACTCATTACCTTGACGCTTCGTATCAAAATTACCGCGAGTAGGTAATTACTCCCCACGACGCTTAATTTACAACTGACAAACGCCCTATATTGTTTATGTTATTTAAACAGAATTCGACGTTAAAATTGGAAAGTGAGATTAATACCTAAACGCCTTGGTTCTTCTGGGCTGAATACATTGCCAAAGGGAATAGAGTTGGCATTGCTAAATTTAACCTCATCCAATAAATTTTTGAACCATAGTTTCACCTGCCAATGCTCCGAGTTACTTTTCCAATTGACCGAGCCATTCCACATATACAATGCTTCTTGAGTACTCATTTTAGCCGCGTCAAAATAATATTCGCTGTTGTAACTTAAAGAAGTACTTAAGGTAAACTCACCCAAAGGACTATTTTTGGTGTATGTGCCGGCAAGGTTAAAACTGATTTCCGGGGTACGAAACAAGGTAAGTCCATTAATGGTTAACGGATCAATGTAATTGCCACCATCTGGATTCGGTGTTGCAAATGGCACCCCAACAATTTCATCGTACTGTCCGTCAATAAAAGCCATGTTACCTATAAGGCGAAACTCGCTTGAAACAACAAATTCAGAGCTTAATTCAACTCCAGCTATACTGGCTTGTGCCGCGTTAAATAGTATATTAAAGGCCGAGTCTCCTATAGTCTTATTCCCTTGTACTTGTAAGTCTTTGTAATCGTAGTAAAAGGCAGCAAATTCCAGATTAATCCTATCATTAAGAAGAAGTGTTTTTAAACCGACCTCCGTAGCGTCTAAAACCTCAGGTTGAACGGGGTGGTCATTGAAAGGAGATACATTGAATAGACCCGCTTTATAGCCTCTATTTTGTGAGGCGTACAATAAAGTGTTTTTATCGAACTGATAACTCAATGCTAAACGCCAGGTAACTTTTTCCCAGACACCACTTGCAGAGCCATAGACTTCATTGACAGGCAATTTTTCTTTAAAAAAGTACTGCTTATCAATAACTTCTCGTTTATCATGATTATATCTAATACCCGTTGTCATCTTTAATTTGTCTGCCAAAGGAAACTCAGATTGAGCAAATATCGCCCACGCATTGGTATTTGCTTTCGTATCTGACAGTCGAGTTTGAGTGGTTATTAACTGAGTATCGGGATATAGATATTTGGAAGTTTCATCCATTAGAAACAATCCTCCTATCCAATGGATCTTGTCAGCCAATGGTGACATTATCTGCAACTCTTGCGTAAATGCATCCGCCGAGGTATGTACCTTTCTCAATGCTCGATCCAGAGGTGTCCGATCACCGTCTTGCACTATTTCGGCACCAGTATGGCGCTTTGCTGTTATGCTTTTTAGCCTCCCCCAATCAAAATCTGTTTCAATTTTTACACTCACACCGTACTGGGTGTTTAAATTTTCATGATCAATATTACCCGTAGTATTGTAATACCCTTGAAATAATTCCGTTTGCGTAAAACTGTTGATAGAGCCTGGGGCATACAACAAGGCAACACCTGTCATATCTTCGATTTTGCTATAATCCGCCGACATTTTTATATCAAAACCACTTAACTTGCCTTCAAACTTTAATTGGGTTGATACCGTATCGCTGTAAAAACTATCTGAGCCAGTCACTACATTTGAGCCAAATCCATGGTGACTTGAATAATAGGATGAAATCAGTCCATTAAAATCACTATTCACTGGCCCAGATAGACGCAATTGAGCCTGATTGTAACCATAATCACCTACCCCTAATTGAGCCATATAAGACGGATTTTCACTGGCTGATTGGGTTTTTACATGTACAACTCCAGCGGTTGCATTTCGACCAAACAGCGTCCCCTGAGGCCCCTTAATCACTTCTATCAATTCAGAGTTGTATAAATTAAAAAACAAAGCAGAAGTCGATGTAAGATAAACATCATCAATATAAAATGCCACTGGGCTTTCACCACCAGCTGCACTGTATGATGCCCCTACACCCCGCAAAAAAGGGGCAGCAGCAGCTAAACTTTGGGTAAAGGTTAGGCTTGGTACCATCCACTGCAAATCTTTGGACTGTTGTGCATTAAATGTTTGCTGAACTTCTGAAGTTAGGGCAACGATCGAAATAGGAACTTCATTGATTGGTTGCTGATACTTTTGCGCTGTTACTTGCACAACCTCTACGCTTAACAACTCTTCTAAACTTAATTCCAAGTAGTCTTCTTCTTCGGAATTATTGGCAGCTGCTGAAAACGACAAAATCCAACAAAATGTAAAAATCCTACATAAGGGCATGACTCAGGGAGTTAACTCCAATTTACAAATAAAGAAAGGTAAACGATAACACTATAGGAGTTAAGTAAGAAAATATCAATTTTCGACTTATTTCAAAAAGTTTCATTCTGAGAAAAACCTAGTTACTTCCTCACTATACGTGAGTATAAAATAACTAATGAAAACTATTGAAAATTTTTCTTTATAAAATTAGGTGGATAGCCACTTAGTAAGCTGGCATAGCTTTGCGTTCGATATGCTAGAGTATATGCTGCTAACCCCATCAAAACAGAAGTTGATGGGATTAGCAGCATGAGTAATTATTAAAATCGAATATATAATAAAATTTTACTTTATGGTTACCTTGACCAAATTGCCGGTTTATCCATGCTTGAAAGTTTAACTTCTGCTTTGTATGACATAGGAAACGGATTAAAATTAAGTAAATGTTTACACACATATTCTGAAGTATAAAAACCTGTCATGGTAAAACGTTTGATCAGGTTAATTAAATCAAAATAAGGGCTCGATTGTTGATAGTGTTGTATCAAAAACGACGTTATTTTCGATTCATCCGATTGAATTTCTTGCTTATGTGCCGTTTGATAATACTCCTTGTAAAACGTTTTAAATTTTTGAACTAACTCTGCCAACTCACTCTCTTTAAGGACTTCTTTTATTGCTACTTTTACAAAGTCAGCAATGTTTAAATCGATTAGTCCTTGGGCGTTTATTGGTGCTAGCCCCGCCACTTGAGGTAGGTCTTTAGTTGGGATCAACGTTTCAATTAATAGGCAAAAGAAAGTGTTAACGTCTTCATCAAAAAGATATTCACTTTTAGCTGATAACTTTATTGGTACCTCTGCCCAAATTTGACTAACTTGCGTAGCAGTTAAGCCAACACCTAAACCAAGCAGAGTATGTTTAATAAAGCTGCGTCTATCCATGATTAGCACCTTCGCTTATCTTATAAGTATCGCTATGAAAAGCCCCTAATTTAAACTGAGAGACAGCATGGGCTGCAGCTCGAGCAGTAAAGGCCATATAAGTTAATGAAGGGTTTTGATAACCTCCTGAACACATAAAAGAACCATCCGTTACATAAACGTTCTTAACACTATGAATTTGATTAAATTCATTAACGATTGATGTGCTCGGATCTTTACCCATTCTAGCGGTTCCCATTTCGTGGATAGCTTGCCCAGGAGCACTATTATCATCATAGGGTGTAACATCATCAAAGCCACATTCTGTTAAAATAGCTACCGCATCCTGCTGCATTTTATTACGCATTTTTAGCTCATTGTCACCAAATTGACAATCAAAGACAACGGTTGGCTGCCCCCATTTATCAAGGCTTTGGTAGTCTAAATACATTCGATTACTAGACGTTGGTAGACTTTCGCCAAAGCCTATTAAGGTAACTTGCCAAGGGCCCGGTTTAATCATCGCATCACGGAAAGATTTACCAAATGATAATTCTTTAAAGCCACGGCGCCAATCTCCTCGTGTGGCATACCCTTGATAACCAAAGCCACGAATAAAATTACTCTCTTGGCTGCTGCTCTGCCCGCTTAAATTTACATAACGAGGTATATGAAAACCTACAGGACGAAAACCTTGATAATAATCATCGGCAAACTTATCAGTTGTAGCTCTTGCTCCAACTTTAAAATGATGATCCATCAAATTACAGCCCAGCTCACCACTGTCATTACCCAGTCCATTAGGGAAACGTTCACTACGCGACTTTAATAATAGTGCCGTTGTCGCAACGGTTGAGGCACAGCAAAAGATAATTGGCGCGCTAAAACGTATAGTCTCTTTCGTTTCAGTATCAATGGTTTCAACAGCATACGCCAACTGGCTTTTATCGTCGTATAAGATTTCGGTGGCAATAACGTTAGTTTTAATCGTTAAATTACCCGTTTTATTTGCCGCAGGTAAGGTTGACGATAAACTACTAAAATAGCCTCCTGTAGGACAGCCTCGCTCACACTTTCCTCGATACATGCACGCTTGTCGTTCACCGAATTCTTTGTTTGAAGTTATATGAGCAACTCGCCCTATAGTAAGTTTTTTGTTGGGACTGTTTTTTGCCAAGCTTGAGCGCATGTGTTGTTCAACAACATTTAGTGGCATCGGTGGTAAATACTCACCATCAGGCAATTGGGCTAAACCAAGCTTTTCCCCTGAAACACCGATAAAGTGTTCAACCTTATCATACCAAGGCCTAATATCTTGATAGCTGACAGGCCACGCTACTCCATGACCATCCGTTTGATTAGCAGTGAAATCCTGCTCGCTCATTCGCAAACACTGCCGCCCCCACGTTATAGAACGCCCCCCTAGGTGATATCCTCGTATCCAATCGAAACGCTTTAGTTCTTGGTATGGGTGCTCATTGTCATTAACAAACCAATGTTTATATTCTGGGCGGGTAGCAAAGCCAGTGCGAGCTTGTTTAAATTGTTGTTTAGCAGCTTGATGCGAGGCTATGCCTCTATTTTCGATTTGCCAATTGTGAAGATACGCAGTGGGATAACCTTTGCCATGTTCAATATGTCTGCCACGTTCAAGCAATAAGACCTTAAGTCCGGCTTCTGCTAACTCTTTCGCTGCCCAACCACCAGTAATGCCACTACCTATTACGATAGCGTCGTATGTACTCATAAACGATTTAATGATATAGGTATAAATTTTTTACAAGACTATAAGTTCAAGCCACTTATGTAAAGTTAGAGGGTTTAAAAAAATGAAAACTATGATGGTAATTTTCCCTGCTAATTTCTGCATTAAAAAAGCGTATTTCATCACATATATCTTAGCAACAACAACCGTACTAACGCTCAAAGAATGGGTAATGTTTTCATAATCTCGAAGCACACATGCTGTTTTAAACTTCTAAGCAAATACCAAAACTGTTAACGTCCACAGTATTGCGGCTAACCCTGCCGCATAACTTGCTGGCACGATTTGAGATTTAACATGATCCATCATGTCACAGCCTGTCGTCATTGAACTTAAAATTGTGGTATCTGATATCGGTGAGCATTGATCACCGTACACACTGCCATTTAGCACAGTAGCAAAACATATCATCATAAATAACTCAGGGTTACTTACACCAGAACTCTGTGCAATTGCCCACGACAATGGCATTGCTAATGGAAAAGCAATAGCAAATGTTCCCCAGCTCGTGCCTGTAGAAAAAGCAATAAGCATAGCCATAACTTGCAGTACCACAGGTAACAACCAATAGGGTAATTGCTCACTCAATAATGATATTAAATACAGGCCACCACCAATTTGCTTGCTAATAGCGCCAATAGTGACCGCTAACACTAAGATCACAGAAGCAAGCACTACACCTTTAAGACCATTACCAAAACCATCAATCACATTTCCTAAAGACATGCCCTTAGCTAGCGCAATAAATGCACTGAGCATTAATGCTGCGCCAAACGCCCAGTTTATTTTAGGTGAACCTAAAAACATAAACGTTAAAACAGCAATAACAATTAATGCTACTAAAGGTAAAACAAACTCTAGAACGTGAGCTTTATAACCATCAGGCACATCACAGGTTTGTAGCTCTTTAGTACTTAAGGGCTTTGCGTTAGGCGCATCAAGTTCGCCAGTGGTTGCAGCACGTTGATGAGCTTCTTGAATACGCTTTCCTGAAAAAGTGGTGATATTAAGGCTTAATAATAACGTACCAATAACCGCCAAAATCCCATAAAAGCTAAAAGGTACTGCTGAAAAGAAAAATGCCAGCCTATCTGCCTCGGTCGCTAAAAAAGCAACTCCAGGGACAAACAATAATGCCTGCACATAAGCAGGCCAAGCATTAAAGGCAATAACAATCGCGATAGGAGATGCGGTGGAGTCAACAATATAACTCATTTCTTCATGGCTAATACCCGCTTTATCAGCCAAAGGGCGAACAGTTGTACCGACCAATACAGTACTCATTGTTCCGCCTTGGAAAAATAAAAGTCCTAAAAACCAAGTGACCAACTTAGCTGATCGTTGACCGCGCACAAAATGCTTAACCATATAATCTGCAAACGCTTGTGCCGCCCCTGTTTTTGACCAAACACCTAACAAACCACCCAGAAGCCACAGGTAAAGCAGTAGAATACCGGCAGTGCTCACTTGCGCCATAGAAGGAATTAAGATTTGATCGGTCAGATCATATTGACCCATCATAAATGCGCCTACCGCTATACCACTGATTAATGCCGTCAGAGGCTCGCGAGTAAGCCAAGATAAGATAATAGTAATAAAAGCAGGTAGTAGTGACCACAAGCCATAATGATAGCCAGAGTTAACTTCAATAGGCGCTACGTAAGAATTAACATATAAAGCGGAACAAACGCCAAAAAACAGAATAACTGCAGCAACAAACTGGCAATTAGCAAAGGCTAAATTAGCCTTCATTATTTACTCGTTGATAAACGCAAAAGTCTAAATCATAAGCATTTTTGTCATCGCAAGGACGAAAATCACTACTAACTTTTTCCCAACTTCCATCTTCATAAGATGGAAACTGAGTATCACCGTCAATAGCCGCTTTGATATGGGTTACATACAAACGGTCGGCATTAGGTAAACAATGACGATAAATAGCGCCACCGCCAATCACCATAATTTCTTCTACCGCATCGGTATTATTACTACCATCAACTAAGGCAAGAGCTTGCTCAACCGACGTTACAGTATCAACCCCTTGTGCGGTATAGTCAGCATCTCTTGAAATAACAATGTTTCGTCGCCCCGGTAGTGGTCTTCCAATAGACTCATAAGTTTTTCTTCCCATAATAACAGGTTTACCTAAGGTGACTTTTTTGAAGTAACTTAAGTCAGCGGGTAGATGCCACGGCATATCATTATCTTTACCAATAATATTATTATCAGCAGTAGCAACAATCATTGAAAGAATGGTCATGGAGATCCTAATTTTTTAAGCGATTAACTAACGGCTATTTTAACCTGTAAAACAGCCGTAAATAAAACAAAATTCTAGGATGAAAATCTCCTTAAGAATATGTTGTGACTACAGGAATGGTGAGAACTTTATTTGCTTTATGTTTGAGCCAGAAGTAAATGCCGAAAAAGCATAATACCACTAATGCGATTATCAAGCTTGAAGAGATAGGTGTAACCAACAAGCTACCTATTTGATAACAAATTGTTGCCGTCAAATACGCTAATGCGAAACTCCATAGTGCAGCAAAGCCAGCCCAACGGTTACCCACTTCATTTTTAATAGCCCCCATAGCGGCTACACAAGGCGTATAGAGTAAAATAAATAGCAAATAACTAAAGGCACCTAACTGACTAACAAAAGCTGTTTGCATGATTTGATAGGTGGTTAACTCAACTTCTTGCTCTTGTGCAACCACAGCCAAATCAGTTAAATCCCCCACTTCAATGCCGAGAGGGTCATCAGGTTCAATCCCTAACAAATTCTCCTGAATACTCATAATAGCCTCATGCCAACTATCCATTATTGAAGGTGCCCCTTCTTCATCGCCTGATTGAGGTGAATAAAGATTATTAAAAGTGGCTACCAACACTTCTTTAGCAAAAATTCCAGTAATAATGCCAACACCTGCCTGCCAATTATCTTCTTGAACGCCCATCGGGCTGAGTAATGGTGTCACCACTTTAGCTCCTTGACTTAAGACAGAGTTTTCACTGTCCTGATTGCCAAATGTGCCATCAGTACCAATAGAATTAAAAAAGTTTAGTAAACAGACAACAATAACAATGATTTTACCAGCGCCTTTTACGAAGCTGGCAGTACGTTGCCAGACCCGTTGAACTATCACACTCAGCTTGGGAAATTCATAACTAGGCAATTCCATGATATTCAATGAGCTTTTACCTGAAAGTACGGTTTTCTTTAATAACAGTCCGGTAAAAATCGCTGCAGCAATACCAATAAGATAAAGTAAAAAAACTAAGTTTTGACCATTTTCAGGAAAGAAAGCAGCAGCAAATAAGGCATAAACAGGTAAGCGAGCACCACAAGACATAAAGGGCGACATCATCACAGTGGTAATACGTTCTCGCTCACTATCTAAAACTCGAGTTGCCATAACAGCAGGTACAGTACAGCCAAAACCAACTATCAGTGGTACAAAGGCCTTACCAGGTAAGCCGATTTTCTGCATAACACTATCAACAACAAATGCTGCTCTGGCCAAATAACCCGAAGTTTCCAATATCAGCAAGCCAATAAATAAACAAACAATAACAGGAATAAAAGTCGCAACAGTTTGTATGCCTGCGCCGACACCCTCAACGATGGTTAACAGCCATTGAGGTAAGTCTAGCGGCGCAAGAAAGTGCAAAGGATAAGAAACGAATATTGTGCCGCTGAGAATATCAAAAAAATCAATAAAAGCGCCACCAACATTAATCGCAAACATGAAGAGTAAATACATCATGCCTAAAAATACTGGGACACCCGCGATTGGATGCAAAACAAAATTATCAAGCCGATCACTAAAGTTAATACTATGTGAAACACTAGCATTAGCGCGACTTAACATATCTAAAATATAATCTTGCTTAGCTTGAATACTGGTATTTCGCTCAGAAAAGTCTGTTTTTTTTATTTTATTACAGTCACTTAATTTAGGTAAAGAGTCAGTCAAGCCTTGCTCAAAAACAGCTAAAGCATCAGTTTTTTTGGCGCTTAAAATAAATACCGGACAACCTAGTTCTTCACTTAATTTATCTATATCAAGACTAAGTTCATCTTGCTTATCCACTTTATTAAGCACCACTATCATAGGAACGCCTAATTCAAGTAACTGCATCGTCAAATAAAGCTGTCTCGATAATTGATTAATATCAATAACATTAATCAAACAATCTATATGTTTTTCAGTGATAAACGCTTGAGAAATTGAAAGGTCTTCCCCCTGCTCTCCACGCTTTGTTAATGAACTTAAACCTGGTAAGTCAGACAGTGTTGCAGGTTGACCTTGTAGAGTAATCGACGACTGTTTACTGGCAACAGTAACACCAGAAAAGTTACCTACTTTTTGTTTTTTATCGGACAAGACATTGAATAAGGTACTTTTTCCTGAGTTTGCAAAACCCACTAAAGCAAAGTGTTTATTTTTTAAAGATAATAAAGGGGACTGTTCGTCATGCGAATCAGTATTACAACAACTCATAAAGGAAACTCATAAAAAATTATCAATAGTTTAAAGGCAAACTACTTTTATTTGCTCTGCAACAGAGCGCTGAAGACTTATTTTAGTATTATGTAATTTAAACGCGAGTGGACCATTAAAAGGCGCTTTATGGGCAAGCGTGACTTTAGTGCGTAAAGTAAAACCTTGTTCTAATAATTGAGATGCTAGGGTTTCATCAAGCGGTAAAGCACTAATTTTGGCTACCTGATTTTTACTTAAATCCACTAATGTCATGGCTTCACCTGTCTATTAACACAATTAAATCCTTAATAACCTAAGTACTATACGCAGTTAAAGTTAATGAGAATTACTATTATTAACGATTCTACACAAAGCGCTGAGCACTGACAATGAAAACAATGTTCATAAATAGGGGCTTTTGATAGGGATCAAGGAAGTATTCAAAAAAAACACTTTAAGGCGTAAGCCTCAAAGTGTTTTTGTTTTTAATCAGATGAAAAAATATCACTTATAAAAGTGTTTATTAGTCCACTAATCTTCGCTGCTATCAACTTCTTCTTGAGTTGCCTGTAATGGCGTAACAGCTTCAACAACTACCTTATCTACGCGCTGTAAGCCACGAGGAAGTTTATTTCCTCGACGCCCACGTTCACCACGATAATGCTCTATATCACTAGCTTTTAGGGTCAGTTTACGTTTTCCAGCATGTAAAGTCACCGCTGCGCCTTCAGGGACTATGGCTAATAAGGTTACAAACTCTTCACGAGATTTTGCTCGCGCTGAAGGAATATTTATGATTTTGTTACCTTTACCTTTGCTTAACATTGGCAAGTTTTTCACTGGAAAAACAAGCATTCTCCCTTCTGTAGTAATGGTTAAGCAACAATCGCTATCAATATCGTCAATCGTTTGTGGGGTCATGACCTTAGCAGCAGGCGGCAATGAAATCATCGCCTTACCATTTTTATTTCGTGAAATCATGTCACTGAAAGAGCTGATAAAGCCATAGCCTGCATCACTAACAAGCAAATACTTATCTTCATCGTTTGCCATAACGCAGTGCACAAATGTTTCGCCAGCAGACAAGTTGAAGCGCCCAGTTAATGGCTCACCTTGACTTCGGGCTGTCGGTAACGTGTGGGCATCAGTTGTGAAAGCTCGGCCAGATGAGTCAAAAAATGCTACCGGACGATTACTTCGCCCTTTTGCACTGCATAAATAACTGTCGCCTGCTTTATAGTTCATGGCCGCAGGATCAATATCATGTCCTTTAGCACAACGAGCCCAGCCTTTATCCGAAACAACAATGGTCACTGGTTCACTTGGTACTAAATCTTTTTGCGTTAATGCTTTTGCCTCACTACGCTCGACAAGTTTAGAGCGACGCTCATCACCATATTGTTCAGCCGCTGCCAAAATTTCTTTTTTCATCAGCGTGTTCATACGTGCTTTTGAATTAAGTACTTTTTCTAAATGCTCACGCTCTTTATTTAGTTCATCTTGCTCAGCTTTAATTTTTATTTCTTCAAGCTTAGCTAATTGGCGTAATTTGATTTCTAAAATAGCGTTTGCTTGAATTTCAGATAAACTAAACCGTGACATTAACTCTGCTTTTGGGTCATCAAAATTGCGAATAATTTCAATAACTTCATCAATATTAAGATAGGCAATTAATAAGCCATCTAAAATATGTAAACGAGCCAACACTTTGTCTAATCGGTACTGCAAACGACGACGCACAGTTTCACGACGATATTCTAACCATTCCGTTAAAATTTCACGCAAATTTTTCACCGCGGGTCGACTATCAAGACCTATCATATTGATGTTGACGCGGTAATTTTTTTCTAAATCGGTACTGGCGAATAAATGTTGCATTAATTGCTCAGTATCTACTCGGTTAGAGCGAGGCACAATCACTAATCGTACAGGGTTTTCATGATCAGACTCATCGCGAAGGTCTACCACCATAGGCAGCTTTTTCGCGGTCATTTGTGCCGCAATTTGTTCAAGTATTTTGCCGCCAGAAGCTTGATGAGGTAAAGCTGTAATAACAATATCACCCTGCTCAACGTCATATACGGCACGCATTTTTATGCTGCCTCGACCCGTTTGATAGATTTTTTCTATATCTGATTTCGGGGTAATAATCTCAGCATCGGTTGGATAATCTGGGCCTTGTACGTACTCTAATAAATCTGCAACCTCGGCTTTAGGTTGCTCAATTAAATGCACACAAGCATCAGCAATTTCACGGACATTATGAGGAGGAATATCGGTCGCCATACCAACAGCAATACCAGTTATGCCATTAAGTAAAATATGCGGCAAACGTGCGGGTAGTGTTTTTGGCTCTTTCATAGTGCCATCAAAGTTAGGCACCCAGTCAACGGTTCCTTGACCAAGCTCTGCTAACAGAATTTCACTAAAGCGAGATAAACGTGATTCGGTATAACGCATTGCCGCAAAAGATTTAGGATCGTCAGGCGCCCCCCAGTTACCTTGGCCATCAACCAAAGGATAACGATAAGAAAAAGGCTGTGCCATTAACACCATGGCTTCATAACAAGCACTATCACCGTGTGGATGAAATTTACCTAAAACATCACCAACTGTACGTGCAGACTTTTTATATTTAGCCGCGGCGGATAACCCCAACTCAGACATTGCATAAACAATACGTCTTTGTACCGGTTTAAGACCATCGCCAATATGAGGTAAGGCTCGATCCATAATGACATACATGGAGTAGTTTAAATAAGCTTCTTCAGTAAAGCGCCTTAAAGGAACTTGCTCAACACCATCGGGACTATATTCGAGTACATCAGACATGAAATGATTTTCCTAGTTTCGCTGGCAATATATCAAGCCTAAGCGAATTATTTTTCTTATAAAATTTTATCAACAGCAACAGCTTATCACTTTAAAAAAAATAGCAAAAGTGGAAAACATCATTATTAATGGTATGAATAAGCTATGGTTAAGCTATGATGTTTCCCAGATGACAATTTACGGCAATTTTACCTTATTGAATAAGTCGTCTTTCTTTTTCTTTTGCAATGGTTGCGTAATTTACCATTTGGTTTCTTCCTTGTTTTTTGGCTTGATACATAGCTAAATCCGCAGCATGCAATAAGTCATCAAACACGGCTGTGGTGTCGTTTATATTGGCAACACCGATACTTAATGTAATGGAGCGATCAATCCCTAAGTGAGCAAAACTATGTTGAGAAACTTTTTCAATTACTCTAACGGCAATTGCTCTTGCTTTATCTAAATCGGTATTAGGCAAAAGTACAACAAACTCTTCGCCACCTAATCGCGCAAATACATCTCGAGCACGCATCGTTTCATTCACTAAGTTTGCGATATCGATTAACACTAAATCACCAACTCGGTGTCCAAACTCATCATTTATTTGTTTAAAGTGATCAATATCAAACAGTAAAACACTCAATAACGTTTGTTGTTCAATACTACGCTTAACAAAGCCTTCCCCTTGTTTAAATAACTCTGCTCTATTTAGAAGCCCTGTTAAGCTATCCGTTTTACTCATGAATAATAACTTTTGCCTTACCTTCACTTGACGCAATAAAAGTAAAACAAAAACTAAAATACCACAAAAAATTAAAATAAAATTTCGCTGCTGACTTTCTTTCTGCCTATTCAACTCATCAAGTTGCAAAGCTTTCAATTTATTTTCATTAAGCAATAACTCGTTTGCTTCTTCTTTATGCACTATTTCATATTTTTCAGTGAGTTGAGCTTTGGTTTCATCACGCTGGGCATCTTTATAATCGTTAAATCGATCAATAAATAATTTTTTAGCGTGATACGCGTTTTCAAAGTCATTAGTGGCTACTAAGCTTTCAACTAAAACGAGATATAAATCGGCAAAAACAGGTAATACTAACTGTTGCTCAGCGATATGTACTTCCAAGCCTTTAGCTTGTGTTAATAGCAAAATAACGTCTTGATGTTGCTGAGCATGTTGCTTAACTCTAGCCTGTGTTAATAAAACTAAATACTGCTCGCCAGCATTAAATTGACTTATATCAGCATAGTGTCGCACTAGTTCTTGTTCAGCTTTTAGTGGCGAATGTTTCGAGAGAGCAAGTAAACTCAAGATATCGGGAGAAAGCTCATGACTAAGTTTTTTAACTGTTATTGCACGCTTCGAACCTTGCGGCGATGATTGCTCAATAATGATCTGATCGGCGCTGCTACTTCCAATAACGAGCAGTAAACTTAAGACTAAAAAAACGCCCTTGAGCACAAAACTGCTAGCTATCAACCGCATACTTTATTCCTGCCTTCTGATTTAGCTTTGTACAGCAAGGTATCAGCAACATTAATCACACCTTCAACATTAGCTTTTTCTTGTTTTGATAACTCACTCGTACAGGCAACACCAATACTGATAGTGATATTTACTTTTTGTTCAAGGTTTAGTTGAGATTGCCAGATAAATTCAGCCACTGATTTTCTATAGCGTTCAGCAATAATCAAGGCTTGCTGACGAGAAGTATTGGGCAATAACACCACAAACTCTTCACCACCAAATCGGCCATAAACATCCGTTTTTCGCATCATCTGCACGCCCAATCTTGCGACCAATTGAATAACTTTATCGCCAATAGCATGACCAAACTCATCGTTAATAGGTTTGAAGTTATCAATATCAATCATCAAAACACTCAGGTTTGAGCCTTTGTTTTTGGCTTGGTTAAACACTAGACGAGCGCTTTTCATTAAGCTTCTTCGGTTGGCAATTCCTGTTAGCATATCTATGCTAGACACCTTATGTAAACGGCGCTGCCCTTGTATTAACTTAATTAGTAACCATGCAAATAATAACGCAACTAAAGAAATTGAGATTAAATAATTGCGAAACTGTGCCTGTTCAGCAGCAGCATCTTTTAAGGCCATTTCTTGTAACTGGAATTTATTCTCTAATATTTTATTGTGTAGATCAGCTCGTTTTGCTTCAATTGTTAGGCGAACCTCAGCAACTGAACGGGTATGCTCCTGATTTAACAATATTTTTGTCTGCTCTAATCTCTGCTGTTGTAATTGAAATGCCTGCTTAAACTGTCCTAGTTTAAAATAAGTATCTGACTTTAAATTAATAATACTGATTTTATTTCCCATCAAAAAGCGTCCTAATGCCGCTTTCGATGCGAGAATATTTTCAACTTTCTCTATACTAATTAATGCCTCATCCAAGCGACCAAGCTCGTAAAGAACAAAAGCTTCATCGGTGGTAAACTGCAATTCAATACCTTCACGTTCAATGCTGCTTATATACTGCTTTGCCTTTAATAAATATTGGTAACTTTCTTCAAGCTCCGGTTGTGCTTTTTTTAAAAACGCCCAGGAAAGACCGGAATAGACGCTATACATAATTTCACTTTGCTCATCACCGCCTGATTCTTTGAGAATAGTGTGATAAGTACTGATCGCTTGTTCATACTTTTTGCTACTCAAATGGTTAGTGGCAATATTAACCAATGCATTTAACGATAAAGTGCTTTGATTGGCATTTTTATAATGCTGATAAGCTTGCCTGTAATAGCTCATTGATTGCTGGTTGCGATCTAAATACGCATATAGAATCCCCAACTCTGAGTTCACCGACCCTTTTAATTCTTCATCATCAGTTTGTTTGGCAATGTTGTAGGCATCATGTAATACCCGCAACGAGTTTTCGTAGCTATCCGTTAAATAATATATTGCCCCTAAATTAGTAAGGCCCGTAGCAATTAGTACTTTGTCATGAAAAGATTTAGCTACTTCTAAACCATTTTCATAATCTTGCATCGCTCCCTCTAAATCACCCAAGCTTTCTGCAGCAAAGCCTCGGTGATAAAGTAACTCGGCAATAATAATACTTGGACTAGCAAGTTGTTTAGCTAATGATAAACCCAGGTTTGCGCTTGTCTTGGCCAAGTGATATTGGGCTTGAAAGGTATAAATATCTGCAAGCAAATTATGATAAGCAATTTGCTGTTTAATGGTTAACTCTGCTAAATGCTCTTCATAGCGCTTTAATTGTCGAAACGCAATCAGCGCATTACCGTCAATGAGCTTTTCAATACTAACAATATCATCATCAAAATTAGCTAAAGCGATGGTATTATTAGCAACGCTTTCTCTAAGGCAAAATATAGCTATCAAGGATAGCAATATGATTTTGAATGATAACTGAGCTAACAAAAATACGTCCTGATTTTATAATAATTAACTAACCATAATTAGGCTGTTGCCCAATCAATAACATTAACTAATAAAGTGACGTTGAAAAGCGCTCTTAAGCTAAATATAGCAGAAGCAAATTTTAGTCTGTCTTGACGAGTTAATGATCAAGTCATTAAACATTATCATAAATCATTCTACTATTAATAATATAGTTAGCATTACCCTTCGTAATTTTATTATCTAACTTGAGGTTTGTATAAGTAATTGTGCAACACCTATTAAATCAAACACTTAGGGTTGGTTGATATTTCTAGCGAGGAATTTTTGCTGTATTCAAGGCAAATTTGCGCGTCAATAGCTGGTTTATTGCAAGTAAATTTAACGAAGAAGACAGTAAAAATTACCGCTTAAAACGCTTTGCTTATGCAAATCTCAAGTTATCTATATAAAAGTGTTGGTAACCACATTGAAAGCTGAGGAATAAAAGTAACCAATAACAGCACAATAACCAAGGGGATCAAAAAAGGAATGGTTGCTTTGGCGCACTCTTCAAATGGAACTTTTGAAACCCGAGAAAGCACGTATAGCACCATACCAACAGGTGGCGTTAATAAACCTATCATCAAGTTAAGGATCATAACGACACCAAAATGTACAGGGTCAATACCTAAGCTGATAGCAACAGGCAGTAATACCGGTGTTAAAATAGTGATAGCAGCAATAGTTTCCATAAAGCAACCAACAACAAATAAAATTAACGTGATCAACAATAACAGCGTAGTTTTACTTTCTGTGACCGTTAACATCCAAACTGAAAAATCTTCTGTAAAACGCTGGCTGGTTAAAACCCATGAAAAAATTGCCGCGCCCGCGATAATAAACAAAATAATACTGGTGGTTTCTATCGTTTCCATACTCACTTTAACCAGCTTTTGCCAAGTTAATGTTCGATAAACAACACCACCTAAAAATAATGCATAAACCGTTGCTGCAATAGCTGCTTCGGTTGCGGTAAAAATACCAAATAAAATACCGCCAATAATAATTGCTGGTGTCATTAAGGATAAAAAGGCTGCTTTAAATGTTCCCCCTAAACGCACAACACTAAAGCCGGCATCTTTAGGGTAGTTACGTTTTTTTGCGTAATAGGCCACTAGCACCATTAACGATAGCGCCATTAACAAACCCGGAATAAAGCCCGCCGCAAACAACTGCCCAATAGAGGCTCCCGCCATAACACCGTATATAATCATAGGTAAACTAGGCGGAATAATAGGACCAATAGTAGAAGAAGCCGCCGTGACACCCACAGAAAATCCAGCATCATAACCTTTGTCGCGCATTGCTTTAACTTCTATAGCTCCAAGACCGCCAGCATCTGCGACCGCGGCACCAGACATTCCTGCAAACATAATAGAAGCACTAATATTGACATGACCTAACCCGCCACGCATCCACCCCACCATAGCATTAGCAAAATCAAAAATTCTATGCGTTATCCCTGATGTATTCATCAGTGCACCGGCTAAGACAAAAAATGGAATAGACAATAAAGGAAAGCTATCCATCCCCCCAACCATGCGATGTAAAACTACCAATTCGGGTACTTGGCCATCAACTAAAACAGCAATTAACGCTGATCCCGCTAATGCAAAAGCCACAGGAAACCCTAAAATAATCATCACAAATAACGCTATAAAAAGTACCGCAATAATCATAATTAACTTTCAACCTTATCTGATGAGTGATTTTGTGAACTAGCGGCATCACGCCAAAGTGTTTTCATAAAGCCAATGCTACGTAATATCATGATAAATAAACTACCAAAAACAAAACCATATAAAACACTTACTGGCATGGGCAACGAAGCCATTTTATGGATATGGATAAGCGGTATAATCTGCCAAGCAAAAAAAGCTAAGATCATTAAAAACAATGTATTTATCAGCGCGATAACTTGAAACACGCCCTTAGAAACTTGCTCAGGCAGCCAGCGATGAAATAGCGACACAAAAATATGGCAATTTTTGCGAACGCCCATACAGCTCCCTAAAAACCCTAAACAAACCAACTGATAACGAGCCACTTCTTCAGTCCAACCTAAAGGTGCTTCAAAAACATACCGACTGACAAATTGAGCAAAAACGGTTACCGCTAATAACCAAAACAGAATGAACGCCAACCAGTCCTCAATTTTATATTCTTTAGCATTAAAGCTTTCATCATCATGCTGAAAATCGAATGTTGTATGTTCATCCACATTACTTGATGGCTTGTAAGCGCTCATAAAACTCTACTCCTAAAGATTCAATAACCGCTTTATGCGACGATAAGGTTTGTGCTCTAAATAAGCTTCTATCTACAGCAATAACTTCAACTCCTTGAGTCTGAAACCATGCAACTAATTCCTTTTCTGCTCGGTAAGTATCCGTAGAAACACCTTCTGCGGCCTGCTTAAGAACTCGTTCGAAAATAACTTTGTCTGGCTCAGACAATTCATTCCATAAACGATCGCTGGCAACCGTCAATATGGCACCTTGTAAGTGGCCTGTTAAACTAATGTATTTTTGTACTTCATAAAACTTTTTCGCTTTAATCGTAGGTAAAGGATTTTCTTGCGCGTCAACAACACCTTGTTGAAGTGCTAAGTACACTTCAGAAAAGGCAATCGGACTTGGGTTAGCCCCAACAGCTAAAGGGAACATTTTAAAGATAGTGGCATTTGGCACTCGCAATTTAAGCCCTTTCATATCTTCAGGCGTAGTCACTTTTTTATTAGACGTTAAATGACGCTGGCCATAATAACTATTGGCAACAATATGATTGCCATTAGATGCGGCCTTATACCCCTTAGCAAGATCATTAAAAAGCGCACTATAATTAGCCCGCTGCCAATGTTCAAAATCCCTAAAAACATAAGGTAAATCAGACAAACCTATAGGCGGGTACGTTTGCGCTGCAAAGCTGGTACCGGTATAAATTAAATCGACAGTGCCCAAACTTAAACTTTGGTTTAACTCAGCCTCTTTCCCTAATATAGAGACAGGAAAAACATCAATTTCATACCGTCCCTGTGTTTGCGTTTTGATTTCACCCGCTGCCCATAATGCCCATTTATGCAATGGCTCTGAACTTTCATAAACATGTGCCCATGTTAAATGACGGGCTTTATTTTCATTAGCAACCGCTGATTTTGTTAAATTTAAAATGACAATTGTTAACAAAATAGAGTATCTTATAAGTATGCATCGTAAACAAAAAGACAGATTTACATTAAAAAACAGTAACATATAATGATTTGGTTTTGTTTGTGATTTTTTGTATAAACATTAAGACATCATAAAACAAAAAAATCAACTCATAACAACAAGAGAATTCAGTTATGCTTACCTATGATGAACTATGCTTAGATGTACTTTTAACCTAACCAAGATTGCGGACTAACACTATGCTAAAACTTAATATTAACGATGAAATTCATCACCTAGATGTGCCAAGCGACATGCCTATTTTGTGGGTATTAAGAGATCTACTTAAAAAAACAGGCACAAAATTTGGTTGTGGCAAGGGGCAATGTGGTGCATGTACAGTACATATTAATGGTGAAGCAATACGATCTTGCATTACTCCTATAGTAGTCGCAAAGGACGCTAAAATTACCACTATTGAAGGGGTAAACCCTGGTGGCGAACACCCAATTCAAATAGCATGGCAGGAAAATAACGTACCACAATGCGGATACTGTCAGTCAGGGCAAATCATGAGCGCACTGACATTATTAAAAACAAATGCCTCCCCTACCGATAATGATATCGAGCAACATATGCAAGGCAATATTTGTCGCTGTGGCACTTACCCACGTATTAAAAAAGCAATAAAGCAAGCAGCTAAAGTAATAGCCTCAACACAAGGAGATAAATAATGGATACATTAAAATTATCTCGTCGTGAATTTTTAACTTATTCTGGTATAACAAGCGCTGGGTTAATTCTTGGCTGTAATACGCAAGCATTATCAGCCAATAAATTTGAACAAAGCATGGCCAGTAACAGGTTGAATTTATTTGTTGCCATTCATACCGACAATACTGTTGAAATCGTTAGCCACCGCGTTGAAATGGGGCAAGGGTCTAAAACAGGCATTCCACAAATTATCGCCGACGAGCTTGAAGCGAGTTGGGATAAGGTAAAAGTAATACAAGGGTTGGGTAACAAAGCTTACGGAAATCAAAACACCGATGGTTCAACCAGCATCCGTAAATTCTATAGCAAATTACGTGAAATGGGTGCCTCTGCTCGCTTAATGTTAGAACAGGCTGCAGCCAATTTTTGGCAAATCCCCGTTACTGATGTTTATGCTAAGGACCACCACGTAGTAAATAAGCAAAACGGAAAATCATTATCCTTTGGCGATCTTGCGGAATTAGCCAGTAAGTTACCTTTACCTGAAACTACCAGTTTAACGTTTAAATCACCTGAGCAGTTTAACTATATTGGCAAACCTGTCCCTATTGTAGACTTACATGACATTATCACTGGCAATACCGAATTTGGCATTGATGTAGACATGCCTAACATGCTAATCGCCTCGATTGAACGTTGCCCAGTTATCCACGGTAAAGTCATTGATTTTGATGCCAGCGAGGCGTTAAAAGTGCCTGGTGTTGTTGATGTCATCGCCATGCCAGCAACTCCAGAAACGGTTGTGTATTTTCCCTTAAATGGTATTGCCGTACTGGCAACCAACACGTGGGCTGCGCAACAAGGTAGAAAAGCCCTGAAGATCAATTGGGATTTAGGAAAGAATAAGCAGCAAAACTCTACTGAAAACTTTGAAGTTTTTAAGAAAAACCTAGCTAACGCACCTGAAACCGTTGGCGTAAAAGGTGATGTAAACACAGCGTTTGACCAAGCAGAACAAATCATTGAAGCTCAATATAAAACACCATACTTAGTCCATGCTCCCATGGAGCCTCCAATGGCTACAGCATGGTTTCATGACGGTATTTGTGAAGTGAAAGCTTGCGTTCAAGATCCGCAATCAGTTATGCAGAATGCTGCTGGTTTAATGAAGTTGCCAGTGGAAACCTTTGTGGTTGAGCCCACCTTATTAGGAGGCGCATTTGGCAGAAAATCAAAAACTGACTTTACCAACGAAGCCATCTTTCTTGCAGATAAAACAAAACGTCCCGTGAAAGTGGTATGGACACGTGAAGACGATATTCAATTAGGCTATTACCACGCTGGCGCTATTGAAAACTTGAAGGCTGGGGTTAACAAACAAGGAAAAATCACCGCATGGCAGCAGCAAGTAGCTTACCCTACAATTGCATCAACCTTTAATCACCAAGCTAACAGTCCACAAGACTTTGAGCTAAGTTTAGGTTTTGCCGACTTTGCCTACGATATTGACCATGTATTAATGCAAAAGGCTCAAGCAGAAGCTCCCGTTAGAATCGGCTGGATGCGTTCAGTATGTAATATTCAACATGCTTTTGCCCTGAATAGCTTTATAGATGAAGTTGCTCATCATACCAAAACACCAACCGCTGATTTAATGCTATCGACATTAGGTGCTGATAGAAATATTGACTTTAAAAAAGAGTATGGCTTTAACTTTTCAAATTATGGTGATGACTTTACACGTCATCCCTATTCCACTGTGCGATATCGCCGAGTATTAACAGAGTTAATAGCCAAGACGCCTATAAAAACCTCTTTACCTAAAGGGCAAGGATGGGGAATTGCTGTTCACCGCAGTTTTGTTAGCTATGTTGCCGTCGCTACAAAGGTAGAAGTTAAAAATAACAAGCTCAAGGTAAAAGAAATACACTGTGCAATTGATTGCGGCCTAGCCGTTAACCCTGATCGCGTAGTATCTCAAATGGAAGGGGCGATGATATTTGGAGTATCCATCGCGTTAATGGGAAACATTGATATTGAAAACGGTGCGGTTGTGCAATCAAACTATCATGACTACCCGGTAACCCGTATCAATCAATCTCCCGACATTACCGTGCATATTGTTGGCTCAGGGGAAAACTATCCCGGTGGAGTTGGGGAACCGGGCGTTCCACCTGTAGCACCAAGCATAACTAACGCCGTCTTTGCCGCGACAGGTAAACGCTATCGAGCATTACCATTAAACCAATACTTAACGGTGTAAGTTATGTGCAAAGGTATTAAGCGCTTCAATAAAAACGTTTAATACCTTTGTTTATCTTTAAGTAAATTTAGCTGACTTAGCCATTAGCGTGTTCATAAGGTAAGTTAATGTCTCTTAAAGCATAAAGTGACAAAATTGAATCTCTACAGCCGCTGATTTACTTATATTCATTTTTTCACCTCTTAAAAGTAAACATGTGTATTGTCAAGAACACACCAAAATAAAGCATTTGCTGTCAAAGAATTTAAATTCTATATACTAGCGCTATTTCCAGACTAGTTAAGAGGAATTACTGATGCACAAAGATTAGATTAATTTTTGTGTGATGAGACCGACAGCCTGCCTTGATAATCACACTAATTCTCATTAATGTGATTAACTGCTTGATCACTCCATACTTGGCAGCTCCTCGTCATTTCACTCGTAGCATAACGGCCTATAATTTTACGGCATGTATCTACACTGGTTTTAAGCGCTTGTATATAAACCTTAGAAGATGCTTGTACTTCTAGTATAATGCTCGTATACCTTCGTTCAAAACCTAGAAGCACATCATTGTAATAATCAATTTGAATCCCTATCGAAGCTAAGCACTTCTTTCTATCTTCTAAAAAAAACTTGTCATTACACTGCTTTTCAATTTGTAACCTTTTTAACCTATTATGTTCTGCCTTCAAAGCTGAACCCCGTGCAGGCCCACTAGTTATATCTATATTATCGAAGAAAGGTGAAGGAGCCTCACTTTCAATAGATAACTTCATATCCATTTTTTCTTTAAAAGCCTTGACTGCTATATTGGCATCAATCGTGTTTTCGAAAAATACCAAGTAATTACTCATCGTTTCAAAATACCCTTTTGATGATGCTATGTAATCACTAGCATTCTTTATAAAGTAGCCCGTATAGGCTTTATCGCATTCTTTAATACCGTCTAATTTACACGCCTTTAAATGCAATGCCTTATGTTTTTTAGGAAAGTCTTTTTGTTGGAATCCTTTCGCCAACCCCATACAGTCCAGCGATACTTGACATTTATCGAGCAATTCTTTCAGCTCTTTTTTCTCTATAATTATAGCAGCATCTCTTTCTTTTTTTATCCTTTTAAGCTCAGCTACTTTTCTGGCATGAACAGCATCTTTCTCTTTTTTAATAAGTAATAATTTTTTATCAACTTTAATCAAAAATGAAGACACTTCCCTTGCTAAAGCATCTTTAGAGTTGAAACCAAAAAACACATCAATTTCTGCTCTTGCTTCAATAAACTTTTCTTGCTCAAAGTAAGTTTTCACTTTTAATGCGGAAAGAAGCGCATTGCTTTTGCCTAATAAAGACTCTACTTTATCAATCGCAGTTAAAACGTCGTCATATTGCCCATTATCAAAAGCTTCTTGTGCAGCAAAGAAATAGGCTTTAGCTTGATTGTTTTTTGATGATTGTCCGTAAGAGTGAAATGAAAATACCAGTAGAGGGAAAAGTAATATTAATATTATTTTTTTCATTGATAAATTCCGTTCAATACGCTTTCTATAGACTTAATGAAGTGTCAAATACTTAGCACGAACTTTCGTGTTGCATTTATGTAAAACTCATTTAATACTATCATATACTTGTTAAAAGGCCATTGAATATAATTGCCGTATTTAGTGCAAAAAAGAAATTCCAATGAGTTACATTTTACTCATACTATTTATACGCCATTAACCCCTCCTACAAAATATCATTTCTGTGATCGCAAAATAAGGTCTAAATAATGAAAAAAAATATAGCTCTACTGTTTTTTATGTTTAGTACAATATTGCTACACTCTAAGGTATATGCTGACTGTTCCAAACATAAAAAGAGTTGTATAGGGGCAGGTTGTGAAATGTCTAATGCCAAATACAAGCAGTGCATTAGCGATGAAAAAAATAAAGCGGCAACTTCCACCAACACATCAGGAAGAAGAATTATTGTAAGAGGCTCAACAAGCAGTTATTTACAAGAAGAAGCTTTCAATGGGATTTACTTTGATTTTAATTATCGTTACAAAATGGAGTTATGGACATTGCTCGGTGAGCCTGTAGTCACTTGTAATGTCATTTGGGAGCCGAAAAATAGTGCTTCATATACATTTAAAGATACGACAGATTCAGGTTTATCTGTAAGCGTTCCAATCTCAGAACTCGAAACTATACCAAAAGTAACTGACATAGAGTTGCTGATCCCAATCCAAAAGATCAAAGGAAACTTTACCACCACCAATTACGTAAAATGCGATGGTGGTGCTATGGGTTCTGCTGGAAAAGTGAACTTTACCACGCCTGAAAGCCCTGCATGGGACAAAATTTTGGCAACAAATTCAGGAAAGCTAAGTTCACAAAATAATTTCATCAACCTAACCTATTCATATATTCCTGCTCCTGATGCCAAAACTATAATTAAGAACATGAAAAATAATAATGACGGTGTTGTTATTGATGACGGTGCACAAATTTTAAAAGCTACGTTTAATGTTTCGGCCTATCATGATTGGTTACGAAAGAAGAAAGAAGACGATGGTTTTTGGGAAGGTAAGGAGGAGATTAAAAATAACAATAAAGGTCAAGAAAGTTCAGCTGACGACGATGCTTTCTGGTCAGGAGAAATCGAACAAAATACAAAACAGGAAGTTTCAGATGACGCTTTTTGGGAAGGTGAAACTTCAAATTCGAGTAATGATAGTGAATTTTGGAGTGGCGGTGCACCTAACGACTCAGCTGATTTTGAAATTAAAACGGAAGGTAATAAACAAGGGGTTGTTGCGAAGGGTGGTAAAGTACTTATTCCTTTTAAAGAGTGGACGGTGATTTCGTACAAATCTGGCTTTGCTAAAGTGACTAAGAAAGAAGTGTATCCGGAAAATACACCTCGCTGTATTAAAGAAGGATATGCCTACGACAAGTTTTATGTAACTGTTGATTTAGCTAAAGAAGGACTAGTGGATAAAACCGGGGAATGGCTCACCCCTCCCAGCGACACTATTAGAGCTAACGTCAGAAGAGTAGGTTGGATAGGCCTTACCTTGGGAAGTGGACCTAATGCCGAAGCTCGCAGAAAGGAAGCTCGTTTTAACCGAAGCTGTATTGAACGAATGGAACATGCAAAAGGCCGAATACTTAATGAATATCTAGGCAAAGGTTACGTTACTAAATAGGCTTCAAATGCAATAGTTATTGTTGAAAAAAAGTGCAAACCACCCCTATCTTAAGTGTGTGGTATAGATAAAGACCGAGGGGTTTCACAAGATAATAATGCGAATTTCTGTCTCACAACCATAGGGATGTATGAGAATAATTCCCTATGATTTATAACGAGAAGTATTGACAGGTAATGATTTACGTTACATAAGTTAAACAACAGCCATATCACCTTTGGTTTGCAACCACTCTTTGCGATCACCTGAGCGCTTTTTCGAAAGTAACATGTCCATCACTTCAATAGTCTCACCATGCTCTTCATCAATAGCGGTCAACTGTACTAAGCGACGGGTGTTAACATCCATGGTGGTTTCTCTTAGCTGTAGCGGGTTCATTTCACCCAAGCCTTTAAAGCGTTGAACATTAACTTTGCCACGCTTTTTCTCTGCTTCAATTCTATCGAGTACACCGTCTTTTTCTGCTTCATCTAACGCGTAGAAAACTTCTTTGCCAACATCAATCCGATAAAGTGGCGGCATAGCTACATAAACATGACCTGCTTGAACTAACGGTAAGAAATGCTGGGTGAATAATGCACATAACAAGGTGGCAATATGTAATCCATCAGAGTCAGCATCGGCTAAAATACAAATTTTACCGTAGCGTAATTCTGACAAATCATCACTGTCTGGATCAATCCCTAAGGCAACAGAGATATCATGTACTTCTTGCGATGCAAGTATTTGCCCTGAATCAACTTCCCACGTGTTCAATATTTTTCCACGTAATGGCATTATCGCTTGTGTTTCACGATCTCGTGCTTGTTTGGCACTACCACCAGCAGAGTCACCTTCCACTAAAAACAATTCTGTGCGAGATAAGTCCTGACTGCCACAATCAGTTAACTTTCCGGGTAATGCTGGGCCTTGAGTAATTTTTTTGCGAACGACTTTTTTACTGGCTCGCATACGTTTTTGTGCATTACTGATACAAAATTCCGCTAACGCTTCAGCAATTTCAGTGTGCTCATTAAGCCATAAACTAAAAGCATCTTTCACCACCCCTGTTACAAAAGCAGCACATTGACGTGAAGATAATCGCTCTTTAGTTTGTCCAGCAAACTGTGGATCTTGCATTTTAATCGACAGAATATAGCTACACTTATCCCAAACATCGTCAGGTGTTAACTTAACACCACGTGGGATCAGGTTTCGAAACTCACAAAATTCACGCATTGATTCAAGTAAACCTTGGCGCAAACCATTGACATGCGTACCACCTGCAATAGTTGGGATCAAATTTACATAGCTTTCACCGATACCTTCACCACCTTCAGGAAGCCAAGTAACCGCCCAATCTGCTGCTTCATTTTGAGCTGAAAACGTGCCAATAAAAGGTTGCTCTGGCAAGCTAACATAATCTTTTACTGATTCTTTTAAATAATCAGTTAAGCCGTCTTCATAACACCATTGATACTTTTGATTTTCTATTTTGTCATGAAACTTTATGGTAAGACCGGGACATAAAACGGCTTTAGCTTTTAATAAATGTGTTAAACGTTTAACTGAAAACTTTGCTGAGTCAAAATAGCTAGCATCAGGCCAAAACTTAACGCGGGTACCTGTGTTACGTTTTCCAACAGTACCTGTTTCCGTTAACTCCTCTACCTTCTCACCATTTTCAAAAGCCATTTCATAGACTTTGCTGTCTCTTTTTACAGTAACATCAACACGCGTTGATAAAGCATTGACGACTGAAATACCTACACCATGCAAGCCACCTGAAAACTGATAGTTTTTATTAGAGAACTTACCGCCAGCATGCAGTTTACAAAAAATCAGTTCAACCCCTGAAACCCCTTCTTCAGGATGAATATCGGTTGGCATTCCTCGGCCATCATCAACAATTTCCAAAGATTGATCTTTATCTAACACCACTAATATATTTTGTGCATGCCCTGCTAACGCTTCATCTACTGAGTTATCGATAACTTCCTGACCAAGATGGTTAGGTCGACTTGTATCGGTATACATGCCTGGGCGATGACGAACGGGATCTAAGCCACTTAGTACTTCAATGGAGTCTGAATTATATTGATCAGTCATGGTGTTGTTTCTTTGTATATGTTTTTATTGTCAAATAGTTGTTATTTTTGTTGTGCTTGCAAGTTGGAAAAATTCAGCAATTATGGGTAGTTTACTGTCGAAGTCGATAAAACTATGATCGCCTCCCTGCTCTACAACAAGCTGACAGTGCTGGTACTTTTCAACAGCTTGTTGATAATCTAACACTTCATCACCTGTTTGTACCATAACTAGGTAATTATTTTTTTCTCTGCTATCAATTTTTGGTGCCTTGACCTCAATCTCCCTTAGATCATCCATGTAACTTGAGGTGACTTGATACGTAATTCCAGTGTAAGGGTTTTCCTGTTGGCCAATATAATCTTCTAGCAATTCATAAGGCTTAACAGCAGGGTTTACCAACACCGCCAAAGCTTGATATTTATTGGCAAGATAATGCGAAAAATAGCCACCTAGTGATGACCCTATTAACAACCAAATGCTGTCAGCGCTTTTACTTTCAATAATAGCTTCTAATTGTGAAATAGCCGCTTTAGGGGAGTTCTCAAGCTGCGGGCAATAAAAATTTATTTCAGGGTATTTTGATGCGATAAATGCTTTTGTTTGCTCTGCTTTAACAGATAAAGGAGATGAGTTAAATCCATGAATATATAATATATTTACTGACATTTTACCGAGAATAATTGTGATAGCACTTAGCTAGAGTTTATCACTATTGAGACAAAAACAACCATTAAAATATTTAGGTCAGGTCTTGTATTCAATGTTAAAGCTGATATGGTTAATTTATGAGCAGACCATTAAGAATTGAAGAAGCTGATAATTATTACTACGTAAGAAATTACGGTAGGAAAGGCGTTAATGTCTTTAAGGATACTTCAGATAAAACACTGTTTCTCCAGTTATTAATAGAGAACTGCCAAAGATATTCTATTGATTGTCATAGCTACACTTTGTTATCGGGTGAATTTCACCTCTTACTACATATTAGCCAAACAAATTTAGCGCGTTTTATGCGACAGCTCAGTGGCATTTACACCCAAAGCTATAACAAAAAATATCAACTTAACGGCTCGTTATTTAAAGGGCGTTATCAATCAAGTTTGCTTGAGCCAACAAACATTCCCTTGTGGGTGTCTTTATTTATTCATCAGTTATTTAAACTTAACTCGCTTGAACACCAACCAATTGTCAGTTCAAGTTACGAACATTATTGCCAACACACTGATGAAAAATTTCCAGTAACTCATCAGCTATATCAACAATTAGACATTTTACACCCCAATATATCTTACCCAGAATTTCTACAAACACGGATTCCAAGTTCAGTTGCAACATTAGTAAACAAACAACACTTACCCGCCATTATTGGTAGCTATGCTTTTAGGCGACAATATCAACATTTACTTGAAAATAGTTCAGTGGAATGCTGTGCGTTTTCTAGGTTAAAGCTCAACGAAAGTATCAACGAAATTGTTAACTGCACCGCCAAAGCTTTTCAGCTACCTAAATCACGAATACTAAAAGCGCAATACGGGCACGCCAACGATAGCAATGCTAGAAACATGGCAATGTTTTTATGTCAGCTGCATACCAATATGACCTTAAAGGAAATCGCTAAAGCTTTCAGTATTGGTCATTATGCCTCTGTTTCTAATAGAATTTCTCACTTTAAAAAAACGCTAAAAAGACAAGTATCACTTCAACAAAGTGTGGAACAAGTGAGCAAAACAATACTAGATAAACTAACAACACAATAAATAGCTAAGGGGTCATTATGAACAGCTTAACCAACGCTAAAACTGTCGCAGAACTTAAAGGGAATTACCGTAAACTTGCTAATCGCTATCACCCTGATAGAGGGGGAAATACTATGATTATGCAAAAAATCAACACCCTCTATAAAGAGTTACTGTCATCTTTAAAAGCAACTCATTATGATGATTTTACTGATGTGAAAGTTGGTATGACTGTCTATGTTAACGGGACAGAATGTGAGGTGTTAGCAACCTATAAAGATACCTTCAGAGTGATTGCCGTGGGAAGAACACGACAAGCTCAATTTTACAAAGACACAGGTATTGGTCGTTTTAACCCTAAGTTTGTGGCGAGATATAACAAACCGCATTAATTGTTTAGGTTATCAGTTAAATTGTCACTATTTCACTATCAAGTTTACCGTCAGCAAACAGCTGAAATAACCGGTAGCTAGGTGGCACATTTAATGAGCTAACAGTGGATTTACTTGGGTCAAAAGCGATAGAAGTGGCTGGACAAGTATATAAATCAACACTTTGCTCTGCTCGTGAAGAAAATTTAGCAATAAATTTACCTTGATGAACATGACCGCATGCAAGTGCATTAATGTGAAAATCAGCTTGTTGTAATTCGTTGATAGCTTGCCAAAATTCGTCTTGATTTGTTAAACCATGCCTATCAATAAAATAACCGACATCAATAGGGTGATGATGCATCATCAGCAGTTGATATTTGTTTTTATCCATAGTGTTTTTGAGCGTTGCAAGCTCCTCAGCCCTCACCTGCCCCGCTGGCGTGTCACTTTTGCTATTGAGTAAATGTATTTGCCATTCGGTAGTATCAATCACTTTAGCAGAGTTAAATAAAGGAGACGTTAAGTACTTGGTCAGTAATTGCGGCTCATCATGGTTTCCCGCTAAAAAGAAAACTGCTTTTTTCAGCTTTGCTTGTTGAATAAGCTGAGCAAAATGACGATAAGACTGTTCAGAATGATCTTGGCTTAAGTCACCAGTAAAAATAACAACATCTATCTCTGGTTTGCCAGCTATGCTAGTTAATACCTGTTGTAAGTGCTGATAAACATTCGCACCATGATGCAAGCCATCTACATCAGAAAACAAGTGGCAGTCACTGAATTGAGCTACCACTAATGGCTTAGCAATATTCATGGTTTTCTTCATTTGGTTTTTATTTAAGTCTTGTTTTAGTTAATTATTTATGGATAAAGGCACTTTTACTTGCCCCATATCCAAACATAAGTGTAGCCACTCGTTAAGAAACTGATTTATTTGCTGCTTTTCGTCTTGTTGGTGCATTTTTTTATTCGGGTAATCGTAACGGGGTTTTACTTGGTGGATATCTTGACTGCTGATAACTTCCGCCATTCGTGCATCATGATACAAGCGAATAATCATACGAGGATGGAATACGCTAGATAACCTAGCCGTATTTGAGCACGTTGTTTTAACAGACTCCTGCTCAAAGGTAATCAGTGATGTGTATCGGGTCACTTCATTCACTGTTACTTTATAAGCTAAATGTTCATTGATAAAAAATCGACGCTGTTCGCCTAATTGAGTTTGCTCTGCCTGTACTTTTAGTAGTAAAAAGTAATTATTCGCACACAAAGACATCAAACTAACCAGGTTAGGTTGATAGCCTTTTTTACGCTTTACTTTACTATCAGGAAAAAAGCTCACTATTTAACGGCCTTATATGGTTGATTAAACAAACTACAAATGTTGATAATTTAATGCTAACCATTGTAAGCCAATTATCGTTGAAGCGTTACTAATTTTACCTTCCGCTAATAATGCCAACGCCTCTTTACGTGAAACCAAGTGTAACAAAATATCTTCATTTTCCTCTACTAAACCAAAGACACTACCGCTAACAACCTGATTACTATCAAATTTAGCCAAATACAAATGAATGCACTCACTCATACCGCCAGGGCTAGAAAGGTACTTCATCACAGGCGATAAAGATTCTGCCGTAATATCAATATTGGCTTCTTCTTTCGTTTCACGAATAGCAACCTCTATTGGGGTTTCATCTTCATCAAACATACCTGCAACAAACTCTAACATCCAAGGAGTGTCACCTGCTCTAATAGCGCCTGCTCTAAATTGCTCCAATAATAAAACTTTATCTTTTTCGGCATCATAAAGGATCACAACCACAGCATCGCCCCGCTCAAAAACTTCGCGAGTAAACACTTGGCTTGAGCCACCAGAATATAGCTTATGACTGACTTTATATTCGTTTAATTTAAAAAAGCCTTGATACTTATTTTCCAATGCCAAAATATGGGTATCAGTTTTTGAAAATTGTAATATTTCAGTATTCTTCATAAATACTCTCTTTTTAAAAATAATTTGTTACACTAGTAAACACTTATTTTATTTGGTTAATTTAAAAATCGATGTAGGATGTTGCATTAAAATAGCAATAATAGATTTTAATAACCATTTTATAATAAAAATGCGCAACACCTGAACATTAGTACCAAGGAATACCTTACTCATGAAAAAAACATTAAGCACTCTACTTATAGCAATAGCAAGTACAGTAAGTGTAAATGCACAAGCAGATGATTTACTCACGGTTTATCAACAAGCATTGTTAAGCGATACTGTCGTTTTAAAAGCACAAGCGCAATATAAAATTGTTGAAGAAGATATAGAACAAGCTCGCGCAGTGTTATTACCACAAATAAATGCAAGCGCAAGTTACACCGACGGGGAAAGAGAAGCCTATACATTAGGACAAACTACCACCACTGAGTTTAACAATTTAGGGTATGGCGCCAGTTTAAATATGCAGCTTTATCATCACGATAGCTGGTTAACCTTAGATATTGCCAAGAAATCAGCGCACCAAAGCGACTTAGTTTATCAAGTAGCGAAACAAGATCTGATTGTTCGAGTAACACAAGCCTATTTTGCGTTATTAAGTGCTAAAGATGATCTTGTGTTTGCAAAAGCTGAAAAAGCAGCGATAGCACGTCAACTTGAACAAACTAAACAACGCTTTTCAGTTGGTTTAACAGCCATCACTGATGTACATGAAGCTCAAGCACAATATGATAATGCCGTAACAGAACAAATTCGTTCTGAAAATGCTATTTTTAACGCCGAAGAAGAATTACGTGTTATCACCAATGTCTACCCTAAAAATGTTTTTGTACTTAACACTGACAGATTTAGTACAACTAGTCCTAATCCAAATAGCGCTGATGAATGGCAAAAAGCCGCTGAAGCTAAAAATTTAGATTTAATCGCTGCAAAAGTTGGTATTGAAGTGGCACAACAAACCATTAAAGCTGCTAGAGCTGGACATTACCCTACATTAGACTTCGGCGCTTCATACAATAGCAGTGATGGTGAAACTGACGGGCCACTTGGCAATGTTGATGCACCAGCATTAAATGACTACTCAGTGGGTATCACTTTAAATGTACCTCTTTACTCAGGTGGTGCAACACAAAGTAGCGTGCGTCAAGCACAAAATCGCTTTGTTTTGGCAAGCCAAGACTTAATGCAAACACACCGTACCGTAGTACGTACTACACGTAATGCATACAATACGGTTGTTGCTACAATTTCAGGTATTAAAGCCTTTGAACAATCAGTTTTAAGTGCGGAAAAAGCATTAGAAGCCACAGAAGCTGGTTTTGAAGTAGGTACACGTACTATTGTTGATGTTCTTGATAGCACACGAAACTTATACAATGCTAAACGTAACTTATCATCAACCCGCTATGCATACATACAAAATGTATTATTGTTAAAACGCGCAGGTGGGACGATTACCGATGAAGATATTACTGCTATCAATGCAGGTTTAATGCCCGCTAATTAACGATTACCGATAGAGTTAAAAAACATAGCTAAAAATAAGAAAGGCACCTAATCAGGTGCCTTTCTTTATAATCATTTATAGTTATTAACGGGTTACATTAAGGTTTGATAAAACTCAACCAGTTGTTTAGCTTCTCGCTGTACCGAGTAATGCTGTAATACATGCTCTCTGCCTTTCACGCCCATTTGGGCAAGTTTTTGAGGGTCACTCAACAATAAATCCATTTTTTCAATAACAGCAGGCAAATCATTCACTGGAACGACGTAACCATGCTCACCTTCTTGCACCACTTCTGGCCACGCCCCAGCCTCACTAGCAAGTACGGCTGCGCCACTGCTCATTGCTTCTAAAACAGTTAACCCAAAACCTTCATTGTCACTTAGCGCAACAACAAGCGATAAAGCGCTAAATATTTTAGGAATATCAGCAAAGTCTTGCTCTCCAGCGAAAATAATACGATCGGTTAAATTAGCTTGAGCAACTTTATCTTGCAGCTCTTTTACAAAACTTTCATTACTGCTACTAATCGCGCCAACAACAACGGCAGTAAAATCAGGATGCTTATCGAGTATTTCTATGCAGGACTCAACGAAAAGGTGAACCCCTTTTTGTTTTCTAACACGTCCTAAAATAGCAATACCGTATTGTTGAGGATTAACTGACTCTGGTAATAAAGACAAAGCTTGCCATGCTGTATTTTTATCTTCAGGTGGCACATAAACATCTGTTTTAACACCATGATAAATAATAGCGTCAGGTGCTTTATGTAAATAACTAGCTGAGGCATTACACATAGCTAATACCGCATCCATTTTATCCGTTAACCATTTAGTTGATCCTGAACGCTTTCGCTGAGCAGCAGAGCTGAAAATAATTTTAATTTTTGCGCCAAAAACATACCTTAGTATTAACGCTTGGATCATTTCATCAACACGACGAGCATGAAAAATACGAAAACGGCCATCTGACAATGGTTTACGACACATTTTAACCACTTGCCAAAAGCTAATATTAAGTGACTGATCGGGCAAATGATGTTTTCCCATCACCCGTAAATTGATAAGCTTTTGTTGCTCAGACAATACCTGCAACATAGTAGAAGTAACACCTGAAAAATTTGAATTAGAATTGCCGATAATTAATTCAACTTCTTCATTTTTCAGTGTTGTTGCATTGCTACTTGTCATTTTATAAACACACCCTCATAAAAATCTGGCGTTATTCTACGTCAAACTTAGCTTTGTTAACACAAGTTATACTAATTAAAGGCAACTTAGGTATAATCAGCCCCAGCCTAATCTTTCGATATCATTTGAGAAGCAATAGTGAGCAGAAATAAAGTTTTACAACCCAACTTTAAATTGTCATTTTTATTACCTAAGTATTGGCTTACTTGGCTTGGCGTTTTAATTCTCTACAGTATTTCTTGGTTACCTTATAAGTGGCAATTAATGTTAGGACGTATCATTGGCCGACTACTGTTTAAAATAGGTTCAAAAAGAAAACATGTGGCTGATACTAATCTAAAACTTTGCTTTCCAGAGATGAGTGTGGAAGAGCGTCAACGCATTCTGAAAAAAAACTTCGAAAATACCGGCATTGCCTTACTTGAAACAGGCATGGGCTGGTGGTGGCCAAACTGGCGTGTAAAGCGCAAAGTTAAAGTGCTCGGTGTTGAGCATGTTGAAAAGGCACAAGCGCAAGGCAAAGGTGTTTTGTTACTTGCCATGCATTATTTAAGTGTTGAAATGAATGCGCGTGGTGTTGGTTACGGCCATCCTATGGTGGTTTTTTATCGCCCTCATAACAATCCTTTAATGGAGTACTTTCAATTTAGAGGCCGAGGAAGATCTAATAAATACATGTTAGGAAAACGTGATGTAAAAGGACTCATTCAAGCACTAAAAGACGGCGAAGCCTGTATTTATTTACCTGATCAAGATTACGGCAGAAACCGAAGTTTGTTTGTTCCCTTTTTTGGTGTAAAAGATGCTGCAACAACAACTGGCACACTCATTTTCGCCCGACAGAAAAATGTAGACACTATGGTGATCATCCCAACCAGAAATGATGATGACAGCGGTTATACACTGGAAATACTACCTCCTTTAGAAAACTTCCCTACGAAAGATGATGAAGCCGATTTAATTCGTGTTAACCAAGAACTAGAAAAAGCCATTGCTCAAAAACCAGAGCAATATATGTGGCTGCATAGACGGTTTAAAACACGTCCTGATCCTGATGCACCATCATTGTATAAATAAAAAAATATGATATAACTAAGCTAACGGGCGAGAAAATATAAATTTTATAGGTTATATAGAACATTATGGGTTTTTGGATTCGAAATATTATTTTAGCAATTTTCTTGATTGGCTTAGCATGGGCTTTTTTTGCTAATCAAGATTATTTACTGTCATTAGATAATTCATCAAACACTCAACCTGCGCCTGCTCCAGCTGAAACAAGCAGTAAGCCAGAACTCAAATATCAGCAAGGTAGAAAATTAGACAATGCTGCCGCTGAAGGCTTGTCAAATTTTTACGCTAAGATCTATGGTAGCGGTATGGATGATGACGGCCCCAAAATACGCAATAACATTATTTTCTTACCCGAGCCTGAAGGCGATTTAGTCAAAATTTTACAAGCGAGAGAAATGGTTGTCCGCCCCTACCGTAAAACTTGGCATGGTACGACAGCTTCACGTCCTTTTAGAAAAAAAGAAACCCTTTATCAAAAGTTAGCCGAATATGCGGCTGAAGATGGTTTAGAAGTTATTTGGTGGCTAAACAGAGATTTTATTGTGAAAGACCCCTTCCGTATCGAAAAAGATATCCTCAAAACAGCTTATCAAGTAGGAGAAGCTGTTTCAGGACACTTTTCTGAAGGCATAGTCAGCTATTTTTGTTATCGCCAACGCACCTTAGTGTTTATCAATGAAGCACCTACTTACCTTGACGAGGAATGTATTCCTTTAGCTCCAAAAGCAAGATATTAATAGCATTCAAAATAAGTAAGCACCAACAAATCTAGCCTAAGTTTTGTCGCCAAAGTGAGATGATATTATCTCGAGTCGCCAGTGATGTCTTTGATATCAACAAGTCTTCAGCTTGTAAGGTAGCTTGATGAGAAAAGCTTCTCAGTTGTTGATAACTTGTAGTTAACATTGCTTGCTCATCTGTTGATATAATCTCTAACGAGCTAAGCTGTTTAAGAATTCCTATATTGTCACTGTATTTTGCGAGTGCTTTATCTTTATAGCTATGAGATAACACCCAATATTGGACTAAAAACTCAATATCAACTAAGCCTCCCTGTCCTTGCTTTATATCCATGAGTTCATTCGTCGACTTATCAAGATGATTACGCATTTTTTCTCGCATTTTAGCTACGTCAACCTTAAGCTGTTCTACGTCTCTTTCTTGTTGTAAAACCTGCAAACGTATCGCGGAAAATTCCTGTCTTAGTGTGTCATTTCCAAAAATAAGACGAGCTCGAACGAGGGCTTGATGTTCCCATGTCCAAGCATCTTGTTGTTGGTATTCCCCGAAGGTATTAATATGGGTAACAAGCACTCCCGAATTACCCGAAGGTCTAAGCCTCATATCCAACTCATACAAAATACCACTGTTCATGCGCGTATTAAAAATATGCATAATACGTTGCGCTAACTTAATATAAAACTGAGTTGCCGATACAGACTTATCGCCATTGGCCAAGCCTGTTGTCATATCATCTTGTGTACTATGATGAACAAAAACCAAATCAAGATCTGAGCCATAGCTGAGCTCACTTCCACCAGTTTTTCCGTAAGCTATAACCCCAAAACCTTTATCATCACCACCTAAAGTTGATGTTGGTACGCCAAAGCGAGCACTGACCTGTTGCCAAGCTAAGTTGATGACTTCAGCAACTATCGCTTCCGCCAAAGCAGTTAAATGATTACTGACTTGATCAACATCAAGTACCTGAGCAATTTCAGCGGCGGCAATACGTAATTGTTGCGCTTGCTTAAATAATCGCAAAGCATCCATTTGCGCTTCTAAGTCCTCTTCAGGTATACGCAACATATTTTCACGTAATTCAACAGCATAACTAGATAGTTTAGGGGAATTTCGTAATAGTTTAGGATCAATTAACTCGTCTAAAAGTATTGGATATTTGGCAATGTATTCGGTTACCCAGCGACTAGCTTGGCATAATTGAATAAGCTGTTTTAATGCGCCATCATTTTCAAATAACAGCTCTAAATAAGCAGTGCGCGTGACGATTTTTTTAAAAACATGGAGTACTCGCTCAAGTACAAATTCAGCTTGCTTCGCTTTCTGAATATGACAAATCAGCTGAGGAATAAGTTTGTCTAGTACTTGGCGACCTCGGTTACCAATACTACGTTTTGTGACATCCGCTCGAAAATCAGCCAACAAGTGCCATACTTTTTCACTGTTCCAGCTATGAACGCCGTGATCATCTTGTTCAAGCCAAGCAATAGACTCTTCATCACTCCAACGACTGTGCCATAAAGTACTCCAATGCTCATCGACTGCTTGATGATTAGGAGACTCTGCACCAATAAGTTGCTCAAATTGCATGTGAACACTGTTCATGTGATCTTCTAACACTTGCATAAACTCAGACCAGCTATCAAAACCAAGTACATAGAGAATACGCTGCTTATCGAGTTCATCATCTGGTAAGGTTTGCGTTTGCTGATCCGCCAAGGCTTGGATGATATTTTCCACTCGACGTAGAAAACGATAGGCGTTTTCCAGTATCTGCTTGGTATGCTCTTGAATTTCTCCTGCAATAACCAGCTCTGGCAATACGGTTAATAAACTTCGCTGTTGTAATGCTTTAACTCGACCACCACGAATAAGCTGAAAAACCTGAACAATAAACTCAATTTCACGGATACCGCCAGCGCCAAGTTTAATGTTATTCACCAGCTGCTTACGTCTGACTTCTTGTGAAATCATCATTTTCATTCGGCGTAAACTATCAATAGCACTAAAATCGATATAACGACGATAAACAAAAGGTCTCAATAACGTGGACAGTTTTTGGTGATATTTCCCCTCACCAATTAAACGTGCCTTTAACATAGCATAGCGTTCCCAATCACGACCTTGCTCTTGGTAATAATCCTCCATGGCATTAAAGGTTAAGACGAGTGGACCACTTTCACCAAAGGGCCTCAAACGCATATCAACACGATAAACAAAACCATCAGCAGTATGTTGGTGCAGTGAAGTAATGAGCTTTTGCGCTAAACGAGTAAAATATTGTTGATTATCAAGGCTTCGTCGACAACCTTGCGTTTCACCACTTTCAGGATAGACAAAAATTAGATCTATGTCTGATGAAAAGTTAAGTTCTTTGCCGCCAAGCTTGCCCATACCATAAACCAATAATGGTTGAACCTCGCCTTCTGCATTGGTGGGTACACCCCATTTATTTTCACAAAACTGGCTAAGCCAGGATAAACTCGCCAATATTAAAGCATCAGCCAGTGCTGACAATCGCGCCAAGGAAGCGTCTAACTCTATATCCAACACCAAATCAGCAATAGCAATATTGACCATGTGCTGCAATCTAAAACGTCGTAATAGTCGGTGTAATTGTACCTCATCGTGACACGCTGCTAACTGCTCGCTGAGCAATTTATAGTAATTAGGAAGAGATTGTTGATAAACAAGATTACTTTCAAATAATTCAACTACTAAATCAGGCGCTTGTAAAGCACTTTGTAAAATAAAATCACTTAAACAGACAGCAAGTTTAAAATGTGCTAATTGCTGACTACTAAGTTGTTGATAACTTTCAGGGTGTTGTTGGGAAAATTGCTGCCAATTTTTTAATTGCTGTTGTTTTAGTAAGTCATTATCATCTAAACGAGACAGAGGTGAAGAAGACACAAGCGATCCTTTTACTTAGTTAACCAAGTGTTTATCTAAAACAGCATTTGATGCGCCAATATTTATAGCTTGGGACTAAACAGCTACATCAATGCTACCAATAACCATTAGACATAATATGTCATTAATGCTATTAATATCAATTAAGCATGTTAACTGTTAATTTAGCACCTTCAGGAGATGATAGCAGCAATGCAAAAGCTAAAAACCCCTTTTTATCGCCGATTTATGAATTGGTTTGCTGTTTTCTCCTTACTAGTCCTTGTTGGCTGTGGCGACCCTGTTAAAGAGCAAGTACAGCAGCAATTACCGCTAACTGAGCAAAGAGTAAACCAGCTTGGTAATGCTTTATCCTCAGGGCAAGTTCGCAATGCCAATTTAATTCAGCAATATGCCGATAAAGTAGCGAATAAAAAACCTGAGTTGGCGCCTTTAATCAACGAATTTAGAAAAGATGCCAGTATTAATGGCCCTATGTATTTAGCCTTGTTAGATCGTGTAAATACCGCTAAAACCCAGCCACAAATGTTCTCTTCTTCTCAAGCGTTATATGATGAATTACTAAATATTTATCAAGCGGCTGATCCGGTTTTATATTCCGATGCCTTAAGCGACCCGTTAAATGTCCTCGCAGATATGTCAGAGGGTGAACTACCTCGCATCAATGCCCTTTCAAAAGAACAAAGCCAAAGAGCAAATAATGCGCAAGATTTTGGTACGGGTGAGCAACTCATTGGTAACCCAAGTTATGGTCAATGGCAAACCGGTAGCAACGGTATGTCTTTTTGGGCATGGTACGGCATGTATTCTATGATGGGTGATTTGTTCGGTCGACGTACTTATTACAACGACTGGAGCAGGGGCAGAAATTATAGTTATTACAATGATTATGGCAGAACTCGCTATAGCTCACCTAACCAGCTAAAAAAACAAACAGCACTAGATACTCGCACTAAAAAGTCATTTGCTAGTCGCGGGCAAAAATTTACCAGCCCGTATAGTAAAAATCGTGCAGGCTCTTCAAGTTTATCGGGTCAGAGTAAAACAGCTCAAACTAGCGCTAATCGTTTTCGAAGTAACAATATTCAAAAAAGCAGTTATGCCAATAAATCAAAATTTAGCAAAACATCTAGTTTTAGAAATTCTAACACCAATACCTCACGCAGCTTTCGTCGCGGCAAGTAACAAGAGATAGGAAAAAAGTAAATATGAACACATTAATTGAACTCGTCGGTGTTAATCAGGAGTTACTTATTTTTTTAGCGATTGATGTCACTATTGCCATCATACTATTGGGTGCTATGCGATATTTTATCGGGGTCAGTAGCCAAGTTAATAGTACTGAAGAATTAGCCCACAAAGATAACTTCGCTTTTGGAGTTAGCGTTGCAGGCAGTATTTTAGCGCTAGGTATCGTATTAACAGGTGCCATTACCGGTGAAAATGCCCAAAGCTACCAAATGGAAATTATAGGTATGTTAGCTTACGGGGTTTACGGCTTATTACTGATTAAAGTTGGTCGTATTATTCATGATAAAATTGCCTTACAACATTTAGATAAAAATGCCTTGATCAAAAATCAAAACCTTACCATAGGTATTGTTGATGCTGCTGGAGCCATCGCCACTGCCATAATCATTCGTGCGGTTTTACTTTGGGTAGACGGTTTAGACCTCGCCACCTTTATCGCTATTACTAGTGGCTTTGTTGTTGCACAAGCAGTATTAGTGATTGTGACACGTATTCGTGAAAAAATTTATGCCAAAAATAACCAAGAAGACTGCTTACAAGAAGCATTAAGTAATGGTCAACTTGCTCTCGCTATTCGTTATAGCGGCCAAGTCATTAGTACGGCACTGGCGGTTACTGCTGCTAGTTACTTTTTAGTGTATAGCCCTGAAACCTTAGTAATGAATCTTATTGGTTGGCTAGTGTTTGGCGTTATTATGACTTTATTAGTTGCCATTCTCACCGCGCTAGCTAAACGCATTGTATTATGGGGTATCAACTTGGTAGAAGAAGTGGACCAACAACATAATATTGGGGTTGCCAGTATTGAAATGGCTACCAGTATTGCTATTGCGCTGATTTTGACAGCGCTAATGGCCTAAAATAACTAGAGAATTTTTACATGCATTTGTGTGCAATATTTAAAAGCACACAAATGCATGCTCGTCTATTATCATCACGCATAAACAGTAGCCAAATCTATTGAACACTTCACTTGCCAAAAAAAATCATCTGCTCGATGATAGCTTATTAATTCTCACCATGGCGGTTTTGGCTGGCTGTGGATTAATCTACGAATACTTACTATCCCATTATGCTGGCCGTGTGTTAGGCGTTATGGAAAGCACTATCTACACTATGATTGGCTTAATGATAGTATCGATGGGCCTTGGGGCATTTGCAGCACGCAAAGTACGTTGTGCTTATAATGGTTTTGTCTATTTAGAGCTCATTATTGCCCTGCTTGGCTCGTGTGCCATTTTAATTATTGGTGCGTTGATCGCTTTTACTCAACTATTACCCACGATTGTTGCTGACACGTTTGCTTTACCTCCCGATGTTCTGCCACGTGGTGGCATATTCAAACAATTAAGCTGGTTAGCCTTCAATAGTCCTTACTTTTTTGGTGTAGTGCTTGGCTTTTTTATCGGTATGGAAATTCCGTTAATCGCTCGAATTAGAGAAGAAGTTCACGGTAAGCACTTAGCCAACAATTTAGGCACTATTTATGGCGCTGATTATATTGGTGCAGGCATAGGCGCTGCTATCTGGGTTATTTTCTTATTAAGTATCGATATTTCAAAAGCAGCGGCTTTAACCGCTAGCCTTAACTTAGTGGCAGGTAGCTTTTTCATTATGCGCTACTGGCATAAGCTTAACTTTCGCAAAACCTTTTTGAGTTTACATATAGTACTTGCAGTGGTTGTTGTCATTATATTCAATCACGGCAATCAATGGCTAAACCAAATGAATAGCTTGCTGTATTTAGATAAAGTGGTTTATAGCGACAAAACACGCTACCAGCAGCTAACCTTTACCGAAAGACACATGGGAGTGACTTCAGGTATACCACAAGCCAGTATAATTAACTTTTACCTTAACGGCCGGTTACAGTTTTCGTCATTAGATGAACATATTTATCATGACTACTTAGTGGCGCCGGCAATGGCTGGCTCAGCTCGTCAAGACAACATTTTAATTATTGGTGGTGGAGATGGTTTAGCACTAAGAGACATACTTATGTATGATCCAAAAAATGTTACCTTAATTGATTTAGACAGTGAATTAATTGATATTTTTCAATTTCCTAAAGATCACTTACCGCCAAGACTTGCCGCGCAAATATTAGGGATTAACCAACAAAGCTTGCAAGATAAGCGCGTTAACATCATCCGGGAAGATGCCTTTATCGCCATTAATGAACTACTAAAAACAGGGAAAGTTTTCGATGCGATCATTGTCGATTTACCAGACCCTAGCCACCCTGATTTAAACAAACTTTATTCTGTAAATTTTTATGCTCGATTAAATCAACTCTTGTCAGGTGATGGCTTAATAGCTATACAATCAACCAGTCCTTATCACGCTAAACCCTCTTTTATTTCTATAGGCAAAACGCTTAGCGCAGCTAATTTTGCTCACGTTGAACAATACCATGATAATGTGCCAAGCTTTGGAGAGTGGGGCTGGACAATTGCCGCAAAAATGGGTTTAAGCCCTTTAAATAGGTTAAAGCAGTTGGATAAATTGCCGGTAAAACATCAATGGCTAAATTTAGATATTCTTAAAGCTTCTTTTGTTTTCCCTAACAATTTTTATGACGATGCAAAAAATATAAACATAAATATTTTAGGCAGCCATACTATCTATCAGCTCCATCAAAAAGCTTGGCAAGATCAACAAGGGCTAAACTAGCTATAAACCTTGTAAAAATAACTAACAAATAAAAGCTTGACATAATATGTCAAGCTGCTAAATTGAACCTAGAAGACATAATATGTCATCTAAAATACTTTTCGTTTAGAAATAAAGGATAGGAAATACATGAATATTCATACTATAGCCGATCACTTAAATAGCTTGGCTGACAATTCAGACACAGGAATGAGCTTTGATTGCCAACCAATATCAGGCGAAGTTGACGTACTGCAAATTACTATTTTAGGTCGTGAAGAGCTACCAGTATTTGTTTCGGTAACCGAAGATCAAATACTTTGTATTAGCTACCTTTGGGGAAGCGATGAAGTTAAACCTGACAGCATAAGTGCTATGCACGAAAGCATGTTAGAGATGAACATCCCAATGCCACTATCATCTTTTTCAAAGATTGGCGATAAATACGTTATTTTTGGTGCACTCTCTATCAACTCCAGTTTTAGTGATATTGAACATGAATTAGCCGTATTAAGTAACAATGCCCTTGAAGTAATTGATGATATGAGTGACTACCTAGTTTAAGCCAACACACTAGCCACAATGTCACCTTATTAGGAGAAAAAAATGAGTATATTTAAAAAAATTATGACAGCAATTCGCGGCGGTGCCTCTGAAGCAGGCGAAGCTATTATTGACGCCAATGCCACCCGTATTTTTGAACAAGAAATTCGCGATGCTGAAAATCACTTAACTAAAGCCAAACGTGATTTAACAGGTGTAATGGCAGAGCAAATGTCTGCACAACGTGAAGTTGATCGCTTACAACGCGAAATTACTGAGCATGAAGGTTATGCCGGACAAGCATTAGAAAAAGGTGACGAAACACTCGCCTTAGCTGTCGCAGAAAAAATTGCTAGCCTTGAAAGTGAACTAGCAACCCAACAAGATGCGCTTGCTAGCTATACCGGCAATGCTGACCGATTAAAAGAATTGGTGAAGAAAAGCGAACGACAGGTTGCTGAACATAAACGCCAATTATCTATGGTAAAAACCACAGAAAGCGTACAAAAGGCAACATCAGCAATTACTGATAACTTCTCATCAAGTAACTCTAAACTTTTAAACGCTAAAGATTCACTAGAGCGTATAAAAGCTAAGCAGCAAAAATTTGATGATAAAATGAAAGCTGCTGAAGTATTAGAATCTGAAAATTCAGATTCTTCACTAGCCGCTCAGTTAAAAGCTGCTGGCATTGGCTCACAAGACAACTCTGCCAACTCAGTATTAGAGAGAATTAAAGCAAAACAAAAGTAAATATTATTAAAGGTGGTTAGCAAGCGCTAGTCACCTTTTTACTATAGAGCGGTATCAACAATGAGCTTTTTCAAAAAGATATTTTCCAAAACTGAACAACCTCAGCGCACCTTAACTCAAGTTAATGAGTTACTTGCAGGTGATATTATTGTCTTAACTGATAGTTTTGCATTACCTGAACATCTCAGAAATCAACAGCTGCAAATAACGGCTGTAAACACCTATGAATTCGAACAAAGCAATCAAATCGAATGGACACTTCAAGGGGCGAGTGATCGTATACTCTTTTTATCACTCGAAGTTGACGATACCACAGAGCTTAAATTTTCAATCAAACTTGAGCATGAAGATATAGAAACCTTGCTTGATCTAGAAGCCTTCTCACAAGTTTTCGACGAACCAGGCCAAGCTTTCTTAACACGCCAACAAGACAACTCACACACTAACATGTGGAGTGATGAAGAGTACCAACAAAGCACCTTTGCTAAAGTGGGCTACTTCCACCGAAAAGATCACCGCAGCGAGAATTTATCCTCTTATGAAGGTAAAGACAGTGGCGAACCTTTTGAGCTTTATCAGCTTTATAACCAAGATCAGAGTAAAGGGATTGATGTTGAAGTATGGCAAGATGGCGATACTGAAGTGTTTTTAACGTTATTTAGACCCTCATCTGACATTATTGATATGTACCCAGCAAGCTAAGCATTCGACCATAGAGAGAAGACTATGACTAAAAAAATGCCTGACAAGTGGCAATCGTCGGTAAAAGCCATGAAAGCTGTACAAGTAGCTTTTGATATGGACGAAAAAATTCAGTTATCTATTCGAAAAGAAGCTTTGGAAGCTGGGTTAAGCCCATCAGATCAAATTCGTGACATTTTAGGCTTACCCATCAACAAACGCCCTAAACGACCTCGCTTAACAGTTAGTTTAGCACCTGACGATTATCAAGTATTAGCACTGAAGTATGATTTACAACCTGAACAACAGCTTGAAATTAAAAGAAAATTAATGGAAGAACTCGTCGAACACGTTAATAAATAAAATGACCAAAACGCAACGCTTTAGACGAAATTTAACCAAAGTACTAACAAATATGTAACAACTTTGTCAAAAGTGCATTATCTGTGTCATAATCTCGGTGAACCACAACACTAGGGATATCATTATGTTAAATAAAAACTTACTCAACAAATCACTTATTATTACTTTAGCGCTTGGATTAACCGCTTGTGCTAATACAGATGAATTAGAAGGAAACATTACTAGCCTAACTAACAAAGTAGACTCGTTATCTTCTAAAGTAGATTCATTAAATACTGATATTGCTGACTTACAGTCTCAGCATAAAGAGATAACAGAAGATGTAAAAGCCGCTAAAATGGCTGCTGAGCAAGCTGCTGAAGATGCTCAAAAAGCAAATGAACGTGTTGAAAACGTTGTAGCGACTTATAAAAAGTAGTTAGTAAACCAATATAAAGCTCACTCCTTAGTCATCCTGATTGGTTTTAGGGGTGAGCTGAATAATTTCTTTTTAATTGTTCTACAACCTTCTAGCTTCTACCTGTGCAATTCTAACCCACAATATAGCAACACCAATCAAGAACTAAACTCTTCACCAAAAACTTGATTAAAACCAAACAAAAAACTCACAAGCAATTGAAAAATAATATAATTTATTTATGGTATTAATGGCAATCATCCTATAGTAAGCTATAGAAAACGCGCTAAAATAACCTTTAAATTTAATGGAAGACTCAATGCTTGATGTCATTATTATAGGTGGTGGTCCTGCTGGAACTACTGTTGCTTCATTATTAAAAAAATATAAACCAGAACTATCAGTAACAATATTTGAAAGAGACACCTTTCCTCGAGATCACGTAGGAGAAAGTCAATTACCCTCAATTAGTCCCATATTGGATGAAATGGGCGTTTGGGAAAAGGTTGAAGCGGCAAATTTTCCTATAAAAATTGGTGCGTCCTACACTTGGGGGAAGGACAATGAAAAATGGGATTTTGATTTTTATCCTGTTGAAGATTGGCAAGATGAGCCACGCCCATCAACTTATGAAGGGCAACGTAAATATACCGCATTCCAAGTAGATCGTGCTATCTACGATAATATCTTATTACGTCACAGTGAATCATTAGGTACTGAGGTACACGAAAATACGCGCATAAAAAACATACTCCGCGATGGCGATAGTATTACTGGAGTACAGCTCAATGACGACAGTATTGTAAAAGCAAAATATTATGTTGATGCGACAGGTGTCTCAGGGTTGTTTAGACGAACTTTTGATATTGAAAGTTGGGCACCTAATGAATTACGTAATATTGCCGTATGGGATTATTGGGAAAATGCAGATTGGGCCTTAGAAATAGGACAAGGCGCAACACGAGTTCAAGTAAGAAGTTTACCTTATGGCTGGATTTGGTTTATACCATTAGGGGAGACTCGCACATCAATTGGATTAATTTGCCCAGCAAGCTATTTAAAAGAAACAGGCAAGTCGGCAAAATCTCTTTACTTAGAAGCAATTAAAGAACAAAAAGATATTGCCAGTTTATTGGATAATGCTAAGCCAGAAGGCAATATTGGCATCACAAAAGATTGGTCTCATTTATCAGATAGGTTAACAGGCGATAATTGGTTTATTTGTGGCGAAGCCGCGGGATTTGCAGACCCCATATTAGCCGCAGGAATGAGTCTAGCTCATAGTTCTGCAAAAGAAGTCGCCTACACAATATTAGAGTTAGAGCATGGTTCACTTGATAAACAATGGCTTACTGAGCGGTACAATGATAAAACGCGGGATAATATTCAACAACATATCAAGTTTGCTCAATATTGGTATGCAGCCAATGGTTGCTTTACAGACTTAAAAGAAAACTGTGTTGCTATAGCAAAAGAAGCTGGCTTGCAACTAAGCCCTGAAAAGGCATGGCAATGGCTAAGTCAGGGGGGCTTTACTACAGAGCAATTAGGCTTAGCAACATTTGGCTCTTTTGATATCACCTCAACGCGACAGTTACTTACTAAATTTGATCGACATGATCGCTCAACCCAAATGAAGATTTCTGGTTTTAACAAGTTTAAGCTAAACACCAAAGGTGCGAAATCAACAATGGCAGGAAACCTTGTCAATGGCAGGATCATCCAAGTTCCCTGTATTAAGCGCGGTACAAATGTACTTCCCCAAGTTGGTTATTATCAAACCATAATCCAAATTTTAAAACAAACTTCCGATATCTCTGTTATTTTAAATGCACTGAAAACTAAAATAGCAAAAGAAATTCCGCCTGCTCGCCAGAGTTTAACATTTAGCGCTTGTATTCAAGCTTTAGAGGCTATGGCACAACAAAATTGGGTAGAGTGTAAAATCAATAAGAAAAAGCCAATAATCAATATTAACACGCAAGATTCTCGGCATATTAGAAGCAGTAAGCAAGCCGAAGAGGCAATTAAACAATCAAACAATTCAGATATCATTAAATCAAACATAACAACCCAACAAATATAGATATTAGTTGTCTGACTTTTTTACACTCACATTAAGGTATAACACGTAACTAGCTGAAAACAAAGACCTTTAAAGTGTGGCTTGAATATTGCTTGTTTAAAAGAAGATATGTAACCCATCTTAGGAAGTACAATTATGATCAAACAGAAGTTTTTAAAAACCTTATTACCTAGCTTGTTACTAACAGCAGGGTGTTATACAAATTTAGCCCACGCTGGGGTAATTGACATTACTGGTGAAGACTCAAATGGCATAGTAAATGAAATAAGCTACAACGAATCAGATACTGGTGCATTAGACTCTATTTCTTTTGATCTTAATGTCGAACACTTCAATGCATCATGGGGTAGCGAAACTGAAATATCACTGACGCATGTCGATTCAGGTTTTAGTAAATTATTTACTGGTGTAGATTTTGGTTGGGCAAATTCATCGGGAACCTATTCATATGTTGGTACTTTCGATGTATTAGATGGTCCTAGTAATATTGCAGGCGCATGGACTATAGGTTTGTCTGAAAGCTTTAATGATTACATTTTTGATGGTGATGACTATGTGGATTCAACCTTTAGGCAATCAACTATTACCCTCAACTCTACCCCTATTCCTGAGCCTACAACAACCGCCATATTTGCTTTAGGATTAGCTGGCTTAGGCTTTAGACAGCTAAGAAAAAAATAACCTGAGTACAAATATTAATTTTTGAAACGCACCAAACTAATACTTTGGTGCGTTTTTGTTTTAAGTCTTAAAAATCCGGCTTTTCACTTCACTACTCCAACCACAACTAAACATAAATCATTGATAAATTAGCTTTATCAATTTTAAAACGCTGTTAATATATTATTTTCAATTGATACAAAGATGTAAAAGGCTTCAGTTTTTCCTTTCACATGACTTCTTGTTATCAGCTACTTAAATTTCCGAAAAAACGTATAAAAGAGGCACATCAATGCAAGAAGTAAATTATCAATTACCTCCTGGGCATGAAATTGCTGAATTTAGAGTAATAGAGGTACTTGGCGAAGGCGGGTTTGGTATCACCTATAAAGCTGAAGATACTCGTTTACATCGTTTAGTTGCTATTAAAGAGTTTTTACCCGTCGACTTAGCGGCGCGTGCTCAAGACAGCAAAACAGTTATGCCGCGCACAAATGTGAGTGAAGATTATCAATATGGTTTAACAAAGTTTTTAGAGGAAGCGAGAACCTTAGCGACATTTAGCCACCCTAATATCGTCAGAATACATACCTTTATCGAGCTTAATGGCACAGCCTATTTAGTAATGGAATATGTTGAAGGTGAAGCACTCGATGAACACCTGAAAAAGATCCATTTCAATGGCAATATGAGTGAAGGGCGAATTCGAGAAATAATAGAACCTCTACTTGATGGTTTAGCAGAAGTACACAAGTCAGGCTTACTACATCGAGATATAAAGCCTGGTAACATTTATTTAAAAGCTAATGGCCAACCTATGCTGATAGATTTTGGTGCCGCGCGCCAAAGTATAGGTGAAAAATCTAAAAGCATGAGTGCTATCGTCAGTGATGGCTATGCACCTACAGAGCAATACAACACAAAAAGTAGACAAGGTGCATGGACTGATTTATACGCTATTGGTGCAGTTATGTACCATCTTATTGTGGGAGAAAAACCTGAAACCAGTAGTCATCGTCAGCATGAAATAAATGAAGATGAACCAGATCCTATTAAACCTTTACCAACTAACAACTACAGTCAATCCCTTATCAACACTATACAGGCTTGTTTAACCTTAAAAGCAAAACAGCGTCCTCAATCAGTCGTAGCTGTTCAACAACTACTCCGCCAACAAGATTCGCCTAAAACAAGCTTTGATACACCACCTGAAACAAAACCTGAGCCTGCTCCAGATCATGATGGTACCCGTAAAATAAACCGTGAGCCAAACAATGCTCACAGTAATGCAAACAACACATCAGTTGCGATTAAAAAATCAAAAACCGGCTTAATTAGCCTTTTAATAACCTTAACTGTCATCATTGCAGCAAGTATTTATGGTTTTACTCAAGGCTGGTTTACCAGTAGCCAAGAGCCACCCAAAGTAAAAATGGTGCCAATGCATCCACTTACGATAACCACCTCACCTAGTGATGCTTTAATTACTATCGATGGCATTGGTGATATAAAACAAGGGCAAGCAACCAAACTTAAATATGGCACTTACCAGGTCCATGTCAAAAAAGAAGGCTATGAATCAATCACTGAAAGTGTATTAGTAAACCAAGTTAACGGGCAAACAACCCATATTGATCTTATTAAAAAACCCATACCTGTTGGTCAACTAACCATTAACACAATTCCCGAAAACGCTAAAATAACCTTATTAGGTATTAAACCGAGCTATCAAGCTGGTATCGCTTTACCTATTGGTCAGCAACAAATAACCGTTAATGCAGAAGGCTATAAAAAAGTCACTCAAACACTCAACATTATCCAAGGTGAGAATACCGTAGATATAAAGTTAACCCCTCAAACGATACAAGAGCGCGTTGTTGGCTATTGGCAAGCCGATGCTTATTGGCTTTGGAATGACGAAATTGACGATGAAACAAAATATCCCATTGAAAACGCCCTTTTTTCATTCCCAATGGGAAGAGACGTACTTGAAATTAAAAATCTAGTGCTAAAAATATCAGCCAATAGTGAAATTATGTTATCTGCCAGTGCTACTAATGGCAAAGAATACTTTTACATTCCACAAAGTATTGCGGATGAAAGTGGAGATAATGATATAAAAACTAAAGGAATAAACCCCTTAGTTGATCACGGAAAATATACAGTTATAGTAGGAACTTTTGAATATGAAGGTGAAACTTATCCAGTAAATGAAGTGGAAATAACTGGTGCAGGTGAAAAGTTAAAGCTTCAATTCGAGTTTAAAGATAACCTGTTATTAGTTTATCTAGACGATAATGTATCTATTGGTTTTGCGAGAACAACTAAAGCGCGTTTTGTTTCTGCTGCCAATCAAAACACTCAAGAATATTTACAATCAAAATTAGCTCAGTAAATATTTTAATGAAGTAAAGCTGTTGATATAAAAGACTGATTCACTATGACTAAAGCGTATGGAGTACACATGCGCTTATACTACCTTCATGCGAAGTACCGCTATTTCTTAGAGCAATTACTAACAGCTACAATGTATTAGCAGCATTTACTTTACTAATTTAGAACTTAAGTTATTTTTAATAATAGGTTAACAGACGTTAGAAATGCTTTAGCGATGAATGAGTGAAAATGGTGGCCCCTCTGTGATTTGAACACAGGACCTACCGATTATGAGTCGGGCGCTCTAACCAACTGAGCTAAGGGGCCAAATTTTCTATTATATCGCGCGGCGCTCTAACCTCTAATACAAACGAAGCTAAGGGGCCATTTATAGAGTGTTTTACAAAGCTATTGTAAAACGGCGAGCAGTATAAGCATTTTTTATTTTATTGTCACCTTCTGAATATTATTATTTGCGTATTATTTGCTATTCGATTATTTCTTAGTCAATTTAAACGACTAAGGCAATCAGAAAACGAAGGTTACGCCAGCATTTACCTCGCTTTGTACCCACAAATCGCTAGAAATTGCTATATCACACCTTTCTTCATCACAAAATATACGACTGTTTGAATTAAAGAATGTTGCGTAAATTCGACCACCAAATCTAAAGCTTATATTCTCTGTAACAGGTATCTTGGTGGCAAGCCCTACATTCATTGAAAAACGCGTCTCTGTATCTAACAAAGCATCATCTGGTGATAAATGAGTTAAGCCTAAACCACCGGTTATATACAAAGGTACAGTACCTTTTGAAATAGGTACATTCCCCCCTATATGAGCATAAGTAACTGAGACATTATTATTGCTAATTGTACTACTATCAAATTGTGAGAATTCAGCACTATTATGTGTTACTAAAAATTCACCTTGACGCTTTTTATCAACGTTCCACGCAAATAGCACCCCATAATTAACTTCTTCTGTTAATTTAATAGTCGAGGTTATACCCGCTTCATCATCAGTTTTCGCATCAAAATTCCCACCAAATCGGTAACCTGCAAGCGGGGTAATCTCAAAACTACTGTCTTGTACTGCATAACTGTAATCAGCAGTAAAAGCTAACGTTCCTAATAATAGCAGTGTAAATATGCGTGATGTAAATGACATAAATGTCCTTTGAGTTTTAAAAATAAAAAAGAGTAAATTAGTTCAACTAACTTACTCTTTTTTGGGTTTATTTTAAATAGCTTTTAAGCGAATTTTTTACTCGCCATCTAAAAAGCTTTTTAGTTGCTCAGAACGAGATGGATGACGTAATTTACGCAGTGCTTTCGCTTCTATTTGACGAATACGCTCACGAGTAACATCAAACTGCTTACCAACCTCTTCCAAAGTATGGTCTGTATTCATATCAATACCAAAGCGCATTCTTAACACTTTAGCTTCACGAGCCGTTAAACCTGCAAGTACTTCATGAGTAGCACCTTTAAGGTTTTCTGAAGTAGCTGAATCAACCGGTAGCTCACCACTACCATCTTCAATAAAGTCACCTAAATGCGAATCTTCATCATCACCAATAGGCGTTTCCATTGAAATAGGCTCTTTAGCTATTTTCAATACCTTGCGAATTTTATCTTCTGGCATAATCATACGCTCAGCTAATTCTTCAGGTGTTGGCTCACGCCCCATTTCTTGTAACATTTGACGTGAAACACGGTTTAACTTATTGATGGTTTCAATCATATGAACAGGGATACGAATAGTACGTGCTTGGTCTGCAATAGAACGGGTAATTGCTTGACGAATCCACCATGTTGCATAAGTTGAGAACTTATAACCACGACGGTATTCAAACTTATCTACCGCTTTCATTAGACCGATATTACCTTCTTGGATTAAATCTAAGAACTGTAAACCACGGTTGGTATATTTTTTCGCAATTGAGATAACTAAACGTAAGTTAGCTTCAACCATTTCTTTTTTAGCGCGACGAGCTTTCGCTTCACCGATAGACATACGACGGTTAATATCTTTAATACCGTGAATGTTTAAATGAGTTTCTTCCTCAATTTGATTAAGTTTAAGAATACAGCGTTCAACGTCAAACTCTATGTCAGCTAATTTACTTGAGTAAGGATGACCCGCAGCTTTTTCAGCTTCAAACCAATCTTTAGAGGTTTCATTACCTGGGAATATTTTAATAAAAGTGGTTTTTGGCATGCCAGCACCCATAACACAGTGCTTCATGATCAAGCGCTCTTGCACGCGTAATCTATCCATCATGCCACGCATGTTTTTCACTAATTTATCAAATAACTTAGGAATTAAACGGAATTCTTTAAATACTTCAGCAACAGCATCAATCGCAGCTTCAGCATCTTTATGGCCTCGACCTTTAGCTTCAATTATTTTGTTTGCATTTTCATAAGCTTCACGTAAAGCAGTGAACTTTTCACGTGCTAGCTCTGGATCAACACCTGTATCTTCTTCTTCTTCATCTTCGTCATCTGAATCAGTGCTGTCTTCGTCATCAAGCTCTTCTTTTGATAACTCAGAGCCAACATGGGTTGCTGCAGCCGCAACATCTTCATCTTCAGCATCTGGGTCTAAAAAGCCAACGACAATATCAGACAATCGTAATTCTTCGGCTTCATAGTTATCCCACATTTCAAGTAAATAATTTATCGCGGGTGGGTATTCTGAAACACTTCGTTGTACTTCTTTAATACCTTCTTCAATACGCTTGGCGATTACGATTTCGCCTTTACGCGTTAATAACTCAACCGTGCCCATTTCACGCATATACATACGTACAGGATCGGTTGTACGACCAATTTCACTTTCTACTGTTGCAAGCGCCTGCGCCGCAGCTTCAGCCGCATCTTCATCTGTATTGGCCTCACTCATCATCAAAGTATCAGCATCAGGTGCATTTTCAAATACCTGAATACCCATATCATTGATCATACGAACAATGTCTTCTACTTGATCTGAGTCGATAATATCTTGTGGAAGATGATCGTTAACTTCTGCAAACGTTAAATAACCTTGCTCTTTACCTTTGGTTATTAACTCTTTAAGTCTTGATTGAGGAGCTTGTTCCATTGACGAGTGTCCACCTGTATATAATAAATAAGGGTAGCAATGCTAAGCACTAGTGCCGCATAACAAAGCCGCGAATTATAGCTAAATTTTTACGCTATTTCCAGTAATTAAAAAGTCTTCTTCGTCCTAATTGGAGGCTATTGTTTCATTCAAGTATAGCGGTTATTTTCACTAAGAGGCATTGAGTATAATTTGTAACTCTTGCTTCTCTTGTTGAGTCATTTTCCCTGTACGGGCTTTTTGAAGTAAAAACTCTGCTCGTTGTTCAACAAAATTATTGAGCAACTTTTCAATACTATCTAAAAAAACCTCTTCAGCGGCGTCAGCCTCAATGTGATGCTGCCAACACATTAGCTTGGCTAATTGTGTGCCTTGCTCTGTACCTCGAAAATATTCGAGTAACTGTGGTGTTTTAATTTCTGGATTATGCTTACACAAACTCAACAATTGATTTAATAGCGCAACACCAGGAATATCTAAAGGCTGTAATACTGAAATATCGGCTAGCGAATTGACTATATGGGGATGTTCTAACAATAATGCAATAGCTAATCTAACCGGTGTTACTTTAGTGTTCTTTTTAACCGCTTGCTTACTTGGGCTACTGGCATTCATTTTTTGTAATTCGCGCAGCCGCTTTTCACTGGTGACACTAAAACGAGATGCCATTTCATCAATAATTGCATTTTTTAAAATACTTTCTGGCATTTTCAATAAATAAGGCTGAAGTTTATCAATTAATGCCACCTTTTCTTCGGTGCTATTAACGGGGTTATCTTCTAAAAATTTATCAAAAATAAACTGAGAAAGTGGTGTTGCTTGCGCTAGGATATTTTCAAAAGCTTGCTGCCCTTTAGAGCGAATGAGCGAATCAGGATCTTCGCCATCAGGCACAAAAACAAACTTTAATGAAAAGCCATCGCGCATATAAGGTAAGGCATTTTCCATTGCCCGCCATGCTGCATCTCGCCCTGCTCTGTCGCCATCGTAACAACAAATAACTTCTTTGACGGTACGAAATAGAGTTTGCAGTTGCTCAGATGTTGTTGCTGTACCTAGAGAGGCTACGGCATACTCTACGCCATGTTGAGCTAAAGCAACTACATCCATATAGCCTTCTACAACGACTAAGCGTTCAAGACTTTTATTGGCTTGTTTTGCTTCATAAAGGCCATATAATTCTTGCCCTTTATGGTAAATTCGTGTTTCTGGCGAGTTCAAATATTTAGGCTTTTCATCGCCTAACACCCTGCCACCAAAACCGATCACCCGTCCACGCTTATCGCGTATTGGAAACATGATTCGGCCTCGAAATCTATCATATGGCCTATTTTTATCTCCTTGAATAGCCATCCCTAAATCAACTAATTGTTGATTCGCTTGGCCATTAGCAGAAAATACTTTCATCATGCCATCCCAAGCATCACTGACATAGCCCATACCAAAGCGTTTAACCACTTCACCACTTAAGCCGCGACCTTTTAAGTAATTAACAGCAACATCTTTATCTTGTGCTACTTTTAGCTGTTGTTGGTAAAATCGACTGATTTGACTCATCAGATCATAGTCGTTTTGCTTTTGCTGATAAATTTGTTGTTGTCGGCGCTGCTCTGCCGGGCTAGCAGTATTTTCCTCACGTACCACTTCTATACCGCAGTGGCTTGCAAGCTCTTCTATAGCATCGACAAAATCTAAACGATCAAATTCCATTAAAAATGAAATAGCGTTACCGTGCTCGCCACAACCAAAGCAGTGATAAAATTGCTTATCTTGGCTTACCGTAAAAGATGGGGATTTTTCATTATGAAAGGGACAACAGGCTTGGTAATTTTTACCTGCTTTTTTTAAAGGCACTCGGGCATCAACAAGTTCAACAATATCAGCACGAGCTAATAAATCATCAATAAATTGTCGAGAAATGCGTCCGGCCATAAAATTAATAATTACCTGTGATAAAAAAGAAAGTATTTATTGTACACAAAATAAATTGCAACGCTTAAGAATGTCAATTTTTAGAGAATAAAAAACCGTAATAACTGAAGTTATTACGGTTTTATCGAAATCACATTGACAACTATCTATGCGTTTAAGCTTGCTCTAACTTGGGTGCTTACTGCGCCCATGTCTGCTTTACCTTGCATTAATGGTTTTAATACTGCCATTACTTTACCCATGTCAGCCATTGAAGCGGCACCAGTATCTGTAATCGCATTATTTATGAGTTCTTTAATTTCTGTTTCGTTAAGTGGCTGAGGAAGAAAAGACTCTAATACCTTAACCTCTTCAGCTTCTTTCACTGCTAATTCTTCACGGCCACCTTCACTAAACATTTTGATAGACTCTTTACGTTGCTTAACCATTTTGGTTAATACCGCAAGAATATTCTCATCTGTTGCTTCGGTGTTATGATCAATCTCAGCTTGTTTAACTGCAGATAATGCCATACGAATAACCCCAAGACGTAATTTGTCTTTGGCGCGCATGGCATTTTTCATTTCATCTTTGAGTTGAATTAGAAGTGACATCTAATAGGCTCGAAGGTTACTAAGGGAATTCTAAAAAGAATTCTTAGTACATGCGAATGCGACGTGCATTCTCACGAGAAACTTTTTTAGCAGCACGTTTAACAGCAGCTGCTTTTTTACGCTTACGTTCCCAAGTCGGCTTTTCATAACATTCGCGACGACGAACTTCTGAAAGGATTCCTGCTTTTTCACATGAACGTTTAAAACGACGTAATGCTACGTCAAATGGTTCATTTTCTCTTACTTTAATTACTGGCATGTACTTTTTTACCTTAGTCTATATCTATATAAATCGGCGTTGGACTTCAGTTTTACTGACTTTCTTGCTAAATAAAACCTTATCTACACCCGCTCTATTAAAAATGGGTGACGTATTCTACTGCTAAGCACTTAACGATGTAAAGGTTAATTTCATCGACTAAGTAAATAAACTAGCGAAATACGCATAGTACAGGTAAAATCGCCCCACTTTTTAATTGATACTTTACAACTTATGCGAATTTTAGGTATTGAAACCTCATGTGATGAAACAGGTATTGCTATTTATGATGATGGCGAAGGCGATCTCCCCAAAGGGATAGTATCGCATCGATTATATAGTCAAATAGCCGTTCATGCCGATTATGGTGGAGTTGTTCCAGAACTTGCCTCTCGAGATCACGTTCGCAAAACGATCCCATTAATTAAAGAAGTGTTAGCGGATGCCAACCTGACGCCACAAGATTTAGATGGCGTAGCTTACACTGCTGGCCCAGGCTTAGTCGGAGCATTATTAGTAGGCTGTTCTATTGGTCGAAGCTTAGCTTATGGTTGGGATTTACCTGCCGTACCAGTACATCATATGGAAGGCCATTTGTTAGCTCCTATGCTAGAAGATGATGTGCCTGACTTTCCTTTTGTCGCCTTATTAGTATCAGGCGGACACACTATGTTAGTGCGGGTTGATGCAATTGGAGAGTATAAGTTACTTGGAGAGTCGGTTGATGATGCAGCTGGAGAAGCATTTGATAAAACGGCAAAACTGCTTGGTTTAGATTACCCTGGCGGTCCTGTACTCGCAAAAATGGCTGAGTCTGGTGTGCCAAATCGTTTTAAACTGCCACGCCCTATGACCGACAGACCCGGCTTAGATTTTAGCTTTAGTGGTTTAAAAACTGCCGCTGGAACTTTAGTAAGACAAGAGTGTGGGACGGTTGATGAACAAAAGCTATCTGATGTTGAGCTTAAACAAACGCATGCAGATATCGCCCTAGCCTTTCAACAAGCAGTAGTTGATACGCTGGCAATAAAATGTAAACGGGCATTAAAACAAGAGAACTTAAATCGTTTAGTCATTGCTGGCGGGGTAAGTGCTAATACTTCGTTGCGTGAAAAATTAGCCGAAACTACCAAAAAGTTAGGTGGCAGTGTTTTTTATCCTAGACCAGAGTTTTGTACTGATAATGGTGCCATGATTGCTTATGCAGGTTTACAGCGTTTAAAAGCGGGGACCGATGCCGATTTAATGTTCAAAGCCAAACCTCGTTGGTCGTTAGACTCTCTTCCTGCAGTGTAAGCAAAAGAGCTGTACTCTATCTGCTCTTAAGATTTAATCAAACATTACCATTAACAATTGCTGACTAGTAACTAAGTATCTCGATAATTCAGTAACTAGTCAGCGTTTACGCTAATCCTTAAGCGACTTCTTTACGCCCTAACTGCAGTAAACTCGGTAAGAAAATCAAAGTAAAAATTGTACTAACACTCATGCCACCAACAATAACAGCTGCAATGCCGCGATATAATTCAGCACCGGCACCGGGTACCAACAATAAAGGTAACATGCCACAGATACTGGTTAACGTGCTCATCAGGATAGGTCTTAGTCTTAATCTTACCGCTTGCTCAACTGAGTCATGACGAGATAAACCGTCCTTCTCACCTAACCGTGTTTGATATACCAATAAAATCGCATTATTCACAACAAGGCCAAGTAAAATAACAAACCCTATCATGGTCAGTAAATCTAATGGCTGAAAAATTATAAGGTTAGTTAACTGTAAAAAGCCAAGACCACCAATAGTCGCCAGTGGAATGGTTAACACAACCAGCAAGCTATCTTTAAACGATTGAAATAATGCTGACATTAACAGATAGAGAATAACCAAAGCTAAAACAAAACTTTGACTCATGCTTGTTAAAGCTTCCGTTAACGCTTCAGCACTACCTCGATAATTAACAGTAGAAGTATCTGCACCATCTCCCATAGAGTCTGCAGATAAAGCTTCCATAATAGCTGGCTCAGCATTTGTTTTAATTTGTGCTATCGCTTCTTCTAAACTTAAGTTGTCAGGTGGTGTCACTTGTAAGGTAATTGTACGCTGCCTGTTAACACGTCGAATAGAACTAGGCCCAGCGGTTCTCTCAATATTAACTAACTCGCCAACTTGTTGAATGCCCGCATTAGGGGTATATAAAGGAATTGCGGCTAATTCTTCTGGTGTTTGCCAATCAGTGGCGCGAAGAAAAACATCAAGACGTTTTTGACCATTAAAATAATCTCCCACATATAAACCCGTTCCTAAAGACCGTGAAATGGCAGAAACTTCAGAACGAGTCCAGCCCGCTTCAGCCATACGCCTTTCATTAGGGATCATTCTTAACTCTGGCTCAGCAAGCGTTAAACTAGGTGATGGCTGAATTTGTGCACCGGGTAGCGTTTGGCTAATCATACCGTAGCCCATTCGAGCAGCTTTAAGTAAAACATCAACATCATTACCTTGGATATCAACATCTATGCGCCTGCCACCACCCAAGTTTTGAAATATCTGTGCTTGTGAGGCAAAGGCCATAGTATCAGGAAAGCCTCGCAGAAATTCTGTATTAATAATTTGTATTATCTTGCCAATATCATCTGCATCTTCAGCATGACCGCCCATAAAACCAAAGCTGCCAAAAAAGCCCATCCAAGTGTGGGCAATTTTAGGCTCTTTTTCACCACTTAAGTATGGTTCTATTCTACGGTTAATCTCATCACTCATTTCAAAACGCGCAGCAGGATAACTTAACCCTGGTGGTGGCATAATAAAAGCTTGAAATTGGTTTTGATTGCCTTTAGGTAAATAGTCAATTTCAGGAAAAAGTAACCAACTACCACTAAAAGAAATAAACATTAAACCAAAGATCCAACTAAAGCGTTTTGCTGGCGAACTAGTAATACGCATTATGCCTTTGGTTATGTTGCGCCACCAATGAGCATGTGGGTCAACTTCATTTACTTGTGTTAATAATTTGCGCGCAGCGGTAGGTAAAACGGTTACCGCAATGATCAATGACGCCACAATAGCTACCGCAATAGTAATAGCTAAATCAGCAAATAATTGCCCTGACACGGCTTCTAAAAATGCAATAGGTAAGAAAATTGCCACGGTAGTAACGGTAGAAGCAATGAGAGCTCCCCAAACCTGTGTAGCCCCTTTTAACGACGCATTTTCGGGCGCTTCTCCTTTTTCTCTTAGCCGAACAATATTTTCTAACACCACAATAGCCGCATCAAGTACCATCCCCACCGCAAAAGCTAAGCCAGCCATAGAGATAATGTTGAGCGTTCTACCCGTGATATACATCACCACTAAGGTGACAATTAACGAAATAGGTATAGCAATAGCTACAATTAACGTTGCTCTAAACTTTCTTAAAAACCACCAGAGAACAATGATAGCTAAAGCGATCCCCATCAATAAATTGTTTCGCACTAGATTCATTGAGCGGTTTATGTAAATCGTTTCATCTGACATCTGGATCATTTGCAAGCCTGCACGCTTTAAAGGCCCTTCATTGAGCTCTTTCATCGCCGCTTTCAGGTCTGTCATTACATCTATGACATTCACCCCTATCTCTGCCCTTGCGTTCATTGCAATAGCAGGCTCACCATCAAGTGTTAAAATACCCGTTCTATCCTGTAACGCTTGTTCAACAATCGCTACATCGCGCAAAAGTACTGGTTCACCATCTCGCCACTCTAAAACCATTTCCGCCAATTGCTCGGCATCGTATTTACCCGAAAACCTTAAGGTATATTTTCTTCGCCCAACCTCATTAAAGCCACCAGAGCTATCACTATTATTAGCTAAGGTACTTGCCAGCTCAGGAATATTTAATCCTAACGCGGCAGCTCGATATGGATCAAAGGTGATCCTTAATTCTGAAGATAAACCACCAAAGGCATTGGTTTTTGCAATGCCTTTAACACGTTCCATACGTGTTTGAATAACCTCTTCGACATAATCTTGATAACTAACAATGTCACGCTCATTATCTGGCAAAGGTTTTAATGCGAACCATGCAATGGCATCAAATGTTCTATCGCCACCAACAGAGATTACTGGCTCTGTTGCATCAGCAGGATAATTAGGCACCTGATTAAGCGCATTCATGGCATCAATTAAAGCTCGATCTAAATTGACCCCTGATTTATAACGCAGGGTTATATTGCCAGAGCCTTGACTAGAGTTTGATGTAAGTAAATCTAAACCTTGCAAACCTTTGAGCACATCTTCTTGTCGCTCAATGATTTCCGCTTCCATTTCTTCTGGTGCTGCAGATCGCCAAAACGTTGAGATACTAATTTCTGGCTTACTGATATCAGGCGTTAGCTGTACGGGTAATTTCGATAAGCTAATAACACCAAATAACGCAACCATTAAGACAGCAACGATAACTGCTGTAGGGTTTTTTAGCGCTGGTGATGTTAAATTCATTATTTACCACCTGGCTGTTTACTTCCAGGCTGATTACTACCTGAGATCAGCTCATGATTATTTTCTTTGATAGCGACCCCTTGACCACTTTGTAAACGCTCTGCACCGCGAATAACAATCAAGTCACCTTCATTAAGTTCTGTTGTCGATGAAGCACTAGAGATAGCAACAAAGCCATCCATGCCCACACCTACCTTCACAGGTACCTGCTCTGCTGTAGCTTGCTCAGCCGTTTTATTTATTCGGAAAATACTGGCGCCTGAACGGCGCAGCACTAACGCATCACGAGGCACAGCTAATGAGACTGTACTTGGGCCATTAGCAACTTTAGCTTTAATGTTTAACCCAATTGGCCAGTCAAAAGTAGACATATCCAAACGAACTTCCATCAAATGAGAGCGAGCATTAGCAACAGGCACTAAGGTTTTGATATCAGCAAAACCAGAGCCTAGCGGTGATTCAACCGCAAGTTGTTTTGCTTCTTTTAAAAATTGATAAGCAACAATAGGCGCAAACACAGTGGCTTCACTGTTAAGGGTTTCAACAAGGCGCACTATGGCACTACCGTTGTTCACATACTCACCTAAGCTCGCAATGCGCTGTGCGACTATGCCTGAAAATGGCGCTTTTAGTTGTGTGTAGGCTAAATCTTGTTGTGTTCTTGCTAATCGTGCCTGAGCGGCAACCACTTCACCTTTAGCAATATCTCTCTCAGAAATAGTTTTATCAAGTTCTGTTGCCGGCGATAATTTTTGTTCAAAAAGTTTCGTTTTGCGTATAACCTCTGCTTCTAAATAACGTAAATGGGCTTGGCTATTTAACACATTAGCCTGTTCTTCTTTAAATTGAATTTGCAACTGTTTATCGTCAATGCGGGCGATAATATCACCTTTGTTAACACGAGCACCGATAGCAGCTAAGCTAATTAATCGCCCAGAAATTTCAGCCGCAATACTGGAGTCATTTTGACTTACCACAGTACCTGATACCCACACAACAGGAGCAAGAGACATTTTTTTCGCCACCTCCACATTTACACTTGCAGGTGGAAACTGTTGCGCAAGCAGCAATTGCGAGTAAGAAAATGTCAGTATAAAAAATAACAAGGCTTGAGTGATTGTTTTCATAAAATCCCTATGAAAGTACATTACTTTTTAAATTTAATGTTAGTTGAAATTTTGCTTTCTGTGCCTTTAAGTAGGCGAAAAATATTATCTTTATGTCTAAATATAATTAAACCTGACAACATCAGTGTTGGATAGACGTAAATTGGCTTAAGTAAAAAAACATAAAACGGCGCCAAAGATACAGTCACAATAGCCGCAAGGCTTGAGTATTTTGTTATTTTAGCCACACTGATCCAAGTTAAAATTAATAAAGCCCCTAAGCCTAATCCTATAGGTAACAATGTTCCTAAAGCAGTAGCAACTGCTTTACCCCCTTGGAAGTTAAAAAATACTGGGTACATGTGGCCTAAACAAGCAGCTACACCAATAAACCCAAGGTATAACGGCTCTTTTTCACCCAAATAAGCGTATAGAAAATAACTTCCCCACACTGGAACAGTACCTTTTAAAATATCTAAAAATAATACTACCGCGGCAGTAAGCTTGTTACTCATTCTCAACACATTTGTTGCACCGGGGTTATTAGAACCTGTCGTTCTAGGATCAGGTAAGCCTAATAACCGACATATTAAAATGGCACTAGAAATTGAACCTATTAAATAGGCAACAACAATCATGGCAAAGGTTAATAGCAGCATAGAGAAAGAAATTTTCAAATATTTAACAATATTATTCATTCTATCTTGTTAACTGCTAGTTTTTCTACTGTCACGCAGGTAAACTCGCATTTTATTTTGTAATAATTGTTAATAGCAGACAGAAATGGATAAAGTTTTTATTAAAGGGTTGCATATTCAAACCACCATAGGTTTTTTTCAATGGGAAAAAGAAATAAAACAAACACTTGTTATTGATGTTGCTATGGCATGGGATACTGCTCAAGCAGCAGAAAATGATGAATTAGCAAAAACATTAGATTATGCAGAAATTTCAACTGCTATTGAAAAGTTTGCTAATGAAAACCCTGTCGATTTATTAGAAACCCTTGCTGAACGTATGGCAACTTTTTTAATGACTGATTACCATATTCCGTGGTTGCAACTTAGCATTGGCAAACCCGGCGCTGTTCATAATGCTGACACCGTTGGTGTTGAAATTGAACGTGGTCAGTTACCTCAAGTTCAATCAAACTAATGACAGACATATACATATCATTAGGCAGTAATGTCGACCGCGAATACCATATAAAGTGTGCCCTTGAATCACTCGCCAATGATTTTAATATCCCATTTACATCACTGAAACTATCATCACTTTTTGAAAGCGAAGCCATTGGCTTTAGCGGTAAACCTTTTTACAATATGGTAGTTGCCTTTAAATGCCAACATAATCTTGCACAAGCTGCAATGATGTTACGTGATATCGAGTACCGCTATGGACGCAGTGTTAATGCCAAAAAATTTAGCCCTCGTACTTTAGACCTTGATATTTTACTCTTTGGCGATTTAATTACTGACACGCCAGCACAACTGCCAAGAGATGAAATTGATAAAAATGCTTTTGTATTATTGCCATTAAGCGAATTAGCACCTGAGTTACACCACCCAGTGCTTAATAAAAGCTATCAAGAGTTATGGCAAGATTATGATAAAAGCACACAAAAATTAAACATTGTTGAAAACTGTTGGTAACAAAACACTTTCAGACAATTTAAAATAAGTTTATATAACTAATTTAACGAAAACAAAGGATGACATGAGTACTTTAGAAATTATTATTTTGGCGTTACTGCAAGGATTAACAGAGTTTTTACCTATTTCAAGCTCTGCGCATTTAATACTGCCATCACAACTTTTAGGTTGGCAAGATCAAGGACTTGGCTTTGATGTTGCCGTACACGTAGGTACATTATTAGCGGTAATGATGTATTTTCGAAAAGAGCTCGGTGCTATGGCTGTTGCTTGGTTAGGTACTCTCAACATTGGTCCTGCTAAAAGTAGCCAAAATGAACAAACACTATTTGAAGGCAAATTAGCCTGGTGGATAATTTTCGCGACAATTCCTGCTGGCCTTTTTGGCTTATTTGGTAAAGACTTTATTGAAATGCATTTGCGCTCCGCTTTAGTCATAGCAGCAACTACTATTTTATTTGGTTTTTTATTAGGTTTTGCCGATGTTAAAGCAGGCCATCGAGTCACTCATAAGCCCATTGAAAAATTAGGCTTTAAAGGAGCAATGTTAATTGGCTTAGCACAAGCGATAGCCTTGATACCTGGCACATCTCGTTCAGGTATCACCATGACTATCGGCCTAATGTTAGGTTTATCTCGCGATAATGCCGCACGCTTTTCTTTTTTACTATCAATACCAGCTATTGCGATGGCAGGCAGCTATTTAACTTTAAAATTGGTTTTATCCGCTGAAGGTGTTGACTGGCAGGCCATAGGTTTAGGCAGCTTGGTTGCCTTTATAAGTGCTTATGCCTGTATTCATTACTTCCTTATTCTCTTGAATAAATTAGGTATGATGCCTTTTGTTATTTACCGACTCGTTTTGGGTTTTGGTTTATTATGGTTCATTCTTGGCTAATTACCGTTTATAAAGGCACATAAAGTAAATAAATTATGATTTCAATAACGCTAGAAAACTTTCAGCAGGTAGTACTGGAAGAGTCAAAAAACAAATTAGTCTTAGTTGCTTTCTGGGCTGAACAAATCCCCGAGAGTGTTGAGTTAAGGGATAAATTAGCCGCTAAAGTGGCACCTTTTGAAGCACAGATGCTAATGGCCACTGTTGATTGTCAAACACAGCAGCAAATCGCTCAGCAATTTGGTATTCAGGGTTTACCAACCGCTGTATTGGTAAAAGATGGTCAACCGATTGATGGTGTATCTGGGCCACAAACCGATGAGACCATTGCCACTTTTTTAGATAAACATTTACCGAAACAAGAAGATATTCTGTTTAGCCAAGCCCAAAGTTTATTAGCAGAAAGCAATTTTAGCGAAGCACTTAACGTTATTAAGCAAGCTTATGCACTTGATAATGAGCGTGCTGATATTAAATTGCTAATGGCTGATGTAAATATTCAGCTTGGTAAAATTGAGGATGCACAAGATCTCATTGACAGCATAAAAATGGTAGATCAAGACAGTTATTATCACGCATTACTTGCTAAACTTGAACTTGCTAGCCAAGCTGCTAATTCTCCAGAAATTCAAGCTTTAGAAGCAAAACTTGCCAATAATCCAGATGATATAGAAATAAAGCATCAACTCGCCGCGCAATATAGCCAAGTGAATCGTCATGAGGATGCTTTAAAAATATTATTTCGATTAGTTCAAGCAGGTAATACTGAAACAAAAGAAGAAAGTAAAAGGCTGCTGTTAGATGTGCTAAAAGCTTTACCTGATGGAGATCCTATCGCCACTCAGTATCGCCGTAAGCTTTATACATTAATGTATTAAAACTTTTTAACGCTAGTGCACACTCCTTTCATTGTCTATGTTAAATATTAACTGTTGGGCTTATTGTCATTGGTAAGCTCAACATTGAACTTAATGAAAACCTTTAAGGTAAGTGCTCACTCGCTAAATAATCATGAGATTGCATTTCTTGTAAACGACTTAAACAACGTTTAAATTCAAAAGCTAAATTACCGCCGCTGTACAAATCTTCAAGCGCCGTTTCAGCAGAAATAATCAGTTTCACGTTTCGTTCATAAAACTCATCAACCATGGCAATAAAGCGTCTGGTGCTATCATCACTCTCTCTGCCCATTTGCTTAACATTGGCTAAAAGTACGGTGTTAAATAATTGGCTAATTTCCATATAATCACTTTGACTACGTGCACTTTCACACAACACAGAGAAATCGAAATACACCACACCATCAGAAACTAAAACAGTTTCTAACTGTCGATTATTAATTTCAATCGAAGTGCCCGCTTTACCTACTTCGCAGGCAAGCTGTTTAAAATAGTGATGCAGATTATCATTGGCCTCCTGATCGAGAGGGTAATGATATATTTCAGCCTGCTCTAAGGTACGCAAACGATAATCAACCCCACTGTCAACATTCACAATCTCAGTATGCTCATTGATCAATTTAATCGCAGGTAAAAAACGTTCTCGCTGCAAACCATTACGGTACAATTCATCAGGAATAATATTAGATGTAGCGACTAGAGTTACGTTGTGAGCAAACAGTTCTTCAAACAAAGTACCTAGAATCATCGCATCGGTAATATCGGAAACAAAGAACTCATCGAAGCAAATAATACGCGTTTCTTGGGCAAACTTTTTCGCAATAATTTTTAGTGGATCTGATTGCCCAGTTAATAACTTCAATTCTTGATGAACACGATGCATAAAACGATGAAAGTGAACACGCATTTTATTTTCAAACGGTAGGCAATCATAAAAGGTATCAACTAAATACGTCTTACCTCGACCAACTCCCCCCCAAAAATACAAGCCCTTAACCGGCTTGATTTCAGGTTTGGCGTAAACTTTTTTCCAGCGATTTAACACCTTCTTAAACGTCGAGACTTCAACAGGTTTATATTGAAGATCTTCATAAAGTCGTTGCAAGTGTTTCACGGCGTTTTCCTGTGCCGCATCAAAAAGAAAGTCTTCTCGAGTCAAATCTTGTTTATACTTAGCGATAGGAGAAAGTTTTATCATGAAAGAACCATATTTTTTGGTATTTATATCTATTAGCTGCTTGAAAAAGAAAATATTACTAACATATTCTTTATATAGGTGTGTTAAAACTATATTATTGTAAACTATAACATCGTTATATTTAACACATAGCCATTATTATATTTCCAATTGATCAAAGGTAAACTTATGACCCTAGTAACCGCTTTAATTATTTTCATTATTGGTACCATTGTTGGCTTCTTAGCTAATCATTTTTTAGCCTCTTCAAATCAAGAGCAACGTAAATTAGCTGAACAAGTTAGTAAAAGTGAAGCTGCTTTAGCGCAATATAAATTAGATGTTGCTGATCATTTAGAGAGCTCAGCCAACCTACTTGATCAAATGAACTCAACTTGCCAAACAGCAATGAAACAAATGGAGGAAAGTACACAATTGCTGCAGCGCGCAACACATACTGATGCTGAAGGCATGCCTTTCTTCTCGCAAGAGACCCAGCAACAATTAGCGCAAACAGCAGGTTTACGTCATCAAAAACGTGCATCAAAAGAAGTACAAATGGCGACTGAAGCTCCGTTAGATTATTCAGGAGAAGCAAGTGGTTTATTCATTGATGAAAAAAAAGCATCAAATGCTGAGTGATATTTAACGTAACCGTAAAAACCTTTCCGAAATAAAGTGTTACAAATAGCAAGCTAGCAAAGAGGAACTTAGTTAGTTTGCTTATGTCTATTTTCAAGTCTGTTTATCTTCACTTTTGTGCCAATGACGCATTGTTGAATAATTGAATTTAGTGAAGATAAAAATCTTTTAACATTTTAGGAGAACGCTTTCATATGAAAAAAGTATCTTTTGCTCTTAATGCAGTAATCCTTTCCGCAACATTATCATTAATCAGTGCCCCCGCTATGGCTGTTTGGCCTAGCTCAGTGGACGGACAAACAATGCCTAGTCTGGCACCTATGCTTGAAAAATCTACGCCGGCAGTCGTGAGTATCGCGGTAAAAGGTACCCATGAAGTAAAACAAAACGTCCCAAATATTTTTAGATTTTTCGGTAACCCTAATCAGGGGCAAAGCCCTTCACAACAGCGTCCTTTTCGAGGTTTAGGCTCAGGTGTCATTATTGATGCTAAAGAAGGTTATATAGTGACTAATAACCATGTTATTGAAAAAGCCGATCAAATTACCATTACGTTAAAAGATGGTCGTCAATTAGAAGCTAAAAAAATTGGCTCTGATGCTGATAGTGATATTGCGCTACTACAAATTGACGCTGACAATCTAACAGAAATTAAAATTGCCGATTCTGATAAATTACGTGTTGGTGATTTTGCTGTCGCAATCGGTAGCCCTTTCGGTTTAGGACAAACAGTTACCTCAGGTATTGTCAGTGCCCTTGGTAGAAGTGGTTTAGATATTGAAAATTATGAAGATTTCATTCAAACAGATGCCGCAATTAATAGTGGTAATTCAGGTGGCGCTTTAGTTAATTTACGCGGAGAGTTAATTGGTATCAATACAGCCATTTTAGGACCTAATGGCGGCAATATAGGTATCGGTTTTGCTATTCCAAGTAACATGATGCATAACCTAGTTAAACAAATCATTGAATTTGGTGAAGTTCACCGTGGTGTTCTAGGTGTTTCCGGTCGTAGTGTGAATAGTGAAATAGCTAAAGCAATGGAGCTTGAAACAAACCAAGGTGGCTTTATAGAACAAGTCGTTCCTGATTCTGCCGCCGATGAAGCAGGTATCAAACCTGGCGATGTGATTGTCAAAGTAAACGGGAAGAAAGTTAAAACGTTTAACGAACTGCGTGGAAAAATTGGTTCAATTGGCGCAGGTAAAGAGGTTGATTTAACGATTATTCGTGATGGCGATGAAAAAGAACTTACTGCCAAATTAAAGCAGTCACAAGTTAGCAATGTTGCCTCAAAAACAATTCACCGTATGTTTGAAGGTAGTAAGTTAGAAAATAGTAGCCAAACTAAAGGCGTCAGTATTAGTGACGTTGCAGATGGCTCTCCTGCACAAATGGCAGGCTTTCAATCTGGTGACCTAATTATTGGCGTTAATAGAACGCGTATTAGCAATATTGCTGAGTTACGCAGTTACTTTAAAGACCGAAAAGGGCTTTTCATCGTCAACATTATTCGAGATAACACTCCACAGTATTTATCCATTCAGTAGATATTACAAGGTTACTCTTATACCAAGTTGATTAAGTTCTTTCCCACTCAGCGAGAATTAAAAGGCTTAGAGGCAAAGCATTGATTGAAGGCTAGTACAAAACTAGCCTTTTTTATTTCCGTAAATTTCTTACAGTTCATTATTTTATGTTAAACTGAGTTTATAATAAAAAATCATGATGAATTGAGATCTCCCTTTTGAAACTAAAACCAGTATTAAAATATGTTTTAAACGCGATTAGTTATGGAATACTTTTTGCCATTGCTTTTTTATTACTCGTACCAAATTCAAACACCAACTCATTCTTACAAAGATTATTAAACCAAGAAGAACAAACGCCGGCCCCACTGTCATATGCGAGGGCTGTAAGTATGGCCTCTCCCGCCGTTGTAAATATTTATTCAGAAGAAATTCAATCAAACCCACGCTATGGAAGAAACGCCCGTAAATCCACTCGTTTAGGCTCAGGCGTAGTGATGGATAGCAATGGTTATATTTTGACTAACTTTCACGTTATTCAAAATGCTGATTTAATACAGGTACTACTACAAACAGGCCAATTTTTTCCCGCTGAGTTAATTGGTTTTGACCAAGTCACTGATTTAGCGGTGTTGAAGGTTAATGCAAGTAACTTGCCTGTTATTCCTCAAAAGATCGATCAACAATCACTCGCTGGAGATATTGTACTAGCCATTGGTAACCCTCTAAATTTAGGACAAACGGTTACTCAAGGTATTATTAGTGCTACAGGTCGAAGTGGCTTAAGTAATACTAGTTATTTAGATTTCCTCCAAATGGATGCTGCCATAAATGAAGGCAACTCTGGTGGCGCGTTAATTAACACCAATGGCGTGTTAGTTGGCATCAACACCCTTAAATTTACCCAATCTAACCCAAGGCTAGATATTCAAGGGATTTTCTTTGCAATTCCTTATCAGCTAGCAGATAAAGTTATGCGCGAAATTATTGAAAATGGTCGTGTTGTTCGTGGCTGGCTTGGTATTTCAGCAGAACGCTATTTAACGGATGTAAAAGGCTTTATTGTACAAGCGGTTAGCCCCAATAGCCCAGCCTTTGCAGCAGGCATTCAAGGTGGTGATGTTATTTACCAAATAGGCGAACACGCTATCCAAAGCATCACTCAAGCACTAGATATAGTTGCTGAAACTAAACCGAATACTGCCTTATTATTTAAGTTTTATCGTCAAGGAAAAAGCCTTGAAACAACCGTTGTAATCAAAGAATTTAACCATTAGTGCCAAGAGTTAAAGAGCTAGTTTACTGATCTAACTTTTGAAGAATATAGTGTTCCATTTCGTTTGCTGGCAACGGCCTAGAAAAATAAAACCCTTGTCCGTATAAACAATCCATCTGTTGTAATAACTTGGCGTCTGCAGCGCTTTCTATACCTTCACCAACGGTTGCCATGCGCAAATTCGTTGCTAAATCTATAATGGTTTTAATAATCGCTCGGTTGTTTTCATGTTCATTAACATTGGTAATAAATGAGCGATCTATTTTTAACACATCAATAGGGAAGCGGTGTAAATAACTCAAACTAGAGTACCCTGTACCAAAATCATCCAGTAAGATTTTCACTCCGAGTTGTTTTAATGCTTTCATGTTCGCTAATACAACTTCAGTATTTTCCAGTAAAGCTCGCTCAGTTAACTCAACCCTTAAATTCTCCGGCTTCAAACCCGTTTTTAATAATATTTTATTAATTTCATCAGGTAATGTTGGGCTAAAAAATTGCTGGCAAAACAAGTTACAACTGATGTAAAGATCTTCTCGCAAAAGTGTATTTTGCCACTGTTTTAATTGCTGGCACGATTTATACAAAATTTGCATATCTATTGCTTGTATTAACTGTGTTTCTTCTGCTAACGAAATAAAGTCGTTAGGTAAAACAAAGCCACGCTTGGTACTTTCCCAACGAACTAAAGCTTCAAAGCCTTTTAGTGCTTCATTATCTAATTTTAAAATGGGTTGGAAATAAGGCGTAAACTCTTGCCACTCTATAGCTTCTCTAATATCCGCTTCAAGTGTTAAGGCATTTTGTACCCTTTGATGCATACTTGCATCAAACACTTCATAACGTCCTTTTCCATTATCTTTAGCGTGATACATAGCAGTATCAGCATCACGAAGCATGGTATCCGCACTATCATAACGCTTATCGCTGAACAAAATCCCGATACTTGTGCCGGTAAAAACAAGCTGATTTTCAATAGTGAAAGGTTGCTGTAAAAATTCTGTGATCCGTTGCGCTATTTCAAATGCTTCATTGTCTGAATCAAGATCTTCGATCAGGATAACAAATTCATCGCCTCCTAATCTTGCTACAGTATCTTTTCCTCGCACAATGGCTGATAACTCACGGGCAATTAGTTTCAACAACACATCACCTGCATGATGACCTAAGCTATCATTGACAACTTTAAAGCGATCTAAATCTAGAAACAGTACAGCAAAAGCGAGATCAGGTTTTCGTTTGTTACAGGCAATAGCATGATTAAGTAAATCGATAAAAATTGCCCTATTTGGTAAGCCAGTCAAGCTGTCATGCGTAGCTGTATGTTTTAGCCTTTTTTCCGCTTGTTTACGGTGTAAAATTTCTTCTTCAAGCGCCAAAGTTCTTAACTTGACTTGTTGTTCTAATAGTTCATGATTTTCTCGTTTAATATCAGAGGCTTCACGACGTTTAATAGCGCCAGAAACATGATTTGAAACGAAATTTAGTAATTCAGCATCTTGTTGAGTATAAGTGGTATCTATTCGATAACTTTGAATAGCCATAACGCCCAATAATTCACCAGAATATATCAAGGGAACACCTAACCAAGAATGTATATTACTTTCAGGTTTTTTGGTGACCCCTTGCTCATACAATACAAGCATATCCTGATAAGAGAGCAATACAATTTCTTGACGTTTAATCACAAGTTCTGAAAAGTGATTTGATAACTTTCTAGGACGGTAATCCCGTTGATTTTCTTCTTTTTCATCAACAAAGTAACAAAAATCCAAGGTATCAAATTCTGGTTCATAACGGGCGATAAAAAAGTTAGTCGCATTGATTAATTGGCCAACAATATTATGTACCTGGGCGTAAAAGTCATTGATCGCGATGCTTTCATCACTGGTTAATTCAGAAATTCTATAAAATGATTCTTGTAAAAGTTCAGACTTTTCCCTGTCTCTAATTTGCGCCATTAACTCACGGGTTCTGGCATTAACTGCATTCGTCAAACGTTCTTTGTCTTGTAGGCGCATCATAGCACCAACAACATGCTGTGCCGCAAACGTTAACATATTTAAATCTTGTTCTGTGTAGCGAACTTTTTCAGTATAACTTTGCACCACCATCACACCAATAACTAAGTCATTATGTAATAATGGTACACCTAACCAGTCAGTTGATGCAGCACCATAGTCTTTAATTTTACCATTGTCTCTTAATTGCTGCTCCAGCTCTGGCGTGACTAATAACGGTTGCATAGACTCAATAACTAGGTGCGTAAATGAGCCTGAAAAATCTTCATAGTCTACAGCGCCTTTTGGCAAACTATCTTTTTCATCAACATGATAAACAAACTCCATTGTAGAAAAAGTTTGCTCATAGTTAACAATATAAAAGTTTTTTGCGACCATTAAAGAGGCAATAGTACTGTGAACTTTCGGGTAAAAGTCTTCTAAATCACTACATTCTTGAGATAGCTGGTTTAAATGAAATAAGGCGGTATAACGCATTTGCAGGTCATTATGAGCCGTTTGCAATGACTGCAACTGCATCGATAAATCTGCTTTACTACTGTTCTTAGCGTCAGGATTTGCCATAAATTTAAATAACCACCTTTGATCAGTTTTATAACTCAGAATAGCTTAATAGGTATACATTATTAAGCTTTTAGCGGTTGGCAATCTTGCCAACAATAACCATTGCTATGTTTAACATTTAATGCAAAAAAGCGATTAAAGCAATGGAAAATGAATAAAGTTAACCTACTGATTAGCTTCTTTTTGTGCTGTTTCTCTAATTTTATCGATATTTTGTTTATTGCCACAAATTGCCGACTGCTTTTCATCACGATAATATCTAATATCAATACAATCTTGTTGATACCTTCGTTCTAGTTCAGTGCGAATAAGCGGCTTCCCTTTAGTATTCACAATTTGGCGATGTAAAGCTTGGCATTGCTGAATTTGCTCAGATGCTAAAGTAATATCTTCGCAAGTATTATCATTACTTGAGCAGCCAGCAATAGCAAAAACAACTAAGCTGGTAAAGAATAATGGTAGTTTCATGTTTTGGTTCACTTAAATAGGTGATTGTAAATATTATTTTTTAAACATTATATACCGCTTCGACTTGAAGATATAGATTTAAGCAGTACACTTCATTGATTAAGAAAATAAATTAAGTGAGAGTTATTATGTCGTTATCTGTTGTTGATTATACCGCTCAAGATGCAGCACAACAATTTGTAAAAAGTTTACGAGAAACAGGCTTTGGCGTACTCACTAACCACCCTATTCCACAATCGTTAGTGCAATCTATTTACCAGCACTGGCAAACGTTTTTTAATAGTGAAGACAAACACAACTTCACCTTTGATGTAGAAAAACAAGATGGTTATTTCGCCCCTGAAATATCAGAAACAGCAAAAGGTCATCAGCATAAAGATATTAAAGAGTATTACCATGTTTACCCTTGGGGACGTATTCCTGAAGCATTAAAAACAGAGATACTGACTTATTATCAACTGGCTTCTGAACTTGCCAGTGAATTATTAACTTGGGTAGAAAAGTACAGCCCAAATGATGTTGCCGAACATTATTCTCAACCACTCGCAGACATGATCACCGACACGCCAAACACCTTGTTAAGAGTACTACATTATCCACCGTTAACGGGTAATGAAGAACAAGGTGCCATTCGTGCTGCAGCCCATGAAGACATTAACTTACTGACGATTTTACCCGCAGCCAATGAACCCGGCTTACAAGTAAAATTACAAAATGGCCAATGGTTAGATGTCCCTAGCGATTTCGGTAATCTCATTATTAATATTGGTGATATGCTGCAAGAAGCTTCTCAAGGTTACTTTCCCTCGACAACGCACCGAGTTATCAACCCTGAAGGTAGCCAAAGTGATAAATCGAGAATATCGCTACCCTTATTTCTCCATCCACGCAGTGAAGTGAAACTTTCAGAAAAACATACACAAGCAAGTTACTTATTGGAGCGTTTAAAAGAGTTAGGGGTTAAATAACCCCTAACTCTTTAACTTATATCTTCTTGGTTAATTTGAATAAGCCTACTTTCACCTACTGTGAGGTTATCGTCTAATTCAAAACGTCCAATAGTGGTTCGATGTAAACCAATAACCGGATTATTAAAGCGGCCAAACATTCGCTTTATTTGATGATATCGTCCTTCGGTTAAAATCACTTCTGCTTGAAATTTAGTAAGAATTTTTAGTGTCACTGGCTTAGTCGTTATGTTTTCATACTTAAAATACATACCTTGTTCAAACGCTGAAATATATTCATCAGTTAACGGGTTTTGTAAAGTGACTAAATAGTGCTTATTTACTTTATTTGTTGGTAAAGTGAGTTTCTCAGACCAGCGACTATCATTTGTTAGCAAGACTAAACCTGAGGTATTTAGATCTAAGCGTCCAACAATATGCAAGCTTGCTTTTTGCTCTTCGCTTAGCAAACCACCTAAAACATCAATAACCGTTCTATGTTTATCATCTTTAGTTGCACAAACAACTCCCACAGGTTTGTGCAACATGACATATAAAGCTTGGTGTTGCTGAATAATTTCATCATCAAGCATCACCACAGAAAACTTATTGATTTGTTGTGCAACCTCACTGGCAATTTGACCATCAACTTTGACACGTTTTTGAGCTACTAAGATACGCACTTGTTTGCGGCTAATTTGGCAAGAGTCACTGAGTAAGCGATCAAGGCGAGAACGGCTAATTGACATAGAAAAACTAATTTAAATCGTCGAAAGTGATAGTTTATCAGCAATCAGGTTAAGTACTTTTTTTAACTTCATTTCTAATAAAGGCGCTAATAACTTGGTTGGTTGTTGTGATAATAATGCTATTTCTGAATCAGTTATAGCAATATGGCAAATCAATTGCCCTAGTGCGCTTGCATCTGAATAGCAACTAAACACATCATCAGAAAAACAAGTTAAGTCATAAGTTTTATGTGCCTCTTTTTGCGCAACAAAAGATGATGGGGTATTGAGGTGTAACTGTACAAAGAGGATGTTGTCTTCATCGCCATACCAGTTAGCTGTCATGGTATGAAAATTAAACTGCGCTTCAAGTTTATTGGTAATACTGGAGATTTTACCAAATTGGTGGGTTAATGCCTGACAAGGAATAATACTAATCGGAAGTTGCTCTGACATATCAATTGTTTGCACAGTTGGGACGATAAAGACTATGTTAAAGTATAAAACTAAATAGGCAAGTCGATTGTTCACCATACGCCTTTCGTATTAGCAACACGTTAACGCTCAGTAACGCTAAAAACACTAACACTAAAACAGTATTACTTGTAAATAAAACACATTGTTTGTTATCTTAGCTCATTATTTTTAAGTAAGTTAGGTTTGCAATGACATATACAGAACACGTTAGGGAATTAACATTAGTTGACTGTGCTATCGATGCATTATGGTCTGCATATAGATGGTTATTTGGTCTACTATTTATCTATGCTGGTATTTTAATTTACGGATATTTTACTGCTGCTGATCAAGCAATATGGGCAGAAAACAACCTTAATATACCTGATAATCTTTCACTCGCTATTTTAGTATATATGGCCTTAACCGCTTGGCACTTTTTCTGGAATGTAAAATCTGAAATTAGACAATCTGCTCGAAAAAGCTTTTTTAAAAGCCTTTTAAAAGTATTTTTAGGCATGTTTCTAAGCATGTTTGCCATGATCCCATTAGCAATAGTTTATCTATTTTTCCAAGAATTAATAAGTACTTATATTATCACTTTGTAAGGAAGTAACAGATGTCTAAAACATTAAAAATTGATGGTAACGTTTGGAAGCCTGTTACTTGTGAACACTGTAATGAACAGTTCGTTTACAAAATGAATAGAGCAGCTAATGTAGAAATTAAAGACGATGAAGATCAAGAACAAAAAAAGGCAGCAGGCGAACAAGCTAAAGCGATTTTAAAATACAAATTCAAAGAAGAGTTTGATGAAGTACCTTGTCCAAGTTGTGGTCGCTTTCAAAAAAATATGGTGTGGGCAAAACGATATCGAGTGCTACCTATCGTTGAAGGGCTTGCCTACGCACTTATTTTATTTAGTCTTATATTTATGCTGCTTACAGGAATTTTAAGCCTTACTGGTGAGAGCAGCAGTGATATTGATAGCATCAAAGAAGATGTGGTGTTTATCTCAACACTGTTAGTGCCACTGATCCCTACCATGTTGGTCACTATCCTATTTTGTTATTTCATTCGCTTAATGAAAAACCCCAATAGAAAACCACAAACCGAAACGGCGGCGAAACTTGTTAACGATGGCAAAGTACTCGATAAAAATAGTTTTACCGCTTCAGCTTCAAAAAATAGTGGTAATACCGCAATGGTTTTAGGGGCCTCAGCTTTATTGGCTTATAGTGCCTTTAAAATTAACTCAAGCTTTGCAGGCGAAAGTACACCTGAGGTCGCTGGTGCAGACTCAGATACACTTGCCGATGATATGATTGCCGCAGAAGAAGGCGCAGAAGCAACAGAAATAGATGAAATTAATGAGCTTAATGAAATGGATATCAATATGGATGATCTTGATGCCCAAATTGATAGCTCATTAGATGAAATGGATTTTGAGATATCTGACGATGGCGACTTACTTGATGAGCTACTCGATCAGTAAATTATCATCTACATTTTCATTTTATTTCATGAAATAAGGCATATTTTTTTGTTCAATAAATTTATAAAATGGTTAAGTCTGAGTAGTATTTTACTACTCAGCGCCCATATACACGCAAGCCAAGCTCACCGAAAAGCCTTAGTTATTGGTAATGCAAATTATCAAGTAGGTGCGCTTGATAACTCGGTTAATGATGCCAACGATCTAGCAAAAAGCCTAACGAGGCTTGGATTTGAAGTCACGAAAGTACTCGACGGCGATAAAAGAAAAATGCGCGAAGCTGTAAAGGCTTACGGTAAAAACTTAACTGCAACCGATGTCAGTGTCTTTTTTTATGCCGGTCATGCCGTTCAAATTGAAAACAACAACTTTTTACTGCCCCTTAATGCCGATATTGAAAGTGAAACAGATTTTGAATACGAAGCCCTTAACTTATCCTTTATTTTAGACACACTAAAAGCAGCCAAGAATAGACAAAACATTGTGATTTTAGATGCATGTCGCAATAACCCTTTCAAAGCACAAACGCGCGGTTTAGTGCGAGGTTTAGCCCAAACAGATGGTCCGAAAGGAACACTTATCGCTTACTCCACAGCCCCTGGAGCTGTCGCATTAGATGGCACTGGCCGAAACGGCGTTTTTACCGCCGCACTACTCAATAATATTGAGGTCAGTGGCCTGACTCTTGAGCAGGTATTTAAACGCACGTTGGCACAAGTTAATAAAGAGACTCGTGGCAGACAAGTTCCTTGGATTTCATCTTCCTTTTACCAAGACTTTTACTTTAGTGGCAAAAAACAAGCAACGATACCTGCGCCTATAGAGTCAAGCAGACAGGAAAAATCACCTGAAACACTGGCTAAGTTAACCATGCGCTCAAATATCTACTTTGACCAAGTGACTATTAATAACAAATCTTATGGCGAAACCCCTTTAAAATTATCGCTACCTGCAGGCAAGCATAATATTCAAGTCACTAGAGCCGGATACAAAACTTGGCAGCAAAATGTGAACTTAAAACAAGGGGAACAAATACTTTGGGCACAATTAAAGAAAGAAATTAAAGTCACCTCCTACAAAAATGGTGATCGCTTTATCGGCGCACTAGTGGATAAGAAAAAGAATGGTAAGGGCATTTACCTATATAGCACTAAAGGAAAAAATGCCGGTGATAAGTTTTATGGTGAATATAAAAACGATGTGAAACATGGCTTTGGTACGTATATCTATCAAAACGGCACTCGATTTACCGGCCAATATAAAAATGGCAAACGTACCGGTAAAGGAACCATAAATTTCGCTAACGGTAGTCAATACTACGGTGACTTTAAAAATGGTAAACAAACAGGCTCAGGCTCAATTATTTATGCCAACAATAAATCAAGTGCAAGCACAGACAAGGCTAAACAAAGTTCATACAACGGCGAATTTTTAAATGGCCGTCGACACGGTAAAGGTATTTATTATTTTGCTGACGGGAAAAGCTTTGAGGGGCAATTTATCAACGGGAAACGCGAAGGTAAAGGCCTGTGCACTGACATCAATAACATCACAAGCGAATGCCATTATAAAAACGACATTCGTCTACCCTAACGTTATTCCTTAATTATGTTTTTATTACTGAACGACAACACTTTGCCCTTCTCGCAAGCGTTCGGCGCCGCGAATGGCAATTTTGTCACCTCGGTTAATTGCCCCTTCAATACTGACCCGATCAAAGGTGCCTTTACCCACTTTCACCAGTAAACGGTGTGCTTTATTCTCGGCATCAATCTTAACCACATAGGTACCATCTTTGCGTAAAATTAAAGCGTCTCGATGAATGGTTAAACTAGGATGCGCCCGCTGTGTTGGCACAGTTACTTTCACTAACTGCCCTGCGGTCCAAAACTCATTTAAATGTTCAGGTATTTGAATACGTACTTCAAAGGTTTGTGAAAGTGGATCTGTACTCGGGATCACTGCGGTCACTGGTGTTGATATAGAGTGCCCTATTGCTTGTAAATTCAGCTCTAGCCCTTTTCTTACAAACGCTAAGTATTTTACCGGCACAAATAAGCGCACCTCTAAATGCTCAGTATCGAGTAACTTCAATAACACATCACTACGATTGATATCGGTTCCTGCACGTACAATACGCTCAGTTACTACACCATCAAAAGGCGCTTTTACCGTTGCACGTTGAAGTTCATCTTCAATCTGTTTTAGTTTTAATGTGGCAATTTCACTGTCTGTTTGCGCTAATTCATATTGAGATTTAGTTTGATCTAATTGAAATTGCGACGTGGAATTTGTGGCTTTTAACTTTTGTAAACGTGAAAGTTCATTTTGAAAGTAACGGGCATTAATCGTTGCTCGCTTGATTTGTGCTTTTTGCTCAGCCTGTTTTAATTGCAAAGGCAGTAAATCCATTTTCGCTAACACATCACCTTGTTGCACCATAACACCTGGCTCTTGTAACCACTCTAATCGGCCACTGACACCCGCTGTAATATTGACATAAGAGCGACTATGTAATGTGCCCATTAAATCAGCCGTTGCGGCTAAAGTGACTTCAGTTACAGTATCAACTTCCACAGGACTTGGTGGTACTTCAGCTGCCATAACATTTTGGCTAACAAGCAGCATGCCCACAAATACACTACCCCATAAATTTTTCAATTTAACTTTCTCTGCTACTTTTATGTTAATTATTTTTAACATCATTCTCTCCCAGCTACTATTGAGCTATTTTAGCTAGCTTGAACATGATACGAAGGGCTTGAGTCATTTTCGACATGCAAATCTTCAACACTGTTACCTTGGTTATTATCTCGCTGCTTTTCACCTAGCCTTAATAAACTAGGGAATAACACGAGCGTAAAAATAGCGCTGACAAACATACCGCCGACAATAACCGTTGCAAGCCCTCTATAAATTTCACTCCCCACACCAGGCATCACCATTAATGGCAACATACCAAATAAACTGGTGAGTGTACTCATGTATACAGGTCTTGCTCTAATTCTAATTGCTTGAGCTACAGCACGCCTTCTTGTTAACCCTTCTCTTTCTGCTTGACGAGTTTGATCAACAATTAAAATGGCATTATTCACTACCAAGCCAAGCAATATAATAAAACCAATCATGGTTAATAAATCTAAAGACTGATAAGCCACCATGTTCAATAAGTTCAGCCCGATAACACCTCCAGCAACCGCAACCGGCATCACAAGTAATACTAACAAGCTATCTTTAGGTGATTTAAACAAAGCTGTCATCAATAAAAATAAGATGATTAACGCTAAAACAAAGTTTTTAATCATGTCATTAATTGCTGCTGCCATTTTGTTAGCATTACCACTAAGCTGTATCGAGGCTTCAGCTGGTAAATTGGCTTTCATTCTAGGAATAACTTTTTGGTTAATCGCCACTAGCGCCTCTTCTAATGACATAGTCGCTGGTGGTGAAACTTGAATACTAATTGTGCGTTTGCCATCAACACGTCTTAAGCTTGTCGGCCCTGCTGTGCGCGATAATTCAGTTAACTCACCAATAGTTTGAATACCCGCCAATGGCGAGTGAATAGGTAATGCCGCCAATTCATCAGGCGTTTGCCATTGTTCACCACGCAAAATAACATTTACCCTTTCATTGCCATCAAAGTATTCACCGATAAACAAACCACTCGTATAAGCTCTGATAGCGTTCGCAACATCTCGCCTCGTCAGGCCAGCTTGGGTGATTCGTTGATCTTTTGGCGTTAATTTCAACTCGGGTTCAGACAAACTTAAGCCCGGATTAGGGAATGCTGTGGTGCCAGTCATGTTTTCATTAATCGCATCAATCCCTTCTTGTGCCACTGACATCAAGCTTTCAATATCAGGCCCTTGAACATTAATTTCTACCGTTCGGCCATTTCCTCCACCAGACACATTAATCATCGAGCCCCTAAATAGGAAAACCTGAGTATCAGGTAAACCACCTAAAACTTCTGTACGAATAACATTCATCAGCTCTTCTACCCGCGTAGGATCTGCTGAATAAATAAAACCGCCTGTTGCTCCTGAGCCAAATGAATAGAAATTATAGCTTTTGATTTTTGGAGATTTTTCTCCTGATAAATAAGGCGCTAATCGAGATTTGACTAAGGAAGCCATTTCCTCCTCAATAAACTCAACATTGCCACCCGGTGGCATATTCAAACTAAAGAAGAACCCATCGATAGGAGCTCTTGGCATAAAATCAGTTTTAGGCATAAGTAACACTATCACTAACACAGAGCCGCCCAGTAAAAATGAAATCCAACTTAATCGCTTGGTTTTAGTGTTGGTTAAGCGCATTACTAAACTCGTCAACTTCTCCCAATAGTGTGCAAAAGGGTCATTATCTTGTTGCGATTTTAGCCAATAACGACTGGCAATCGGCAAAATGGTAATGGCGGTAACTAGCGAGGCAATCACTGCTATGGAAAGGGTTAACGCCAAATCGGAAAACAGTTGCCCTTCAATGCCTGCCATAAATAAAATGGGTAAAAAGATAGCCACACTGGTGGCTGTTGAAGCAAATAGTGCTCCTGTTACTTGCAATGCCCCTCGCATCACAGCTTTGTTGGCTTCCATTCCGAGACCTCGTACCCTGACAATATTTTCTTGTACGATAATGGCGGCATCTAAAACTAAGCCAACAGAGAAAGCCAGCCCTGCAAGTGAAATAACATTTAAGCTACGATCAAAAATACTTAGTGCGACAAAAGCAACCATTAAGGAGATAGGAATAGTAATGGCGATAATAACTATATTTCGCCAGCCACGTAAAAATAACCACAAAATAATTAACGCTAAAGCAATACCTAAGCCCAAGTTATTTTGCACTAATTTCAAGGCATTACGAATATGCACTGAAGAGTCAAAGCTCAATTCAATCACTAAACCCGCTTCTTTCATCGGCCCTTCATTGAGCTCTTTAACGGCGATATTTATTTCATCAAGTAGTGCAACGGTATTGGCATCATTTTGTCGCTTCAAAGTAAAATAATAAGAAGGCTGGCCACTTCGCATATTAAAACCAAATCGGTCAACAAGCGTGTTTTCTACAGTCGCAACATCTTTTAAATAAATTGGTCGCTCACCGCTATAGCCAATAATCATTTCAGTTAAGTTTGAAACGTCATATTGCCCAGAAAACCTCACTGTATATTGTCGACGCCCAACATTAGCTACTCCTGCTGATACGTCGCTAGCCCTTGCAATAGTTGAACTGATATCAGAGAGAGATAAGCCTAAAGCAGCCGTTCTTAAGGGATCAAAAGTGATCCTTAACTCACGTGGACGGTGACTTTGCAAATTGACCTGCCCCATGCCTTGAATACGTGAAAAGCGAGGGCGTACAACATCTTCTATCAGCTTTTGATACTGACCTAAATCTTGAGATGGATTATCGGGTAGCGTTTTAATCATTAACGACGCGGTATTTGGCCCACCTCTACCACCACCAGCTGAGACAACTGGATCCATGGCATCTAAAGGGATAGGCGGTGCTTGATTAAGGTTGTTAATCACGTCCAGCATCGCTTTTTGCATATCAGCACCAACATCAAATGTTAGGGTGATATTACCAAAGCCACGGCGAATATCCGTAGTAACCTTAGTCACACCTTGAGTATTTTTCACCACATTTTCAATCGGCTCAATTATGACAGACTCCATTTCAGAAGGAGCTGCGCTTCGCCAACCTGTAGAAATAGTAATTTGTGGCTGTTCAATATCAGGTGTTAGTTGAATAGGTAGTTTAAAAACACTGAGCAAGCCAAAGACCATGACTAAGGCAACAATAACAATAATAGCCGCAGGGTTTTTTAAAGCTGCACGGGTTAAATTCATAATCCCATCCTATTGATTATAATTTGAATAATTAAACCATTATAGACCTAGAGGTATAATCACTAGGTAAAGAAAAAGTTAATTTACACTTAATTTACGATGAATGGGGAGTTTGAAATAAATCATTACAAATAGAGACACTTTGCTTACACTTCAATGGTTTTTACCTTCAAACATACAAGTCTCGTTACCCTTAACAAAATATTTACTTTAACCTAGTATCGTCGATAATAGCAGAGCAGAGCCTAGTTTCCGCCTATAAAAGTTGACAAGACGCTCTTTCGATTAACGTGCAAGGCACCATCAGTCGATGTTTATCAGTCGTTTTTTCCTGAATACATTGCAATAATAACTTGGCTGCTTCATTACCTATTTTATATGGTTCTTGACTCACGACAGTAATGGGCACCTGAAAGAATTCAGCCATCGGAATATCATCAAAACCTAACAAAGACACATCGTTAGGAATTAAAATACCCTCTTGATTAAACGCCGTCAAAAGATCGGTAGTTACTGCTAAATGCTGAGTGAAAAAAGCGGTAGCGGGGTTATCCATAGACAATATTTTTATAGGATTGTTTTGAAAGCCCGTATCACGATGCCAATATTGAACTAAGCTGTTATCAACAGCGATATTATTCTGTTGTAAAGCCTCAACATAACCTTGGTAGCGCTCTTCCCTCGATTTTACGCCTTGATATTCTTGCGTTAAAAAACAAATACGCTTATGCCCTAAATCAATCAGGTACTGTGTTGCCTCAAAAGCCGCTTTTCGATAATCCGACACAATACTGTTTTGTTCATTACCATCATGTTCAATTTGAAAGTGAACAATAGGCAAACCTCGTTTAATGTAACCATTAATAAGATCGGTGTTTTTACCTGATGAGGCAATAATAATACCGTCAACACGCAATTGATATAGTGCTTCTAACGAGCTAGCTTCTGTCGTTGGATCAAAGTCACTGTTATAAATTAAGACTTTATAACCACTGTTTTTACAAAAATCATCAATACCACGAATAGTTCGGCTAGTATAAAAACCCGTAATATCACGAACGATAACGCCAATAGTTTTGGTTTTGTCCGTTTTTAAACTTCTGGCAATAGGATTCGGCACATAATCAAGCTCAATAACGGCCTGTCTAACACGCTCTTTGGTTTTTTCTGACATGTAATCAAAACGCCCGTTAAGGTATTGAGACACGGTACTTTTTGAAACGCCAGCTTTATTCGCTACATCAATTAACTTAGGTTTTGGCATGTATGCTTTTTCAATTTTTGCATTAATCTATCTGCATATTCTGAAGTAATAGCAAGGTACATTCAACTAAATCGTTTTAGTCTTGCAACATCTTGGCTATTGACAACATTTTTCAAACAAGATACTTTACTAAAACGATTTAGTAAATCGTTTTATAATAGCAAATATTAGTCATATTACTCGCTACAAAAGCCGGAGAAAAAAGTGAAAATTAAAGAAATAAAAGTTTTTGTCAGCTGTCCAGGCAGAAACTTTGTTACTGTCAAAGTCATTACCGAAAACGGAATTTATGGGTTAGGTGACGCGACGGTAAATGGTAGAGAACTGGCCGTAGTCACTTTTTTAGAAGAGCATGTTATTCCTTGTTTGATAGGGCGAAACGCGGGTGATATAGAAGACATTTGGCAATACTTATACAAAGGTGTTTATTGGCGTAAAGGGCCGATAAATATGGCGGCAATTGCTGCTATTGATATGGCATTATGGGATATTAAGGGAAAAGAAGCAGGTTTGCCTGTTTATCAATTATTGGGCGGAAAAAGCCGTAAAGGTGTCACTCTATATGCACATGCAAATGGTGAGAATATTGATGATACGCTTGATAAAACCCAAACGTTAATTGAACAGGGTTTTAAAGTTATCCGCTTACAGTCTGCTATTCCTGGTTTGAAAGTAACCTATGGTGTACTGGGCGATAAAAAAGATTATTTTGAACTGCAAGGTAACAGGCCTTTACCTCCAGAAGAAGAGTGGTCAACGCAAAAGTATTTCAATATGGTGGTAGATTTGTTTCGACAAGCCCGTGAACGCTTTGGTTATGAAGTTGATTTTGTCCATGATGTGCATAGTCGATTAACGCCAGTTGAATCAGCAAAACTAGGCAAATTATTAGAACCGTATAATCTATTGTTTCTTGAAGATGCTTCTATGGCTGAAAATCAAGATAACTATAAATTGATCAGGCAACATACCACTACTCCCTTAGCTATTGGCGAAACGTATAACACCATTTGGGACTGCAAAGATCTCATTCAAAACCAATTAATTGACTATATACGTGTGGCAGCAACACATGCCGGTGGCATAACTTCATTAAGAAGAATCGCCGACTTTGCCAGCCTTTATAATGTTAAAACTGCGCCACATGGTGCGCCTGACTTATCGCCTGTGTGTTTTGCCGCACATATGCATTTAAATATTTGGGCACCCAATTTTGGCATCCAAGAGTTTGTCGGCTTTGGTAATGATGAATTAAAGCAAATTTTCAAACACGATTACACCGTAGAAAATGGCATGGCTTTTATGAGTGAGGCGCCCGGCCTTGGCATCGAATTTGATGAAACAGCCGCAATGAAGTTTCCATATAAACGCTCTTACTTACCAGTAAGTAGATTAGAAGATGGTACGCTTTGGAACTGGTAAGCTAAGATTATTGAGCGTATTTACCTTACAAAGTTAACCTTTGAAGTTTAATGATAGGATAGAAGAATGAGTGAAAAAATTAAAGTATTAGTACACGGTACAGGTTTTGCTGGCCAAGGCCACGCCGAAGCATTTAAATACGCAGGTGCTGACATTGTCGGCATTGTTGGCAGAACAGAAAGCGTCGTAAAAGACGTCGCAGCCAAGATGAATATTCCTTATGCTGGTACTAACTGGCAGCAAGCACTCAAAGACTGTCAACCTGACGTAGTATCTATAGCAACTCCTGGTGGTGCTCATCTTGAGCCGATTAAACAAGCAATTGACTTCGGGTGTCATATATTCTGTGATAAACCTTTAACTACAGACGGTGAAACTTCAAAAGAACTTTACGAGTTAGCAGAAGCTAAAGGTATAAAAACCGCTTTTGCCTCGAGTTTTCGTTATATGCCTGAAATTTTGCATGCCAAAAGGCTAGTCGCCGAAGGCGCTATTGGTGAGCCTTTAGAAGTAGAGTGTGTTTCTCATTTTAATTTAGAGCGTGATATTCCTTTTGGCTGGTCACATAGAAAAGAAGACGGCGGTGGCCGCTTGAATAATAACTTTACTCATATGATGTCGATCGTTACTTCTGTCGTTGGCGAAAAGATATTATCCATTATGGGTGAAGTACGAGATGACTTAGGCAAAGCACCAATTGTTGAAGGTGTACATAACTTTAAAACTCGACGTGAACATATTCCAAAAGATATTAATGATCCTGCCCTGAAGTGGGGGGAATCAAACGTTGAATGGTCTTATAACGTGTTAGCTCAACTCGAAAGTCCATTTGCCCAAAAGCCTGTTTCTGTTATGTTTAAACATGGTGGTTTACACCCAAGGTTCCACGAAGATCATCTTGTATTTTATGGCAGTAAAGGGGCTATTTATATTAAAGGCCATTATGGCGCTGGTCCACTTTATGTGTACGGGGACAACAACACATGGCAAGAAAAAAAATTACCTGCAGACATTGCCGCTGACGTGCCTGATATTGAAGGTGATACTGAAAGAAATTGGCAATATTTAATTCGTGAATTTGTTAAAGATCTACAAGGTGAGCAAGTGCCACCTTACCAAACGTTTAAAGCAGGTAGCCTTTACCAGCAACTTATTGACTTAATTCGCAAAAATAATAATTGGGTCGATGTAAGTCATCTATCATAATTTACCAACAAACAGGCGCTGCTATGTTGTATGAATACTTGGTTATTGCTGGTTACTTTATTTTAATTGTAAGCATTGGCTTTACCTTTAAAAGTATGGCTAAAAACTCCACCAGTGATTATTTCCGTGGCGGCGGTAGAATGCTGTGGTGGATGGTTGGCTCCACCGCCTTTATGGCACAGTTTTCAGCGTGGACATTTACCGGTGCTGCAGGTAAGGCTTTTAGTGATGGTTTTGCCGTTAGCTTAGTATTCTTTGCCAATACCTTCGCTTATTTTTGTGGTTGGGCGTACTTTTCTCACCGTTTTCGTCAAATGCGTGTAGACACCCCAACCGAAGGGATAAAACGCCGCTTCGGTAGCCAAAATGAAAGGTTCTTTTCATGGGCATTAATTGTTTTTAGTTTAATTAATGCCGGTGTATGGCTAAACGCTTTAGGCGTATTTGCTAGTGCTGCTTTTAACGCTGATATCACACTTACCATTATTGTTACCGGTTTAACGGTTTTATTTGTCTCTGTTCTTTCAGGCGCTTGGGGCGTTGTTGCTTCCGATTTTGTTCAAACTCTCGTCGTTGCCGTTGTATCGGTTTCCTGTGCTGTTGTCGCCTTAGTTATGGTGGGTGGCCCCTCTGAACTTGTAACCAACTTCCCTTCAGACTTTATGATGGGACCAGACATGAATTACGGCTTGTTATTAGTGGGAACCTTTATCTTTTTCTTAGCAAAGCAGATGATCACCATCATGAATTTGAATGACTCATTTCGCTTTTTAAATGCTAAAGATACTGAAAATGCCAGAAAAGCATCATTACTTGCTATGGTATTAATGGGTTTAGGCAGTATTATTTGGTTTATACCTCCATGGGCATCAGCCATTTTATATCCGGATGCAGCCGCTCAATTTCCTGAGTTGGGCAATAAAGCCGGTGATGCTGTGTATTTAGTCTTTACGCGAAATGCCATGCCAATAGGTACCGTCGGGTTATTATTAGCAGGTTTGTTCGCCGCCACTATGTCATCCATGGATTCATCACTGAATAAAAATGCCGGCATTTTCGTGCGAAGCATTTATCAACCATGGATAACAAAACACAATAAACAAGTTGATGATAAACGGTTATTGCTGGTGAGCCGAGTGGTCAGTTTTGCCTGTGGTATTTTGGTCATTGCTGTCGCCTTATTTTTCAAATCACTCAAAGAATTAAGTTTATTCGAATTGATGATGTCATTATCAACTATGGTGCAAGTGCCCTTACTCATCCCTTTAATTTTTGGTTTATTTATCAAGAAAACCCCTAACTGGGCACCTTGGGTTACTGTCGCATTAGGTTTATTTGTGTCCTGGTTCTTAATGAATGTATTCACACCACAAGTATTTGCTCAATGGCTTGGTTTACCTGAGCTAACACGTCGAGAAGCTGTCGATATGAACCTGATGATGACAATTGCTGGTCAACTTGTTATCACCGCTGGTTTTTTCTGTGCAACGCCTTTATTTTATAAAGCTTCGAAAGATGAGCACAAACAAGAAAGGGAAGCCTTTTTTGTTGATATTGAAACACCGGTTATTGCTGATAATGTGCAGGATGATTATGATCAACAACAGCGCAACAAGCTTGGCTCGATGATTATTTTAATGGGTGGGGGCATGCTGTTAATGACCTTAATTCCTAACCCGCTTTGGGGAAGAGTGTTATTTATTTGCTGTGCATTGGTAGTGTTAGCGGTTGGCGTTTTATTGAAAAAAAGTGCTCAACCGATTCATAAGGTCTCAAAATAATGACGCTTTTATTGGCAATATTGAAAAACAAAATACTTAGCCGTTTGGGAATGACGATGCTCTATTTTTGTGCCAATTGCAGCTTAAGTATTGCCTCACCAGTAGAAACTTCTCAACAAGAATTAACTAGTTCGGTTAATAATCAGGTGAGCTTAAGTCACGGAACTGATCACTCAGCAGGTGGCGGTGAAACTTATATCATCTCAACCAGTAACGCCATCTATTACCTTGAGAAAACAGGCGGTGGCTTATCTAGCATGCTCGATATTGATGGTGTCGATTGGCTTGGCTTTCACAATGAACCAGGCAGTGGCCACAAAGGTGAATACCGAGGTTTCCCAAATGCTATTCACAAACAGGATGGTAGTTATTTTCATGCCATGAATAGTAGCACTGAGCCTTCAACCTCAACCATTGCCATAAACTCACCTTCACATGTACGTATTATTTTTATATCTGCTAACAAACAATGGCAAGGTCAATGGGATTTTTACCCCGACAGGCTGGATTTTACCATGAGCAAAGTAAGTGCAGGCTTTCATTACTGGATTCAATATGAAGGTGTGCCCAATGGCAAAATGAATGAAACTGACTTTTGGATGGCCTCAATTGATACTAAAAAACACAAAATTAACGAGCCATTTTTAGGTGATTTACCTGCGCCAGAGTGGATAGCTTTCGGTGATCAAGCAAGCCCAAGAGTACTTTATATGTACCACCATCAAGATGATAACCATCCAGATAATTATGTAAGCCGACCTGATATGACTGTATTTGCTTTTGGGCGAAGTAATAAAAATAAATATCTAAACACACCACAAACTTTTTCTATTGGTTTTATTGAATCAACCGATTATCAGCAGATACAAAACACCATAAACAGCATACTTAATTAGCGACTTGGGTTCGGTGTTTTGCTTTTTTTATCATGATATAAAAAGGGATCGCCTTTAAAGCTTCTTCAATAGGTAATAAAGCGAACACCCAAAATAATGAGGCCTCAAAATATAAGATCAATACCGAGCACAAGGGTAAGGCAATCAACCACTGAGTGACAAAATGCACATTTAAAACTTGAACCGTTAACCCCATGGCTCGCAGAATATTACCGGCAATAGTGTTGTAAGTTCTAATAAGAGGCAAAGCCACGTAAAGCGGCATAATAATGGCTAACGCCTCAAGTGTTTGCTGCTCTATTTTAGGATATATCAATTCAACACAAAAACTGAAAGCATATAAAGCAAAAGCCACTAGACAAGATAAAGCCAGCCCAATTTTGATACAAGAATCAATAATAACGTTTAAATGAGAAGCTTTCTTTTGCCCAATTGCTTGAGTAATACTAATAGCATTAGCTTGCGCCCAAGCGACAATAAATTGTGTGGCAATACGAAGCCATGGAAAAACCAAGGTAATTGCAACATAGGAATAAAGATTTAACTGCGAGAACAGTAATTGATAAACAGTATTACCTACAGACAAAATTAAAAAATTAGTCGCAATAGGCAAAATTTCATAAAAGTGCTTAACCACTTCAGCTAACTGAGTATGCTGAATAAATTGGAACTCCTTTAACTCGGCCATTTTTTTACAGTAATTAAGTAAATAGCAACATCGTAAAACCACTGACGCTAAACTGCCTAATGCAGCCCCTTGAACACCTAGTCCTTCAAATCCGAGACTTGCTATGCCATAAATTAACAAATAACTCACCGCAGCATTAAATGGCAACTCAATTAAATAAGCTTGAAAAGGAGTTTTGGTATTTCCCTGACCATTTAAAAAAACAATGATTACTTGTGAAAGAGCATTTACTATCAAAATATATTGCGAAATAGCTAAGTAGTTTGCGACTTGTTCCGCCAAGGTATAATCAGCCGTTAATAGCAAAATAAAATCATTACCCCAAGCCAATAAAATACCTATAAATAGAACAACGCTAATAAGGTTTATCACTAAAGCACTGGCTAATGTTGTTAACAAACCATGCTGATCTTTAGCACCAAACATACGGCCAATAACTAGTTGAGTACCGTTACAGAGCGCCGTTTGCAAACCAAGAAAAAAAGCAATGATTGTTGTTGCTATCCCCATTGCCGCAACAGAAATTTCTCCCAAAGGAGAAACCAGTAAAATGTCGATAATTAGCATCGACTGCATTAACAAGGCATTGAGGGCTAAAGGCCAAGCTAAAGAAAGGTTTTTTCTTACATAAAAACTGCTTAATGCCTTTTCTTTAACCATTAAAAGTAGACCTTAAATGAAAAATTAATTCATTATGCTATGTGAGATGACAATTTGATAAATTCCATTAGTATTATACATGGATACAAAAAATGAGGATTAAATTAGAAAAGCGAAGCGTTAATCTAGAATAACTACTTTGATATGAGGCATAGTTGAACATAATTTTTTTAGAAACCGCTTGAGTTATTTCAGAAAAATCAAGTTTAAGAAAAATCAAGCGGCACTAAAATGAGTGAGTTAACACATAAGCCGGGTTTTGTATCTTCCAAAGGAAGTGACAATCATTCGTCTAGGCCTTAAATCGCTCTAAGGCTCAAGCAACCTACCCGGTTTCCACGCGAGCCACGCTTATATTATCTACTCAGTAAATAATCATGAAACCCTATTTGGTCTTGCTCCAGGTGGAGTTTACCCTGCAATTACTGTTACCAGCAATCCGGTGCGCTCTTACCGCACCCTTTCAGCCTTACCTGTTCCTTTACTTATAAATAAGTATCGGTCATCGGCGGTCTTCTCTCTGCTGCACTTGTCGTCGGCTTGCGCCGCCCAGGTGTTACCTGGCACCCTGCTCATTGGAGCCCGGACTTTCCTCCCGCTAGAAATACACAAGGTAAACTAGCCAGCGATTGTCTCGTTAACTCGGGGCGCATTCTACCTCATTGAAAGAGTAGAACCAATGCTTATTTCAGTTAACCGTGGCAATATAATCACTCACTTCACTTTACTGCTTAGCGATGTTCTCAATCTCTTTAAAAGTATATTGACTGGTTTTGTTAATGGAGAAACTTTTAATTTTAAATAGTTTTTTTGATAGCTTATATTGCTGCTTTTGCCCTTCAGGGTTTAAGACATTAATGACATAAAAGCGCTCGTTTTCTACAATTACTGACCATAACCGGCCCTGCTCAACAAAGGTTTGATATATTGAGGTGGTCATGGTTATTATTGCCGGTTTACTCGGAGCCTGTTTACTTGGAGCCTGTTTACTTGGAGCCTGTTTAGCTGCAGTCGCTCGTAACGTCATTGCTCTTGCCGCACTTTTTTTCGCCTCAAAAGCATATTGTTCTTTTGATTCAGCTTGGCGTGCTGAAGCTTGGCGTGATTTTGCAGCCTGTACTTGTTGTTTTTTAGCTAACATTGCCGTCGTATCACTGTTGATTGCCGTCTCATTAGCGACAGCAGTTTCAGCTACAACACGACTATCAGCCAGAACACTTTTTTCAGGCGAGTAAGCTACTTCAGGACTTGGCACTGATCTTGGTTGAGTATGAACCATCACTTCATCGTTTTGGTTTACCACCAATGAAACCGCTAATAAAGTTGAAGCTGCAAGGCTTACTGGTACGTACCAAGCTTTAGTTTTTTTAACTTCAGTATTTGTAGAATTGTTTTCTTTCTTGCGCGCCAAGTCAACCACACGAGTAGAGGCCATAACCGACTGATGAGCTGACGCTATTATTTTTTCATCAAGTTCAGCGCTAGGAGATTCATCTAAGCTACCTTCTACGCCTGTACTTAATTGCGCATAAAGATCGTCAATAAATTTTTCATCATCTAATGGTGTCTGATTTAATGTCGCTTTGTTTAAAGTAATTTGGTTTTTATCTTGTTCAGTTGACATAACTACTTAACCCCTCACGCATTTTTTTAAGTGCATAACGCCAACGACTTTTCACTTTTTCCTTATTCTCTTGAGTGATATCGGCAATATCTTCAATACTAAATCCTGCTTCTTGCTTTAATAAAAAAACTTCTCTTTGATGCCAAGGTAACAAGGCAATTTGTTGTTGTAATGCCTTTGCTAATGTCTGCTGGCTGTGCTGTTCATGGCTATGTTTATGTGTTTCATCTGTGGCTATTAACTCTCCTTCTTCTGTTACCACTTCACAGGTGTTACTTTTTTTGTGATGAAAGTCGCTTGCTAAACGCCTAGCGACAGTAAATAAGTATGTCGTAAATTTAGCATTGACTTGATAGCTTTCCTTGGCATTAATAATTTTCAGCCAAGTGTCATGACAAAGTTCTTCAGCTATAGCATTAGTAACGTTTTGTCTGATAAAAAAACGATAAATGACCACTTTATGGCGATGATATAGCCGCTCAAAAGCTGAAGCATCACCTTGTACAAAGGCTAGCATCAACTTTTCATCAGTGTCTAAATCGTCTAACGTTTCTGTTATCAGTGCTCTTTCCTCTCAAGCTTATACAAGCAAAACTCTACATTAATTACTCAATGCTTGCGCCAGTTTTACCATGTTAATAAATTCACTTTTATAACCGTATTTATCAACGCCTTTGGCATTTTGAGCTAACTCAACCACCTGTTCAAGCTTCATTGTTGACAAGTTTTTCCCTCCACGTAACCACTGACCAAAACCTGCAACTGCCGCAGAGAATCGATAGCTTTCACTCGTTTCTGATAATTCCTGAGTGACTGAATTAAGTAAAATAGGTGACTCAATAAGTTGGCTTTGTGCTTGCTCTGGCAATTTATAACGTAAACGAAGAAAGGCAATTTCTTCATTGTTCATGGCCGTTTGCTTATCTGCTCGGGATATTACTTTTGCTTTTTGATAACGTAGTGGATCCATGGCTTGATTATCCTGTCCGACAAAGCTCACCTCATATAATGCTGTCACTGAATGACCCGCACCTATTTCACCAGCATCAACCTTATCATTATTGAAATCTTCACGTTTCAAGGCTCTGGTTTCATAACCAATTAATCGATATTCACTGACTACATTCGGGTTAAATTCCACTTGAATTTTTACGTCTTTGGCAATAATCATCAGTGTTGAAGACAATTCCTCTACCAGCACTTTTCTGGCTTCATTTAAGCTATCAATATAATAAGCGTTGCCATTACCATTCTGCGCAAGCTCTTGCATTAACGCATCATTGTAGTTACCTTGGCCAAAACCTAAAACACTCAGTGCTACGCCTGTTTTTCGTTTTTTCGCAATTAAATCTGTTAAGGCGCGTTGATTAACAGTGCCAACATTAAAGTCGCCATCGGTGGCTAAAATCACACGATTGATGCCCCCGTCAATAAAAGATTGTTCAGCTAATCGATAGGCGGCCTGAATTCCCTCACCACCATTAGTTGAGCCACCTACATTAAGGCTTTCGAGGGCATTGATAATTGCATGGCGATTATCACCAGCAGTAGGTTCAAGTACCACACCAGCAGCGCCAGCATAAACAACAATGGCCACCTTATCTTGAGCGGTTAATTGCTTAGTCAACATTTTTAATGCATTTTTAAGTAAGCCTATTTTATTAGCTCGATTCATTGAGCCTGAAACATCAAGCAGAAAAACTAAATTACTTGCCGGTCTGTTAGCCTTTGCTACTTTTTTTCCTTGAATACCGATATGAATTAGCTGTTTATGCGCATTATAAGGACTAGGGGCTACTTCGGTGTACACAGAAAAAGGCTGCGTATTACCCGACCCCTTTGAAGAAGGTGTTGGATAATCATATGAAAAATAGTTGATTAACTCCTCAACTCTTACCGCATCATGTTGGGGTAAACTGCCATTGTTTATCATACGGCGCACATTAGCATATGAGGCGGTATCTACATCAATTGAAAAGGTTGAGACTGGCTGTGACTCCACACGCTGAATAGCATTGTCATCAATCTCGGTATATTTCTCTAAATTAGTCGTTTGCCAATGAGCTGGGGATGGCTGAAAAGCTTGTTGCGCGTGCATTAAGCTTGCTTTCATTTGACGCTTGCTAAGTTTTGCTGCATGCATAGATCTTTCTTTATCTGCTCTAGCCGACATTTCAGCCGCTTGCTTAGATTCTATCGTTTGCTCTTGTTTTGGTTCTTCTAGTAAGGGTTCTTGTGCGCAAGAAGCGAGTACAAAAACGCCGGTAAAGATAAGCCCTAGATTTTGTTTATTCATTATCATTCTCCTGTATTGATAACTATATAAACGCGTGAAGTTTGAAAAGGGGTTAATGACGATTCAATAAATTTAAACTTTTTCTTTTAAACGTTCTATTTCAATAACTTATTTAAATTACTTTATCTAAATGATTTACTTTAGTGATAAGGCAACATCATATAAGGCATTTTTTTTCACTCCGTGAATTTCAGCCGTTATGGCGCAGGCTTTTTTCGGTTTCATTTCAGCCAGTAATAACTTTAATGTGCTAATTGCTTCAGGTGAAATAGCATCGGGATCAACATGATGTCCTTCAATAATTAACACCATTTCCCCTTTTAATTGGTTGGGATCTTGTTCAAGCCAAGTAAGTAGGTTTTCAGCACTATCAGAATGAATAGTTTCAAAGGTTTTCGTTAACTCACGAGCAATTACCACATAACGATTACCCCCTAGGGTGGTAACTATATCTTTTATTGTGTCGATGGCACGCCGTGGTGCATCATAAAAAACCATGGTTCTTGACTCATTGGCTAACGCTAATAACGTGCTTTGTCTTGCCCCTGATTTTGAAGGCAAAAAACCTTCAAAAGAAAATCTATCTGTAGCTAACCCTGCCACACTAAGCGCAGAAATAGCTGCACAAGCACCCGGTACAGGCGAAACCGCTAAGCCTAAACTGCGACAATGGCGCACTAAATGAAAGCCAGGATCACTAATTAACGGAGTTCCCGCATCAGAAACTAAAGCAATACTGTTACCGTCTTGCAATAATGTTGCTATGTAGTCTTGTCGTTGTCGCTCGTTATGGTCATGCATTGACAAGGTTTTATTTTTAATTGCAAAGGCGGATAATAATTTTTGGGTATGACGAGTATCTTCACAGGCAATCACATCAACTTGCCTTAACACATCTAGTGCCCTTGCGCTTATATCGCCTAAATTGCCAATTGGGGTGGCAACAATATACAAAGTGCCTTTCTCAATGCTGGTTTCATTCATTTTTAATTACTTAACGTGAATAGTTGAGACAATACTCGATGACGTTTATTATAACCCCACATCAAGATAAAAATGCACGGATTTCTATACTTTGAGCCAAACTAATTTTTCAGCCTCTGTATTACTGGAGTTATGCTTTATCAAGCAACTTACGCAAAAGCGCGCAGCTATTTTCCCTTTCCTAGCAATTTTACTTACCATGTTAGTCAGTGCTTGTAGTACGCCACCCCCTGTAAAAAAAGTTAAGACACCGTCAAATGAAATAAGCAAAGAGGTTGAAGATACAATACAACCACTGACAGCTGACAATCAATTGCGTCTAGCTGAATCTCTCAATAAGCAAGATAACACTCCACAGCAACAGCAAGAAATTAATAGCTTATTAGTTAACGCTTGTGAGTTATATTTGCAAGAGCAAAACTTCATTAAAGCACTTTGGCTAGCAAATGAAGTGAGTACTTTAACGACTAACAAAGAGACAATTTATCAATTACTGATAGTTAAAGCAGCAAGTTTGCATGCATTAAACTATCCAGAGCAAGCTTTTTCACAGTTACAACTCGCTAAAGATCTAGTACAACGCAGTCAAAACCAAGATAACAATAATCCGCCTTTATCACTAAGCTTTAAGTATTATCAAACATTAAGCGAAGTCTTGTTTATCAAGGGGCAGCTAACCGACTCTGTATCAGCGCAACTATTTGCCTTTTCATTGAATACACAAGCGACAGAGCAAGATATTTGGCTAATATGGCAACGATTAAACGCATTAAACACATGGCAATTAAAACAAGTAGCTAATACTCAACCGCCTGAATATTTAGGTTGGCAACAACTGTTAAACTATGCCCATAAGTTTGGTGCTAATCACGCACAGTTTTCGCGCTATTTATCACAATGGCAAAGAAAATACCCTACTCATCCTGCAACGCTCATTGTTGAGAGCTTAACTAATTCATCACTGGAAATAGAAACTATTGAAAATATTGCTGTTCTTTTACCGTTAAGTGGCACGCAAGAAAATGCAGGTTTAGCCGCTCAACAAGGCATTTTAGCCGCCTATAACAACAATGATTCGGTAAACCTGCACTTTATTGATACCAATAAAGTGGATTGGAACACTATCGCAACACAATTTACAGAGTCAGCCATTGATCACGTCATCGGCCCTTTACTGAAAAATCATGTTGATAATTACTTGGCACAAAGTAAGGAAAATAGTGAATTACACGTACCGACATTATTGCTGAATTTACCTCAACAACAAGCATTAACAGCTTATCAAAGTGCACTTTCAATGCGCCCAGAAAACGAAGCACAACAAGCTGCTGCAACGCTAAGCCAAAAGAATTATCATTCACCCATAATTTTAAGTCATCAAGATAGAACATCAAAACGCATCGCCCAAGCATTTAGCGAAGAATGGCAAAAAAACACAGGTAACGCCGTCGATATAGTTTACTTTAATCAAAGTCAAATGCAGGCTAATTTAAAAGAAAGTCTTGATGTCGATGCTAGTCAAACACGTATAAAGCAATTAACCAGTCGTCTTAAGCAAACCATTAAAACAGAAACAAGAAATCGTCGAGATATTGATATGATCTATCTGGTGGGATCGGTTTCACAAACCCGGTTAATTAAACCTTATATTGATGTCAATATCAGCCCTTTTGCTAAAGTAATTCCGGTTTATGCCAGCTCACGAAGTCATAGCTATTTTAATGATCGTAATAATGAAAGCAGTGCTACTGATTTACAAAATTTAACTTTCACCCAAATCCCATGGCTGTTAACGTCGACACAGCAAAATAAGCCGTTAGCACAATTAAGCGATACCTTATGGCCTAGACGCACAGATAGTTTGTCACGCATTTTTGCGATGGGTTTTGACAGTTATAATTTACTGCCAAAAATATCGTTAATGAAGCAAGTGCCTTATATTGTTCACTTCGGTCAAACGGGGACATTACAACTTAATGAAGACAACATTTTAATCCGTAGTCTTATTTGGGGAAAATATGACAATAATAAGGTAACCGAAATTGTCATGGATTAAAAAAAGCACCAATAAAAAGATAGGTACAACGGCAGAGCAGTTAGCTAAACAATACCTTATAGAACAAGGCTTGCAGTTCATAGAAGGAAATATTCACTGTCGACAAGGTGAGGTTGATCTTATTATGAAAGACGGTGAGACATTAGTGTTTGTTGAAGTTAAATATCGTAAAAGCAACAATTACGGAGGCGCTATTTATGCTGTATCCAAAAGCAAACAAAATAAAATTACTTTTTGCGCCACTTTTTATCTCCATAAAATGCAATTAAATGAATATAATACCCCGTGCCGATTTGATGTTGTTGCCTTAGAAGGCAATATGACCCAACCACAAATTACTTGGCTTAAAAATGCCTTTTAAATTTTACAAAAAACAATAACACCGGAGCTATTGCCCCCTAATGTTAGAACAAATTCAAAACAACTTTACCGAAAGCATTCAAACTCAAATAGCAGCTACTGAAGAACTCTCTCCTGCTATTGAGCATGCAGGTTTAACTATGGTGCAAAGCCTACTCGCTGGCAATAAAATACTGACCTGTGGTAATAGTGGCTCTGCTGCGCTAGCACAACACTTTTGTAGCCAATTACTACACCGTTTTGAAACAGAGCGCCCAAGCCTTCCAGCCATTAGTCTCATTGCTAACGCTCCAACGTTAACATCCATAGCCAACGATTCACAATTTGATGAAGTATTTTCAAAACAAATTCGAGCCTTAGGACAAAATGGCGATATATTGTTAGCAATTTCTCCAACCGGTAATGATCAAAGTGTTATCAAAGCGATTGAAAGTGCAGTATCCAGAGATATGCCTATTATTGCATTAACAGGCCATGATGGCGGTGATATTTCAGGTTTACTAGGTGAAAATGACGTTGAAATTCGCGTCCCTTCAGCCCGAGTCGCTCGCATCAACGAAGTACACTTAATCGTATTACACTGTTTATGTGAAATTATAGACAGCACTTTATTTCCTCAGTCGGAGTCTTAAGCATCATGTTTTCCACTTTCCAAATAGCTAAACAAAAATCAACACGGTTAATTGCATTAGCAAGCCTGGTCGCTATTTTACAAGGTTGCGCCGCGGCTACGGTAGTTGCCATCACTACAGGCGCTTCGATGGCGACGGATAGGCGCAGTATTGGTAGTCAAATTGATGATCAAGGGATTGAATTAAAAGCCTACAACGAAATAACAAAAAACGAGTCACTTAATGATAATACAAACATACATGTTATCAGTGTGAATGGGGCAGTATTACTTATAGGTCAAGCACCAAATACCTACTTACGCGATCAGGTAATAAAAATAATCAATGACATTGATGGTGTAGTTAAAATTCATAATCAAATAAGAGTAGGTAACGTTACTTCCCTCACTACTCAAACCAATGATGTTTGGCTAACCTCAAAAGTCAAAGCAGCATTGTTTTCAAGTGACGATGTCAGCGGTAATGACATTAAAGTCATAACTGAAAATGCAGAGGTATTTTTAATGGGGCTAGTCTCGAAAAAAGAAGCTGATGCGGCTGTGGAAGTCACGCGTAATATCAGTGGCGTAACTAGAGTTTTTAAAGCATTTGAATATTTACAAAACGATTAGTTATTGAAATGGCATTATAGGTTAGGCTTACTTTCTAGTTAGAAACCTACTAGCAATACATATGCTAGAAGTTCTTGCGTTATAAAGCTATTTTATAACTTTTAAAGAAGCCTTACCTTTCGCTGATTTTTTAGGTTCAGAGTCTTTAGTTGAGGAGGAAACACTACTTAAGCTTGGTTTCGCTTTGCTTTCTGTGGGCTCTTCAACAAGCAGCTCTTCTTCAGGCGGGTGCTCTATAGGCAATGATGTACCAGCACCGTTTTCTTTCGCATAAATAGCGCCAATAGCACCGTATGGCACAGTAATATGTTCAAGCTTACCACCAAATCGAGCACTAAATTCAATAGCATGAGCGCCCAGTGCAATAGTACCTACTGCCGATGAAGCAATATTTAATACTATTTGGCCATCATTAACATACGCCATTGGTACCAAAACACCGTACACATTAACATCTACCATAATGTAAGGTGTTAAGTCATTATCAGAAATCCACTCATAAAAAGCCCTAACTAAGTAGGGCTTATTAGAAGTCATTTTCTCAGGTGTTACGTCAACCATTAAGCTGGGTGACCAAAGCGTAATTCACGCTCTGCTTCTGTTAAAGAGGCTTGGAAAGATTCACGCTCAAACAAACGTAACATGTAAGTTTTCAACTCTTTAGAGCCTTGACCTACTAACTCAATACCGAAAGCAGGTAAACGCCATAATAACGGCGCTAAATAACAATCAACTAAGCTATATTCTTCACTCATAAAATAAGGTGCTTCATTTAGAATTGGCGCAACACTTAACAAGCTTTCTTTTAACTCTTGACGTGCTTTTTCCGCTTCTTCTGCCGTACCAGTTTGAATTTTAGCAGCTAAGCTATACCAGTCATTTTCAATTCTGTGCATCATTAAACGGCTACGACCACGAGATACAGGATAAACAGGCATTAGTGGTGGATGAGGAAAACGCTCATCTAAATATTCAATGATAATTTTAGCTTCATAAAGGGCTAATTCACGATCAATTAAAGTAGGAACGGTTCCATATGGATTAAGATCGATTAAATCTTCTGGCAAATTAGCTAGATCAACCAAAGTGATATCAACACCAACGCCTTTTTCTGCCAATACTATACGAGTTTGATGACTATACATATCATCAGCATGCGAGAATAACGTCATTACAGAACGTTTATTTGCTGCTACGGCCATAGGGCCTCCTAACTTTTTTATAAAACAAAAGCGCGAGGTAAATTCCGAAGGCGGAATTCATTCGCGCTATAAATTCAATTTCTAACTTAGCAAAGTAACCTTGCTAAGTTAGCGATTAATGTACGTCTTTCCAGTATTCTTTCTTCAGTAAGTAAGAAATTATAAAGAAGACAAACAAGAAGATAAGTACTTTGTAACCCATTGATTTACGCTCAAGTTTACTTGGCTCACCAACATACTCTAAGAAGTTGGTTAAATCTCGAACGACAACATCGTATTCTTCTTCAGTCAAACTGCCACCCATCGCAGGGCTTAAGTTGCCTTGCTCATCAAGTGTGCTAACACCTTGTAGATCTTGCAAGACATGCGGCATACCAACATCTTTAAATACTGTGTTGTTAACGCCAAATGGACGCGACTCATCAATATAAAAAGAACGTAAATAAGTATAAATCCAGTCAGGATTACGCAATCTTGCTTCAAGGGTTAAATCAGGTGGCGCAGTACCAAACCATTTAGCCGCCTCTTTAGCAGGCATGGTATTAGTAATATGATCACCTGCTTTTTCACCAGTATACATATAATTAGCTACACCATCTGCTTCTTCGATACCCAAATCAGCAAAGGTACGGTTGTAACGTTGATACTGTAATTGGTGGCAACCTAAACAATAGTTGATATAGGTTTTAAAACCATTTTTTAATGACTCTTTATCAGTTAAATCATTATTGGCTTTGTCGAGTGGTACACTTGGACCAGCAGCAATAGCAAATAAGGGAACAAGCGCACATAAAGTTAAAAGTAATTTTTTCATTAGTGTGAAACCCTCTCTGGAACTGGCTTACATTTTTCATTCTTAGAATAAAACCATAGTGCTACAAAGAAACCAAAGTAACCAAAGGCAGCAACAATCCCTATCATGTTAGCAGTTGGTGTTGCTGGCATAGTACCTAAAACACCTAGCACAATAAAACTGATCGAGAATTGGATTAAGTTTAATAAATGTAATTTAGAGCGGAAACGAACCGACTTAACCACACCTCTATCAAACCAAGGTAGTAAGAACAACACAGCAATTGCAGAGAACATTGCAATGGTACCCAGTAACGGATCAGGTACGATACGTAATATGGTAAAGAATGGACCAAAATACCAAACTGGCACGATATGCTCAGGTGTTTTCAAACCATTTGCTGGTTCAAAGTTTGGCGCTTCAATAAAGTAACCACCACCATCAGGTGCAAAGAACATTACCCAACAGAATAAAATTAAGAAACCAGCTACACCCATAATATCTTTTACTGAGTAATAAGGATGGAAAGGTACGGCATCAACAATATCGTATTTACCTGAATACTGTTCATGGAATTTAAACTTACTTTGATCTTCAGGCTTAACAGAACCTTTTTTCTTCTTCACTTCAATACCATCTGGGTTATTTGAACCCACTTCATGTAAGGCAAGAATGTGTAAGAAAACTAATATTACTAGCACTAATGGTAAGGCTATAACATGTAAAGCGAAGAAACGGTTTAACGTAGCACCAGAAATAACATAATCACCACGAATCCATAATGTTAAATCATCACCAATAATCGGAATTGTTCCAAACAAGGAGATGATAACCTGAGCACCCCAATAGGACATATTACCCCAAGGTAATAAGTAACCCATAAATGCTTCAGCCATCAATACTAAGAAGATCAACATACCGAAGATCCATAGTAATTCACGTGGTTTTTGATACGAACCGTACATAAGGCCACGCATCATATGTAAATAAACTACAATGAAGAATGCTGACGCTCCAGTAGAGTGCATATAACGCAACAACCAGCCGTAATCGACATCACGCATAATATATTCAACACTAGCAAAAGCACCATCACCTGATGGTTCATAGCTCATGGTTAACCATACGCCAGTTAAAATTTGATTAACTAAAACCAACATGGCTAAAGAGCCAAAGAAGTACCAAAAGTTGAAGTTTTTAGGTGCTGGATACTGTGCCAAATGCTTATTCCAAGCATCGGTCAAAGGAAGACGCTTGTCCATCCAAGCCATAAAATTAGCAAACATTATGCATCTCCTTTACTGTCATCAGGAGCAACACCAACTAACAATGTGTTCTCGTCAGTAAATGAATGTTCAGGAACCACTAGGTTTAATGGTGCAGGAACCCCTTGAAACACTCGACCAGCCATATCAAATTTACTACCGTGACATGGGCAGAAGAAACCGTCAGTAACACCTTCAACAAATTGTTCGAAATCACCAACATGAGGAGTAGGAGCACAACCTAAATGAGTACAAACCCCTAACGCTACCATAAATTCAGGTTTTATAGAGCGATACTTATTTGATGCATAACTCGGTTGTTGTGCCATTTCAGAATTAGGATCACGCAATTGATCGTCATGTTTAGCTAAGTTATTAACTATTGCTTCTGTACGACGAACAACATAGATAGGTTTTCCACGCCACTCTGCACGGATTAATTGACCAGGCTCAATTTTACCTACATTGATTTCAACTGGAGCACCCGCCGCTTTCGCACGAGCACTAGGGTTCCAGGAACCAATGAAAGGCACAGCCACACCGACCACACCTGCACCACCAACAACGGCAGTAGCCGCAGTCAAGAAGCGTCGGCGGCCGTTATTTACAGGCACATCGCTCATTCACACTCTCCATATCACATTTATGATCAACAACTATTATTAACCCAACTAATCATAGCTTTAAGCAAGTTAGAATTAGCTTAGCCTTTATTTTTGTTTGATCAAATTTATGCCAAACGGCATATAGAAAAAAAATTTTTATGATCATAAAGAAGTAGGCCGTTTTTTACAAGGTAAAAAGCGGGTTAAGCACTGTAAAAACTGAAATATTTTAATATTTACTACAATACTAAAAAAAGCCTGATTAAAATCTTGTCAACACGCTCAGGTAGATAATATTTAAATCACGCTTGATGCATAGCAGCCAATAGAAATTAAAGCCAATTGCCACGAAAAAAAGACATAAAAAAAACCGACACAAGGTCGGTTTTTTGAAATCGTAAAAATACGAATTGTTGAATTCTATTTTCTAAATAATCGGCTTTTAGGCAAGGCGTTGAATTATGAGTCCCTGAATTTAGATTAACTAAATGACTGGGACGAATAATGATAACAACGCAGCATAAATGCTGAGTATAACGAAAATTAACGTTTTGAGAACTGTGGCTTCTTACGTGCTTTATGTAAGCCCACTTTCTTACGTTCAACTTTACGCGCATCACGAGTAACGAAACCAGCTTTACGTAAATCGCTACGTAAAGTTTCATCGAACTCCATTAATGCACGAGTAATACCGTGACGAATTGCACCAGCTTGACCAGAAATACCACCACCAGTTACCGTGATGTTAAAGTCAAACTTTTCTAACATTTCAACTAATTCTAATGGTTGACGAACAACCATACGAGCCGTTGGACGACTAAAGAATTCAGAAATATCACGTTTGTTAATTGTGATTGCACCGTTACCAGCTTTCATGAACACACGAGCAGTTGAGCTCTTGCGACGACCAGTACCGTAATATTGATTATCAGCCATTGCTTACAGCTCCAAAAGTTGTGGTTGTTGTGCTGCATGCTGGTGTTCAGCACCGGCATACACTTTTAATTTGCGGAACATTTCGCGACCTAAAGGACCTTTAGGTAACATGCCTTTCACTGCAAATTCAAGAACACGTTCTGGTGCTTTTTCAATTAGTTTTTCAAAACTAATTTGCTTAAGTCCACCAGGGAATTCAGTATGCGAATAGTAAATTTTACCTTTCGCTTTGTTACCAGTTACACGTACTTTCTCAGCATTAATAACAACGATATAATCGCCAGTATCAACATGAGGAGTATATTCTGCTTTATGCTTACCACGTAAACGGCTTGCAATTTCAGTAGCGATACGACCTAAAGTTTTATCTTCGGCGTCCACTAAGAACCATTCGCGTTCTACGCTTGCTGGTTTAGCTACAAAAGTTTTCATTAAAAAACCCAATTTTAAAAATGTTACTTAAATAACAAGTCAAACTTTACTCACTTCACTTAAAACAAAGCAGTTAAGTCTTTCCTGTCGGTTAATATATAGACCACGCAATTACCCCTTCGAGTATCGAGCCTAATGTCTTTTACTACCCACAAGTGAACAATAAAAAGACAGTTTGTAACGTAGGGAGCGCGGATTATACAGAACAAGAAACAAAAAATCACCTGTTTTTTTATATAATGACTTTACTATTATTCACTTAAAAGTGTGTTTTAAGTAAATAAGCCAAAGCTAGTTACCTGTTTAGCTATAAAGAACTGTTTCTATATTCTATATATTGTACTGTTACCTTTATACTGTACGTTTAATTAGTGAAAAATATTCAGCAAGTGTTAGTTCATATTCTCGTAATCATCCATGCATGTCTTTCATCTAATTGTTCTCAGCAGAAATATCGTAAAAAAATCTAAAAGCAAATAGAAAAATACTCATTAATAAAACAAAACCGTAAAGTACGAAACGCCACGTTGTTTGTTTTTGATGCAAATACTTTGTAAAAATCATCAATTCATTAATTTTTAAGGCAATATATGAATTTTTTTTATCTTTTGTCTTTACAAGTCATATAAGTTGTTTATATTAAAAAAGCTTCTAGTGAACATTAGAGTCTGGCTAGAGCTATTATATAAACGTTAATTAGGTGTTAACTATGCGAACTAATGATTAATAACTTTTAGCCGCTTAGTAAAAAACCGATTAAAAACCAAAAAAAGCGCAACATTATTTTACATTTGTAAACTTATGGCGCATATTTAACTACAGCCCCCGTAGAAATTGATGGAAACTATGACTATGAAAACTATTAAAAACTTAAACGCCATGAAAAAAGCCCAAAAGGGTTTTACGCTTATTGAATTAATGATCGTTGTTGCTATTATCGGTATTCTAGCGGCTGTAGCTCTGCCTGCTTATCAAACTTATACTCAAAAAGCACGTTTTTCTGAAGTTACAACTGCAGTGGGTGCTGTAGTTACTGCAATGGAAGTATGTTATCAAACAGGCGAAACTGCTTGTATTACTGCTGGTGATAACGGTATTCCAGCTGCTCCAGCGGCTTCTGATAATTTAGCTAGCGTTGTAATTTCAGGTGGTGCCGCAGCTCCAGTTATCACTGGTACTGGTACTGCAGCAGCTGGCGGATATACTTACATTATGACAGGTGCAGTAGCAAATAGCCAAATCACCTGGACTAGAACAGGTACTTGTGCTGCCGAAGGCGCATGTGATTAATACATAAATTATCATATGTTAAGAAAGCTCCTTAGGGGGCTTTTTTTGTGCTGAAAAATCTAATAACTCCACAGCTTTTAAAGAAACTTTTGTGCTTTTAACCTAAATTACGTTACACTGGATTTGATATGTTTCATTGAGCTTATTCAAAAGGTTACCTGCAAAAGTTATGAAAGGAAATCACCAACAATCCAGTATCTTATCGGCACTCTCAAAAGAGCAATTAGTACCTGTTAGCAGTATTGATGAACTTTGTGCCGATTATAGCGGGAAAAATACCCCTTTTATTCGTTATTTGGTAGAAGATAAAAACTTTGACGGTAAAAAAATAGCTGAAATCCTTTCCAATAAATTTGGTTACCCCCTGATTCAACTGTCTAATTTTGATACCACCTTAGTACCTGAAGGTATCAGAAACGAAAAGCTGATTTCTAAACATAATGCCCTGCCATTATTTCTACGCGGCAAAGTGCTCTTTGTTGCCATGTCTGATCCAACTAACTTGGATGCCTTAGAAGAGATTCAATTTAATACTGGCTATAGCACTGAGCTGGTATTAACTGACGAGCACGGCCTACAAGCTTGCATTGAAAAAGTGCTAGAAGATGAAAATGATGCCCTAGATATTACCGATATTGATTCAGAAGAGCTTTCAGGGTTAGAAGTTCAGGAAGAAAAAAGTGAAGACGATAATACTGGAAGCGGCGAAGATGACGCGCCCATTGTTGTTTTTATCAATAAAATTTTACTTGATGCCATTAAGAAAGGTGCCTCAGATTTACACTTTGAACCGTACGAAAAAGCCTTTCGAATTCGATTTCGTATTGATGGTATCCTAACCGAAATAGCCCGTCCGCCAGTCACCTTATCTTCACGTATGGCAGCTCGTCTTAAAGTCATGTCAAAACTCGATATCGCTGAGCGACGTGTGCCGCAAGATGGCCGGATCAAACTTGCTTTATCGAAGAAAAAATCTATCGACTTTCGTGTCAGCACCCTGCCCACCATGTGGGGTGAAAAAATTGTTATGCGTATCCTTGACTCTTCAAGTGCCATGTTAGGTATTGATATGCTAGGTTATGAGGCTGATCAAAAGAAAATTTATACTGATGCACTTGATCAACCCCAAGGTATGATTTTGGTAACAGGGCCTACCGGCTCAGGTAAAACCGTTTCCTTATATACGGGTTTAAATATTCTTAATACCGCTGAAAGAAACATATCTACCGCCGAAGACCCAGTGGAAATTAACTTAGAAGGGATCAATCAAGTTCAAATTAATAACCGGGCCGGGTTAACTTTCCCAAGTGCGTTACGCTCGTTTTTACGTCAAGATCCTGATATTGTCATGGTTGGTGAGATTCGTGATTTAGAAACTGCAGAAATAGCTATTAAAGCTGCACAAACTGGTCACTTAGTATTATCCACCTTACATACCAACTCTGCTGCAGAAACACTCACCCGCTTACTGAATATGGGGGTGCCTGCCTATAACGTTGCCAGCTCTGTGAGTATAATTATCGCTCAGCGTCTAGCAAGGCGTTTATGCCCACAATGTAAAGCACCTGAAGAATTATCTGAAATTCAATTAGCCGAGCAAGGCTTCCCTGCAGACCAGCTCAGTGAAATTAAATTATTTAAAGCGGTCGGCTGTGAGCAATGTACCGGTGGTTATAAAGGTCGCGTTGGTATTTATGAAGTAATAAAAATTAGTAGTGAAATTTCATCTATTATTATGGAAGGGGGTAACTCCCTTGATATTGCTAATCAGTGCCAAAAAGAAGGCTATAATAATTTACGACAATCAGGGTTAGTCAAAGCGATGAAAGGCATGACAAGTTTAGAAGAAATAAATCGTGTCACCAGTGCCTAAGCTAAATAAAAAATTTTAATTGAGTTAAGCCAAGGTAAGTAAGATAACTCAATTTGCCTGGTACTTCGACTGCTTCGCACTCAGCACAAACGGTAGATTTCCCGTACATCCTGAGCCTGTTGAAGGAAGGGTGTACATATGAAGAATGATAAACATATAATAACGATATACCATTTTAATAGCCCCCATATAACATAAATAACAGGTAACACTTATGGCCACAGCAGTCGCAAAGAAAAACACTCCTAAGGTAAAGCCTTTAGATGTCTTTACTTGGCAAGGGGTGAATAGAAAAGGTAAAAAAATTAGTGGTGAGCTTTCCGCCAATAATATTATTGAATTAAAAGCCCAACTGCGCAAACAAGGTATCACACCAAGTAAGGTAAAGAAAAAGGCCAAACCTCTGTTTGGTATGGGCGGAGATAAAGCTATAACCCCAGCTGATATCGCCGTAATTTCAAGGCAAATGGCTACCATGCTAGGAGCTGGCGTACCTTTAGTTCAAACTATTGAAATGATCGGTAAAGGTCATAGCAATGGCAATATGCAAAAGCTGTTAGGTGAAATAGGTAATAAGCTTGCTTCAGGTATTCCATTATCCGACTGTTTACGTGACCACCCTCGCTACTTTGATGATTTATACTGTGACTTAGTTGCTTCAGGTGAACAATCTGGCTCCCTTGAAACGATTTATGACCGAATAGCCACCTACAAAGAAAAGGCCGAAGCCCTAAAAGCCAAAATTAAAAAAGCTTTAACTTACCCAATAGCCGTTTTAGTTATTGCCTTTGTAGTAACCGCTGTACTTTTGATTTTTGTTGTTCCTGTTTTCCAAGATATTTTTGCCAGCTTTGGTGCTGAACTTCCTGGGTTTACACTTTTGGTAATTGCGATATCTGAATTTATGCAAGCCTATTGGTATTTAGGGCTTGGGGCTATATTTGCAGGCATGTTTTTATTTAAACGTGCCCATCGAAATAGTCAAAAATTTCGCGATCAGGTGGATAAGCAAATATTAAAGTTACCTGTTATTGGTGATTTATTAGAAAAAGCCGCTGTTGCCCGTTATGCCCGCACCCTATCAACCACCTTTGCTGCTGGTGTTCCACTCATTGATGCGCTTGAATCTGCCGCTGGCGCCTCTGGTAATGCGGTTTTTCGTGATGCCATTTTGGAAGTTCGCGCTGAAGTTGTTTCTGGTATGCAAATGAACTTAGCCATGCGTAATGTCAGTATTTTCCCTGATATGGTAATTCAAATGGTTGCCATAGGTGAAGAATCTGGCGCTGTTGATGATATGCTCGCCAAAGTTGCCAATGTTTATGAAGCGGAAGTGGATAATGCTGTTGATAATTTAACTGCGCTATTAGAGCCAATGATTATGGCTGTGTTAGGTGTTGTTATTGGTGGTTTAATAATTGCGATGTATTTACCTATTTTCCAAATTGGCATGGTTGTTTAACCTTAAAACTGCTTCGCGCTCAGGGCTAACGGAAAGAACACCACATAACCCACCATGTATACTGAAATTGGTGAGAAATACCGTCTACCCTGAGCTCATATTACTTCGACAGCCTCCATGAATCCTGAGCCTGTCGAAGGCAGTATGAACGGCAGATAAAAATAAACACTAGCCAAAGCATTCACAAAACTGTCAATTTCAATTTTTAGAGTTATTTATGTTTGAGCAAACCCTAAGTTATTTCCAATATCAGCCTGTTGCTTTCTACTGTTTCATCACTATTTTTTCCTTAATGGTAGGCAGTTTTTTAAATGTTGTTGTTTACCGTTTACCTAAAATGATGCATAACGGCTGGTACCAAGAATGCCGTGAGTTCTTAGCAGAGGAAGTAAAAGATATTCCTCCGCAAAAATTGACTCACATGACATTATCCAAACCAAATTCCACCTGCCCTAACTGTGGGCACGGTATTCGTTTCTACGAAAATATTCCTGTCGTGAGTTGGCTATTTCTTAAAGGTAAATGTAGCCAATGCCAAAATCCAATTTCTATTCGCTATCCATTGGTAGAGGCTGCGACAGCATTGCTCAGTTTAGTCGTCGCGCAACACTTTGGCGTTACAATGCAAACCTTGCTAGTAGTCATATTAACTTGGGGGTTAATTAGTTTAACCTTAATCGACCTTGATCACATGTTATTGCCAGACCAAATAGTAATGCCGCTACTTTGGCTTGGTTTGTTGGTTAATATTAATGGTACATTCGTTCCTTTATCTGATGCTGTCATAGGTGCTGCTGTCGGTTACATTAGTCTTTTTAGTGTCTTTTGGCTATTTAAACTACTAACAGGCAAAGAGGGTATGGGTCACGGAGACTTTAAACTGTTTGCGTTATTTGGCGCTTGGATTGGATGGCAATTATTACCGATACTGATTTTAATGGCCTCAGTCGTTGGCGCTATTATTGGCATCAGTTTGATGATATTTAAAAATCATCAACGTGAACAAGCGATCCCATTTGGCCCCTACTTAGCCATTGCAGGTTGGATTACTTTTTTATGGGGCGAAAGTATCTGGGCTTGGTATCTTGCCCAACTAAGTTAATGCAAAGCTAATGATTAGCTAAGTAAAAACGTCGTGCACACAGGCTTTACCGACAGCACAAATATTAATAAGCAAGTATTAAAGTAGGTTTATAAAGAAATATGTCTGATTTCATTGTCGGCCTTACAGGAGGGATTGGTAGCGGTAAAACTACTGTCGCTAACCTTTTTGCTAAACTAGATATTGACATTGTTGATGCTGATATTATTGCTAGAGAAGTGGTAGCTAAAGGCAGCTGCGCTCTTAAGGCAATAACCGAATATTTTGGTGAAGCTGTTATTCAAGTGAATGGCGAATTAAATAGAGCAATGCTGCGTGAGCTAGTCTTTAGTGATATCAACAACAAGCAATGGCTCAATAACTTATTGCACCCACTAATTCGCAAGCAACTACTAACTCAAGCAAAAACTGCTGCAAGCCCTTATTGCTTATTAGTGGTACCGCTATTGATTGAAAATAACTTAACTAGCTTAGTTGATAGAGTACTGGTAGTAGATGTCAAAGAAACTACCCAACTCAATAGAGCGACTAAACGCGATCAAAATTCAACAGAGCAAATTCAAGCGATCATAAACAGCCAGATAGATAGAAAAACAAGACAAGCTAAAGCTGATGACATATTGAACAATGACGATAATTCACTGTCCAAATTAACTAACTCTGTAAATGAGTTACACAAGAGGTACTTAGAATTATCAAAAAATAACGAGTATAAATTTTAACCGAGGAAATTAAGTTAATTTAATTCGCCATTTCTTATTTCTCTGGTTAATATACAAAAACCTGTAGTTTTTTAACAACGAACCATTGCATGACCACGATTTTATATGAACACCCGCTCAATGAGCGAATTCGTAATTATCTAAAACTTGAGCAACTTATTACTCAAGCCTATAGTTGTGCAAGTGATGATAACAATTGTAACAATATTCAACAAAGTTACCTCGTTTTTTTTAATGCCTTATTTACAATTATTGATACGCTTGAGCGTGGTGATATTCGAGGGGTATTAATAAAAGATTTAGAAAAATTACAACAAAACTTAGTTATTTGGTCACAAGCGCCTGATATTGATACTAGCGCCTTAGAGAAAAACTTACGAGAAACAGTTGCCCTAACCAGCCATTTAAAATCAGCATCGCAAACTTGGTGTCAACTTAAAGAACATAAATTACTTTCAAGTTTAAAACAACGCTTTGCTATTCAAGGTGGTAGCTCTAGTTTTGATTTACCTCAGCTGCAGTTTTGGCTGCACCAAAGTAGCGAGCAAATTCAATCTGACATTAACCACTGGTTATCATTATTAGATGATATAAAGTGCTCTTTAGCTCTAGTACTCAAATTTATTCGTCAACGCTCTGAATTTGAAACCATAGAAACTGAAAGTGGTTTTTATCAAGATAATGGTGAAGGTTTACTGTTATTACGCATTAAAGTGGCTAAAACTGCTCAATATTACCCTACGGTGAGTGGTAATAAGTTTCGCTATTCTATTCGGTTTATGTTGCCCTGTGAAAAAAATGGCCGCCGTTACTCAAATCAAGCAACCCAGTTTGAATTAGCGCGTTGTTAAACCTCTAGTTGTTAGCCTCCAATTAACACTCTATTGTCTCAACACAATCAAAATGAATATATGATCAATTGGTATAATTTGAATAAATGCACGTCTTCTTGAATAAAGCTATAATATCGAAATCCTAAATAAATTTTTGTAATAATTATGAGTTTAAAAGTTTCTTGCCCTACCTGTGATAAAGACGTTGTTTGGCAAAGCAGTAGTGAATTTAGACCATTTTGCAGTAAACGCTGCCAGTTAATTGATCTAGGCGAATGGGCTGATGAAGGCCATAAAATCAGCCAACCAGTTCAAGGAAAGACACCATTAACAGAAGAAATGCTTGACGCCTTAGAAGATGAATTTTTAATGAATAATAAGTTTTTTGTTGAGCCTGAATAGTTTTAAAGTTACTTATATAATTATACAGACTTTAACTTATCAAGAATCGCATCATTAGCTTTAGGGAGATCTAACGCTTGAAGCTGTTGAAATGAAAACCAGCCTTCTTGCTGCTGTTCTTCTTGTGCACTAGGTTCGCCATGATAATTATCAACTATAAAAACCTCTAAACACACTTTTTTATCGCCATAATCATGGTTTATAGTAATTAAGGGAACACATGAAAGTATGTCAATACTGACCTCTTCCTTAAGCTCTCTAGCAAGCGCCTGAGCGACCGTTTCACCTTTTTCTACCTTGCCACCAGGGAATTCCCATTTGCCACCTTGATGACTACTCTCTAGTCTCTTAGTTAGGAAATAGTTAGTTTCAAGCTGTTCATTAGTGCTAACAATAACACCCACAGCAACATGAACGGATTTAGACATAAGAGGATTTCAATAAAGTATTCATAGGAGAGGTTTCAGCCCACCAATGGAATTTTCACTGGTGGGCAATCAAGGGTAAGAAAAGCTAAAAAATTAACTTAGCTTACCGTGACATTGTTTGTATTTTTTACCTGAGCCACAAGGACATGGCTCATTACGACCAACACGAGGTACTTGTGGTTTTTCTTCCATTCCACCAGCACTTTGGTGTTGAAACTCTTTCGCTGTTTCTGTTTTTCTATGTTGCTCTTCAACCGCTTCAACATCAGATTCAGCCTGAATTTGTACTTTTGATAAAATACCCACCACATCAAGCTTTAAGTTATCAAGCATTTGGGTAAATAGTTCAAACGATTCACGCTTATATTCTTGTTTAGGGTTTTTCTGAGCGTGCGCACGTAAACCAATACCTTGACGTAAGTGGTCCATCGCCGCTAAATGTTCTTTCCAGTGTGAATCTAAGCTTTGCAACATAACCGCTTTTTCGAATTGACGTAATACGTCTGCGCCAACAACAGTCTCTTTATGCTTATAAACTTGTTCAAATTCACTGATAATTTTTTCACGTAAACTTTCTTCGTGCAGTGTTTTATCTTCTTCTAACCACTGTTTAATTGGTAAAGCGGTATTAAATTCACCTTTTAGTTGCTCTTCAAGGCCATTAACATCCCACATTTCATCTAATGACTGAGGAGGGATATGCGTATCAATAACACTGTTAATTACATCACCACGTATATTATCGATAACATCAGCAATATCTGATTCATCAAGCAATTCATTGCGTTGCTCATAAATAACACCACGTTGATCATTGGCGACATCATCATACTCTAGTAGCTGCTTACGCATATCAAAGTTACGACCTTCCACTTTACGCTGTGCATTTTCAATACTGCGTGTTACCCAAGGATGTTCAATAGCTTCACCACGTTCCATCCCCAACTTACGCATCATATTAGAAATACGCTCTGAGGCAAAAATGCGCATTAATGAATCTTCCATTGAAAGGTAGAAGCGCGTAGCACCTGCATCACCTTGACGACCTGAGCGACCACGCAACTGGTTATCAATTCGACGTGATTCATGACGTTCAGTTGCAACAATCTTTAAACCACCTAGCTCTAATACGCGTTCGTGATCAATTTTCCATTGTGCTTTTACTTTTTCAATTTGCTCTTCATTAGGGTTCTTTAATTTGGCGATAGCGGCATCTAGGTTACCACCTAACACAATATCAGTACCACGACCCGCCATATTCGTTGCTATGGTTACAGCGCCTTCTTTACCAGCATCAGCAACAATTTCAGCCTCCTGAGCATGGAACTTAGCATTAAGTACTTTGTGCTTAATTTTTGATTTCTTTAACAGGTTAGATAAAAACTCTGAAGTTTCAATAGAAATGGTACCCACTAACACTGGCTGACCACGTTTAACGCAATCTTTAATGTCTTCTAAGATAGCTTCAAACTTTTCTTCTTCAGTAAGGTAAATTAAATCCGACATATCGTCACGCACCATAGGGCGATGCGTTGGGATAATAACAGTCTCTAAACCGTAAATATGCTGGAATTCAAATGCTTCAGTATCAGCTGTACCTGTCATACCTGATAGTTTTTGATAAATTCTAAAGAAATTTTGGAAAGTAATTGACGCTAAAGTTTGGTTTTCATTTTGAATATTAACGCCTTCTTTAGCTTCTACGGCTTGGTGCAAACCTTCAGACCAACGACGACCTTCCATTGTACGGCCGGTATGTTCGTCAACAATGACAATTTCGCCATCTTTAACGATATAATCAACATCTTTTTGGAACAGTTTGTGCGCACGTAGCGCTGCCATAACATGATGCAATAACGTGATATTTGAGGCTGAAAATAAGGTATCTCCAGATTCCAGAAGCCCCTTTTCAGTCATAATTTCTTCTATACGTATCTGACCACGCTCAGTTAAATAAATTTGCTTGGCTTTTTCATCAATGGTGAAATCACCTTCAACAAAATCTTCAGATTGACCTGTTTCTTCGTCCTTATCTTCTTCATTTTGTACTTCAAGCGTTGGCACTATGGTATTAATGCTTTTATATAACTCTGAACTATCTTCTGCTTGACCTGAAATAACTAGCGGCGTTCGTGCTTCATCAATTAATATTGAGTCAACCTCATCGACAATTGCAAAGTTTAATTTCTTCTGTGAGCGCTCTTCTGGTGAAAAAACCATATTATCGCGTAAATAATCGAAACCAAACTCATTGTTTGTGCCGTAGGTAATATCTGCCTGATAGGCTGCTTGCTTATCTTGTGGCGACATACCTGCGATATTACAACCTACGGTTAAACCTAAGAATTCAAATAATGGCCTACTCCAGTCCGCATCACGAGTCGCTAAGTAGTCATTCACTGTGATGACATGCACACCTTCACCTGTTAGTGCATTAAGGTAAGATGGCAAAGTAGCGGTTAGGGTTTTACCTTCACCAGTACGCATTTCTGCAATTTTTCCATCATTAAGTACCATGCCACCAATCATTTGCACATCAAAATGGCGCATTGAAAAAACACGTTTACTCGCTTCACGAACTACTGCAAATGCTTCAGGTAAAATTTGCTCTAAGGTTTCATTACTGGCAAGACGTTCTTTAAATTCAGCTGTTTTGGCTTTTAATTCTTCGTCACTTAACTCTTCAAGAATTGGCTCTAGGGCATTTATTTTTTTTACTTCTTTGCGCATTTGTTTGATTAATCTGTCATTACGACTACCAAACATTTTTGTTAACAACTTTACAAACATCTTATTTAAACCATTTTTTGAAATTATTAGTGCAAATCATCTTGCACTCTGGGTGAATTTATTTTGCTTTACGATAAACAAACTTAAGCGGATTAATTTGTTTATTATTATGCAGTATCTCATAGTGTACGTGTGGCCCTGTCGAGCGGCCTGTGCTACCCATGCGTGCAATGATTTGTCCTTTAGTAACAACATCTCCCACATTAACCAGTAGCATTTTGTTATGTCCATATCGTGTCTTTAAGCCATCGCCATGATTGATTTCTATTAATTGACCATAGCCATATCGTTCATCTGCCCAACTCACAACACCGGATGCAGTGGCAATAATTTCACCATCTTCTTTACCCGCAAAATCAATACCTTTATGCATTGCTGGTCGACCGTGAAAAGGGTCTTTGCGCATACCATAATAAGACGATAACCAACCTTTAGTGATTGGGCGGCCCGATAAATAGCGCGTATTCTCTATATGGTGACCTAAGTTTAAAGATTCAAGCATTTGCAACTGATTTTCTTCGTGTTTCAAAGAAGCTTCTAAATTTGAAATTTCACTTAACAATTGAGCAAATGATTTTTGTGCTGTTTCACTTGTTATGGCAGAAGGGCCACCACTTGGTGGTGCCTGTTGAAAATTAAATTCTTGTTCAGGAATATTCGCGTTATCTGCTAATCGCTCACCCAATGCGTTAAGGCGCAATACTTGTGATTGTAATTCAGCAAGCTTAACAGTTAGTGCTGTTAGTTGTTGTTTTTTTAAAGCAAGTAATTCATCTGAAGACGGTTCGCTTTCATCAAAAACTATGCTTTTATCAGTCATTGCTTGGGTTGATAAATAATCACTTTCTATTGGTTGCTCACCCGATGATAGCATCAAGTGTACAACAACACCGGAAATTAGGGCGAAAGCCAATATAGCAGACAGCCAATAAAGCTTATCTAAGCGCATTGAAAATCTAACGTTTTTTCCGCGGTATAGTAATGTTAAACTCATAATGTGTTACTTTGAGTGAGATAACTCTCACAATGTTTAATGTTTAGGTTAACTAAATCTCTAGTTCAGGCTCTATGTATGGCTCGTAAACCCAAAGCTCCAAAAGATATGTCAACGCTATTTAATTCGACGTCAGGCACTTTGGCACAAATCAAGGCAAAAACCAACTCTTTGAGTCAATTGTACGACATTGTACGACAAATATGCCCTGACCTGCCAGAAGATGCGATCAATATTAGTAATTTCACTAATAATACGCTAGTTATCGAAGTAAAGTCACCTGTTTGGGGGCAACGTTTACAGTTCGAACGTAATAATATTTGCCGTTTTTTATCAGATAAAACGCAAGGGAAATATAATCAGATTGACATAAAAGTAAATCCTTACGGGCACCAACAAGCCGCTAAAAAAGCCAGTTATGCTAAAAAGCCAACAAGTAACACTTCCAAAAGTATTTCTGAAAATACGGCAAAACACTTACTTGAGGTCGCGGAAAATGCTCCCAAAGGATTAAAAGAGAAATTAGAAAAATTGGCGAGTATTGCCAACAAGCCATAGAGTCAGGTGAAATAATATCAAGTTGAGTTTTACCAAATAAAATATTAGGTCATATTAAACTTAGCGTTTTTCTATCTTTATAAATCAAAAAACCGAGTCGCGACTCGGTTTTTTTATCATATTCATTATAGTGGTAATTAAAAAGCAGTTGCACCAACTTCTTGGTATTCAATTGGTGCGGGGGCATTTTCTTCTTCAAATGTAACCCATTCCCACGCATCCTGCTGCTTGAATACTTCCCTTAACAGCATGTTATTTAAACCATGACCCGATTTAAATGCATTTAATTCACCTAAAATACTAGCACTACCCATATAAAGATCACCTATAGCGTCTAATATTTTATGCTTAACAAACTCATCGTCATACCGTAATTCACTTTTATTAAGCATACGGTAATCATCAAGGACAATTGCATTTTCTAAACTGCCACCTAAAGCAAGATTATGAGAACGGAGAAACTCAATATCTTTCATGAAGCCGAACGTACGAGCACGACTTATTTCTTTGATGAACGAGCAACTAGAAAAGTCCATAGACATGGTTTGACAAGTGGTTGCAATAACAGGGTGTTCAAATTCAATTGCAAAATTAACTCTAAAACCATCATAAGGAACAAGCTCGGCCCACTTGTCACCTTCTTCTACACGGATGGCTTTCTTAATGCGAATAAAACGTTTTGCAGCATTTTGAGTTTCAATACCAACTGATTGAATTAAGTAGACAAACGGAAGTGCGCTACCATCCATAATGGGTACTTCTGGCGCGTCAACATCAATAATTAGATTATCTATGCCTAAGCCTGAAACGGCTGATAGCAAGTGCTCAACTGTTGATATTTTTACTTGTTGCTCATTAACCAAACAGGTACACAATGTTGTTTCACCCACAGCCTCAGGTGTGGCTTTAATATCAACCACAGGATCGAGATCAACGCGGCGGAATACAATACCAGTGTTTGCAGGCGCAGGTCGGAGAGTAACCTGCACTTTTTCACCTTTATGTAATCCAACACCAACGGTTGAAACGCTTGTTTTTAGTGTACGTTGCTTAATCATATTAGCCTCGCTTCTTCGCTATTGCCCACTACTGCTTGTTTTTCTCTATTTATCTAGGCGTAATTCCTAGTAATCAGAGTGAACAAATCAGACCACCTAAATTCGGCGGGCGCACAATGTAACAAAAATAATGAATAAAATCAAAATATCGGCTTTATTTTCTATTCATTGTGCAGCTAAGTGGTAAAGGAGTTACCTTTAGCATACGCTGACAATTAATAGCAAACTAGTGTCAATATGTAATTTTATTACTGTATTTTGTACTAATCAGCCTGTTTACGTAAAAATGCTGGAATATCTAAATAATTATCTAAATCAGCATGAGCAACTTTTTGAACATTGCTATCTGTCATTGTAACTGGCTCTGCACTAGTTTCAGTTTGAGGTGCTGCTGCAGGGGTATAATCTGCTCCAACAACCTTAGGTTCAACCATAGGTACAGGGTTAACCAGTGTTATATCTGGCTTACTTTCTGCGCCAATACCTGTTGCTACAACAGTGACTCTTAATTCTTCTGTCATTTCAGGGTCAATAACCGCACCCACGACTACTGTTGCGTTTTCACTAGCAAAAGCTTTTACAGCATTACCTACTGTTTCAAACTCATCAATGCTGATATCCATACCGGCTGTGATATTAACTAAAATACCGCGAGCACCCGCTAAATCAACATCTTCAAGTAATGGACTTGAGATTGCCGCTTCCGCTGCTTCTTCAGCTCTATCTTCACCTGATGCAATACCTGAACCCATCATCGCTGTTCCCATTTCTGACATCACAGTACGTACATCAGCAAAATCCACATTAATTAAGCCTGGACGAGTGATCAACTCCGCAATACCTTGAACAGCACCTAATAAAACATTATTCGCTGCTTTAAAAGCATCTAACAAGCTTGTACCTGGGCCTAAAACTTTTAACAGTTTTTCATTAGGAATAGTGATTAATGAATCGACACTTTTAGCTAAAGCTTCAATACCTTGATCAGCGTAGCTCATGCGTTTTTTCCCTTCAAATGGGAAAGGTTTAGTCACTACGGCTACTGTCAGTATACCCATTTCTTTTGCTACTTCTGCAACGACAGGCGCTGCACCAGTACCTGTACCGCCACCCATGCCAGCAGCAATAAAGATCATATCGGCGCCTTGTAAGGTTTGCGCGATAGTTTCTCTATCTTCTTCTGCAGCTTGTCGGCCAATGTTAGGGTTTGCTCCTGCACCAAGGCCTTTAGTTACGTCAGATCCTAGTTGCAAAGTTACATTAGCAGATGAATTACGTAGCGCCTGCGAGTCAGTATTTGCCGTGGTAAACTCAACACCTTCAATGGTTTGACTTACCATGTGCTCAACTGCGTTTCCGCCGCCGCCACCGACACCAATGACCTTTATAACTGCTTCTTCGTTATGGTCTTCCATCAGTTCAAACATTTTCTCTCTCCGTTTTTTACTAAAATTGTCAGGCAAAAACCCAACTTAAAAATTTCTTTATTAATTAATACGCTTTTTATCAATAAACGCTTACTAAAACTCACCTTTAAACCAAGCATGAAGTCGAGACCATAAACCTGTCACGCCTTCTGAGTTATGTTGTTCTTGTACACCTGATTCATGTGCTTGTAATCCATAGTGCAATAGACCAACCACTGTTGCATAACTTGGATCATCGATATATTCTTTTAACCCTTGCACCGCAAGCGGTTTAGCAAGACGTACTGGCATCTGAAAAACTTCTTCTGCAAATTCAACTACACCTTCCATTTTCGCCGTACCACCTGTAAGTACATAACCTGCGGCAATTTGATCTTCAAGACCTGCTTCTCGTACTTCTTCTTGTATCAGTTCAAATAATTCATGATACCTTGGCTCAACAACTTCCGATAAAGTATGTCGAGACATGCTTCGTGCTGGGCGACCACCCACACTCGGTACTTCTATACTTTCTTCCATACTCACTAAGTGTTTTAACGCGCAAGCATATTGCACTTTAATTTCTTCAGCGTGACTCAGTGGCGTTCTAAAGATCTTCGCTATATCACTGGTTACCTGATTACCCGCAACAGGTATCACCGCAGTATGCCGTAATGCTCCACCAGTAAATACCGAAATATCCATAGTGCCTGCGCCCATATCCACCACACAAATTCCTAACTCTTTTTCATCATCTGTTAACACGGCATAACTAGAAGCAAGTGCTGAAAAAATCAATTGATCAGCCGTTAGGTTGCAACGCTCAACACACTTGACTAAATTTTTTGCCATGTCATTGGCACAAGTCACAATATGAACCTTAGCTTCCATACGCACACCTGACATGCCAATAGGGCTTTTAATACCATCTTGACAGTCAATACTATATTCTTGCGGTAGTACGTGTAACATACGACGCTCTGCAGAAATTGGTACAGAACGCGCGGTATGAATAACATTATCTACATCTTCTTGTATCACTTCTTTGTCATTAATTGGCACCATGCCATTTTCATTTTGACAACTAATATGCTTACCAGAAATACCTAAATAGATTGAGCTAATTTGACAATCAGCCATCAATTCTGCTTCATTAATTGCACGCTGAATTGATTGAATAACTAAATTAAGATCGTTAACGCCACCTTTATCCATGCCTCGCGCTGGTTGATTACCAACACCAACAATACTTAGTTGATGGTCAGGAGTGATTTCTCCAACCGCCACGGAAATTTTGGATGTACCAATATCTAATCCAACCACTAAATTTCTTTCAGTAACTTTAGGCATTTAAGTTAAGCTCTTTTTTCGTTATGTTAATTTTTACAGCTTTTTGGCTTTCACTATGGTGATATTTCCAACCATCTGTTTGTTTTTTATACGTTATATCAGGTATAGACTTCCAACCAACCGCCAACCCAGTATCATAACGCAAATCAATATAATCCACTGCTTGTTTTAGTGGTTTTTTGTTATTATTTTTTACATTAGCGTTTTGCTTAATATGTGACTGTATTAATGGGTAAACATCCATAAATCTTTGAATGCGCTCAACACGCTCTTCACGCCCTAAATTAAGCATCACACCATCATTTAAAGTGAGTTGCCAAGAAAAGCGCTCACTGAGCACTAACTCATCAATAGCAAGGTCACTATACTCAAGTAACTCATTTAAATGACCATAGTTTTCTAAAGCAAGTATTTCACTTCCTTCTGGGCCAAAAAATTGCGGTAATGGGTTTACCAACTTCTCGGTATCCGCTTGGAAAGCTTTACCAAATTGATTCAACAAAAAATCCCCATTCCACAGCGCTACAGGTGTTTGGTCTACCACATATATTTTCACTTCATCAGGCCACTGCTTTCTAACAGCAACAGAGTAAACCCAAGGTAGTGCGGCAACTTTTGCTTGAATGTCATTCACATCCACTTCAAAGAAATTGCCAAGGTCAATATTACTCATTGACGCGATAACTTCGGCTTCTCGGGTATATGGCATTTCACCACTGATATTAATACTGTTAACAGGTGAATTTTCTTGACCAAATATTTGCTGAGATAACCACCACGCAGCACTAACCAAACTAATAAGTACGACAACAAAAAAAGCCAAGCCAAGGCCAAACGCCAATGCTTGTTGATTTTGTGCTGTTGAATGCTTATTAGTCATTTAATTCTCTTAACCGTTTTCTACACTTAATAAAACAATACGTTCAACTAAATCGTTAAACGTTAAGCCATGTACCTTGGCCGCTTTCGGCACAAGGGATGTTTGTGTCATGCCTGGGACAGTGTTCACTTCTAAGATCTGCCACTCTCCTTGCTGATTCTGCATAATATCTACACGACCCCAACCACTAGCGCCAGTTGCTTTAAAAGCTTGTAGCGATAATCCTTTAATTTCAGCTTCTTGCTCTGCTGGTAATCCACATGGGCAATGATATTGAGTACTATTGGATTGATATTTAGCCTCATAATCATAAAACTCTCTTGGCGTTTCCATATGAATAGCTGGTAACGCTTCGTCCCCTAAAATAGCAACGGTATACTCGGGACCATCTATCCAAGCCTCTAATAAAACATCACCATCAAAACCAAAAGCTTCAATCAGTGCATTTCGCAACTTTTCACTGCTATCTGCCATTGCCATGCCAATACTTGAGCCTTCATGAGCCGGCTTAACCATGACTTTTCCACCGAGCTCATTCAATACTGCAGCCACATCAAGTTGCTCAAAATCTGCTTTAGTCACAATGGCAAAAGGGGCTGTTGGCAAATTACATGCTTTAAATATTTGCTTACTTCTCACTTTATCCATCGACAAAGCTGAGCCCAAAACGTTTGAACCGGTATAAGCAATACCTAATGATTCAAGCGCCCCTTGTAAGCAACCATCTTCGCCACCCCGACCATGAAGAGCAATAAACACTCGCTTTATGTTGTGTTTAAGTAGATCAGTTAATGGCTGCTCTTTAGTATCCATCAATAAAACATTAAAACCGGCTTGCTCTAAACCTTGTGCAACCGCTTCTCCTGATTTAAGTGACACATCACGCTCTGCAGAATTACCACCATATAAAACCGCTATCGGTTGTTTTTTAATCTCTGCAACATTCATTTCTAAACCTTTTTCACTTGCAATAAGCTATTACTTGATAACGTTCTGGCTACCGCACCGATATTGCCAGCGCCTTGGGTAATCACCATATCGTTATCTTGTAATTGTGCTGCTAATAATTCCGGAAGTTTTTCAACATCGCTCACATATATCGGCTCAACTTGACCTCGTTGGCGTATAGAACGCGCTAAACTTTTACTATCAGCTGAAGCAACAGGCGCTTCTCCTGCAGCATAAACATCCAGTAATAACAAACAATCAACTTCTGATAAAACTTCGACAAAATCTTCATATAAGTCACGGGTTCGTGAGTAGCGATGAGGTTGAAATACCATCACTAAACGCTTATCAGGCCAACCGGTACGCATAGCTAAAATAGTGGCTTTAACTTCGCTTGGATGATGACCATAATCATCCACCAACACCATTTCTCCAGCCGGTGTACTTAAGTCAGCTAACTGCTCAAAACGACGTCCAATACCAGCAAACTCAGTTAATGCCTGACAAATGGCTTCATCTGAAATACCTTCATCTTTCGCCACAGCAACCCCAGCTAGGGCATTTAATACATTATGTTGCCCTGGTAAATTAACACTCATATCCAGCGGAGGTTGACCATCAATTTCAACGGTGAAATAACTCACACCACCATCTTGCTGATAATTTACGGCGCGTATATCCGCATCTTCTGAAAAACCATAGGTAATGACCTGGCGGCTGATACGTGGTAATAACTCACGTACAACTGGATTATCAATACAAACCACAGCCAAACCGTAGAAAGGTAAATTGTGTAAAAACTCAATATAAGTATCTTTTAGCTTTTCAAAATCACCTTGGTAAGTTTCCATATGATCAGCATCGATATTCGTGATGACTGACACCATTGGCTGAAGGTGTAAAAATGACGCATCACTTTCATCAGCTTCTGCTACCAAGTAACGACTACTTCCTAAACGCGCATTCGTACCTGCACTGTTAAGTAAACCACCAATCACAAAAGTAGGGTCTAATTGCCCTTGTGCGAATATACTGGCAATTAAGCTAGTGGTTGTAGTTTTTCCATGCGTACCCGCGATAGCAATACCGTGGCGAAAACGCATCAGCTCAGCTAACATTTCAGCACGACGCACAACTGGAATACGGGCAGACTTTGCCGCCAATAACTCAGGATTATTTTTATCAATGGCAGTTGAAACCACGATAACGCTAGCACCGTCAATATTTTCAGTAGCATGACCAATGTGTACTTGAGCGCCAAGTGATAACAACCTCTTAACCACTTGGTTTTCACCAATATCTGAGCCTGAAATTTGATACCCTTCATTAAGTAACACTTCAGCAATACCACCCATGCCCGCACCACCAATACCAACAAAATGAATACGTTTAACACGACGCATTTCGGGTATTTTTGTTAAGCTATTTTTTGTTGCTATTACACTCATAGTATTACTCTGTATTAACTCGATATTTCATTGTATTTGTTAGCAGAAACAAACTGCTGACAAATTTGGGCAACTTTACTTGTTGCATCTACATCTGCTGCCGCCAAAGCAGCTTTTGCCATAGTGCTTAAGGTTTGTTTATCTTGAAACAAACCTAATAATACGCTTGCTAAACCTTTGCTCGTCAATTCACTTTGCTTTATCAAGGTAGCACCACCTCGCGAAACCAAATATTGAGCATTTTTCGTTTGGTGATCATCTACTGCATGCGGTAATGGGATAAAAACAGCTGGTTTTCCCGCCATTGCCAACTCAGATACAGTTAGTGCGCCGGCACGACATATCACCACATCAGCCCATTGATAAGCACTAGCAATATCTTTGATAAATTCCGTCACCTTTACTGTTTCGGCTGAGTAATGATGCTGCTTATAAGCTGCCACTACTTGCGCTTGTTTATCTTTTCCTGTTTGATGCCAAATATTAAAAGAGGTTTTAGTTTGCTGATCTGTTAATGCAGCAAAACTCTCCGGCACCACTTGGTTTAATATTTGAGCTCCTAAACTGCCACCAACCACTAAAATATTTTGGCATGTTTTTTCAGTGGGGCTATCGTCAATTTCATCTGTTTTTGCTGAGGCAATACTCCCCCTTAGCGGGTTACCGACAACTTCAACAGCCATTTTTCTTCCTGAAGCTTTTGGAAAGGCGTCAGGAAAAGCACTGCATACTTTACTGGCGATTTTACTCAACAAACGATTAGTTAAACCTGCCGCAGCATTTTGCTCATGAACCACTAAAGGCTTCTTCATTAACCAAGCTGCCAAGCCACCCGGCGCACTAGCATATCCACCCATGCCCAGCACAACATCAGGTTTGATTGCTTTTATAACTTGTATGCCTTGCCATAGTGAATTCATTAATTTAAAGGGTAATGTTAACCATGACATTAAGCCTTTATTACGCAAACCACTGATGTTGATAAATGAAATTTCATAACCATGCTCAGGAACAATATTCGCTTCCATACGATCCGGCGTACCTAACCAATGAATCTGCCAACCCTGCGCTTTTAGCATATCGGCAACGGCAAGACCTGGGAAAATATGACCGCCAGTTCCCCCTGCCATCACAAGTAGTTTTGGTGCTTGAGCTATGGTCATGACTTATCTCCTCTAGTATTAGAAGAGGTTGCCTGAATACTTTGCATACGCAACTCATGATCAATACGAATCAGTACCACAACGGCAATGGTCATGATAATCATTGAGCTACCACCATAACTAATCAATGGCATAGTCAAGCCCTTCGTCGGCACAATTCCTGCACTCGCGCCAACATTTACTGCCGCTTGAAAGCACATCCAAATACCAATAGCGTAAGCAAAAAAACCTTCAAAAAACTTTTCTTTGGCTAGCGCTTTTCTACCTAAAATAAGCGCTTTATACACGAGCACCATACTCAACACTAAAATGACTGCAACACCAATAAAACCAAATTCTTCTGCCAAAACCGCCATAACAAAGTCAGTATGCGCTTCTGGTAAGTATTCTAACTTTTGAATACTATTTCCTAGCCCTTGACCAAAGATTTCTCCTCGACCATAAGCCATTAATGATTGTGTTAACTGATAACCACTGCCAAACGGATCTTGCCATGGATCTAAAAAACTCGTGATTCGGCGCCAGCGATACGGCTCAAATATAGCTAATAAAGAAAGCAGCAAAACACCAACAGAAGCCAAACTGATAAATTGCCATAACTTTGCACCGGCTAAAAATAGCAAGCCAAAGGTAGTGACAAACATCACTATGATGGTTCCTAAGTCAGGTTGTCTCAGTAACAAACCAGCTAGTAGTGCAAACACAACCAAGGGTTTTGCAAAACCTTTCCAGTCTTCCATCACCTGATCACGTCTACGCACTAAGTAAGCAGCTAAATAACAGAAGAAGAATAATTTGGCTGGCTCTGCTGCTTGCACCGTAATAGGGCCTAAAACAATCCAACGGGTTGAGCCATTAACTGAACGGCCAATTAGTAATACAGTTACTAATAGCAAAATACCGAAAATAAGCAGATAACTACTATTTTTTTGCCACCATGACATTGGCACTTGTAATGCAACACCTGCAATTCCCATACTTAAAACAATATATATGGCATGGCGAATAACAAAGTGGAACGGGTTATTAAATAAGCGCTCTGCTACTGGCATGGACGAGCTAGCCACCATAATAAGTCCGATCATATACATGCTTAATGCGATAACCACAAAGCTTCGATCAAAAATAGCATTACTGTGATTAACCTGCTTTTTCTGAGCATTAAAGACACTGGCTAAATGGCCACTCATAGTCATCATAAGTGACTTAATAAAGCTAATAGGCGCTTTCATTTGGTTAGTTGAGGCTGTCATGACTAACCTCACTTACTTTTTGTATCGCAACTTTTTGTACCGCAGCAACAAATTGCTCACCACGTTCAACAAAGTTTTTAAACATGTCGATGCTAGCGCAAGCTGGCGATAGTAAAACAATATCACCCGAATTTGCTATTCTCTGTGCTCCCTCGACAGCTGCGTTCAAATCGCTAACTTGTGATGACTGCGTCACCTTACGGGCTAATTGGTTAATCGTGCCACCATCTTTTCCCAGAGTGAACACCTGACTGACATGTTGAGATAAAGGTGTAATTAATGGCGAAAAATCTGCACCTTTGCCATCTCCACCCGCAATCAATAATAAACGTTGGCTATCAGTTAGTGTTTGAGCTAAACCATTAATTGCGGCTAAGGTAGCGCCTACATTCGTCGCTTTTGAATCATTTATCCAAGTGATACCATCATTGCTATCAATACGTTGGCAACGATGTGCTAAACCAGTAAAGCCTGCTAGATTTTCCACCATGTCCTGTAACGGCCAACCAGCACTATAGGCTAAGGCTAATGCAGCTAGGTAATTCAACGCATTGTGCATACCAGCTAAAGGTAATTTGTTAACGGCAATTAAGTTTTGTTCACCAAAGGCTAGATAGGCAGTTTTTTCCTGATTTTTTTCACTTACTAAACGAACACCAAAGTGTCCTTGTGTAGGCTCATCACTGCCAAAAGAAGTGGTAGTGATTGCATTATTCATGTTATTGATTACAGATGTAGCTTCATCATCACGATTGCTAATTGCTACAAGGCCTTGCGGATAAATACCTTGTTTGATTGCTTGATAATTTGCCATGGTTAGATGACGATCTAAATGGTCATCGCTAACATTTAATACCGTTGTGGCCATCGCTTGCATGCTTTTCAACGTTTCTAATTGAAAGCTTGATAATTCAAGTATTAATAACTCAGGTAATTGCTCAGTACTAGATTGCGTTAAAATATCTAAAACAGGCTCACCGATATTGCCGCCTAACTTGGCATTAATGCCAAGCTTTTTAGCGAGATAATACAGTAAAGACACAACGGTAGATTTACCGTTAGAGCCTGTCACAGCTATCATCTCAATTGGGTTGTCACTTTGGTTATTCAGTTGGCAAAATAACTCAACATCTCCAATCACTTGGCAATCAGAACTCACAAAATTTGCAATATCAGCAGTCGCGGCATCAATACCTGGGCTAATTAAAATAATGTCAGCGCTGGCAATCAACTCAGCATCCCACTTTCCTAATGATAATTTTGCTTGTGAAAATTCATCAATGAATGCTTGTTCACTGTAGTTGCCAGCAAAAGGGGTTTTACGTGAATCGTTAATAGCAAAACACAAACCTTGTGATGCTAAAAAGCGCGCACAGGACATGCCTGTAAGCCCAGCGCCTAGCACAAGTATTTGTTTATGTTTAAATGCCGATAACAATGTCATTTTTTCTCTTTACTACCCTTTTATGCACAAATGCGCTTATCTTAATTTCAGTGTCGCTAAACCAATCAAGACTAAAATTAATGAAATAATCCAGAAACGAACAATCACTCTTGGCTCTGGCCAACCTTTTAACTCATAGTGATGGTGTATGGGTGCCATTCGGAAGATGCGTTGGCCGCGCATTTTGTATGAGCCAACTTGCAAAATAACCGAGACGGTTTCTATCACAAAAACGCCCCCCATAATAAACAGAACTAATTCTTGTCTTACTAATACGGCTATCACACCAAGCGCAGCGCCTAAAGCTAATGAACCTACATCACCCATAAATACTTGCGCAGGATAAGTGTTAAACCATAAAAAGCCTAAGCCACCACCAACAATAGCAGTACAAACAATCACTAACTCACTGGTCATACTGATATAAGGAATATTCAAATAACTTGAAAAGTTGACATTACCGGTAACGTAAGCAAAAAGAGCAAAAGCGCCAGCAACCATAATAGTTGGCACAATGGCTAAACCGTCTAAACCATCAGTTAAATTAACTGCGTTACTGGTTCCAACGATCACAAAGTAAGTCATGACAATATAAAACACGCCTAATTGCGGCATCACATCTTTAATAAACGGTATCAGCAAAAAGGTTTGATCAGGGTGTGAAATTTGATACAAAAAGATCGCGGTCGCTAGGCCTGCAACGGTTTGCCAAAAATACTTCCACTTGGCAATTAGCCCGTTTGAGTCTTTACGAATAACTTTACGGTAGTCATCAACAAAACCGATTAAGCCAAAACTCACCACAACAAATAACACTACCCAAACGTAGGTATTACCTAAATCGCCCCACAATAAAACACTAAAAACAATGGAGGCTAAAATAAGTAGCCCGCCCATTGTTGGCGTACCTGATTTTGATAAATGACTTTCTGGGCCATCATCACGTACGGTTTGACCGATTTGCATTTTTTGCAAATAACGAATCAACTTGGGGCCAAAATATAGTGAAATAAATAACGCCGTTAACGTACTAACAATGGCGCGAAACGTTAAGTAAGAAAATACGTTAAACGCCGTATAGTATTGGGTTAAATATTCCGCTAACCAATGTAACATTATGAGTTGTCCTGCTTATTAGAGTTGTTAAGTTGGCTTGATTTTTCTTCTTCAAAGTTTTTGTGCCAACGAATAATATCTTCAACGACATACTCCATATGCGCGCTACGTGAACCTTTTACCAAAATTTGGCAGCTGTTATTTTCTATTTGAGTTTGACTTAATTGCGCATCTAATAAGGTGTAAAGCTTGGCAGAAAGAGCTGTCTTATCGCTGAAGTGTTCACTAATAGCGGTATTATTTCGCGCAAAACCATCACTGGTGTTTTGACTTAATACACCTAAGGTAAAGAGCACATCAATACCTTTTTCTTTCGCATACTCACCCACTTCTTGGTGATAGCTTCTAGCATCACTGCCTAATTCCGCCATATCACCTAACACTAAAAAACGTTGGCCTGCATAATTTGCTAATAAAGCAATAGCCGCTTTAATCGACTCAACATTGGCATTATAGGTATCATCAATTAAGCGTAAATTTCCACCTAATTGATGTATATTTAAACGTCCTTTTACCGGTGCCATTTCAGCTAAACCAAGGCGAATATCAGCTAAACTTGCACCACATTCAATCGCAGCAGAAGCTGCTGCAACAGCATTACAGACATTGTGCTGACCCGGAACAGGTAACTTAATGTCACATGCTCCAATCGGGGTTTGTAGATTGAAACTGGCACAGCCATTTCCGTCTAATCTCACATTGCTACTATGTACATCAGCATTACTGCCCTTTAAACATGAAAAGGTACCAACTTTTTTGTCGGTTAAACGCCACTGCCATTTGCTCGTGTATTGGGTATCTTTATTGTACAAAGCAATACCACCATCACCTAAGCCTGAAAAGATTTCTCCTTTAGCACGGGCAACACCACATAAATCACCAAAACCTTCTAAATGTGCGGCGGCAATATTGTTAATCATGGCAACATCTGGTTTTACTAATTCCGTGGTATACGCAATTTCACCAATATGGTTAGCGCCCATTTCAATCACGGCAAAATCATCATCATGAGATAAACGCAATAATGTCAGTGGCACACCAATATCGTTATTAAAGTTACCGTCTGTTGCTAATACCTTTCCTAAGCGAGATAAAATAGCGGCGAGCATTTCTTTTACGGTTGTTTTACCACTACTACCGGTAATGCCAACCGTTTTTGGTGCAACCTGAGCTTTAACATACGCACCGATTTTTCCTAGTGCGATACGCGTATCATCAACAACTATTTGAGCAACTTTACTGGTATCAACATCGGAAACTTGATGATCAACAATCAGTACTTGGCACCCCTCAGCAATGACTTGCTCAGCAAAACGGTGACCATCAAAGTTGGGCCCCTTTAACGCTAAAAATGCCGTCGTTGCTTCATTGCCTGAAGTTGTATTAGCACTAAGCGCACGAGAATCAGTGACAATATTATTCACTGATAATGTTGTTAAACATTGATCACAAACTAACTGACCCTTTGCCGCTGAGGCTAAGCTTGTTAAATCAAGTTCTATCATGCTTGTTCACCTAGTTGCGTAATCGACTGTTGCGCTCTCATATCAGTAAAAAATTTCTTCACAACTTCTCGCTCGTTATAAGCAATTTTTTCTTGGCCGATGATGAGATAATCTTCATGACCTTTTCCTGCAAGCAATACCACATCATTTTTTTGAGCTTTCGCTAACGTTGTTAGCACTGCTTGTTGTCTGTTTTCTATCACAGTTGCATTTTCGGCGGCTTTATTCGACAGACCTGCAACAATGTCTTCAATAATACTCATCGGCGCTTCAGTGCGAGGATTATCACTGGTAACTACCAAATAATCTGCATGTGCTTCTGCCGCTTGAGCCATTAAAGGTCGCTTACCTTTGTCTCTGTCGCCACCACAACCAAAAACCACATAAAGTTTGCCCTGACAATGTTGACGACAAGCGATTAGTGCTTTTTCTAATGCATCGGGCGTATGGGCATAATCGACAACAGCTGTTGCTTTGGTGCTATTTATCGCTGACTCAGAGAAGCTTTCCATGCGTCCGGAAACCGCTTTTAGCTGCTTAATTTTCTCGGCAATCACAGTTAATGAGAATTGCTCAATCAATAAAACACTTATCACCGCGAGTAAGTTATCAATATTGAAATCACCCAGTAATGAGCTTTCGATGTCAACATTGCCTAAGTGAGTTTCAAGAGTAAATTCCACGCCCTGACTGTGGTGACGTACTTGTTGGCAGGTTACAAATTTGTGGTGTTGGCAAATATGTTTACCTCTGCCATAAAGCCAAAGATTTTCAGGGTTAGGCCAATTTTTTAACCATGCTTGTGCTTGGCTGTCATCACCATTTAAAACGGCAATTTGTTGTTCTGAATGCGTGAATAGTTGCCTTTTTGCTTTGGCATAATCAGCCATAGAGCCATGATAATCTAGATGATCTCGACTTAAATTGGTGAAGACCGCAATATCAAACACATCACCATTAATACGCTTTTGTTCAAGTGCGTGAGAAGAAACTTCCATGACAAGATGAGTTGCACCTTGTTCATTAAAATCATAAAAAAACTGCATTAAATCAGTCGCACTGGGTGTTGTGTTTGCAAGCTCTGTCAAACAAAGCTCATTTTGATTAGCAATAATACCTGCACCGTTAGTGCCGATAATGGCACAAGGTTGCTGACACTGAGTTAACACCTGACCTAGCAACTGGCTAGTACTCGTTTTACCATTAGTTCCTGTAATGCCTATCATGGTCATTTTAGTTTGTGGTGCTTGATAAAAATCACTAGTAAGCTCAAAAAGCTTATTATTTAGTTGATAAAAGCTAACTACAGCCACCTGATTCTTTGCAGAATCAACAACACTAATTTTGCCATGTTGATCTTGCTGTTCACACTCACTTATAACTAAACTTGCACCTTGCTCAATAGCCGTTTCGATATATTGACGACCGTCTTGCGCTTGGCCAATAATGGCGCAAAATATATCTCCGTTCTCAATTAAACGGCTGTCATTAGTTAACTTTCCATAAGGCTCGATAAAGCTAAGCTCTGTTGGCAAACTTATATCAAACTTACTTAATACTTGTATTAATGAGGCGACAAGAGGCTTAGACATTATTCGCCTCCTTGATTATCGCTTTAGGCTTCATTAGGTTTTGTGTATCTTTACCTTGCACTAACCTTTCGCCATCATCAGGGGCAACATTAAGCACGCGTAAAGCGCCTTTCATCACCCGTGAAAATACGGGCGCAGCTACTTCACCACCATGATACAGGTCGCCACCGGGATCATTTATCACCACAACCACAACCACTTTCGGATCTGAAATTGGCGCAACGCCAGCGAAAAGCCCTACATAATCATTACCATAACCACCTGCAACAGCTTTAAAAGAAGTACCCGTTTTACCGCCAACACGATAACCATCAACTTTAGCTTTTTGAACTTGATCTTCAACAACCGCTTCTAACATATGTGTGATAGCTTGAGAGTTTTCTTCAGAGAATACGCGCTCACCTTCAGGTGACTTATCTCTTTTGACAATAGTTAATTCTCTTTTAATACCGCCATTTGCTAACGTGGCATAAAATCTAGCTAATTGCATAGGTGTAATTGCTAAGCCATAACCCCATGAAAGTGTCGCCAATTCAAACTTTGACCAACGCTGTCTGTCATGCATCATACCTGAGCTTTCGCCAATTAAATCTGTGCCAGTACTATCAGCAAACCCAGCATCAAAGAATTTATCAAGTAAGAATGTTTTTGGAACTGACAAAGCAAGTTTTGTAGTACCCATGTTTGAAGAAGTCACTAAGATATCTTCTATCGATAATTTTCCGCGATTAATCGGATCGTTCACACGTCTGCCACCCAAACGCATCCAGCCGGGGTTCGTATCAATAACAGTATTGGTTTGAGCCGAGCCAAATTCTAACGCCGTTAACGCGGTTAAGGGTTTCATGGTAGAACCGGGTTCATAAATATCGGTAATTGCACGATTTCTAAAACGATGAATAGCAGTGTTACTGCGATTATTCGGGTTATATGATGGGCTATTGGTCATCGCCAAAATTTCACCGGTATGAATATCAGCCACTACCACTGAGCCAGAGGTTGCTTTAAATGCTTGAACCGCACCTTTTAATTCTTTATAAGCAATGGCTTGAATACGTTGATCAATAGTCAGTGTCACATCTTGAGCTGCTTGAGCAACTTCTTCAGATAAGATTTCAATTTTTCGACCTTTCGCATCTTTTCTAAAACGCTTCGCACCGCCTTTGCCGGTAAGCAGTTGATCATAAACCCGTTCAACACCTTCAATGCCTTTATCATCAACATTGGTAAAACCCACTACATGCGCACTGATTTCACCCGTTGGATAAAAGCGTTTAGACTCTTTACGAAGGTGTATACCCGGAATTTTTAATTCACGAATATAGTTAGCCATCGCAGGGGATATTTTACGTTCAAGGTAGGTAAAACGTTTTCTAGGATTACGTACTACACGCGTTGTTAATTTATTAACATCTTGTCCTAATACATCTGCTAAGGCTTTCCAATGTTCCGTCATAGCAAGAGCATTGTTATCCATGATTACTTTCGGATCAGCCCAAACCGTTTCAACCGGTACGCTAATGGCAAGTTCGTCACCATTTCTATCAACAATAGAACCACGTTGTACGGTTTTAGCCGCCGTTCTTAATGAGCGCATATCCCCTTGTTTTTTCAACATGTCAGGTTCAATAATTTGAATATAAGCACTGCGTGCTAAAAGCCCAGCATAAATCAAGGCAACAATAACCAGCACTACATAGTAACGCCATGCGGTTGTTGTTTGTTGACTACTGCGGTTGCTTGCTTTTTTGCTCACGCTTTTACTCACTTACGACTCATTGTATTTTTGTTTTTCTACTTAACAGTCTTTTTTGATGCTACTTCAAGGTAATAATTATTTCTGAACTAGCGTCTGGCCTTTTCATATTCAGTAATTTTTTTGCTTTACTCTCTATCGCGCTATGTTCTGCCAAAGAGTTCTGTTCTAACAACAGGTTTCGCCATTCAATATCTAACTCATCTCGCTCAGTTAATAACAACTCCAACTCACTGGTAGTTTGTCTATTCAAATGCGTGTAATAAATTACTGAAAACGCAGAAACAACAACCATTACAAGTAATACATAACTGACAAAATAGCGTAAAATGTCATGCCATATATCAACGGCTAACACCTTTTTACGTGATGGTACTGTTTGCCTTGGCATCACTAATCAGCACGTTTTTCTAATCGCTGCGCAATACGTAACACTGAGCTACGTGAGCGTATATTTTCTGCTACTTCAGTTTTACTAGGTTTTAATTTTTTACCTATTAACTGTAATTTCTTACCTTTATTTAACTCTGCTTCACTCACTGGCAAACCACGAGGCACTTTTTTTCCTTGTGAATGCTTTTTCATAAATTGTTTTACTAGGCGATCTTCAAGCGAATGAAAACTAATCACAACTAACCGGCCACCTTCATTTAATACTTCTAGTGATGCGGCTAATGCTTTCTCTATTTGCTCTAATTCACTGTTGATGTACATGCGAATCGCTTGAAAACTGCGCGTAGCAGGATGTTTTTTGATTTCGCGCTGTGGCGCAGTTGTTTTAATTAGTTTCGCAAGCTGACTAGTACGAGTGAAAGGCGTTTCCTCACGTGCATCAACAATCGCATTGGCAATGCGCCATGCATGTTTTTCTTCACCGAAGGTTCTTAAAACCCAGGTAATGTCTTCTACATCTGCAACGGCAATCCACTCAGCTGCGGTTTGTCCACGCGTGGTGTCCATACGCATATCTAATGGGCCATCATTCATAAAGCTAAAACCACGTTCAGCTTCGTCCAACTGAGGTGAAGATACGCCTAAATCCAGTAGAATACCGTCAACTTTGCCGGTTAATTCGTGGTTTTGAGCAATATCAGCTAAATGCGCAAAACCTTGATGTTCAATATGAAAACGTGGGTCATTACTAAATTTTTCCGCCGCGGCTATAGCAGTAGGATCACGATCAATCGCTATTAATCGCCCTTTGGCTGATAAGTTAGATAGAATTAGACTCGAGTGACCGCCGCGACCAAAAGTACAGTCGATATAAATGCCGTCGGGGTTGATATTTAAACCAGCCACTGCCTCATTTAATAAAACAGAGATGTGTGTTTTATCTAATTCCATATTGTTATTTTAATACTCTTAATTTTCAGTACTTTATTTATATTTATAGAGATAAATCTAATAATCGATCTGTCAATTCAATTTCGCCTGATTGAATCTTATTAATGCCTTGCTGCATTTGAGCTTTCCATGCCGATTCGCTCCAAATTTCAAATTTTTTCAGTTGGCCTACCAACATGATGGATTTTTCTAAATTGGCATGTTCTCTTAACGGACCGTTTATCAGTAAACGACCATTTTTATCCATGTCACATTCTGTTGCGTTACCCAACAATACTTGCTGTAACAAACGTTCTTGAGGGTTCATGCTAGATAAATTACATAGTTTAAGTTCTATTTCTTCCCACTCAGGCAAGGGATACAACAATAGACACGCATGTTGAATATCAACTGTGCAAATCATTTTCCCTTGGCAATCAGCAAACAGCTCTTCACGATACCGGGTTGGTATTGTGATTCTATTTTTGCTGTCAAGCGTGATTGCGCTAGCGCCTCTAAACATGTCGTTAAATCAACCCTAATTGGTTTACAAAATTATCATTATTTAAATTAAGTAATGTGCAATGATCCACAATTACCCACTTTTTACCACATTGATACAGTTTAGTGACTAATGCAAACTTATGTCAAGCAAATAATCGGTAAAAAGATCGATATATACACTGGTCAAAACACCAGTAAAATTAAGGGCTACATAAGTTTTTTAAGGAAGTTAATGAAATTGTGGACTTTTGTGGATCATACACCCCAAAAGAGGTGAAAATATGGCAAAAAAATTATCAAAAAAAATGTTATTGAAAGTATTTAGGGGAGTAAAGTGGTTAATCAAAGCCACAACACTATAAGTAGATTTCTATTTTAACTTAAATCAACCAGCTTAATGGTAACATCAATATAAACTATTTTTAGCACTATGTTTAGCGCAACTAAATGATGATGCTAATTACTAACGGATATTGTTTATTAAGCTGAAAACCGTTAATAGCTAAGAATAAAAAGCAAAGCTAATAGAGTATTTATTAGCTCAAAAATAAGCCACACAACACTTGTGTGGCTTATAAAGTTAAACTAAAAGAGCTCATCATCTATATCAAACAAACAATCACAACCTGAATTAGCACTGGCTATTAATGAAATCCGACGCGGTAATAAACGGGTAAAATAATAGCGTGCGGTGTGTAATTTAGCTTGATAAAAATCAGTGCCACTTTCACCGTTATTAGCCAAACCTGAATAAGATACTTGCGCCATTCTCGACCAAACATAGGCCATTGCGGTATAACCAAATACATGTAAATAATCATTAGCTGATGCGCCAAGCTCATTGATATTTGTTTGTGATTTACTTAATAAATCATCTGTTAAATCGGTTAAATCCTTAAGCGCCTCTTTTAATGGCGTAATGAATTCAGCCATATTGTTATCGGACTTATTCTCGCTGATGTAAGTGTTTACTTCTTCGTAAAACACTTTAAATAACTGCCCTTTAGATCCTGCTATTTTTCGCATTAATAAATCCATGGCTTGAATACCATTCGTTCCTTCGTAGATTTGAGTGATTCTGGCATCTCTTACTAATTGCTCTTGTCCCCATTCACGAATAAAACCATGTCCCCCAAAAACTTGCTGACCTGCGACAGTACTTTCAAAACCTAAATCGGTAAAAAATGCTTTGGCAACAGGTGTCATTAATGCTGCTAGTGCTTCACCTTTCGCTTGGAGTTCCCCTTCTGCGTAGGTAGCATAATCTAGCTGCATAGCAATGTAGGACGACAAGGCTCTAGAGCCTTCATTCAACGCCTTCATATTTAATAACATACGGCGAACATCGCCATGTACCATAATAGAATCTGCTACTTGATCAGGTGATTTTGCCCCTGTTAATGCTCTGCCTTGCATTCTATCTTTGGCATATTCAAGTGCATTTTGGTATGAGCGTACTGCAGCGCCTAGCCCTTGAATACCGACACCAATACGTTCAAAATTCATCATAGTGAACATACAAGCTAGGCCTTTATTTAGCTCTCCAATTAAATAACCTTTCGCGCCATCGAAGTTCATGACACAAGTCGCTGATGCATGAATACCCATTTTATGTTCAATAGAGCCACAACTCACTTGGTTTCGCTCACCAATACTTTCATCTTCATTGACGTGAAACTTAGGCACTAAGAATAGTGAAATTCCTCGTGGTCCTGCAGGCGCATCAGGAAGCTTTGCCAGCACTAAATGAATGATATTTTCTGTGAGATCATGCTCGCCACCAGTAATAAAAATTTTATTACCGGTAATGCTATAACTACCATCATCTTGTGGTATTGCTTTGGTACGAATAATGCCGAGATCGGAGCCGGAATGCGCTTCGGTTAAACACATTGAGGCAGACCATTCGCCAGAATACATTCGAGTCAGATAGCGCTGTTTTAATGATTCACTACCATGCTTAGCTAAAGATAACGCAGCTCCCGCGGTTAAAACCGGATATAAAGCAAATGAAATGTCAGCACTACAAAGCATTTCTTCATGCATCGCGGTGAGCATTTTTGGCATACCCATGCCGCCATATTCAACATCACCGCCAAGTGCTGTCCACCCTCCTTCAACATAAGTATTAAAGGCTTCTTTATAACCGGGTGCTGTAGTAACCACTCCGTCATTAAAACTTACCCCTATTTCATCACCTTGGCGTGCAATAGGGTCGAGCTCTTGTTCTGCGATTTTGGCACATTCTTGCAAAATAGCTTGTGCAGTATCTTTATCAACTTGCTCAGCAAGAGAAGGTAATTGTTGCCACATTTCATCGGCTTTAAATACTTCATGAAGTAAAAAACTCATATCTTTTAATGGAACTTTATATTCAGCCACAATAACCCCTTAATAATTTAAAGCTAAGTGATAGCACTTAGCTGCAAACAGTCACGAACAAATAATTCGAACAAACAATTAAAACACTTGTTTGAATATACCTTAAAAGCAGAAAAAGTAAAGCACGTGAAAATTAAAAAAGTGCAAAACTTGCCGTTCAGTCATAGATTGCGTTAGTGTTATATAAACATTCGCTAATAACTGTTTAAAAATCAGCTATATTAGTTCTAACTAGGTAAAGTATAGAAAATTTGCGAGTATCTGCTGTGAAAAGAATAATGGTTGTATTTTTAACTTGTTTATTTTGTATTGCTTCAGTGCACGCTAAACAAGTCAGCTTTTCAAAGCAAGCTCAAGAAACAGAGCATACATTTAATTACCAGTGGCTCGATTATAAAAACAGACCCCAACATATAAGTTTCACTTTATCTAAGGCTGCACTTTTTGAACGCTTTAGAATGTTGAAAAGTTATAAAAGTGAATTTGCACAAAAATCAATTTTACGGTCAATCAAGAAACAATTAGTGAAACACCCCTTGGATGGAGCACAAGCTTTTATTAAACAGCGCCAAGGAAACATGATAATAGAAGTAAAAGGGCTAGATGATGAAAAAGTCTCGAAAGCCTATCAAGCCGTAAAAGTATTAGAGCGGCAAGAAACAGCGAAATACTTCAAGAAAAACTATTACCAAACATTTACGGATCATGATAATCAAACGGGTGTAAAAGTTAACCATGTTGATGTTGCCAATCACTCTGTTGCTGACTTTAAATCGCTAAAAGCAATCATTCTTAAAAAGTTTTCTATTCAAAATATTAGGGAAGTAACTAACTTTGTCCTTGGTTTTGTTCAAAGCATTCCTTACTCAACATTAGAGTCACGAATAAGCTCATCGGGTGCGGGGTTTAATCCTCCAGCAAAGTTGTTATGGGAAAACCAAGGGGACTGTGACAGTAAAATGACATTAACAGCCACTTTACTGCGTGCATTGATGCCACGCATTGAAATGGCAATGGTTTATATTGATCAACATGCTTTTATTGGTATTGCTATCCCTGCAAACCCTGATGATATTACTGTTGACTACCAAGGGATACAATACGTGCTAGCAGAGCCTACAGGACCAGCAGTCTATCCACTGGGCAGTGTGGCGCCAGAATCAGAGTTAGCGATTAATCAAGGACGTTATGTCATTGAAGAATACCACTCTGATGGCTCTATCGAATTACCAACCGAATAAACTTATCCTAAAGCTATTAAAGCTAGTAATCCTAATGAGATTCGTCTTCGCTAAGCTCTGTGAGAAAGTCTAAGCTTGGCGCAAAAAATGCGGCGCCGGTTTCTGCCTGAGTATATTTAAGTAAGTGGTCTACATTGCCATGTCCATCTCCATGAATCATGCTTTTCAACATGGTTTCAAAAGGTTTAGGAGAATAACAGTAGGAGACAAAAAATAGACCTTGGCGCTTCATATCACCATAAGGCATGCTCTGTCTGAGAATTTCAATGGAGTTGCCGTCATCATCTTTTAAGCTTGTACGCTTAGTATGTGCTGTTAACGGTTTGTCATCACTTTCGTATTCGATATTATCAAGCTTAGTTCGGCCGTAAACATCTTCTTGTTCTTTACTTTGTAAAGTATTCCATAGTGTTAAGTTATGTTGATAACGCTGGGTATGTAAGTAACTTCCCCCCGAAAAACTCGCATCATCTTCTTCTTTCACTAATGCCACTTCACGTCGGTGCATACCTTGAGGGTTTTCTGTACCGTCAACAAAACCAGTTAGATCTCTGCCATCTAAAAAGCGGAATGCTTGTATGTGCTCTATCAATTCAACACTGTCGGCAAGTAATTGACAGACTTTAGAGCTAACAATGTGATTAACATCAGCGCGATCGCTGCGTATTTCAATATACAAGTCATTACTCGTTGCTGGTGCGATACGATCATCACTGTCCATACTTGGAAATGGTGATAAATATTTGGGACGTGCTTGCGGATAAAACTCATCCCAATAATTAGCACCTATCGCAATAACGGCGGTTAAATTTGCTTCAGAAAATTGGTCAGCATAATCTTCAAATAATGCCGGTAAGCGAGATATCGCTGTACGTATAAATGCATTTTTGTCATCTAAGGCGTTAAATAATAAATAACTGCCGTGTATATTAGGCTCAGCGCAAATACCAAATTGTTCTCTAGCCACTTCAAATTCCTATAAAGTTTGTCTTTTTAATAATGAGATTATACTTATTGTTGATAAAAATCTCTCATTTTTTTTAACACTATCGGTGTAACCAGCTTAATAAACTATAACGTTTTTCTGCCGCAAATGAAGTTACTTGCTGAACCGCATGATTTTGGGGTATCGATAGAATATTCAAGGTGTTAAAAGTTGGAATAAAAGCTTGCTCTATATTGCCATTATCATCAAAGAAGGCTAAATGACCTCCCCAGTTTTTATCCCATCGGTCAGTGAAACTAAACACACATGCTGCTACGCGATCATGCTTAGTGTGAAGATCATCATGCTCAGTTAAGAAGTGCTCTTTTTCATACATCGAAGCATAACTGTCTGCGCTTTTTATTGACAAATCACCAGTTAATTCTCGCATAAAGTCTAAGTAATAATTACTATTTACAAACTTTTCTACTTGGTGCAAAGGGTGTCCAATATCTTCTTTTAACTTAATAGCTTGAGAAATATAATATTGAAAAAAAACATATTGAAATTGATTACTTGCATTAGCAAATATTTGTTTCATAAAATTTTGCTTTTGTTCAGCGCTTAATTTTTCTAATTCGCTTATAGGGCTCTCATAGAAGTTATTGCCATTATTGTACGCTAAGTTCCAATTTTTATTTTCAAGTAGCAAGTTCGATAAATACTTTGCCGTTTCTGGCGTAAAAAAGTTATGAACTTGTAATCTACCTTTCTCTTGATAAATCTTATTAAGCTCTTTGGGTTTCAAGTTTGGGTTAATGGTAATGTTATGCATAACGAGCTCTAATAATTAAACGTTAAAAATTTTTTAATAAAAAGATGATACAAAAATCTAATAAATGAATCGACCACCATCTGCACACCTAGCCTGAATGGTTTACAACATTGTTAAAAATTAAGCAGTATTAACGCTGAATTGAAACTAACTTTATCTCATCCAATAAACAGTGGCTTAAATCAGCAATATGTTCACTTTGTTGCTTTTTAATAGCTGTATCTAGTTCTTGAGCAATTTGCGATAGCTCAGTATAACCAAACATTTGCGCAGCACCTGATAACTTATGAACTACGTTAGCCAGGTTAGCGAAATCAGCTTGTTCACTGTAAGTAAGAATTGCTTCACTGTCATTGATCAGGTTATACCTAAACTTCTCTTTCAAATCGGTAATATCTACATCCGAGAACCCTGCTTGCATTTGCTGCTCTGACTGGCTTATGCTTGGATAATGCTTAGCAATTATGGCAACAAATTTATCCCTTTCAATCGGTTTCTTTAAGTGGCCATCAAAACCAAATGATAAATACTGTCTTATTTCGTGTGCCATAGCATTGGCGGTCAAAGCATAAATAGGTTGCGTACAACCAAACTCTCTGATTTTTCCTAGCGCTTCTATACCATCCATTTCAGGCATTTGAATATCTAATAACGTTAAGCTTGGTTGATGTTGCATACATTGCTCAACAGCTTCTTTGCCATTTCTAGCTTCGATAACCTCTAGCCCTAAACTTGATAATAATCGTGCAATCAGTCGACGATTATCATCATGATCGTCTGCAAGTAAAATTTTGCCTACAAAACTTGTTTCTTGAGTGATTAAAACGTCAGACAGTGCTTCATCTTGCGTACTGTCTGAATTAAAGACATCACCATATGGAAGCTTTAATATAAAGGTACTACCCTGACCTAACTGACTAGATACACTAATGTCTCCAGACATAACATGCGCTAATTGCTGTGAAAGGAACAAACCTAAGCCCGAGCCAGAAAAGCGCCTACTAATACTATTATCTGCTTGCGTAAAGCTATCAAATATCTTCTCCATTTGTTCTTTTGTCATACCAATACCTGTATCGGTTATGGTAAAAAACAGCACTTTATCAACAATAGAAACATCTAGACTGACCCAACCTTCTTTGGTGAATTTTATCGCGTTAGAGCACAAATTAATTAAAATTTGTTTCAGGCGCAAACCATCAATATTAATAATAAATGGTGTGGATAGTTGATGGCTCACCGTAAAAGCTAGGTTTTTTCTACCAGCTTGTTTAGTGAACATATCGGCTAATTCGTGAATCACAACATGCAAATCTTGTTGCCGTAACTCTAATTCAAATTTATCAGCTTCTATTTTACTAATATCTAAAATATCATTAATTAATTGCAATAAATGCAAACTATTACTGTGAATAATTTCCACTTCTTTTGTCAGAGACTCATGATCAAAGTCACCATGTATAATGGCTTCTGCCTGCCCGATCACTGCCGTTAGGGGCGTTCTAATCTCATGACTCATATTGGCCAGAAATTGACTTTTAATTTGATTAGCTTGTTGTAATTCTTGTGTTAAAAACTCTAAGGCTTCTGTACGTTGTTTAACACCAGCTTCTAAGTTTTTTGTTAACTGACTTTCTAAAAAGCGTCGATAAACGAGAAAAATAACAATTAAAATAAAAATTACGACGAAAATAATAAAAGTACGTTGTTGTTCCGCTTTAATAATTTCTAATTGCTGTAACTTTCTGTTTTGCTCTAGGCTGGCAATTTTTTGTGTTAATTGGTCCGATTCAAAGCGAGCCAATTGCTCATTCAAGGTTTCATTTACTTGTTGCAAACGCTTGTTCTGATTAAACAAATGTAGATTCATTGCTTGAACATGTTGCCCTTTCGCTGCGTAAATTAACATTTGGATTTCTGAGCTCTCATTAAGCAGCTTTTGATAATCCATTTTTTCGGCAACCGTATTCGATTGAGAAAGATAATCTAACGCGCCCTCAACTTCGCCTTGGTAAAATAATGTTTTAGCTAAAGTATGATAACTGCCCGCTAACGCTCTTTGATTACTGACCTCTTTACTGACTTTAACCGCTTGATTGGCATAAATTAACGCTTTATCTATTTGCGCTGATTCATAATAAATTTCAGCAATATTATGTAATTGAGACGCGATATCATATTGATGATTATGCTGTTGAAAATAATGTAAGGCAGAAAGGTTATATTGTTTTGCTTGTTCATAATTACCTGCATATTTGTAAGCTACTCCTAAATCTGCAGTTGCCGTAGCTACGCCATAATCATCATTTAAACCTTTACGCTTCTCAATCACCTCTTTAAGCATCGATATAGCCAGATCAGTTCGGCGTATACTAATATACAAGGTCGCTATATTGTACCTAACATCCGTTTTGTCTATCTCGTCACCATAACGTTGATAAAGAGGCTCTGCTTGTTGATAACTTTTTAGTGCTTCAAATGAATTTCCCTGCGAGGTTTGAACTAACGCGATATTGTTTAACAAATTAGCCTGATTAATGGCCGCTTCACCTTGCTCGGCAGTTTCCAACTTGTCAGTCAATCCTTGATAATAATTAAGCGATTGTCGATAAAATACTATCGCGTCTTTATATCGACCTTGATAATAGGCAATAATGCCTTGTAATTTATTTACCTTCGCTTGCAAAGGACGTAAATTCGCCTGCTCAGCAATGGCGCTTGCTTGTTCACTACTGTTGATCGCTTGGGTAAAGTTATTTAACCCTAAGTAGCTTTTACTCTGTAGAAGCAATGCCTCAATTTTTTGTGCGTGGGTTAACGGTTGATTAAGTAATTGGGATAATTGTTCAACTACTTTGGTTTTATCTTGCTGCTGCTCAAGCTTGGAAATTTGTTGTGCAAAATCATCTGACTGAGCCATTAACTCTACAGATAACAATAACAACAATAGCAATAAGTGAGGCATATTCGACCTTAATGACACTTAGATAATGATGAGCCTAAGATAAATAACAATTAACCTTTGCTAAATTTTCAAGGCAAAAGTAAGGTAGTAATTTATACCATCTAATAACACTAAAAAGAACAAATATTCTACAAATACGAAAAGGATATCATGACTAAAATAATACTATTCATTAAGGTCTTCATACTTGGCGTTTTTTCTATTAATACTTGCATCGCCAAGGATTATGTAAATGTTGAGATTAATTCACTTGATGAGCTAATGGCGCTTTTTAGTAAACATCATTACACCAGCAAAGATTGGCAATCAGGAAACAGAGAAGTTCCTCGACTCACTTTTAGCGCGGTAAGTGAACGCTGGAAAAAAACATCAAGCAATATCCCCGTACAACAAAAAAAGCAGGTGTTTTTCCGTTTAATGGCTCCCTTAGTGTTAATGTCTAATGAAAATATTTTAAAAGAACGAGAAATCATTCAGTCTTACGCATTAGATTCACCTGAACTGATAGCCATTGCGATTAAATACAAACAAATAAAACAGGGGGTTTCTGCAATATCTCAAGCTCAAAGAGAAGCCTTATTATCACAAGTTGATATTATGCCGCCTTCTCTTGCTTTGGCTCAAGCCGCTGAAGAAAGTGGATGGGCAACGTCTCGTTTTACTGAAGAAGGTAATGCATTTTTTGGACAATGGGATTTTTCAGGCAATGGCATGATACCTAAACAACAACGCAAAGAACTAGGTAATTATGGATTGGCTAGATTTGACAGCCCACTGGCTTCCGTTGAAGGCTACATGCTAAATATTAACATTACCTCAGCCTATAAAGAATTACGTGCATTACGCGCTAAACTACGTAAAGAAAATAAAGATATCACTGGAATAGAATTAGCAGGAACGTTAGGAAAATACTCTGAACGAGGCCAAGCCTATATCGATGGGTTACGCTCTATGATTCGTTATAATAAATTACAAGATGTAGACAAAGCTTATTTGTCTGATGATATTCTTATTAAGTTAATTACCCCAGAGTAACCTTAACCCTTTTTACACAATAACCGTAAAGTTAACACAACTTCATTAAATTGTTACTGTTTAGTAATTCCTCACTATCATTGTTGAATTAGTCACTTAAGCAATTTATGATGCCGCATCATTTTAAACAGGTGTCATAAATAATGCTAAATAAAACCCTTTGCTCTATTCTACTTTTATTCACTGTTACAAACGTTGCTAACGCCACTATTGTTGAGTTTCAAACCAACCAAGGTAACATTCAAGTTAACTTATTCGATCAAACAACGCCTAAAACCGTCGAGAATTTCCTTAATTATGTGGGTGAAGCACACTATACAGATACCGTTATCCACCGTGTTGTACCTGACTTTATTATCCAAGGCGGTGGGTTTACTTTTGAAGGGGAACTTCCGCTAACCGCTAAAGTAGCAAATACCTCAGTCATTAATGAGCCTGTTTACTCTAATGTTGCTGGCACTATTGCGATGGCAAAACTAGCTAATCAACCTAACAGTGCCACTAACCAATGGTTTTTTAATCTTGTCGATAATTCGAGTAATTTAGATGTTCAAAATGGTGGCTTCACTGTTTTTGGCCAAGTTGTTGAGGGTATGGATGTTTTAGAATCAATAGCAGAGCTAACATTATGTAGCACAAGCCAATTCAGTGATCTACCAATTCTTATGGATGCTGGTCAGCAGTGTAGTGATATTAGCTCACCTAGCATAGAAAACTTTGTTGTGATTGAAGCAATAACCATTATCGATTCATCTGAAGTAACAGATGCAGATTTAAATCCTGCAGAAAATACTTTAATTGACTCAACACCCACTGAACCAGAGCCAGAGCCTGAAACTAAAAGCAGCGGCGGTACCTTTTTCTGGCTTTCAGCTTTAGCTTTATTACTGCTTTCAATACGAAAGCCAATCATTAGCAAATAATAATTTTAAGTAAAAAAAAGCCATAAAAAAAGCTGCCTAAGCAGCTTTTTTTTATGGTGTAACCAAGTTAACTTGGTGTTATTAGTTTAATAACTATTAACCTCTTGTGAACTCAGGGTAAGCTTCCATACCACAGTCAGCTTTATCAACACCTTCATATTCTTCTTCAGCACTAACACGAATACCAATAACTTTCTTCAGCGCATACCATACTACAAAACTAGTACAGAATACCCAAACAAAGATTGTTGCAGCACCGATTAATTGACCACTAAACGTTGAACCAGAGTTTGTAATTGGAACAATTAGTAGACCAAATAAACCAACAACACCATGTACTGAAATAGCACCTACTGGGTCATCAATTTTTACTTTATCTAAAGCTAAGATTGAAAGCACAACGATTACACCCGCAATAGCACCAAAAATAGTTGCTTGAATTGGAGAAGGTGTAGAAGGCTCAGCAGTAATAGCAACAAGACCTGCTAATGCACCATTTAATGTCATGGTTAAATCAGCTTTCTTGAATAAGATTTTAGCGAATACTAATGCGGCAATTGCACCAGCGGCAGCAGCAGCGTTAGTGTTCAAAAATACCATAGCAACTGAGTTTGCGCTGTTGATATCACCAAGCTTCAATACAGAACCACCGTTAAAACCAAACCAACCCATCCATAAAATGAATGTACCTAACGTTGCTAATGGTAAGTTAGCACCAGGAATCGCGTTTACTTTACCGTCTTTAGTATATTTACCTTTACGAGCACCAAGTAATAACACACCAGCTAAAGCGGCAGAAGCACCAGCCATGTGAACAATACCTGAACCAGCAAAATCAGAGAAACCAAGGTCGCCTAGTGTATAAAGGCCGAATACAGAATCACCGTTCCAAGTCCAAGCACCTTCCATAGGGTAGATAAAACCAGTTAATACTACTGTGAAAGCTAAGAAAGCCCAAAGTTTCATACGCTCAGCAACCGCACCTGAAACAATTGACATAGCAGTTGCTACGAATACTACTTGGAAGAAGAAGTCAGAAGCGTTTGCATATACTGCATCACCACCAAAACCAGCTTCAGCAGATTCAGCTAATACTGTAGCAGTTAAGGCATCAGCATCAGCTGCACCATCTAAAGCAATACCATTTAAGAATACGCCGCCACCATACATAATGTCATAACCAATCACTAAGTACATGATACAAGCGATAGCATATAACGCGACATTCTTTGTTAAAATTTCTGTAGTATTCTTAGCACGAACAAGACCTGCTTCTAACATTGAGAAGCCAGCAGCCATCCACATTACTAATGCGCCACAAACAAGAAAATAGAAAGTATCTATTGCATATTGAAGTTGAAAAATATTTTGTTCCATAGTGTCTATCCCTTATAGTGCTTCTGAATCTGATTCGCTAGTACGAATACGTACTGCTTGTTCAAGGTTATAAACAAAAATCTTACCGTCACCAATTTTGCCTGTGTAAGCAGCTTTAGTAATAGTCTCGACTAGACGTTCAACAATATCGTCGTTTACAGCAATTTCTAACTTCACTTTCGGTAAAAAATCTACCTGATACTCTGCACCACGGTATAATTCTGTGTGACCTTTTTGACGGCCAAACCCCTTCACTTCGCTTACGGTGATACCTTCAACACCAATATCTGAAATGGCTTCACGAACATCATCAAGCTTGAATGGTTTAATGATTGCGTTAACTATTTTCATTATGAACCTCTACTTTATAGTTATATTTAAAAAACATAGCTTATATTACAATTCATATGCCAAGATATTTAAATCATATTTTTCAACAAGTTGAGAAACAAAATATATAATAACAACTCAATATTGCACCAAAATAACACATCCAAATAGCAATACGGTTTTATTTGGTGCATACGTTAAACAGAGCAACATATACAAACCATAAAAATAATATAAGTGATTAAAACCACTTAAATTAAATAATTGATCATTCAGGAACTCTTTGACTTATCTGGTAATAAAAATGACATAAGCAAGACTATCGTCAGGTGCAGGGACTTATAGCTGCCTATAAATTTCAGGTATACGTCTCAAACTTATTTGCACAAAATCAAGACATGCTGAATCAAAAGGAAAAACCGAAAAAAGGAGATTTCTAAAAAACCTGTAAGACGATAAGCGCCGAGAGAAAGCAGCGCTTAAGTAATTGACGATTAAAGTCTATGGCAAAAGCTATCGTTCACGTTAATAAAACATACAACAGCTTTTGCTCGACTACTAGCAACTAACCTGCGCCATACAGTTGAAATGCCGCCCAATAATAAGGATGTTGATACTGAGATTGTTCAGTTAATAAATTTAATTGTGCACGGCGTAGAGATTGTCGCTCACTCTGCCCTTGGTCAATATATTCTTGATAAAAGCTATTCATTAATTGATAAGTAGCGTCGTCATCCACACTCCATAAACTCGCTAATACATTACGCGCACCACTATAAAAGAATGGACGAATAAGGCCGATAACTTCGCTACCGCCGGATAGTTTTCCTTGTGCCGACTCGCAAGCAGAAAGCACCACGAGTTGTGTATTATTTAGCTTCAACCAATACAGCTCATGGCTGCGGATTTTTCCATCTTGATTATTGCCAGCACTTAAATCTAAATAAGACATTTGCGGAGCATCTGGCGTGAATACACCATGGCCAGCATAATGTAATAATGAAGGCGAATCTAATTGCTTGAACGCATATTCACTGGCTTGTTCACCAATGAATACTTGAGCATTATCACTGATAGCGGCTAAGTTTTTCACTTCTTTTCTAGCGCCTTCCAGCGCACCTAAACTTCCGTTTGGATCACCAAAAGCAACAACATGACTAATTTTCTTTTTATTTCTTTGATTAAGGGTTAGGTATATTGAGCTACTGGAAACTAAGCTAATATCATACTGCTGTAAAAGAAACTTATCTCCATTAAATAAAGTAGCAAAAGGTAAATAGTTTAACTGTTGATGAGGAATAACAATGATATTTTTGGTCGTCAATTTATTCTCAAGAGGTGCAATTAACTGCTGATATAATCGTTGCGACTCTTGCTTAAGCTGTACTAAGTTTGAATCAGCATCTTGGATATCAGCCACATAATTCATCAGTTGTTGATCAAAATTAGTCGTTAACTCAAGTTCGTGCCAATTAACCGCGTTTTTAGTTAAGGTAAAGGCTAACCAACGACTCACGGTACGCTTACCCGGCTGCTGCTCAACCAGTTGATAATATTCTAGCATCACCTCATCAGTCGTTAACGCCTGTTGAATGTCAGCTACTTTTAATGTTGAGCTTTCAACTAAGTTAATCAAACTTGGGTTTAAATTGCGTAGTTGTTTCACTTTATTATGCCAATCTTTATCGATCGCTTGATATTCTTTAACGCGAGTTAACCCTCGTTGATTGGTATCTTTAGCTGCGGTTTCATCAAGTAAAGCCTTACGACTTTCTAAAGTAAATAGTTCAGCAACCAGTGCTTGCTCTTTGGTTTGGTTTCTTTTTACATTTTTACTTTGTAATAAATCACTTAAAGATTTCGCTTTTGAACGGGCAATAGTTTCAATGGCAAGCGCAGGGTTATTTTGCTTTAAGGCAACAGAAATTAAACCGTCATAAGCTCCTTTTAGCGAATCTAAATATGCCCTTCTATCACCATCATTTCGAAAATCTTGTCGTTGTGCTTCAAAAATGGTTAACGCTTGCTGCCAAAAGCTTTCACTTTCACCATATTGCTGTTGTTTACTCGCCAACATCGCTTTACCAGCAATAATATTAGCGAGCGATGTATTACTTTGACCTACCGTATCAATCGCTTGTTGTTCAGCAATATCAAGGTACTGCTTCGCCTTGGTAAAATTATCGAGTGCTAGCTGAATATAGCCCATTTGCATATTGGCAATAAATCGATAAGAGAATTGATTATTGCTAGCGATCTTTAACGCTTCAGAAACAAACTGCTCAGCTTTATTGATTTGTTGGTTTTTTAAATGCGCTCCGCCAAGTTGTAGCAACATAAAAGCATATCTGTCATGTTGTTCACCCCACTGCAATTTAATCAATTCACTCGCCAAGCTATATTGCTTAACGGCAGGTTTAAATTCATCTAGCTGTAAATGAATTGTGCCTAAATTGCCACGAATCAAAGCCATTTGATCGGAATTTTCATAACCTAAAACACTTAAACGATTGATCAGATCAATATACAAGTTTTTAGCATTATCATACTGACCACTAGTGCTATACCATTCGGCCACTTTTATATCTTGTTCGATAGACAGTGTTGGTTGATAAAGCTGATTGATAAGTTTTTCACTGCGTTGAAAAACTTGCCAAGCTTGCTCAAACTCACCCGTGATTACATAAGAGCTTGCCAAAATAAAATAACTTTTAGGAAGCTGTGCCATTAAAGGCGAAAGGCGCTTTTGCCACTTACCTTCATTGTTCAAAACTTCTTGTACAGTTTGCAAGTTATCGGAAAGTTTTTGACGATAAATAGCCAGCTTATCGATATCTGCGGTTAAGCTATATAAATTTGTTAATCCTTGATAAGGAAGCCAGAGGTAATATTCATTATCTGTTGGCCCTTGCTTAATCGCTTCTAAATATGCCTGCTCAGCTTGCTCAAAATCACCTGCGGCTAAATTGACATTACCCCACAAATTATAAATGGTTAAGACTTTATAAGAGGGTTTAGAAGGCTTTTGTTCTGCCTGAGCCATCAAACCACTCATTAACAATTGCGAAGATTGATAAAAACCCGCCATTAGTGTTTTAGTTGCTGCAGTGAGGACGCCTCGTCCTTTAAGCTTTGTGCGGTTTCTCATCTTACCTATCTGCCAAACAGTATGGTTTTTCGTTGGATGAAAATACACGCTACGAAGATCCCCTAATGGAAAATCCAACCAAATACGCTCAATACTTTCAAACGAGACTCCAGCAAGACTTTTCACTGGTTTACCATCAACAGTAAAGCCAATCTTCGGCATAATAGAGCCTTTGATATCAGGATCACCTAAAAGCTCTGGATATCGTAGTGCTTGTTCAATCTGTAATTTGGTAAAAGCTAATAATGGCGCAAGTTTAAGTTGAAAAACTTCAGAATCGACAAAAGCACGTATTTTCTCTCGTTCAGTGCTAAATTGAGTGTATTCTTGCAAAAAATATTCTTTCCCTTCTGTTAGAAAATATTCAGCAACAAACTGTTCTTTATGAACATCATTTAAAATTGCGACCATTTTTTTCAAGGATTTCACAAATGCAGGTGGCAATTCGGTTATCTGTTGTTGATCTTTAGGTAATAGGCTTTTCAACAGTTTAATAACTTCTAAATGATTACGATCTCCGCGCATTTGTGCTAAGCGATATCTATCACGGTTTCTATCATTTTTAATGCCTTTTAATGCATGTTCGAGGGCCGTTCTCTCATCTATTACCAAGTTGGGATTGCCACCTAAAGCAATGAGCTCTTTGACAGCGGGAAAATTACCTGAGCTAGCAGCAATAGCCAATAAGTAATCGAGTTCTTGTTGAGTAAAGCTTTGTTCGGCAAGCACCGCTAAAGCCTCTTTAGTACGAAATTTTTCAATGCTTCGCTCTAGTTGATCTATTTGGGGAGAGGTTTCCATCGCTATAGCAACCTTCATTGAGCTCAGTAAAGTAAAAAATAGGATGCCAGTAAAAATAGAGAAAAAACTACGTTGCATTATATCCACCTTGATATGATTAACATTCTAAAAATAATAACTAAAACAATAAATTAAATCAATTTACGTAAAGCCTATTCCTTAAATTAAAGGTAGCCTTACGTTAACTGCCAAACGGTAAGATGCGGAAAAGATAACGCAAAGTGGCGACGATTTTCTTTTAATGCTCGCGTTAATTGATGCTGTTCTAATAAGCTAAAACGAGGAGCTAGTTGTGCTGATAAACCATCAAAGCCTGTGACATTTTCACCATTTATTTTAACTCCGCCAAGTTTACTAACACCGTCTTGTTGTTTATCAAACTGGTAAGTAGAAATAACAACCAATAGACCGTTAGGATTAAGGCGCTGATGGACATTTTGTAAAAATAAATGAGGATCATAAGTTTGCTCCAAAACATGTTGTGCAACAATCACATCATACCCTGTAAAAATGCTTTTTAGATTACTGGCATCCCCTTGACTAAAGTGAATATTATCGCTGCTTGGTAAATCAACGTCTTCAAGTTTAACTTCATAAAAATCAACGATATCACCTTCATTCTCAATGGTGTAACGTACTGACTTACCTTGTTGAAGGTTGACTCCATGTTTAATATAAGCCGCTGAAAAATCAACCGCGTCTATCTGGGTAAAATACTGGGCCAAGATAAAACTTGCTCTGCCAACACTACAGCCTAAATCAAGACATTTACGCTTTGAAATATTATATTTATCAGTACAAGCTAATACATGATCAGCAACTTGCTGGCTGTAGTTTTTAGCCACTAATGGCATAGCCGATCTTGCTGCACCATAATGCGCATGTAACTGGCGAGCAATGTCTGCGTTAGTTTCATAATGATTAGCAGGCAAATTTGGAATACTTTGTTGGTGACTTTTGATATACCTAAAACCAGCATGTTGAAAAAAGTGACGCCTAAACGCATAACGAGAAGACTTAATAACCTCATTACCGGTAGAAATCCATGAGCCCCCTTTAATTAAGTTGTGCTTGCCATCAAAGGTGGGGGTAGAAAAATCATCGTATAGTGGATGTACTTCAAAGCCTTGAAAGCCATCGATAGTAGACTCAGTCCATTGCCAAACATTGCCAACAATATCGAAAAAACCATCACCTTGAGCAAATTTATCAACTGGACATGATGAGGCATATACAGCTGAATTAATATTACCCGGTAATTCCTGCCAATCACTTAAATCCCCTGCAACTTGATGCCGTAAAATCAGCCACTCACCTTCAGTAGGTAAGCGAATATTCCCTTGCTGTTCTTGCTCACTTTTCCAATTGCAAAACGCTTTAGCTTCGAGATAATTAACTTCTGCCGGCCAGTTCAATGGTAATAACATTTCATTTAACAAGTTACGTTGATAATAAACTTTATTGCCATCAGCATCTGTTTTTTCATACCAAAAATGAGGCATTTTTGCTTTTGAAAAGGCTAGCCACTGCTGTCCTTCCTCAGTCCAATATTGTTTTTTTTGATAACCTGCCGCTTCGACAAAATTCAAATACTCTTGGTTTGATACTAAATATTGACTTGCCGCAAAGCGCTCTATCTTGATTTCATCAAAGCCGTACTCGTTATCCCAACCAAAAGTAGTGTCACTTTCTGGTTTACCAAAAGTGATTGTTTTTCCCGCGACTTCAATAAACTTATTTTCGGGTGCCTGATCAACTTCATCACAAGCCGTCCAAGATTCAGTAGCCGTTAAATAGGTTAGCGGCAACATTCGCATGATTACCGAAGAGGTCTCTATATGAATACGTTCATGCTCGCAGCCCATTAAAATCAGCCATGCTAATGAATTTTGTTTGATTGGTAGAGTTAAGTCCATGGTCTCAATCAGCGATTCAATTAATGCAGAGACTTTATTTCTATAGTTTCTAACTTCATCAACACTCGGCCAATCATAATGGTCACTGTTAAGATCATCCCAACTCATTTCATCAACACCAACAGCGCAAATAGCTTCTAAGCGACTGTTGATGCGTTGTTCGATGAATTTCCCTAATATTAATTTGTTAATATAAAAAGTCGCTGTATGGCCATAGTAAAAGATCAATGGATGGCGCAGGGGCTCAGGCTTTAAGTAATAAGCTTTATCATCATTAATCAACGAAAATAATGACTCATATTCAGACCATGTTTGCTGAAAGTAGCGTTTTAATTCCTGCCTTTTATCCTTAACGCTTTTACCATTAAGGCTAGGTGGCCTAATTATGTTTTTATTTCTGACATCCATAAATCAATTACTTTCAATGTACGGGTTCTATCTTACGATGACCACTTGATAATTAGCGAGTATTGCTCGTTTTATGTTATCACCTAACTGTCTTGGGCAGTCAAGCCTTGGTAAAGATTTCAAACGATTATATTTATACTGTATTGCATTTAAGCTATCACTGAACCATTCACTTTGCAGAAAAAGCTCTATTGCCCCTGTGTCATGCTCACTGGTATATAAACTTTTTGGTAAAGCAACGGGCTCAAATGCCTTATCTAAGGCCATATTATCTTGCTCATACGCATGCACCATATCAACAATGTTTAACAAACCGTAAATAATATTAATGTAAGGGTTATAATGTATGCTTGATGCACCTAGCCTATGTTCTATGCGAGCCGTTTTTTGCCAATGATGTTGCGAAGACAGTACGTTATTATGCTGATCGTACAACAACGGCTCTTCACCCATTTTTTGATTATGCTTACCCAAAGTTTTATATAAGGCAACACTGCCCTGGTGTCCTCCAGAAATATCTACAGGTGAACATAACTCTTGTGCTAAGCCGTAGCGTGTTTTAAGTGCTAGGCGTTCAAAAGCCGATTCTTCGGGTAAATACAACAAGCTACAGGCTAAACTAGTTTTCAAGAAACATTGTTGTAAATACTCCCCGACTCCCTGTTTTGCAATTAGATTTTCACCCTGTTCATTTAAAACACTAACGTTTAGCTGTACGGCATTAGGAATATGTACTGCGCGCGTATCATGACTAAAAATCTCGCCCGATCCTTGCGCTAACTTACCGTTATCGCCACACCAAATAACCGGTTGAATTAATGCACCTACTACACCTTCTTGGGCATATAACTTAGGAAATAATATCGGAATTCTTTTAATAGCCTCAGCAAGATTAGCAGCTTCTTTCAGGGGTGACTGACCATTAAATAACGATACATATTCCCACTGATTTCGCCAATACTCATTGACAATTTCACCATCAATATTCAACTGCTGTAACTGTTGGTTAATCCGCTTGAAGTTAAGTACATGTTTTTCATGAACTGACTTTTTGTCACTTAATTTATCATCAATTTGAACACAGCCTTCAAGCTCAAAATGCATTTGTGGCTGATAACCTAAACATTGAAGATAATTTTGCAAGAGAGTAATTGCGCATTCAAACAATGGCGTTGACTGAGAAAAAGGTGGGATAGACAGAGGAGTTGTCTTCATGCTTTCACTTTATGATATCATCATGAGTTTTATACATATTAACCGTATCTTTCAACACAGTTCTTACCATGCTCTTTAGCTTGATATAAAGCTTTATCTGCCTGTACATATAGTTCATTAGCATCGGTTACTTCTGCAGAAGTCGTAGCGACGCCAATACTGATGGTGATATCAACTCGTTGCTTTTCACCCGGCTCATAAGCAATACAAAATTCATGATTGTGAACATTTCTAACTAACCGACGAGCAATTTGCATACATTGCACTGAATCAATCCGAGGCAACACGCATAAGAACTCTTCACCACCTACTCGGCCCATAACATCCTCAACACGGAGGGTATCTTGCCCTATTTTAGCGATTTCACGAATAACGTGATCTCCAAATGGATGACCATACGTATCATTAATTTCTTTAAAGTTATCAATATCAATCACCATAATAGACACTTGGCTTTTATCGACATCAACAGAGTTAACAAGTTTTTTAAAAAAATTAAAAATATAACGGCGATTATAAAGCTCTGATAAGGGATCGCGAATAGATAAAGCTAATAGTTTTTTATTTTGCTGACGTTGATAATAGACAAACACTAGCACCATAAAAGTTAACAACACTGTAAAAACTATCACATAACTTTGAAGGCTATTTTCTTGCTGTTGCTGTTCAAATTGCAATGTTTGTACTTTTGAACGTTGTTGCAATAACGCTATCTCTGCATTTTGTTTATCTTGCTCTAATACAGCTCGAACACGAAGTAATCTATTAGAAGAATTTTTTTGAATTAATGCCACTTCTGTTTGATTAAACTCTTTCAACAATTGAAAAGCTTGGCTCATTTTGCCACTTGCATACAATAAATCTGCACGAATTTTCATGACTTCAATTTGCCAGCGCGTGCCAACTAACTCGGGAATACCTGAAAAAATATTATCCGCATGATCTAAGGCAACACCTGCCTCAACCAACTGATTTAATTTAATTAAACAGTCAGCCTTACGCTTATATAATTCTGCTTTATAATCAATCAAACTATCTAAGGCCAAAGCTTTTTCAATTGATATTAACGCTTTAACACATTGCCCTTGTCCCGCTTGACTCATGGCAATGCCATAAGCTCCATAAAACTTACCATCAATATTTTCAGGACTAAATTCTATTGCTTTGATATATCGCTGATAATACTCAATAGCAAGATCATACTTTTTCCAATAGCGGTACGTGGCAGATAAGCCACTTAACGCTTCAGCAATATCTGATGGATAACCTAACTGCTCATAACCTTTTAAGGCTTTTTGATAATATTCAATAGACTTTTCATAATCATGCATATAACCATATATGGCGCCATAAACTTCATTAATTTTGGCAATCATATAATCATCAGATAAAGCAAAAGCTTCAACATAGGCTTGTTGCAATTCAACCAAAGATAACTCATAAAGCTCAATTAAGCTTTGAGTATAGGCAAGCTCTTGTTTTGCTTGCACAACAAGCAGAGTAAAGTTGTGCCTTTCGGCAATATTTTTTGCTGTTGTAAGTAGTTGTTGTGCTTGTTTGTATTCACCATTACGTTGGCTAACCATCCCCGCAAAAATGGAAAAATGGCTCACCAATTGAGCTGAAGTCTTTTGATCAATAAATTGCTGCGCTGTTTCAACAGAGTGTTGAAAGTCTTTAAGGAGAAAGAGTAGGTTTTCCGCTTGGGCTTTACGTAGTAACCACCAAAGCTTATATTCAATAGACATGTTGTCTATTTCTTTTGCTTGCAGAGAAAGCTGCTGGTAGGTTTGCCACGGTTGTTGATTTAAAGCATGGCTCATGTTTTTAAGCGCGGTAAAGTCATTCAGTGTTTGAGCACTAACAACAGAATTTGCGCTAATAATAGTAAATAAAAGTATCGCCCTAAAAGCAAACAACAAAGCTAATCTTCCCTAAAACAATGCCAACTTTAACTACATGAAGAGATTATTCTAGCATAGATAAATAGTTTTACGATGCTAAGTGTAAGTTTTTTGTCCAGCGAAGCGACTAATTTTTAAATAGTTTATTAAAGCCCTTTATGGAGAAACCGTTAAGCAATTTATCTCCAATTTTCAATACTGGCACAGCTCTCATTCCTGTGGCAGCAAACTCTTTGCTTCCTTTTGGTGTCTGCACATTACATAAACGATATGGAATATTATGCTGTTCTAAATACTGTTTTGCAGTTTGGCAATGAGTGCATTTATTCATACTGTACAGTACAACACGTTTCATAATATTCCTTATTTCAGTGTTTTATCACAGGAAATGTGTAGCAATGAAAGTACTGCTACACAAAACACTTAACTAATACTTTGCTGGTTGAGTTTTTGCCGGCAAAGTATTAGTGATAAAGTCTCTAATATCTTGATTAGATTGTTTTAAGTCTTCACGACGTAAATACATCATGTGCCCTGAACGATAACCTTTAAATGATAAACGTTCACGCATTTGTCCACTAGGATCAAGCTGCCACATAGTATATTTGGCATCAAAATAATTGGTCGCGCCATCATAATAGCCAGCCTGAATCATCACATTCAAATATGGGTTTTGTGCCATCGCCAAACGTAAATTTTCGCCTGTTTCGTTATTACTTCTATCCCAAGGATGAACGTTACCAAACATATTGTATTTTATGTCCGTTTTATAGGATAACTCTTCTCGTAAATAGTAATTTATTGCTGGAGTAAAGCTGTGCAACCAAGAGGTTAATTCAGCCCAATAATCAGGTTTAGAGCCAGCAACTTTTTTATCAATCCCTAAATAACGAGAATCTAAACGACCAATGGTTTGTTTACGTGATCTTAATAACTCTTTCCAGAAAAAGTTATTATTGATATCAAGGTTATTTGCTAATACAGCCTCAACAGACAAACCTGAATATTTAGCGACTTGTTTTGCCACCGCCTGCTTTTCTTCATCACTAATAAAACCGCCTTTAGCTAAAGCAGGTATGTAGGTACTGATGGTAAACGCTTCAATTTCAGGTAAGATTTCAGCTAAATCTTGCTGCTGTAAATCACTAGATAAGGCTTTATGATACCAAGCTGCAGCAGCAAAATAAGGTAAACGGTTAGCCGCTTTTACGGGGCCATCTCGCTTGATACCAATATCTGTTGGTGACACTAAGATCACACCATTAATATACATCCATTGTCTTTGCTGTAAGGCTAAAGCTAAGCCTGAAACTCGCGTGGTACCGTAGCTTTCTCCAATTAAATATTTAGGAGAACGCCAGCGATTATTTCTCGACACAAAAGTGGTGATCCAATCAGCTAAATAACTTACATCAGCATTAACCCCAAAGAACATTTTTTTCTGCTGTTCTTTGCTTGGCATCTCACCATTTTTGTCAGGTAAAACGCGAGAATAACCGGTATTTACAGGGTTGACAAAAACAATGTCTGCTTTGTCTAATATTGAATAAGGATTGGTTTTTACACCGTACGGTTGTAGCGGATAACCTTCATCATCTACATTCAATACACGAGGACCTGTATACGCCACATGCATCCAAACCGAAGCTGAACCAGGGCCGCCATTAAATGATATCAATAATGGTCGCTCAGCCTGATTATCAATATCGGTACGTTGATAATAAGTATAAAATAAGCTCGCGGTCGCATTGCCTTCCTTATCCCAAACAGGTTGTGTACCGGTCGTTGCCGTGTACTTAACTTTTTCACCGTTAATCTTTGTAGTGTGTTTTGTGGTATTTTTTTCATCAACCACAAGTTTTCGTTCGTTTTCTGCTTGTACAACACCCGATAATAAAACAGTCGCGGTAAGCAGCGTAAAGCAAATTTTCTTAACAATATTCATTTGTTAGCCCTAAAATATTTTGATCCTTGTTAAACCTAGCACGAGTTTCATCATTAATCAGAAAATTTAGACTAAGCTACTGAATAACTCGATGAATTACCTGTGATAATAATACTAAGTGCTAATTTTCAACTAAGTGTTAATAGCTGTAAATTTAAGACACTTTAAAGGTGCCAATTGCATCATCTAACTTAGCAGCAAATTCTGCTACTTGATTGCTATAAGTTAATGTTGAAGACGATTTAGTACTACTTTCTTGACTTAAATTAACCACTTCCTGAATACTGTTATTCATGTCATTACTTAAACTATTTTGTTGCATAGCCGACTGTGAAATATCACTACTCATTTCATGCATTTCTTCAATAGCACGTGTAATCAGTAATAACGTCTGTAGAAGTTGGTTAGTATGACTTTGACAGTTATTCGCTTCGTTTTTACCTTCTGTGATATCTAATACCGCTTTTTCAGTTTGACGTTGCAATGATTCAATCATGGTCTGGATTTCGGTAGCTGATTCTTGGGTTCTACTTGCCAGCAAACGTACTTCATCTGCAACAACAGCAAAACCTCGACCCGTTTCACCGGCTCGCGCAGCTTCTATCGCAGCATTAAGTGCTAATAAATTAGTTTGCTCTGAAATTCCACGAATTGTTTCTAATATGCCACTTATATTTGTCGACTCTTGCTGTAATACATTCATTACCTCTGAAGTACTATCTAACATGGCAGCTAAATTTTGCATACGCTCATTAGTAATATTTGCCGTATCTTCAAGCTCACCACTTTGACTTAAGGCACTCGACATTTTTTGTTCAGCATTATTAGCTTTTTCTAAGATATGATCAGCGCTTTCACCAAGCTCACTCGTTTTAACCGTCACCTGTTCAATTGTTTGCTTTTGTGTTGCGAGTGAATCAGTCACTTGGGCAATTTTTTCACTCGACTGTTCAGCGGCATAATTGAGTAAACCAGTGTTTTCTGAAATATTACCAATAAGATCTCTCAAATCAGCAACAACTAAATTAACATTTTTAGACAGTTCACCATATTCATCTTCAGAGCGAACTTCTAACTGACGAGACAAGTCACCTTTGGCAATTTGTGATAACACTTTATTGATGCCTTGTAATGGGCCTATCATTGCACGAATGGTTGTCATTGCAATCAACACACCGGCAGCAAATAACATCACAAATATCACTAAAGTTTCTAAGTTACCTTGTTTTACATTGTCAAAAACGTCAACCTGTAATCTTGATAGATTTTGATCTACCGCTTGTAGAAAAATGTCTACTGCCGCTATTGAAGCATTAATATGCTGCTCAGAGCTTTCAAAGGCCTCATTAAGTGAATTTCTTTGTCGTAGCTGAGATATTTTGAGTAAAAATAAATTGTTGTCGCCGCGCAACATTCTTTTTGCTTTATCAAACTCTTCAATAAATTGTTCGATCAAGCCATCAGTGTTATATTCTTTACCTAAGTTAATCAAAAAAGCAGAATACTGCTCAACATTGCTTATCGCAAACTCAATGGTTTGCTGTGATTCTTCAACTTCAGCAATAGAATTAATGGATAAAATAGTTTTAGTCGCATCTGTTAAATTAAAAATAAAACCTTCAACTTGGCTTGCTGAGCCAACAATGCGATCAATTTGGGCTTGATTATCTGGATCTTCCAAATAAGTTAAATCACCTAGAAAAGCGCCAGCTTCATACAAAGTATCATCCAGTTTTTTTTGCTGCTCAATGAAGGCTTTCGTTTCAGTGATTTCTGCTGTGCGATACTTGAACATATCATTCACAGATTCAGTGTATTGTTGATAGGCTTTATCAAAAGCATTTAAATTTTTAATATTAGGAAAAACATATAACATCTTTTCAATCAGTTTTTTTTGTTCAGCCAACAACTTTCCCTGACTAGTGTAAACAGACTTTAACTGTTCAATATCCGCAAGGGTTGTAGAAGTCTTAATAAAAGAAGAGGATTTTGCTTGCTTTAATAGCTGTATTTGCACGGAGTTAGCATGTTTTTGAATGGGCAAAGCAAAATCGTCCACCTTAGCCGTAGCCTCTTCAATGTCTTTTAAAATTCCTACAGAGCTAATACTAGAAAACAGTAATAATAATAGTATTATCGCAAAGCCGATAACTACCTTGTGAGTTACTTTTAACGCTTTAAATTTGAATTGCATATATATACTTAAAAGGTTTATGAATAAGGAATATTCGGTCAGCCGTTGATTTTAATAAAAAGTTTATCGACGAATCAAGGCGGTATAAAATTAAATATGGCTAACAATTTAACTTTACGCAAACTAGTATATAAAAGATAAAAAAACCGCGACATTAATATGCGCGGTTTTTAATTGCTTTGCTTGGTAATAAGTTAGTGTTAACTCATTACGGGCATATTAGTTATGCCAATTGCTTTCTATCAGTAAAGAAGCTAGCTAAGTAGGCTATTAAACCAACTAAGAAGAATACACCTGCAATTTCACGTAACCAGTAGAAAATAGCAAGCTTATCTTGTGTAGCCATAAAGCCAAGCGCTTCACCTGATTCAGGGATACGTTGTAGCCATACTTGTAAGATACCTGCACCCGTTAAGAATAAAGTAATGAATACCATAGACACTGTCATTAACCAGAAGCCCCACATTTCCATCACTTGTGCTTTATTAGAGTTTGCTTCTCCAATGCCACGGATCTTAGGCATAGCATAAGAAATAATCGTCATCACTATCATGGCATATGCGCCGTAAAAAGCCATGTGACCATGTGCTGCGGTAATTTGTGAACCGTGCGTGTAGTAATTTACAAAAGATAACGTATGTAAGAAACCCCAAACACCTGCACCTAAGAATGACATAACTGCTGTGCCTAAAGCCCATAATGTTGCAGCCTTGTTAGGGTGTTCACGACGACGACGATTAACCATATTAAAGGCGTATAACACCATAGCAAAGAATGGAAGCGGCTCTAGTGCTGAGAAAATTGAACCAACCCACTGCCAGTATTCAGGTGTCATTAACCAATAGAAGTGATGACCTGTACCTAAAATACCTGTGATTAATGCCATAGCAATAATTACATATAACCACTTTTCAATAACTTCACGGTCAACACCCGTTACCTTAATTAATACATAAGCTAGAATTGCACCCATGATTAATTCCCATACACCTTCTACCCATAAATGAACAACGAACCACCAGAAATATTTATCTAGCGCTAAGTTAGTTGGGTTATAAAAAGCGAATAAGAAAAATACGGCTAAGCCGATAAGACCTGTTAACAGCACCATATTGATGGCAGTTTTACGACCTTTCAGAATTGTCATTCCTAAGTTAAATAAGAAACCTAAGGCCACGACAACAATGCCTATTTTAATTATGGTAGGTTGTTCAAGGAATTCTCGTCCCATTGTTGGCCATAACTCATTCATTGTGAAATGCGCTAGGGTTGAATAAGGAACCAATAAGTAACCTAAAATGGTTGCAACACCGGCGGCAGCAAATATCCAAAATAATGCTATTGCCAGTTTAGGGCTATAAAGCTCAGTTTCTGCTTCTTCGGGCACTAAATAATAGGCTGCCCCCATAAAACCAAATAATAACCAAACTATCAGTAAGTTAGTATGTACCATGCGGGCAACGTTAAACGGTATTAAACCGCCAACAATATCACCAACAACGTATTGTAGCCCCATTAATAAACCAAAAAGTATTTGGCCTACAAACAAGATCAGCGCAAAAACAAAATAAGGTTTTGCTACTGCTTGTGATTGATATTTTAAAGTATTCACAGCTTTATCCTTCTATGTTCGGTGGCCAGTTATTATCATCAAGCTCAGATGTCCACTTTAAGAACTCAGCAAGATCATCGATTTCTTGATCTGTTAAGTTAAAGTTAGGCATTTGACGACGACCAGGAATGTTTAATGGTTGAGCTTTCATCCAGCCACTGAAAAAAGCCTTAAACCCAGCTGCACCGCCTCGACGGTCATATACGTTTGCTAGTTCTGGAGCGAAGTAGGCGCCTTCACCAATCAAGGTATGACAGCCAATACAGTTATTTACTTCCCAAAGCTCTTTGCCCCGCTCTACTGCTTCGGTAATATTATGTCGATGATCCCGTTTAGGCATCTCTTTAGTTGTGTGAAAAGTCAAAGCTAAGAATATTAAAAAGAAGAACACTGCTCCCCCATAATAAATATTCCTTGCCATGCCTTTTGTAAAGCTCTCTGACATGGTGTTTTCCCTTAATGAATTTTATAAATTCATACGTTAGTTACATTTACAATATTAAGTGTTTGCATTAGCCACATGTGTTAGTTAGCTCTGAAATAATAGCCTAGGTAACAACGTCGGGAGCTTGATAGAAATCAAGTTTTCAAAGAGTTGTAAAAAAATGTATCGAAAAGTTAAATATTGTTGCGCCACATCAATAAAAGGTAATTTAAATAGCACTGAAGTGGGTTATTTAAAATCAATAACCCTATATAAATTAAGGATATAGAGAAGAGAAAGAAAGGTATTTATAAGGGCTATTTCGTTTTTTCAACGACGGTTATAACACCTTTCATACGAGGATGTGGCCCACATTCATAAGGGAAAACCCCTAGCTCTGTAAAGCGACGTTGATAGCTTTCATCTGGAAAAAAATAGTCAGGCTCTTCTTTTTGAAATTGTTTGAACCAAACATTATGGTACTGCCGTTTTTCTACATTCTTCCATACAACTGTATCCCCTTGCTCAATAGTTACTTCTGCTGGGATATATTGCATCTTAAATATTTCAACCACCACTTCTTTAGAAAACGCATCACTGGCAAAAATACATAGTAAAAAAATTAACACTAAACGCATAGTTATCACCTTCTTAAACCAATTGAATTAATAAATCTTACTTTCAGGGGTTCTTTACTTTTCCTGTTTAGGTGTATAGAGACGAGCTGGCCTATCAACTTCTATAGCATCGCTTCCATCAACCCATTTCAACAAACCACCTTCAGGGTTATTTTTTTGTGTGGCATTGCAAGCAGACACACATTGTACGCATTGCGTACACGTGAACTTAGCCCGCTTCATATTACGCGTAGGTAAACGCATAGGGCAAGCTTGATCACAGGGTTTATGTTGATGATAAGACTCACAGGCTCGGCATGCTTTTGCACGTGCCCTATCAAACTTTATCACCATGGCTTTCTTATTAGCCATCCAAATTAAACTTTGAAATAAGCCTAACGCACAGCCATATTTACAAAATACATGACGTGCAAAAATAAAATCAACAGTAAACACCAACGTCGCTACATAAATAAACAGACTCGCTCCAAAGCCTAAATTAAATGTAACCAAGTCATTAAGTAACTTAGTTGGCTCAAGCAAGTAACTGAGTAAACCGACTGCCCAAACAAATGCCATTGTCACAGCGGCCATAAAAACAATAACTTTAGGCAACCAACCTTTGCTGTGTTTACTTGCCTTTTCCCAAATCGTCACGCGATTAAGCTGTCTGAGCATTAAGGCGTTAATAAGTTCTACCACTGAAAAATGGGGGCATAACCAGCCACAGTATATTCGACCATATTTCCAAATGAGTAGCCCTGTTATAACAACAAAAGCTACCCCTGGTAGTAATACCCGAGAAAATATTTTAATGGCAGCATCAAGACTATCACCATCACCGTAGAGGATTGAATCAATATTAATTGTCCATGCTTGACCAAAAATAATGAAGTGACCTAACGCCAAATCGAAGCGAAAAATATCTAACAAAGGCGCAAACAAAAACAAAGCAAAGAAAGCAACTTTTGCCATTATTCTTGATTGTTGAAGTGTCATATTCATCTATATTAGTTTACAGAATATAGCGTTTGGATCTTTAATCTAGATCAGTCTTTACCTGATCAGTAGCGCTTTCGGCGCAGTGTTAACACACTAAAAGGGGTGACCCACCATTAGCCAACTAACAACACCCTCGTTAGACTTTGTGACATCAAACCGCACCACTACCCCAGCCGTTAATGCACGTAATGAAACACCGACATCAGTTTTCCAATCGCTTAACAAAGTACTCGCTTTAAAGGTTGGCGCCACTCTTCCCCCTTCAACATAAAAGACGGTTTGAAACCAATCTAAATTTAGAAACCTTAACCATTTAACATTGGCAATAGGGTTATAATCAAGCGTCATGCGATATTCTGCAGTGGCATAAATTGCCGCTTTATCGTGAAAACGATTCTGTCTGAAACCACGAAGTCGATACATTCCCCCTAACGTTGCCCCCTCTAAAAAAGGCGCATTATCGGTTACTTGGCTATTACCTTGCTCATCTTGGATCACTGTCCAGCTCGGTGAATACCCTCCCCACATATTTAGGGCTAATATATTTTGTTTCGCGAAGGATGTTTTACCAAAAGAAAAGTACTTACTCGCTTCCAACTCTAAAAAAGTCCAATTTTGATTCGACTCTAGCCATTTAGGGTTATAAGTAAAAGCAATATATTGTGAGCTTCCTTGGCTAGGATTGGTTGGGAAGTCGGTATTATTATAATAGAAGCCTAATTCTAACGCATGCACGGCACCAGAAAGCACCTCTTGGGAATCACCATTATAACCACGATACTCCTGATAACGATTAAACTGTCGAGCTACTAAAATACTAGTTCCTGTTTTTAATGGGTTCCAACTAGGCACTTCGGGGTTATTAACCAGTAAACCACCCGATAATTGATAACGAGCCATACTTTGATCTTTTGCAGCTCCCCAAGGCAAAACATACTCTAAACTAAGGTCCCACCAATTACTGGTCCCTTCACTTTCAATAAAGTCATCATAGTGTGAATCATTATCTCCTGGTCTAGCTTGATTTGGCGGTGTTACCTCATCAGGTAAAGGTGAATAGGCCCTCAGTAATGGGAACTCCCCTACCATACCTGTCATACTAATAAAGAAGCGTTTACTATCAAAGGCTCGGTAATTCCAAATACCCAGGGCAGCACCTTTTGTTTCTCCACCACCGTAGACGGTGCCACCTGCAGATAATTGTTTTTGGTGTAAGCCTGTTACCATACCACCAACACCAAAAACCAAACCAAGATCATCAGTACTAAAAGCATAAGGAAGCACCAGTGTTTCCCTGATTTTAGTGTTTTCACTGCGTTCAACACTTAATTTAACAGTTGCGGGTGGCTTAGCATGAGTAAAAAAAACGCATAGCAAAAGCGGCAAAAAAAAGTAAGATTTTTTTGTTTCACCGCGACCGTTTGAACATGAAGATAAAAACATAAAACTAATATTAACTAATGGTAACTAGCGTTTAAATCCACCACGACGATTGCCACCGCCACCACCCATACTTCGGGCATGTCTAGCTTGATTCATCCCTGAGCGATCAAAGCCGCCACTACGGTTTACTTTTGGCGCATTATTCATGTTCGGTCTTGTAGATATATTATTGCCGCGCTGTGGTGAATTGCCTATTGAATGATTTCTTTGCTGAGGCACATTCTTCCAACCATTATTATTTCGGTTTTGCCATTGGCCATTTTGGTGCCTAACTACATTACCTTTTCTGTCGGCATAAACATTATTTGCTCGGTTATTTGATGTGCGCGCTTGTTTAATATTGCGATTAACAACCTCTCTGCTCGCATTTCGTTTTACATTAGCAGGTTTGTTATAAATATTATGATTTTTCGCATTGCGTAACGCTGGCTTAGCACTAGCAGCGCCAACTTTATTATTAATATTGATTCTAGCATTAATATTAATATGGGTGTGATGCCCACCGCGATAGCCACCTCCATAATAACCACCACAACAAGGTCGGTAACCAGGCGGATAGCCTCCTCGCCAACTAACACCCACTCTAAAGAATGGACTTCCCCAACTAACACCTACGCGCCAACCTCCCCATGGATTGTAGCCAATATGCATTCCCCACGTGGGTGGACGTGGATAATACCAACGACCATAGTAAGGCGGGTAATACCAACCAGTGCCATAAATAGGCACACCATAATAATAATAAGACCACATATAGCCCGGCGTGTAGCCAACATAAACCACTTCTGGGGTTGAATCATAAACTTTCACATACGTTGTGTTATACACAGGAGAACTAGGTGGAATTTGTGCAATTGCAGCAGTTGGAATAGTATCAGCAACTATCCAAGGGCCTTTGGCTGTATCAGCTACAAACCACACGCCATTATCAACCGCATAATACTTATCGGCAACTTTCAATACTTGCGCACTAGTATTAACCGCATACGCAACTTCAGTATCTTCTATCTGTTTAAATTGAGGTTCGCCGTCATAGTAAACGGTTAATGTTGCTTCACTACGTTTAATTGCTGCTGTTTGTGGAATTTGTGCATCTAACACAGCCTGTTCAGCTTCATCAGTGCCCGCCACTGAGCTTCTCAAACCGCCAATATCTGACTCAGGGGGGATATCTTTGAAGCTAGTAGGTAGTTTATCTCCTCGAACAAAAGTCCATGGTCCCTGCTGCGATTGACTTTTAAACCATCGGCCTGATAACAATAAATACATATCACCATCAGCAATTTCTCTTATCCAAGGGGTTTCAGTATTTTTTACATATAATAACTTGCCACCAAGTAAACTTACCCACTCAGGCTCTCCATCAGAAACAATTAACTCTGTCGGCTTTGTAGCAGTAATGACTTCTGGAACTTTACTTGGTTTCTTTTCAGCCGACGCCTCACTAGCTTTTTCAATCATAGCCACTAAATCAGCAGGTGCACTAGTGGTAGCTTGCCAAGGGCCAAGCTCATTATTTGACTGATACCATAAACTGCCACTGGTTAAGTAATATTGTTTTTTGTTTTTTACTTTAATGACCGCAAACGGGGTATTTAATGCACGTTGATAAGGACTGTCTTCAATATCTTGAAAAATAGGTTGGCCATCATAGCTTAACAACACGGCTAGCTCATCTTTGAACAGAATCACAGGAGGATCATTTTTAATCAAGTCTAAGCTTTGTTGCTCTTTTTCTGATGTAGCTAGCGTGGCAGTTAATTGCGATAAAGAGCCAGCAAAACTCGCATGAGTTAACTCTTTCTCTACAAACTGACTGAACTTTTCCTCGTCACTCTCTTTTGAGTCTGGCCACCCTACTTTCAGCACTTTAATGTTTTCAAAAGCAACTGAGTTAGTATCGCGATCTGTTTGTATGCTTGAAGAAAACCAAAACACACCAAAAATAGGTGCTTCACTACCAGTTAATTCTAATTGTATTGCTGCTCGACCAGTAAGAATATTACCTTGTAGCTTTTCAGGTTGTGGCTGATAAATAATAATAGTGCCTTTTTCTCCACTAAGCTCTTGTGGCCAATTACTGGCCGAAAGTGATAATGAATAAAAAGCAAAGTAAACAACGACTAAATAGCTTGTTAAGTACTGATAGCCGCGAGTAATGGCATTATTTTTCATCTTACTGTCCTTGGTAATTAACATTTAAAGTAACCGTTAGTTAGTATCATTATACTGACTCTTTATCGTTACAGTATCTGTATTTGGTATTGCATGATTGTTCTAATGGGTAGTAAAAGTAGTTAACAAAACTTCAATTACTGCTTAATTTTATAACCGGCATAATGAAGGAAATAAACGCCGTACTAAAAGAATGCTTTGGCATGTAAAAAAGGGATATAGACTTGGCCATCGCGTTCAGATCCGTTAATGATATTAAAGATGTAAAAAATAAGTTAATATCTAAAACTAATTGTATTCTCTATCAAGCGTTTACGATCTGCAAGTAACTGGTACTTTTATCTCGAGAACGCTAAGCACTAAAATGTAATTGCAATGGAAATCTTTTGGAAAAAATATCAAAAAATTAAGTGTTTTCGACTTATAGTTTTAGCTTGTTTTGACCTACAATTAAGTTGAGTTAAGACAGGGGGTGTTCTACATGATAAAACCAAAAATAATCACCTTGTTATTACTTTTTTTGTGTCAAGCATGCTTGGCTTTTGACGACGAAGTAGATCTATTTGAATTATCACTTGAAGACTTAATGAATATTGAGGTTTCTAGTGGCCAAGCGACAAGCACTAAAGTAATAAATTCTTTTTCAACAATAGGCAAAGTGACCTCTTTTCAGTGGAACCTGTACAACGCTGAGAACACTTTTGACGCCTTACTTTACGAGCCATCTTTTAATGCCCATTCCTCAATAGGTGGTTCAACAACACTCAGTATTCGCGGTTATACAGGCAATACTTCTTCTGCTCGCGGCAAAGCTTTTTTATTTGATGATATTCCTCTCAATGGCTATGCATTTGGCACTGCTTTATACAGCAAAAGTTTTTTACCACTCGAGCTATTCAACAGTATTGAAATGGTGCGAGGGCCAATCTCTAGTTTCTATGGCCCAGATGCATTTCATGGCGCCATAGCCGTTATTCCCTGGACAAAGGACGAAGACGTTGTGTCAGTATACTTGTCCACTGATAGTTACGCTGAGCAAGAAGCCGGATTTAATAGCCAACAAAGTTGGCAACAAGGAAAGATAAAAAATAGTACCGCTTTTCACAGCCAAAAAATGGACGATACACTATCGCCACCTAATTTAACTAATCCGCTAAATTATCAAACAGAAAGTGTCTCTTTTTATAATAAATTCACCTGGGATAATCAGCAGTTTGGCATTTTACTTAATCGAGCAAACAGCGAAGGTTTTTACGATATTTTTTCCAATAGTACATCAAGTGGTGCTGATAAAGTTGAAACCTCATTGCTGTATTACAAAGGTGAATTCCAATTAGGTGATTGGCAAATTATGCCTTCACTATGGTATCACGATAGCCTTTTTGATTTACGATACCGTGACGAAAGCCGCATTCAATTTTGGCATGACCGCCAACAGGGCTTCAAAGCAACCGCCTTAAATAATGACTTTTTAGGAGGCGTGTTTAATGTCGGTAGCGAAGTGATTTATTCAGAGGTAAAAGAAGCAAGAGCACATGATGTTGGCGCACCTTCAGAATCTATCGGTGGTGATGGGTTAGATAAAACCGTTACCGCTTTGTTTAGTCAATATAGCACCGAGCTTACCGATTCATTTTCAACCGAATTAGGCATTCGCTTAGATCACTTTTCTACCAATAAAAACATTGAAGTATCGCCAAAATTGGGCTTGATTTATCACCAAGATGATAATACTAATTGGAAGCTTATTTTCGCGCAAGGATACAGAGCACCAGCCGCTGGTGAAGTTGATGGAACTGGTGCTTTTATTGGTAATGAGTCTCTAAAAGGAGAAACATTAACCACCATTGAAGCAAGCTATAACCTGTACATAAATTCTCTGCACTTCATTGCAACCGTCTTTAAATCAAAATGGCAAGATGCTATTACCACAGTTCAGGTTCAAGACGACATCACTCAAGAATTTGTTTTGGAGTTTGCTAATTCAGGTGAGAACTCAGCTAAAGGTGTCGAACTCGAAGGGCGTTATCATTTTCCTGAACATAATCTATATATTCAGTCTGCTTATAGTTATGTCACCTCTAAAAATGACGAGACAAATGAAACCTATAATGCCTTCCCTGAGCATAAGTTTTCTATCGGCCTGATCCATCAAGTAGATACCATCAATTATTCAATTAACTACCTCTATAAATCTGACTATGTTGCAATGCTAGGTTCAACAGAAACCCTACCTGATTATCACGATATTCAAGCGGCGATATCGTGGCAGGTAGAGCAGTTTAATATTGTATTAAAGGCCGCTAACCTGCTTGACAGAGATAACATTGAATCGAGTATTTGGAATGTTGAGCAAGGAATCTATGATCGAGGTAGAAAGTTTGAAGCAACGTTCACTTATTCTTTCTAATCAACACTACGGCCTCAGCAGTTTAATGTTATTATGTTTCTATCGTTCTAAAGGTTAAATTAATTCTCGCTTCATAAACCTTTTTGGTTGGTGGTAGTCTGTGTAACCAAAACTGTTGCGTTTGTTCCTTCATCACTAATAAACTTCCTGCTTTTAAATCAAGTGAGACAACTTGTTTAGACTGTTTATGTTTAAATGAAAATTTACGTGTGGCGCCAAAACTTAACGAGGCAATAGCCCCATTTTTCTTTAAATCTTTTTCGCCATCACTATGCCAAGCCATCCCCTCACTACCGTCCTGATATAAGTTCGCTAAACAAGCGTTATAAGTTTCTCCAGTATGCTCTTCAACTATCGCTTTTAATGCATATAAGTTTTCTGTCCAAGGAAGTGCCAACTTAGTGATGTGTGAGTAAGTGTATTTAAAGGCTTGATCCGCATACCAAGCAACTTTACGTTTAGTCTCAATGTGCTTACCCATAATAATGGCTTGATCACGGCGCCAAGCAAGTTCTTTTAACAGGGTATTAAAGTAAATATTAGCCTGTTCAACGTTTATCACTTCACCGTAATAATGCACTAAACCGTCTTGAGGTAATATATTAATTGGCTCTTCTAAGTACTGCTCAAATAAATCCATCGCAAGTTACAGTCAAAAAATACAGGTTAATTATTTGGCTATATTAGCTTTAGTACATCATTAAACATAGTAATTAAATTATAATTTCTAAACCTTGCTCTTGTCTCTGATACAGAAACAACTGACAGAAAAACAGAGTTTGTACAAACTAAATAGCTTTGCTACCATGCATTTTATACTGTATACAATTAAAGGTTTATTATGACTATTGGTGTTGGTGGCTCAACGATAGAAGCTGAGCTAAAGAAATTATCGGATATGACATTAGACGTGAAACCAATCAATAAAACTGAGTTTCAAGCGCGTATTCATAATGCTCAACAATTAATGCGTGAACAAAACATTGATGCACTCTATTTAGATGCGGGTACTAATCTTTATTATTTTACCGGTTTAAACTGGTATAAATCTGAACGTTTAGTAGGCGCAATATTACCCGCCAATGGTATGTTAGAGTTCATCGCGCCGCATTTTGAAGAAGGCTCTTTACGTGAAAACATGCTTATACAAGGAAACTATAATGGCTGGCATGAAGACGAAAGCCCTTATGAGTTATTTGCAAACATCATTAGTAAATTAGCGCTTTCTCAACAAAGAATTGCCATTGATGAGTCCGCTTCATTCTTCGTATTTGATGGTTTACGCAAGGCTTTACCTAACACTGAATTTATTAATGGTGCCAATATTACTGCTGCTTGCAGACAAATTAAATCCTTATCTGAAATTGCGCTATTACAAAGAGCAAAAGCAATGACCTTAGCAGTTCATAAAGCTGCAGCGCGCATTTTACGCCCCGGTATCAGTACCACAGAAGTGAGTGATTTTATCAATGAAGCACATAAACGCGTTGGCGCCTCAGGATCATCTTTTTGTATCGTATTATTTGGCCTAGCCACCTCCTTTCCGCATGGGGTAAAAGAACCTCAAATTTTACAAGAGAATGATTGGGTGTTAATTGATACAGGCTGTTTGTTAATGGGTTATAACTCAGATATTACCCGTACTTACGCATACGGTTGTGCAACTGACGAACAACGTAATGCATGGCAAGTTGAAAAAGATGCGCAACTCGCAGCCTTTGCTGCCGCACAATTAGGTGTTCCTTGTGGGGCCGTTGATGATGCCGCTAGAACTGTTATTTCACAAAATGGATACGGGCCTGATTACCAACTACCTGGCCTACCTCATCGAACAGGTCATGGCTGCGGATTAGACATTCACGAGTGGCCTTATTTAGTCCGCGGCACACCAACTCCTTTAGCTGCAGGTATGGTCTTTAGTAATGAGCCTATGCTGGTATTACCGGGGAAATTTGGAGTACGTTTAGAGGATCATTTCTATATGGCTAGCCATGGACCAGTATGGTTCACTGAACCTTCTCATTCTGTAGATGATCCCTTTGGTTTAAATGCTAGTTAATAACAATAAACACCTGCTATGGCTAATTTGACTTAAGTAGCCATAGTAGGAGGAAAATTTATGTTTTTTGAAAACGACTTACACAGTAAGGAGTCAAATCAATATCCGTTTTTTGACCGGCTACTAGCTGTGCAATCAGCTTACCTGTAATTGCCCCTTGCGTTAGGCCAAGATGTTGATGCCCTAATGCAAAATAAATTTTATCATGCTGTGGCGCTTGGCAGATTACGGGTAAAGAGTCAGGTAATGAAGGCCTACAGCCCATCCAATGCTCTCCCTTATTTTGCTCTTTTGATGAGTAAGGCTGTAATGATTTGTGGCTAGATGAGTTCTGCATAGATGAGTTCTGCCTAGATAAATCCGGCTTAGAGCTTATTTTCGCAGGCAATGTTGCTAACACAAATTCGGCATTTTTTACTAGCATAGATGAGCGCTGATAATTAGGCTTAGTCTCCAAACCTGCGTATTCTACCGTGCCAGAAAATCGCAACATATTATGCATTGGAGTGATGATAAATTTTCGTTCTGCTGAAGCAACGGGCCTTGATAATAAAGGCTGCTCTCCTTGGACTAAACTCAGACTTAAACTATAACCTCGCTCTGCTTCTATAGGTAAATGATAATTCAACTTCGACAATAATGATTTAGACCAAGCACCTGTTGCGAGCACACAAGCATCAAAATTGAGTTCTCCGTTCTCTGCATGTATCACTACCCCACCAGTGGTATGCCTTACATCAATCACCTTTGTTTGCTTAAAAGTCATGCCTAATTGCATAGCGAAATCAGCCAGAGCTAAACAAATAGCGAAAGGATCACCTGTATGCGCAACATCAGTAAAAAATAATGCGTATTGAACACTGTCACTTAAGTTTGGTTCAAGTGCTAAAGCTTGCGCTTTATTAAGCAGCTCAACCTCAACACCAGCTTGCTGGTAATGTGTCTGCATTGCTAACACTTCGCTATACGCTGTATTTTCAAAAACTAATAAAGAACCGTTATTTATCAAGAGGTGTTCTGCATTCGCTGCTTTTAACAGTGGTAAGTAATAATCAATTGCGTGTTGATTTAACGCCTTAATAGCCTCACAATTTTTTGCTCTTTTTTTTGTGCGCATATTATTCAAAAAGGCCATAAACCAAGGGATTGATTTAATCAAATGTTTAGGCGAAAGCGAAACTGGTCCTAAAGGGTCAAGCAACATTTTAGGTAATTGCCAAAGTAAAGATGCCTCTGCTAATGGAAAAACTTGCTCGGTAGCAAAATGACCAGCATTGCCTTTAGAGCAACCTTCGCCAATACCTTGCTTATCAAGCAAGGTAACTTGATAGCCCTCCATTTGTAGTGCCAACGCACAATTAATTCCAACTATTCCTGCGCCAATAACAGCAATACTGTGCTTAGTCCCTGAGGCTTCATTTTCGACAGAATTTGGCGTGTTCAATTTTAATCCTTACCGTAAATCATATTTATACTTGCAATGCATTTAACATTGTATACAATATATTATGATTTGACTAGTCAATAAAAAACGAGTCACATTTAGCCGCTATCAGGCGATGAATGCGCTAATGTTAGCCAGATTTTTACAGAAGCAAACTGTAAATGCATTGACTTAAATAAATTCAATCTTGATTAACTCATAACCGTCGAATTCATTATTATGATTAAAGAAACATTTGTATGTATAGATGCTCATACTTGTGGCAATCCTGTTAGGTTGGTCACCAGTGGCCACCCTAATTTAAAAGGGGCAACGATGAGTGAAAAGCGTCTCGATTTTATGGAAAATTACGACTGGATCCGTCAGGGACTTATGTTCGAGCCTCGTGGGCATGACATCATGTCTGGCTCATTTTTATATCCACCTTGTAGTGATAATGCCGATGCTTCAATTTTGTTTATTGAAACATCAGGCTGTCTCCCTATGTGCGGTCATGGCACTATAGGCACAATAACAGCGGCAATAGAAAAGGGTTTATTAACCCCTAAAAACAAAGCAGCCGATGGAAAAAACATGCTCACCATTGATGTGCCTGCGGGTCAAATTCAAGTGGAATATCACCAAGAAGCAGATAAAGTCACCTCGGTAAAACTTTTCAACGTGGCTTCTTATTTAGCGCATAAGGATGTCACGCTAACTATTCCCAATTTAGGCAAACTAAACATTGATGTTGCTTATGGCGGCAATTTCTATGTGATTGTGGAACCACAAGAAAACTTCCCTGGTATTGACCAATGGAGTGCTGAGCAAATAATCCAATGGAGCTCAATTGTACGGAAAATTGCAAACCAAGCTTTAACTTGTATTCACCCTGAAGATGCCAGTGTTCAAGGCATTTCTCACGTACTTTGGACTGGCGCTGTTCAAACTCAAGGCTCTGATGCCGCTAATGCCGTATTTTATGGCGATAAAGCAATTGATAGATCGCCTTGCGGCACAGGTACTAGCGCTAGAATGGCGCAACTATTTACTAAAGGGCAACTGCACCTTGGTGATAACTTTGTACACGAAAGTTACATAGGTAGCCAATTCATAGGAAAGATAGAGCAAGTGGTTAGTCTCAAAGCGGATAACGAAGATATACCTGCCATTATCCCTAGTATTGAAGGCTGGGCACGTGTCTATGGTAAAAATACCATTACTATCGATGAAGAAGATCCCTACGCCTTTGGCTTTATAGTGAAATAAACACTGTGATCTATTAACCCTATTTATCTATTAGGAAAAACTTATGACTATTACCGGTAAAAATTTAATCGCAGGACAATGGTCTGGCGATACCAATAACGGATTCTCAGCATTTAACGCAACAACTCATGAGAAACTGCCAGCAAAGTTTGCCGATGCCACTGAAGAAGAAGTGAACCAAGCAATCAGCCAAGCACATCAAACTTTTTTTTCGTATAGCCAACTTGATCCTGAAGTTAGAGCACACTTTTTACGTACTATTGGTGAGCAAATCATTGCCTTAGGTGATGAACTCATCACAACCGCTAGCACAGAAACAGGCTTACCAGTGATGCGAATTCAAGGTGAACGCGGCCGTACTGTTGGTCAATTAAATTTATTCGCGGATCTTCTAGAAAAAGGTGAATACCAAGGCATTATTGATTTAGCAGAGCCTGCTCGTCAACCGCTTCCCAAACCTGATACCCGCTTAGGTTATTTACCTTTAGGCGTTGTGGCTGTTTTTGGCGCGAGCAATTTTCCATTAGCCTTCTCAACCGCCGGTGGCGATACTGCTTCAGCTCTAGCCGCTGGTTGCCCTGTTATCATGAAAGCACATACCGCTCATCCTGCCACTGCTGAATTAGTAGCACAAGCCATATTATCTGCCATTGAAATTTGCCAAATAGACAAAGGCGTATTCTCACTTATCCAAGGAGAAAGCTACGAAATTTCAACTCAAATTGTTACACACCCACAAATCAAAGCCGTTGGTTTCACTGGCTCTGAACGTGTCGGTATGATTTTACAGCAACAAGTCAATCAACGTGATGAGCCAATTCCTTTTTATGGTGAGCTTGGCAGTATTAACCCTCAATATGTTATGCCAGAAAAATTAGCACAAGATAACCAGGCTATAGCTCAAGGGTTAGTTGGCTCGTTAGTGATGGGGCAAGGACAATTTTGTACAAGCCCCGGAGTTTGGCTTGTTATTGGTCAAGAAACTGATGCTCATTATAAGGCGTTTATTGATGCGGCAGCACAATCACTGAGTGAACAAGCCGCTGGTGTCATGCTCACGCCAGCCATGTGTAATGCTTACGATAATGCTGTAGCTGAACGTCAAACATTTTCAGGCGTAAAACTGTTAGCCAGAGGATTATCAGGTAGAGAGCAAGATTGCTCAGCGTCATTATTTACCACTGATTTTAATCACTACCAAAGTACTCCAGCCTTACATGAAGAGTTGTTTGGTTTTAGTGCCTTAATTGTACGTTGTGATGATTTTGAGCAAGTCATGCAATTTACTTCGCAACTTAGTGGCAACTTAACCGCCAGTATTCATGCCTTAGAGGCTGATATCCCCTTGGCAAAAACTCTATCGCAAACCCTAGTTCATAAAGTTGGTCGTCTGATTTACAATCAAATGCCTACAGGAGTAGAAGTGTGCGCTTCAATGAATCATGGTGGGCCATTTCCGGCATCAACTAATATCAGATCAACTTCGGTTGGTAGTGAAGCAATTAAGCGTTTTCAACGTCCTATTTGCTATCAAAATATGCCTGATGCCTTATTACCAAAAGCCTTGTTAACAACGCATTAATACATTAATTAAAAAGTTACAGCGTTTTAGTGAGCACTTGCCCATAATATTGAGGACGCAAAATACCGAGCTAATAATTAGAAAATAAAAAATTAAGCTCTACCTAAAAACGGTGACAAAAAAGCCCCATTGAATAGGGGCTTTCTTTTTTGAACTTTTAACCTTTTAAATTTTTAAATCAATGACCATTTAAAAAGATCAATCTAATAAATCTAAAAATCCAAGTCTTTCCTTAGCTAGCGTATATCGTGTGTGTACATCATCAATTTGCTGCTGAGTTAATTTTCTACCTAAGGTACGAAGTCCTCCAACAGCATCATTGTGATGAATGCCAAAAGCATACTTAAGATACTCTAGCAGTAACGGCTGAGCATCAAGGTATGATATGGAATTCATAGCCTGAGCAATTTTGTTTGCCTCAGCCCATTGCCCGTTATTAACTAACTCCTGCATGGTGACACTCGCTTTGGGGAATATACAACCTACACCTGTAATCCCACCACATGCTCCAGCAAGTCCTGCATGTATAGTGACTGTGTCAACACCTGCCAAAATTTTTAAATCTTTATTCTCTAACATCAACGTTTCAATAATTGACACATCTGCAGTCGATATTTTAAGCGCAGTGACTTCAGGTAGAGCAGCAAGTCTTTTAAGTAGAGCAGTTGACAGTGCATGATAACCCGCTGCATCAGGGTTGTTATAAGGCATAATTGTAATGCCTGCCTCTTTTGCGGCTTTTGCAGAAAGCGCATAGTACGCATACATATCTTCTTCTGAAGGTACTTCCTGAGTTTTTGGTGGCATCACCATGACGGTATCCACACCCACAGCCGCTAATTCTTTTACTATTTTAGCAAGTGCTTCTTTAGTTTCTGCTGCAGCACCACTAATTAATGGCACATTGTATTCTTTAGCAACTTCAGAAAGGGCTTGAAGTAAAGCAAGGCGCTGGTTAGAACTTAAGTAGCTATTTTCACCTAGCGTGCCTGAGCCAACAAGTCCTCCCATTCTGGTTCCACCTTTTCCTTGAACTTCTAAAATATCTGCGGCGTATTTTTTTGTTGCCTCAAAATCAATTTCTAAGGCACCAGACTCTGACTCTTTTAGCCAGGTAAACACAGCCGGCATTACCGTATATCGCCAATCTGAATTATTTGCTCCCATCTTACTTCCTCTTGTCTAACTCTTGCTGAAAACTAAATTGTATACATTATACCGCATAAGTTTTATCAATTAAATACCTTCTATAAAACCTGTGTCTTAATAATTTACCCTTCCTAGCATTAAAGTAATATTCTCAATTAATTTATGTCAGTTTTTATTTCGTAATAAAGGCTATTCGATGATCACTTGTCTAATAAGCAAGCTCCTTTCTTACCTTTCATTCAGTATTAATTTCTATATAATAAATTGTATAAAATAAGCAATGAAAAAAATAAGCTAAAAAAATGACCATTGAATACAAAACAAGAACGCAATTAGTTGTTGAAATTCTTAGAGAAAAAATACTTAGTGGTGAGATTGTTGCCGGACAACCATTACGTCAAGCTGCATTAGCAGAAGAGTTAAATGTCAGCCGAATTCCTGTTCGAGAGGCCTTATTGCAACTTGAAGCTGAAGGACTTGTAACTTTTGAACCACATAAAGGTGCTAGTGCAACAGAATTAAACTTAGATCAAGTCGATGAGTTATTCGAACTAAGAGCCATGATTGAGGGTGACTTACTAAAAGCATCTTTAGCCAGTATTACGGATGAAGCTTTGGAAGAAGCTGATGAAATTCTTACCAAGCTTGACAGAGCACTCGGTAAAGAAAATGCGGCCAATACCTGGAGCGAATTAAACTCTACCTTTCATAACTGTTTGTACTCAGGCGCTAACCGACCACAAACTGCTGATTTAGTAAATATTTTAAATAAAAATGCTGATCGTTATATTCGTATGCATTTATTGTGGGCTGGCGGTATATCAAAAGCAGGCCCAGAACATGCTGAGCTATTAGCATTTTGTAAAGCCAGAGATATTGACAATGCTGTTGAAAAACTTAAGCAGCACATTCTTAGCTCTCGTGATGAAATCAAAGCTTTCTTATTACAACGTGAAGCTGCTAATACCTAATCATAGTAAGTGAAAATAGTACTTGCTCAAATGATGCCACTAGGCAATAAAAAACGCCTTGATTCGAGTAAACAAATCAAGGCGAGTATATTAAGTTCATAAAAGCGGTAACCAGTGCTATGTCATGCTCTTACTGTTTGACAGCATTTATCTCCGCTTCATCATTATCAAGAGCAAGTTTATAACCAAATGATACATGATGGTAACGAGCACTTGAGTAGTCATCATGGATAGCGAAACCAAAATTATACACTTTACCTGCTTCAATACTAACGTCACCAACCTTATCTGATTGCAGCTTACGCTTAACTACCACAGACCAAGTACCATTTTTCAGTGCTGCTTCTACTTCAGCACCTTGTCCGCCATGCATATCACGTGAAGCTAAAATATGTCCGTCTTCAACGTCTGCTGAGCCAGATTTATAGCGAACTAAATCCATATATTGACCCGCCTCTTGAAGAGATTGAATCTCAGCATCATCTTTAAGTTGATCCCAGCCTCCTAAAGCTTTACCGCGACGGCCTTTTAACTCAATCTTGGTGCGTGTTTCTTTAAGGTATTTTGTAACACCTACACCAGTACCTGTGTCTAAATTCAGGCGCTTAGCTAAGTCACTACCTTTTAACACATCTTGCTCTGGCGCAAATGGCATAGAGTTAGCGTCAGCATGACACGTGCCCCAACAGCCAGCACGATCGGCATATTCAACATCATCGGTAGCAATCATAAAGGCAAGTTTCATTGGATTTTCAGGGTCCATTTTACCCCCTTCAACAAATGGTACTGGCGCATGTTCACCATCACTCCAACTAAACCTTAGGTAAAGATTTTCATCGTCATGTGTGGCATCAATTGTCACATCAATGCTACCACGCTTACCCGGTATCACCTGATCTTCAACCACTTTTTCACTTTCACCGCTGACAATATTTTGACCAATATCAGCGATTTCTTCTCCGTGACATTCTGTACAACGATCCCCTTTAGTAAAGGCGCGTTTACCACCGTGTTGACGACCTAAAATCCATTCAATTGAGGCTGTTCCTGGATAGAAAACACCAATATCTGTTGATTTAGCTTTGTTCCAATCAACGTCAATATTACTTGCTTGGGCCGATGGCTTTTTGCTTGCTGAGCTAGCTTGAGCACTAACAGGGTTTTCCGCCAAAGCTTTTGCTACTGCTGCCGCAATTTGTTCTTCTACTTTTACTTGTTCAGCGGCTTTTTCTGCTTTGAGTTGCGCTTTTTCAGCCGCCTCTTTTGCTTCAATTCTCGCTAGGCCATCCTTATATTCTTTCGGAATTTCACGAATATAGTCAGGATTTGGCGCTTCTAGTTTTTCAAGTTCTTCATCAGATAATTTATCTCTAACATCATGATGAGCAATACCTTTGTGACAATCTATACAGGTTTGTCCTGTTTCAAAAGCATTTAAATGTTGCTTACGCGCTCTAGGCTTTTGATGTTCAGGATTCATTGATTCAAAGTTATGACAGTTTCGACATTCTCTTGAATCTGTATCCTTCATCGCTTGCCAAACACGTTTTGCTAAATCAAAGCGATGTTCTTCAAACTTTTCTTTAGTGTCTATTTTTCCAGTCAACCAATAAAGCACCTCACGCGAAGCTTGAATTTTGCGAACCACTTTATGAATCCAAGGACGTGGAACATGGCAATCAGGACAGCCAGCTCGTACGCCAGTACGGTTCGAGTAATGAATAGTCGGTGTATATTCTTGGTAAACATTGGCTTCCATTTCGTGGCAACCAATACAGAATTCGGTAGTGTTTGTTGCTTCCATTGCCGTGTTGAAGCCACCCCAAAAGATAATACCAACAACAAAAAAGATGACGGCACCGGAAACAGTTGTACCCAGTATCAGGCGTCTTGACCAGAAACTCGGTTGTGTAAATGTGTTATTAGCCATAATTAGCTCTCATTGGGTAATTCGCTTAAAAATTTTTTATTATTTAACAGTAAAAAGGCATGGCACATGCCATGCCTTTAGGTAACCATTTTGTAGGCTCAACCTACAATTTTTAAACTAGGATTCAGATTGAAGCCACTTCGTTCAAACTTTCAACAACGAAGTTGAGCGAAATGGCAAAAAGGTGTTCCTTGTTTTAGGTTTTGTGATTGATACGGTTATAAACGTTAAACTTACCTGTTGGGGTAGTTAAACCTTTAATACGCGCTTTCTCTTTAAGCGTTTTTGCATCATAAACCACAATTTCACCTGTTGGGTTCTTGTTATCTTTACGGTTCCAAACTGAAACCCAAACTTCTGAACCATCAGCGTTAAATTCCATGTGAAGTGCTGCTTTACCTGGCTCTTCAGTGACACGAATAGTTTTCACAATTTCACGCGTTTTCTTATCAAAAACTTGTACAGATTGTTGAATTTCTGGCTCAGGGTGCTTAAGTTGGTCAGCCCATACGTAGTCTGAAGTTTCGTGAGTACGGATGAATACACCTGCACCGTCGGTTTCAACTTCGTAACAAAGCTTCCAAGCTTGGTCTGGGCGACCGATAGGATCGTTACCCCACACAGAAACAAGACCTACACCTAAGTGAGTAGTACCACCTACTGGACCACACTCTTTATCAACCCAGTTTGCACCTGGTCCTGGATGCGGTAGTGAATCTACTTCAATCATTTTTTCTAGCTTGCCGTCTTTAGTATCAACAACAACCATTTTATTAGATGCGTTTGCAGCAATTTGGAAGTAACGTCCTGATGGGTCGAAGAATCCATCATGTAAGAATTCAGCTGATTCAATAGCAGTGATATTTAAGTTATCTAAATCTGTGTAATCAACTTGCAGCATTTTACCAGTTTCTTTAACAGCAACGATAAATGCAGACTCGTTTGGCGCTGTATAGATTGCAGCTACACGTGCTTCGTTAATGAATTCACCTTTCGTGTTGTAACCACGTGTTGACACTACTTTAAGTGGGTTTAAGGTATCAGCGTCCATAATAACGAAATGCGCAGGCCAGTAACCACCAGCAATTACGTATTTACCGTCACCTGAAACAGCGATATCACGTGCGTCATATGCCATTTTAGTTTCAGCCACTAACATTTTTTCAGGTTTTTGCCATAAATCGATTTTGTTAACTTTACCGTCACGACCAATGGTGTACCAAAAACGACCTACATCTTTCGCATGATCTTTCTTATGATGCTCAGTACCTTTGATTACGTGTACCGCATAACCAGTATCGATATGGGTAACAATTTTCTTAGTATCACCATCTACTATTGCTGCTTTACCTGCATCACGCTCGATAACTACAAAGAAGTTTTTCCAGTTTAAGCCATGCATTGGCTTAGTTGGGTAGTCTTTCAATGCGACATATTCTTTAGTGTGAGAGCGCATTTGCTCTAAAGACATTTCCGGTGGAACTGGTGGTGTCATTTGAATGAAAGTTGCTAAGTTGGCAATTTCTTTTTCGTTAAACAAATCATCAAAGTTATTCATACCACCTTCGGTACCTAAAGCAATGATTTTTTCTAAACGCTTTTGACCTTTCTTAAGCATATTTTTAGGCTCTAGGCTTTTACCTGTTGCGCCTTTACGTAAAACCCCGTGACAACCAGCACAGCGTTGAAAGTAGTGTAATTGTGCTTTTTCAAAATCAGCTTCAGATAATGTAGGCTCAGCAGCAGTTACCGACATGCTGATACCACCAGCTGCCATACCTATAGCCAAACCAAGTGCTGAAAAACTATGTTTTATATTTTTCATTAGTTACTCTCCAGATATTATTGTATTTACTTGTTCGTACCGTGAACCATGAAGTTTCATTTGAAGTACAGGCACTAAATGTTTCTAAATGTAACTATCTGCCTATTTGAACTATAGTTATGTGATTCAGATCAAGTTTTTTTAGTTATGGTATTGAAGGGAGTCTTTTAATTGATCGAGGTCAACAAATAGCCAGTCATTTGTCTTCAACAGTTAAATAAACACTGATAATTACGTATTATTCACTTTAACAAGAGTCACATAACCCTATTATTTTTAAGGTTTTTGCCGAGGGAAGATTATGAACAGTCGCAATAAATCGTTTATCTATGCCGCCATAATAGCTTTAGTCATTGTCGTTATATTTCTTGGTTTCCTGTCAAGTTTAACGAATCCAGTTTCATGGTTACTTATTATTGGCTTGTTACTCATACCGGTTTTTTACAAAAAAACTGCACCGTCAAATATAGTCAAATGGAAAGATGAATACAGCGTAGGTATAGCGCATATAGATCAAGATCATAAAAAGTTAATTAGCTTATTAAATGAGTTCACAGTTGCCTATGATCATGCGATGAGTGAGGAGTTTGAGAAAAAAGCACTTGAAGAGCTAATAAATTATACTGTTTATCATTTTGAACGAGAAGAAAAGCTTATGCAGGAACATGACTATCCTGACTTTATTGCCCATAAAGCTAAGCACCAAGAAATGATTGCGCAAGTAAAAGAGTTTGTAACCCTCTACAATGAAAAGGGTCACGATTCGTTAAACGAAATCAGTGACTACCTATCGGCATGGTTAATTAACCATATTAATGGCACAGATAAAGAGTACAGTCATTACCTGCAAAATAAAGGTGTTCATTAACATTATTATTCGCTAAGAAGCGATGGTTAATTGCCCATGACAACCCTACTATTGATGCCAAAGCTGCAGATCTTTTAATATTTCTTTGTCATTAAAGTAGGGGTTGTCAATGTTAATAATTCGACGATTTTTCAAGTCACCTTGCTCGATATCTTCTTTATAATACTTATGTAATATATCGTTCATTTCATTGGTCGCGATCAGCTTTTTCAAGCCTGCTTCAATTCTAGCCGCAATACGTGGCTCATTTGGAGAAACATAAACATAGGTTGCCATAGGTAAATATAAGGCAAGGGTTGGCTCAATAACGACATTTTCTAAGTTATCTTTTCTACTGCTATATTCATCGTACACTTCATAAATAGCTCGCGGTATATAGTTAAACCTGTGCTTGTTTAACATCAAGAATAAGCCTTCAAAATTGTGGCCTGTAATAATATTCATGCCTAGGTATTCAAAAATATCTGTAGTAACCCAGCCGCTTTGTAAGCCTGCGGTTAACTGTTTTAAATCTTCGAACGTTTTCACCGCTGCAAATTTAGGTAAGTCTTGTTTATTAACTAACAATAAACGATAGCTAAGTAAACCTTGCCTAATAGGGATTTTGATTGGAATGGTGTTATCTTCCCAAGCTTGACTACTTGGGGCAATGAATACATTAATTAGATCGCCTGAACGCATCGACGAAAAGGCTCTACTCGTGGTCATATCAACATTAACAATATCTAAGGTAAATGCGCCATATTCAGCTTCAGTAACCTCTAAAGCTCTCAGTATTACTTCATCCTTATGTGCTGCTCTTTTATCTAATGCCAATACGGGCTTAAGTACTTTAATCGTATCTATAGCTTTTACCGACGCAGCAAAGCTACTCGCGATAACGATAGAGCATAGTATATTTAATGAAATTTTTTTTAGCACAAAAATACAACCTCAAGTTAAATTCATTAATTAAAGTAACATTAAAAATGATCATACATCAACTAAAGCTAGTTAAAGTTAGTATAGACCTTTTCTAATATTCTGTTTCATGCTCCTCTCTTTGTCAGACAAGATCTTATGATTTGCTGATTTAAATCAATAAATGACATGCTTTGTTTTGGTTTTCTGCTTAAAAATATGATCTTGGGCAACAAATAAAATCCTCATGCTGTGTAGACTTTAAACAAAGTAAAAAGTCATGTTTGGATAATTATTATGAGTTTACCAATCGCACAAGGTATTTGCTTTATCGCTTCACTAGCCATAAGCGCATCTGTTATCGCCGCTAAAGATCATACCGATGAATCATCGTTATCTGATGCGCGCAAAATAGCGTTAACTCATATCGTAAAGCAAGATTGTGGTTCATGCCACGGCATGACACTTAAAGGAGGGTTAGGCCCTGCTTTACTGGTAGATAATTTACAAGATAAACCCATTCCTTTTATCCAAAACGCTATTTTATATGGTCGCCCGGGCACCGCTATGCCGCCATGGAAAAACCTTCTGACAGAACAAGAAGCTTTATGGATAGCCGAGCAATTAAAACGGGGCAAAATAACTGAGCACAACGCAAGTCACACTCAAACTATTACTCAGAAATAATAAGGGCTTTCACATGAGAAAAAAATTATTTCAAATAGCTAGCATAAGTTTAATCAGCTTTGCATTAATGGCATGTCAAACAACAACACAAAAAGCTGACAAGTCAGTTCACCATGAGCTACGAGCTACGGGTGATATGGGAGTTATTATTGAACGTGCCACAGGGCAAGTTCAAATTGTTGATCACACGGAGCAAAAAATTGTCAGTGAAGTGGATGGTTTAGGCGACTTATCTCATGCATCAATTGTCTATTCAAGAGACCAACGATACGCCTATGTATTTGGCAGGGATGGTGGTTTAACTAAGGTTGACCTGCTTAAAGATAAAATAGATAAAAGAGTGATCCAATCAGGCAACAGTATCGGTGGCGCCATCAGCCAAGATGGTAAATTAGTCGCCGTATCAAATTACAGTCCTGGCGGTGTGAAAGTGTTTGATAGTGAAACCTTAGCATTAGTCGCCAATATCGACAGTTCAATATTAACCACAAAGCCCAAAAATAAAGACGGTAGCCCAGCCCGATCAAAAGTAGTTGGCTTAGTTGATGCCCCAAATAACAAATTTGTTTTTAGCTTATTTGATAGCCATGAAATATGGATAGCAGACTTTTCAGGTATTGAAGCGGGTAAAGCAATGGAGTTAACCAAGTTTACAGACATTGGTTTATTTCCCTATGACGCTCTGATCAGTGGTGATGGCCGTTATTATATTGCAGGCTTGTTTGGCGAAGATGGAATGGCCTTACTTGACTTATGGCATTTAGATAAAGGCGTTACACGCATCTTAAAAAATTATGGCAAAGGCGAACAAAAATTACCTGTTTATAAAATGCCACACCTTGAGGGGTGGGCCATCGCTGGAGATCATGCCTTTGTACCTGCTGTAGGGCAACATAAGGTATTGGTTGTCAGTACTAAAACATGGCAACAAGTAGCAGAAATCCCCGCTCACAGCCAACCTATTTTTGTCATGGCTCAGCCAGATAACAGACAAATTTGGGTGAACTTTGCGTACCCTGACAACAATACCATTCAAGTATTTAATACTGAAAGTTTCGAGCTGGTTAACACCCTAACTCCTGGGCCGGCAGTACTGCATATGGAATTTACACCACGAGGCGAGAAAGTGTGGATGTCAGTGCGGGATAACAATGAAATTCAGATATACGACACACAAACTCAAACTTTGCAAAAAACCTTACCGTCAAAAAGTCCTAGCGGAATATTTTTCACAAATCGTGCCCATCAAATAGGCTTATAGTTATGAAAATTACGCAACTTCAGCAAGATATCATTAATAATTTTCAAAAAGGTTTTCCTTTATGCAATCGCCCTTATGATGATATGGCTAAAAAATTGACAACCAAAGAGAGACTTATCACTGAGCAAGCGGTATTTTCTGCCTTAAAACAGTTAGATAATGAGGGTATAACCTCAAGAATAGGCCCTGTTTTTGATCATAAAAAAGCCGGTGCTAGCACCTTAGCCGCACTTGCCGTTGAGCCAAAACATCTCGATAAAGTTGCCAGTATTGTTAATCAGTTTGAGCAGGTAAATCATAATTATGCTCGCAGCTCTCATTTTAACAAAACAAATTACAACCTTTGGTTTGTGGTAACCGCCAGCGACCCTGTCGCTTTAAATGACACGCTCACACATATTGAGCTATTAACTGGCTTGCCTGTGCTCGTACTGCCAATGGAAGCCTCTTATCATTTAGATTTAGCCTTTTCGATTAACAGTACCGGTGAAAGTAGCCCTATTGTTAACGAAGAAAGTTTAAATAAAAACCACCACAAACAAACGCCACTTACCAATATACAACAAGGGCAATTGAGATCATTAATTGAAACAGGCTTGCCTACAAGCTTTCAGCCTTATGCAAATATTGCCCAAGCCATTAATGCCAATGAACAACAGGTATTAGCGCAAATTGCCACTTGGCAACAAACAGGGTTAATCCGCCGTTTTGGCTTAGTGATCAAACATCGAAAACTCGGCTTTAACGCCAATGCGATGGTGGTGTGGAATATTAACAATGAACAAGTTGACGCAATTGCCGCCAAACTCGCAAAACGCCATGAAGTTTCTTTGTGCTATCGCCGACCAAGACGCTTACCTGATTGGCCATATAATTTATTTTGCATGATACACGGCAAAGATAAAGATTTTGTATTACAACAAATTAGTGAGCTCACCCAGCAGTTATCTTTAACTAATGTTGAAAAAGACATTCTCTTTAGCTTCAAGGCATACAAACAAAAAGGCGCAAATTACAGTCAAGGTAAACGAGCCCATGGATAAAGCAGCAACCACTCAAGTAAGTGATTTATCGCCGTTAGATAAAGCGCTCATTAATATGCTCCAAAAAGGCTTGCCCGTGTGTGAACGCCCTTTTGCTGAAATAGCTAAAACACTTAGCCAACAAGGCATACAAACCAACGAGCAAGAGGTGATAAGCCACCTACAGGAGCTACGAGCACAAAAAGTATTAACGCGATTTGGCCCTATGTTTGATGCCGCTTGTCTTGGTGGCGCCTTTACTTTAGCTGCCCTTGCAGTACCTGAAGACGATTTTGACCAAGTGACAGAGCAAGTGAATAGCTTTGAGCAAATTGCCCACAATTATCGCCGTGATCATGTCTTTAATATGTGGTTTGTCATTGCCACAGAATCACAAGCTGAAATCGATCAAGTAATTTCAGCAATAGAAGAAAAAACACAATTACCTGTGCTAAACACCCCAAAATTGGAAGAATTCTATGTCGGTCTCTACCTGCCAATCTAATGAACTTACTGCTTTAGAAAGACAATACATTCTAGCAACACAAAAAGGGTTGCCGATTGTTGAACGCCCCTATGATGTAATTGCAAAACAGTTAAATATCAGTGTTGAGCAAGTGTTAGCCTTAACCAAAGACTTACAAGCACGCGGCATTATTCGCCGTATTGCGGCGGTACCTAATCATTACAAGATTGGCTATAAGTTTAATGGCATGACGGTTTGGGATATTGAAGATGACAAAATTCAAGAAGTTGGACAACGTATAGGTAAACTGCCTTTTGTCAGCCATTGTTACCAAAGACCACGTCATTTACCTCATTGGAATTACAACTTATTCGCTATGGTACACGGTAAAAATCAACAAGAAATACAAAAATACCGAAACCAGATCAAAGAATTGTTAAATGATGTCTTAGTAAAGCGCAACCATGATTCAGGTCAAAGTACCCCTACCAAAAGTAATGATATGTTAACCAGCACACAAATATTGAAAAAAACTGGCTTGCGATTAAAAAAATAGACCTTTATCGCAGGTAAGTAGGTAAACAATTATGTTTAGAATATCGCAATTACTCACCACGCTACATAATGATTTAACCACATTAACACCCGTGAAAGCAGTAAGAAAAATGCCTGGACCTGTGGTTATTTGGAACCTTATTCGCCGTTGTAACTTACGTTGCAAACATTGTTACTCTACGTCTTTAGATATCGACTTTAAAGATGAACTCACTACAGAGCAAATAAAAGCCACAATTGATGATTTAAAAGTTGCGCACGTGCCTGTACTGATTTTATCAGGGGGGGAGCCATTACTACGCCCTGATATTTTTGAAATTACCGCTTACGCTAAATCCAAAGGCTTTTATGTGGCTTTATCCACCAATGGCACCTTAATTAACGAAAGCAATATCGATAAAATTAAAGCGGCTGATTATCAGTATGTGGGTATTAGTATCGATGGTTTAGAAGCATTCCATGATGAATTTAGACGCCAACAAGGCAGTTTTAAAACGTCAATGCATGCTATCAAGTTATGTAAAGAAGCGGGTATAAAAATAGGTATGCGTCTTTGCTTAACGAAAGAAAACTTTAATGACATTCCCGCCATGCTGGATTTAATGGAAGAGAATAAAGTTGATAAGTTTTATTTATCACATCTCAATTACTCTGGTCGCGGAAAACGTAACGCCGAAAATGATGCCATGTTTAAAATGACTAAAGATGCGATGGAATTACTCTTTGAACGCGCTTGGTCACATATTAATCAAGGCATAGTCACTGATTTTGTTACGGGAAACAATGACGCTGACGGCCCATTTTTATTACAGTGGGCAACGAAAAAATTTGGCGACACGCACCCTGAAGCAATAGCTAACTTAAAGCAACGTCTTATCAATTGGGGCGGAAACGCCAGTGGTGTTAATGTTGCCAATATAGATAATACTGGCACCATTCACCCTGATACTTACTGGTGGAACCATCCGATAGGCAATGTTAAAAGCGACAAGTTTTCTGATATTTGGCGCAATACACAAGATCCTCTCATGCTAGGATTTAGAGAAACCCCACGCCCGGTTAAAGGCCGCTGCGCTCAATGCAACTATCTCAGTATATGTGGCGGAAACACCCGTACTCGTGCTTTTGCTCAATCAGGTGATGCATGGGCAGAAGATCCTGGCTGTTATCTTAACGACTCTGAAATAGGCATTTCATCAAAAAATACGCAAACAACAATTCCTGTGGTAGAGGTTTAACCACCTACCAATACTTCACTAACATAGCTGAAGCAAGAGAGAGTAGAAACATGACAACAACAAATATAACAACAGCATCAACAACGAATATTCAAATCAAGGGAAAATCACAGCTTAATAGTGGCGAAGTGGCTTTGGTTGGCTCAGGTCCTGGTGATGCAGAATTACTAACCATTCGCGCAATGCGCTTTATTCAACAAGCCGAAATTGCCATTTACGATCGTTTAGTCAGTGAAGAAATATTGGCTTTGCTCCCAGCAAGTTGTGAACGCTTTTACGTGGGTAAAGAGCAAGCAAAGCACTGCGTCCCCCAAGATAAAATAAACCAGCTTTTAGTCGATCAAGCGAAGTTAGGTAAACGTGTATTGCGTTTAAAAGGTGGTGACCCATTTATATTTGGGCGTGGCGGAGAAGAAGCAGAGTTTATTCTTAAGCGTGGAGTCAGTTGTCATATTTGTCCCGGCATCACCGCAGCATCAGGCTGTACCACGTATGCAGGTATTCCGCTTACTCATCGCGGTGTAGCGCAAGGTTGTACTTTTATCACGGGTCATATTCAAAATAATGGTCAGTTAAACTTACCTTGGTCTAGTTTAAGTTGTGCGACACAAACAGTTGTCTTTTATATGGGCATCAATACCTTAGATAAAATAGCTACTCAGCTTATTAGCCATGGTAGAGACGCTAATACACCCGCAGCCTTGATTCGAAAAGGAACCCAGCCTGAGCAAAAAACTTATCGTGGCACTATTGGTAATTTAGCTGAGCTAGTAGAAAAACATAACATCACCCCACCAACATTAATTGTTATTGGTGATGTGGTGAATCAATTGACCACCAAACAGTTAACCACGCCAGGTTTCTTAGATGCGAGCGATTATGAGCAAATTTCTTTACTTGATGAGCAAGCTGTACAAACTGCATAAGTCATTAGGATTGAGCAATGAAAATAACACTATGGGTAAGTAAAGTTATCGCCTTAACGTTCGCGGTGACTACGTTAACAGCCTCCGCTATTGAAGCAAAAGACAATACGGTAGATAAAAGCCAAGATAACGCTGAAAAACTTTATATAGAACACTGTCAATCGTGTCATGGTATCGATCGTTTAGGCGCTATGGGACCAGCATTACTGCCAGAAAATCTTGCTCGATTTAGAAAGAACAAAGCAATAAAAGTCATATCAAAAGGTCGTGCAGCCACACAAATGCCAGCCTTTAATCACACTTTAACAGCGGCTGAAATAGCCCGCTTGGCTGAATATATTTATACGCCTTCACAAGCTTCATTAACGTGGAACCTTGCTGATATCAACAATTCAAAAGTTGAGCATTTTAAGCAAAGCACATTACCTAATAAACCTCAGTTTGATGCCGATTTGATGAATCTGTTCATTGTAGTTGAGTTAGGTGATCATAGTGCCACTTTACTTAATGGCGATACATTCGAATCATTGGATCGTTTCAAAACACGCTTCGCCTTACATGGCGGTCCTAAGTATTCTCCTGACGGTCGTTTCGTTTTTTTCGCTTCTCGCGACGGCTGGATAAGTAAATATGATATTTATAATCGTAAAACTGTCAGTGAAATAAGAGCGGCTATCAATACCCGTAATATCGCCATTTCCAGTGATGGTAAGTATTTAATTGTTGGTAATTACCTACCAAACAACGTTGTTATTCTTAACACCAGTGACTTATCTCCTCTGAAAGTCATTGATGCTAAAGACAGTGATGGAACTAGCTCACGTGTTAGTGCAGTATACAATGCCCCACCTCGCCACAGTTTTATTGTCGCACTAAAAGATGTCAAAGAAGTATGGGAAATTCCATACAGTGATAAAGGCGGCGTAGAAGTATACAAAGGTTGGGCACATGATTATAAAAATGAAGCAAAAGCTGAAGGCTGGAAAGTTAAAGAACAATTTCCTGTTAGGCGCATTAAAACTGATGATTATTTAAATGATTTCTTTTTTGATCCAGACTATGTCAACCTTATAGGCACCGCACGCAATAGTCATAATGGTCAAGTTATCAATCTAGACACGAAAAAGAAAGTCGCCTCAATTGCACTAACAGGTATGCCACACTTAGGCTCAGGGATTACTTGGGATTACCAGGATAAAGAGGTCTTTGCATCACCAAACATTAAGGAAGGAAAAATCACCGTTATTGATATGAAGAACTGGGAAGTTATCAAAGAGATAGAAACTCAAGGTCCGGGATTTTTTATGCGTAGCCACAGTAATTCCCCTTATGCTTGGACCGATGTATTCTTTGGTCCCAATAACGATAAAGTCCATGTGATTGATAAGAGTACACTAGAAATAGTCAAAACCTTAGCACCTATGCCGGGTAAAAATGCTGCCCATGTAGAATTTACCAAAGACGGACAATATGTACTGTTAAGTGTCTGGGATAACGAAGGTGCACTTATTGTTTATGACGCTAACACACTAGAAGAAATTAAACATATACCCATGAAAAAACCTTCAGGCAAATACAATGTTTTTAATAAAATTAACTATGAGCGAGGAACCAGCCACTAAAGTAAACTAAAAACCTTGTTGATGAAAGCGGTAAAATCAGATATAAGTACAAGATATGTATAACTTTTAGGTACGAAGTAATGCGTTTAAAATATTGTTTAGCGATGACTGTATACCTACTAATATGCTCTCATCAATTTAGTTTTGCCGCACAAAAGACAAAAGTTATCAACGTTAATGATGTTGATTGGCCTCCGTACTTTTTTATCGATAACACCACAAAAAAGTACAATTTAGGCATTGCTAAAGAAATCTTAAACCATTGCCTAGCTAACTCTGGCTATGCCATCAACTATATTCGTTTACCTATCCAACGCACGTTCGACTATATGGAGCAGGGTGTGCTGGATCTTACCGTTTATTCTTATAAAAAAAGCCGAGAATCAGCATTAGTTTACGCCAGTGAACCTGTGTTTAGAACAGAGTATGGCTTTATGGTTAGATCAAACAGTGACATTAACATTACCCAACTAGATGATGTCAAAGAGTATCAGATAGGTCACTTAAAAGGTTTAAGTTATACACCTGAATACATGCGCATCATTGAAGAAAAAACGCTTCTTAAACAGGTCACAGAAAGTAATAATTTAGAGACTATGTTCGCTCAGTTATTAGCCACTAATCCAAGGTTTGAGATTATGGCTGATGCAAAAGCAACCTTGCATTGGATTGCAAAGAAAAATGGCATCACAGATCAAGTTAAAGTGCTAGATTACACCATTAAGCATAAAGACTATTATATTACTATTTCAAAGCGTTCTAAAAATATTCACGACCCTGTCGCCCTACTAAGTGAAATGGATAGTTGTATAACACAATTAAAACAAAGTGATAAATATCGAACTATTTTAGCCAAATATGGACAATAACGGTTTGCACTTATGTGCTGACAATTTGTAGTGTTGTCAGTTTGTTTCTTATATCTTGATAACCTTGCTGCTCACATGAGCCAAACCCTGACAACTGCTTGACTTTATTACGAGTAAAAAAGGGCACTGTCATACCGGCAAAAAAACGGCAGTAACTTTCTAGCGATAAAGGTTGAGAGATCTTTGCAGACAAATGCTGCTTTAGACCTGCCGCATCTTTTATTAATGCTTCGTTAGTTGGCCAAGTTGTCTGTTGAGAATAACTGAGTTTAGCCACTTCTCCTCGACAAACACTGCAATGACCACACTGAAGAGGTGCTTCATGATCATCAAAATAAGCCGATAAATTATGACTTAAACAGCTATCTAACTGAAAAAAGCGCACTAACGCAGCAATACGTTGTATTTCTTTTTTTTCTTTATCAACAAAGTATTGATATAAGTGATTCGCCAACATAGGGTCACTAAGCTCATGGTCATTCACTTTAAATACTTCGGTCATACGAGATGTTTCAACAATAATCATCTGCTGCGCTTGTAAATACTCAAGTGCAGCAATAACACGATTTCTATCAATTGACTTATCTTGCAATAAATCATCAAAACTTAAACTACCCCAAACTTTTTTAAAGGCCGTCGCTTTAAAAATTGCTGATAAAAACACCTGCCTTTGTTCATCAAAGTTTGACAATATTTGCTCTTGTGACGCTAGTAGCTTTATTTTAAAGTCGGCAAAATAGGCATACATGGGTTCAATTACACCGTAAAGCTCTAATTGCACTAACAAGGTTTTAAGGGGTAATTGCTTAATATTGCAGGCATTGGAAAGTTGCAGCACTTGTAACTCCCATTTCCCCTGCTCGGTATCTGTTTTAATATTATCTAAAACAAATTCAATACCGCTAAGTTCTGGTGTGTCACCGTAAACAAAATTTTCTACTGTATTAATACCATCTAAATTCGCTAAGGTAACACAGTAAGACTGCTCGCCATCTCGCCCTGCTCTGCCCACTTCTTGAGAGAAATTTTCAATGGATTTTGGCAAGTCATAATGAAAAACAAAACGAATATTACTTTTGTCTATCCCCATACCAAAGGCAATGGTGGCAACAATAACTTGAATATTGCCCAGCATAAAATCCTGCTGTATTTGACTGCGTTTATCGCTGTCAAAACCGGCATGATAAGCGCTTGCATTAATGCCTGCCCTTTGTAAATAGTCAGCTACTTGCTCGGCGCTATGTTGTAACGTGACATAGACAATGCCTGAGCCAGTATGGTCTTTTATCTTCTCAACTAAGTATTCATTTTTATCCGCACTAGTCAGTGGCACAACAGATAAATCTAGATTGCTGCGGTAAAACCCCGTTTGCACAATATGTTGCTCAGCTATAGCAAATTTCTCCGCCATATCTTGTTTGACTTTTTTGTCGCTGTTGCGGTTAATAGCAAAGTTAAAGGAATATTGAGTGCTTGACGATAGCTTGGCAACTTCAAGTAATCGGGTCTGAAGTTATGTCCCCATTCAGATATACAATGCGCTTCATCTACCACCAACATAGAAACAGGCACGCTTTGAATAAACTGGCGAAAACGTTCATTTTTAAAACGCTCCACTGACACCATCAATATTTTAATGTCGCCGCTGCGCACACCACTCATCACCGTCTGGACTTCATCACCTTTCAAGGTCGAATCTATACTGGCAGCATGAATACCTTTATTCGCTAAAAACGCCAGCTGATCTTTCATTAACGCCAATAGAGGTGAAACTACTAGCGTTAAATGAGGTAAATGCAAAGCTGTTAATTGATAACACAAGGATTTCCCAGAGCCAGTAGGAAAAATAGATAAGCTTGATTGCCCAGCTAATAATTGCTCAATCGTTTGTGCTTGCCCTGGCCTAAAGTCATTAAAGCCAAAAACTTGCTGTAACGATTGAGTAATTAACTGACTATCCATGATATTCCTACCTAAAAGGGAATAATAAACCTGAACTCGGCTTAATTAAATTTCAGCGGCAATGACAGAAATTTCAACCAACAGCGCTTCTCGTGCCATTTTAGCGGCAACACAAGCACGGGCAGGTGCATGCCCTTCAGGTATCCAAGCATCCCATACGGCATTCATTTGTGCAAAATAACTCATGTCTTTGACATAAATGGTGGCTGACAAAATATGCTCTCTATCACTACCCGCTTGTAATAATAGGGTGTCCACTTTATCAAGCATGGTTTGTGTTTGTTCAGTGATATCTTTTGTGGCATCCGCCGCTACTTGACCACATAAATAAATAGTACCGTTATGTTTAACTATACGGCTCATTCGTTGTTTGGTTTCTAATCTTTCTATAGTCATTTTCATTTCCGCTCCTCCTAGTAGAAATTTTATCGGCATTGTTTTCACATTTTCTTTAATCACGTATAGTCATACGCTCAAAAAGAAAACATTCAACAGCTTTGCTAAAATTCCAACTAGAATGAGCTTTCCTTGTTCATTAAAAAATAAAACCCCAATGCTTTTAAACAGTGGGGCTCTTTATAAAATATCGCTTGTAAATCTCTTCACTGAGTTTTTATTGAAAGCGGAGATAGAACATTCAAATTCAAGGCGGAAGCACGGAGCCTATGACAACAGGTGAGTACTTCCAACACAGAAGTTGAGTGTTATAGCATGCTTACAAAAAAACTATTCCAAATCTCTAACTAAAGTGCAGGTAAATCATTTTATTTCTAGGAGATAGCGCGGAGCGTAGTTTACTACGTGAGCACTTTCGACAACGAAACAAGATGATTTAACCAACTTAAGTAGAGATTATTCCCATTCGATAGTCGCAGGCGGTTTACCACTAATATCGTAAACCACGCGAGAAATACCATCAATTTCATTAATAATACGATTTGAGACTAACCCTAGGAAATCATAAGGTAAGTGTGACCAACGCGCTGTCATAAAGTCGATAGTTTCTACACAGCGTAAGCTCACTACCCAATCATATTTACGCGCATCACCCATTACGCCCACAGAGCGAACAGGCAAGAAGACGGTAAATGCTTGGCTTACTTTATGATAAAGCTCGGCTTTATGTAATTCTTCAATAAAAATGGCATCAGCACGACGAAGTAAATCAGCATATTCTTTCTTCACTTCACCTAAAATACGTACTCCTAAACCCGGTCCTGGGAATGGGTGGCGGTAAAGCATGTCATATGGAAGACCTAGCTCTAAACCAATTTTACGCACTTCATCTTTAAATAACTCACGTAATGGCTCAACTAAACCTAATGCCATATCATCAGGTAAACCACCAACATTGTGGTGTGACTTAATGACGTGCGCTTTACCTGTTGCTGACGCAGCAGATTCAATTACATCTGGGTAAATAGTCCCTTGTGCTAACCATTTCGCGTTTTCAAGTTTCTTAGACTCTTCATCAAATACTTCAACGAAAACGTTACCGATAATTTTGCGCTTAGCCTCTGGCTCATCTTCGCCCGCTAAACGATCTAAAAAGCGCTGCTCAGCATTTACATGAACAATATTTAAACCGAAATGATCACCAAACATGTCCATAACTTGCTTGCCTTCGTTTAAACGAAGTAAACCATTATCAACAAAAACACAGGTCAACTTATCACCAATAGCTCGCTGCAATAACATCGCTACTACAGATGAGTCGACACCACCGGATAAACCTAAAATAACTTCATCATCACCTACTTGTGCTTTCATTTTGGCAACCGCATCTTCAATAATTGATGCTGATGTCCAAAGTTTTTCACACTGACAAATATCAACAACAAAGTGCTCTAAAATACGCATACCTTGTTTTGTGTGAGTCACTTCTGGGTGGAACTGAACGCCGTAAAATTGTTTATCTTCATTTGCCATGGCTGCATAAGCACAGCTATCAGTTTTAGCAACGGTGGTAAAACCTTCTGGAATATTAGACACTTTGTCGCCGTGGCTCATCCATACATCTAATAATGCATTACCATTACCACCAATATGATCTTCGATATTTTTAAATAAAGCTGATTGCGCAACCACTTCTACAGCAGCATAACCAAACTCTTTATGTTCACTACTTTCAACGCCACCACCAAGCTGTTCTGCCATAGTTTGCATACCGTAACATATACCTAATACAGGTACGTTAGCGTTAAATACATATTCAGGCGCACGTGGTGAATTTTCTTCTGTAACTGATTCAGGGCCACCAGCAAGAATAATCCCAGTAGGATTAAATTCTTTTATCTGTGTTTCACTAACATCCCATGACCAAAGTTCACAGTAAACGCCAATTTCACGAACACGACGAGCAATAAGCTGCGTGTACTGTGAACCAAAATCTAAAATCAGTATGCGGTGATCATGAATGTCTTTACTCATGTTATCTCTCATCTTTACGGCTCTATTAACAATGCATAGAGCAATTTATTAAGTGAAACAGGCTGAGTTATATTATTAATAACTCAGCCTGTTGGAATTTTTTGTCCTTAACTTTCAAACGTAAACTCAAAAATAGTTTAGTTTGAAGGCTAGCTAATTCAAGTACAAAGAAGAAACACGGAGCTGACGAGAGTCAGTGAGTATTTCTGATGCCGTAATTGAATTAACTAGCAAAGAAATAAGCTATTCGACTAGCCCATTCTATAATTCGGGGCTTCTTTGGTTATGGTGACATCATGTACATGTGACTCGCCCATACCCGCAGAAGTTATTTTCATAAACTCAGGCTTAGTACGCATTACTTCAATAGTTTCACAACCCGTTAATCCCATTGATGAACGTAAACCGCCCATTTGCTGGTGAATAATTGCTGCAACAGGGCCTTTATAAGCAACACGACCTTCAATACCTTCTGGCACTAATTTATCCGCTTCACCATCAGTTTTCTGAAAGTAACGATCACTTGAGCCTTCTTTTTGATCCATCGCACCTAAAGAACCCATACCACGGTATGACTTATAGTAACGGCCTTGATAAAGTTCAACTTCGCCTGGCGATTCTTCTGTACCGGCTAACATGCTGCCAACCATCACACAATGTGCGCCGGCAACAAGCGCTTTTGCAATATCACCTGAAAAACGAATACCACCATCGGCAATGACAGGGATATCTGTACCTTTTAAGGCTTCAACCGCGTTAGATATGGCTGAGAGTTGTGGTACACCAACCCCTGTAACAATTCGTGTAGTACAAATTGAACCTGGGCCAATACCCACTTTCACTGCATCAACACCTACATCAGCTAATGCTTTAGCACCAGCACCGGTAGCTACATTACCCGCTACAATTTGCAAATCAGGGTATTTGTCACGTGTCTCTTTCACTCTATCTAATACACCTTGAGAGTGACCGTGTGAAGTATCAATTAATAAAACATCAACACCAGCAGCGACTAAAGCATCAATACGCTCATCAGTTCCAGCGCCAACACCAACCGCAGCGCCAACACGTAACCTACCAAATTCATCTTTACAAGCATTAGGCTTGTTTTCAGCCTTTTGATAATCTTTCGCGGTAATCAAACCAACTAACTTGAAAGCATCGTCAACAACAAGAATTTTTTCGATACGGTTTTCATGCATTAATTCTAAAATGTCTTCACGAGCTGCACCTTCTTTTACAGTGACAAGCTTTTCTTTAGGTGTCATTAGCGCAGAAGCTTGCTTAGTTAAATCCGTTTCAAAGCGTAAATCACGACCAGTGATAATACCCACTAAGTTATTTTCTTCATCAACAACAGGAAAACCAGAAAACCCTAATTCATCGGCTTTTCGCATAATTTGCTCAATAGTTGCCGTCGATTTTACAGTTTTAGGGTTAGAAACAATACCGCTTTCGTATTTCTTAACTTGTTTAACGTTACTCGCTTGCTCTGCGATAGTCATATTTTTATGAATAAAACCTAAACCCCCCTCTTGAGCTAAGGTTATTGCCAAACGTGCTTCAGTCACTGTATCCATCGACGCAGAAACCATAGGAACATTTAAGCTAATTTTTCGAGTTAATCGGGTTTTTAGATCGGCTGTATGAGGGAGTACCGTTGAATGGGCAGGTACTAATAAAACATCATCAAAAGTTAACGCTTCTTGGGCAATTCGTAACATCGCAATATCACCAGAGTTAAGAGTAGAGTGGACACCAAATTAATTATAGTTGGTGTCAAATATTGCGGCAGAATTTTAACCGTTTTCTCTAGTTAGGTAAACATAAATTTTCTATTGAGGTGTAAATTTTTGTCATTATTTTTCTTCTGTTGGATTAGTGTTTAACGCGCTTTATCTACTCACTAAAAAGCAGTCAAACGATTAAAAAGCCAGATCATGGCAATTGTGCCGGAAAAATAACTCACTAACTTATAAAAGCTTTGTATTTTTATATCTTTTTTCAATGTTTTTATTAAAGAGAAAACCAAAAACAGCGCTAAAATAAAAAGCAACTGACCAACTTCAACACCTAAATTGAAATACAGCAAGGCAGCTATTTTTTCATCTTCAGGTAAACCTATATCTGATAATACCGACGCAAACCCAAAACCGTGTAACAAACCAAAAGTAGAAGAAACAACCACAGGGTATTTAAAGGTTAAACTTGCTTTATTTTGTTTAGCTATTTCAATAGCTAAGAAAATAATGCTCAAAGCAATTACCGCTTCAACAGGTGCAATAGCAACACTGGCAATACCCATAGTTGCCATAATTAACGTCACAGAATGTGCGAGAGTAAAACCTGTGATGGTGTAAAAAAGTTTTCTCGGCGAGTTAGCAATAAACACTAAACAAGCGACAAAAAGCAAATGATCAAAACCAATAAGAATATGCTCTATACCAATAATAATATAGGTAAATAATGTGTTAGCCGCTTTATCGCTTGGCTGATAATAAAAATTTGGCGTATCGGTATTTAATACCGCAGTTACCAATGTACTATCTTGCTTAACTATTCTTATCAACACATCCGTTGCCGTATTTTCTATCCCGTCAATCGACAGTGCAAAGTCACCATTAGCTTGTGTCGACTGTACTGTCCATGTTTCTACGTAGGCATTATTGATAAATTGTGCTTTTTTAGGTGATATGGCCGTTAACTGTTCATCAAAATTAACTGCTAAACTAAATCGCTTGTCGCCTTTTGCAGGCACTTTCCAGATGATGTCAAAACTTTGATCCGCGATTTCTGTCATGGTTAGTGATGCAGGCCTCATATCATCAGCTATAACCATAGCTGGCAATCCCATAACGAATAAAAAGCAGCTAAGAATAAAAGCTTTCATCACTTGTTATTCACCTCAGGTGCTACTGCTAATTTGGCATTAGTATTCACTACATTAATACGGTACTTTGCCAATAGATCTTGCTCAAAACTTTGTTGATATAACTTACTTTGTTGATACTTCCAATCAACAATTAATTGCTTGCGAACCGCTTCGAAGGTTTTTGGCTGATTAATTGAACGAGCTGATAATTTGATCAAGTGATGCCCTAAGCCTGACGAAATAGGTTGCGACCACTTTGCTAACTCAACATTATTTAACTTAGTTGAGAAGCCTTTACCAAATTGTCGGTCAACTTGAAAAGCAGTATTATTAAGCACTTGCGTAGCCAACAAGCTACTATCTCCTTTCGGCATTTCTCCTTGTGAGATAGCCATGAATAAAGCATCTACAGTGTCTTGAAATGCTTTTTTATTCTTTTTAGGCGCAATATATATTTGCTCAAAGCTATAGTTTGCTTCATCAATATAATTGTTTTGATGAGCTTGATAGAAGGACTTTAACGCTGCTTCACTAGGATCTTGCAAAGATGACACATCTTGAAGCATGAACTCCATTTTTTGGCGTAAACGCTTACGCACCACAGCATCATTATCAGCCAAACCAAGTAATTTAGCTTCACGGGCATAGATTTCATCAAGTACATAATCATTGATAAGTTTCTTCATTTCTTTTTGATCTGGAGCTCTAGTCCAAGTCTTTTCGAAACCTTTTTTCAGTTGCTCAACCCTTAAATCTGAGATTTGAATATTGTATTGTGCTTGCTCATCACTATCACCTATAGCGGCATCGATAATAAAAAAGACTATGGCAAGTAACACGAAATGGAGCAGAGGCTCTGAGAATATTTTTTTTAACATGTACAGCTTCTATGAAAACATCATTTAATAAATAAAACCGCTATTGAAAAGTATGTTCAACAGCGGTTTAGTTAGTGGTTATCAGATTACCAATATTAGTGGTTGTACCAAATTGGCGATGTATAAGCTCTATCTTGAATAGTGGCAGGGACATCTGTTGGTAAATCAATGTTATAACGAACTGCGTCATAGGTTGTCCAACGCGGTGTTGGAATAGCTAAAACACGCACATAATAAAATGCATTTTGACTGGCATCAAACTCAGGATCTTGCCAAATTGCTTTTAAATTAGCCGCACCTATATCATTGCTATACGAGGCTGTAGTGACATCAACACTATTGCCAACAGCTTTGTCACAACGACGTTCAACAATGCTTCGGTTATCACTACAGGCAATATCAAAAATTTTCTCATGGGTATTACCATCTGCATCCATCCAGCCTTTAATCACTTGCATGCGATCTAGATTAGCGGCATCAGGATCTTTCATGCCAACCACCATTAATTTAGGCGATTTACCGTTGGCAGCAACTAATTGCCCTCCCATAGGAACACCATTTTCATAACCTCTAGCAACAAAATCATCACTCATTAAATCAGCTTCAGTAAAATCCCAACCTGCAAAAACTCGGACCTGTATACGCTGGCCGGTTGTCGCATAAGTTTCTCTTCGCTCCATAGATTCAAATAAAGCTTCGCGAGTATTTTCTTTCGCCCAAACACCTGCTAAACCTGCCGCTACTGACTCGCGGTAATAGATAGTTTCATCACCACCTTCCATTAACGGTTTTGTCATACGTGCTTTTCCAGGCTCCATGGTGGACATTTTACCGAAGAAATTATCCGCTTCTGTGGTTGCTAAACCGGTATGACTATCTGTTGCACCGATCAAGCCAAACTTATACGGGTTAGTTCCTAATTTTTTCTCTAGCACTAATCCCCTTTTAAGGGCTTCTCGACCATACTCGCCCGCTAACATTTCGTCAGTTTTGGGCACAGAAAGATCTAAATTACCAAAAGCCCAATTTTCAAAATCTGCAAACTCATCATTTGGAGACAACACGGGATGAGCTTCGCCATCACCTTTCATTTGCGTTATTTCATAAAGCGGTTCCCAGCGGGCGCGTGTTTCAACATATTCTTTATCTAAAGTTTTACCATCAAATTGCGCTTCTAGAGGAAACATGATGCCATTAGCTAAATTACCATTATGAGCTATAGCTAAGACTTCACCTTGAGTATTCTCTTCATAAGATTGCATCCACTTCCACAAATCTCGCGGGTTGATACTGCCATAAGGTGGTGTAGCAGTATAAGGCACCATTTTACTGGCTTTACTGGCACCATCTTTATAAATAACCACGCGGTGCATATTGTTACCTTTAATCAGTGATGTCCACTCATAACCAATAAAGGCGGTAAACTTACCCGGCTCATTATATTTTTCTGCCGATTCAATAATACGATTCCAAACATCTTTATAGCCTTTAGATTCAGGATCATAATTTAAGGCATCAGGTAATTCACCTTGAGAAAACAACTTAATCAGCTCAATGGCGACTTCATGATTCTTTCCTGCTTTTAGATCTTCATAAAACTGCTTACCTTTAGGGTCACTGACTAAAGCATCTTTTCCGGCATATAAATCAGGGATCATGCCCATATTATCGGAATGGTCAGAAACAACGAGGAAATCCAACGGTTTGACTAGCTGGGTTTTTAAGCCCATCGAGGCGGTTATTTGCTTACCACGCGCATATTCATAGGCGTCATCAGGAGATAATGTATTACCAAAGGCACCAGCATCGAACGAGTTGCCAGTATGTAGGTGAGTATCACCAAAATAAACTTGTTGTGGATATTTAGGCGTTGTGGCATTTGAATTTGGAGCAACAGCTGTTTTTGTTTCGACAGTGGCGGTTTCAGTTTTTGTACTTTGCTCACCACAAGCCTGTAATAAAAGCGCACTTACAATGCACGATAAATATCTTAATTTCATTTTCCCTGTCCTATTTTTATTGTTACTTGATGATTAACAAACATTTTTACAACGCAATAAAATGATATAACTAATCTAGTTCAGTTACTGTTCATTTACAATACTCAATAACTAGTAATATAGATCATTTCATTTTTGAGAAAATTAAAATAGTTAGCCTTAGGGATCATAGTGAAGATATAATAATGACATGAACCCCTCCACCTTTTAACGAACACAACACGGCACTTATGACAGCGCAACACATTCTCCAAGTAAGTGAGTTAACGAAAAAAGTACGCTTTATTTTAGAAAGTGAATTAAATACGGTTTGGCTTACGGGTGAAATTTCCAATTTTGTTGCTGCTAGCTCAGGTCATTGGTATTTATCACTAAAAGACACTAAGTCTCAAGTGCGCTGCGCTATGTTCAAAGGCAACAATCGAAGCGTTAGGTTATCACCTCGAAATGGCCAACAAGTGTTAGTACGAGCCAGAGTCTCTTTATATGAGCCAAGAGGCGACTTTCAGTTGATTATTGAGCAAATGGAAGATGCTGGTGAAGGCTTGTTACGCCAACAATACGAAAAATTAAAAACCAAACTAGCCGCCCAAGGCGTTTTTTCATCCACTCATAAAAAAGCGATACCTGAGCATATAAAAACCCTTGGTATCGTTACTTCTCCTACAGGTGCAGCAGTAAAAGATATTTTAACTGTACTCAAACGCCGCAACCCGAGTATTAAAGCAATTATTTATCCGGCACTTGTACAAGGAGAGTTTGCCAGTAATGACATTTGTCATGCTATTGCACTAGCCAATAGCCGCAAAGAATGTGATGTACTTATTGTTGGTCGTGGTGGAGGTTCCTTAGAAGACCTTTGGTCTTTCAATGAAGAAAGTGTTGTACAAGCCATTTATCATTCTGCTATTCCCATCATTAGTGCCGTAGGCCATGAAATAGATACCACGTTAAGCGATTTTGTTGCCGATTTACGTGCTCCAACCCCTTCAGCTGCTGCCGAAGTTGTCGCTAGCGATAGTGCTGAGTTATTAGCAAAAATAGCGGTTTATAAGCAACGTTTACACAATGCAATTATCAAAAATATGCAATCTGTTAACCAGCAGTACCAACACTTGCAACACAGATTAAAACAAGTACACCCTGAGCAAAAGCTACTTGTACAACAACAAAAAGCTGATGAATTAAACACTCGACTTATTGTTGCCGGCAAGCGTTTGTTACAGACTAAAGCTCAACAACCAAAACAATTACAACAACGGCTAAATCAATTAGCGCCAAATAAGCAAATTGCGAATAAACAAATACAAGTTAAACAACTAGAACAAAGATTAACCTATGCCATTCAACAAAACATGCAACATAAACAAGAATCTTTTGTCCATCTTATTGAACAATTACAGTTAGTTAGCCCATTAGCTACGATTGCACGTGGTTATAGTGTTACCCGTAATGAACAAAACAAGGTGGTTAGTTCAATTTCGCAAGTCTCTGTGGGAGATGAGGTGAATATTCAAGTTGCTGATGGTTCAGTAAATGCCGTGGTTAACGAAGTTAGCAACGATGTTGGCTAATTTTCTAGACTGATAGCATCGAGCAATAATTGGTTGACCGAGTCATTACTTTGTTTATCAAATTGCACGCCAAATGACATACCATCAGTTTGCTGTTTTAAATTACAAACTGCACCGTTTAACTTAATGTTATTACCACCTTGTTTATCTTCAATAATGATCTCAATGGATTTTTTTTCAGATAACACCAGCTTTTCGCCATTAACAATATTTAGCTGACAACCACTCACCGATAAATTAATGATTGTGGTTTGCCAGTAATTATCATCTATCTTTACTTTCGCCGTGATATTGGTATCAATGCGAATAGCTGAGCGTAAATTTTGCAGACTAACGGTTCGAGGAAAATCTAACACCATGATACGCGATGGCAATTGTACAGTTTGTTTGATTAAGCTAAGAAAAGCGACGACACTACCCTCATGCCCTTCAATCAAGCCACGCACAGTAACCGCAGTACCTTGTTTAATATGTTGTGAGAATTGTCCTAATTTGCTGGAATCAGGATACTGAATTAAGACATATTGTTTTGGTAAATAACCTATAAACGTAGTGCGAAATTTAGCTTTTTGCCCTGCCGGTGTTGCAATATCAATGGTGACTTGTGAGCCAGCATGAAACAAACCTAAGTTACGACTAAGGCGAGTGGCAGTGTCAATTTTAATTGGTTTTTCAGCCATAAGCGATTCATGTTGAACAAAAAATTATTTATCCACATTAGCCAAAGATCACCTTAAAAGCAATACATATAGCCAATCTAGGCATAGATCAAATCAAGGCTAACTTACCTATAAACGCTTAGTCCATGAGATAGAATAAACAATTTATGCGTATCACTACTTGTTATCTTTATTATAACCTTGAGTTGCTCTCGCGATCTTTTTCTGTTCGGTATAAGTAAGCTTTTTCTTACCCGCAAAAGGATTCGAAGTTTCTTTAAATTCGATACGAATCGGCGTACCCATAATTTTTAATGACTTACGGTAGTAATTCATTAAGTAGCGTTTATAAGAACTTGGTAGCTTTTTCGCTAAGTTGCCATGTATAACAATAATAGGTGGGTTATACCCTCCAGCATGCGCATATTTAAGTTTGATACGACGACCTTGGTGCATAGGAGGTTGGTGATCAAATACCGCCATATCAAGAATTTTTGTCACCATCGCAGTAGAAATACGCTTAGTAGCACTAATAAATGCTTCTTCTACTGATTCATATAAATGACCAACACCCGTGCCATGTAATGCTGAGATAAAGTGAATTTTCGCAAAATCAATAAAGCCTAAACGTCGATCTAATTCAGATTTAATGCGATCTTTTACATGATCATCTAGACCGTCCCACTTATTGACGGCCAACACTAGTGAACGTCCAGACTCTAAAATAAAGCCAAGTAAACTTAAATCTTGATCGGTAATTCCTTCACGGGCATCTATTACTAACAAACAAACATTTGCATCTTCAATGGCGCGTAGGGTTTTTATTACTGAAAACTTTTCAACAACATCAGTCACATTTTTGCGACGACGAATACCCGCTGTATCAATTAAGGTGTAACTGCGACCATTATGCTCCATTGGAATATAAACACTATCGCGTGTAGTGCCTGGCATATCATAAACAACAACTCGTTCTTCACCCAAGATGCGGTTAGTCAGTGTTGATTTACCGACATTAGGTTTTCCAATAATGGCTAACTTTATTGTGTCATTTTCATTTGGTGCTTGCTCAATTTGCGCTTCAAGTTCGGCCTCTGAAAGCTCGGTTTCATAGTCGCCATCAAACTCATTATTCTCACCATCAACTTTAGGCTGGCCTAACGCTTCAATGTGTGGCGATAATGCCAAGGTCAATAATTGCGTAACTCCGCGCCCGTGCGCTGCAGCAATTTGATGAACATCTTCACCTAAACTTAGCGCATAAAATTCAGCAACGGCCGAGTCAGCATCAATACCATCTACTTTGTTCGCCACTAAAAAGACTTTTTTATTTTGTTTACGTAGGTAATCGGCAATACCATAATCGGCAGCAGTGAGACCATCACGTGCATCTACCAAAAATAATACCGCATCAGCTTCTTCAACCGCCATTAACGACTGCTCTGCCATCAAGGTATCTATACCTTCTTCATCACCTTGAATACCACCAGTGTCGATAACAATAAAAGGATGTTCTTCAACTTCTGCTTTGCCGTATTGGCGATCACGAGTTAACCCTGGATAATCAGCAACCAAAGCATTTCTAGAACGTGTTAAGCGGTTGAACAACGTTGATTTACCAACATTGGGACGGCCCACTAGGGCAACAACAGGAAGCATGAAAACCTCAATATTCAATAAAAACTATTCGCTTTAACTGTCCATTTAGTGAATGAAAAGCAAGCGTTTAAAAACAAGTAACGGCCCCACATGCTAATGCATTGGAGCCGTATACAATTTTAGTACAAAAACTAGCTAAAAGCTGTGAGCTTATTGCTCAGCTTCTATTATTTTAGGCGTTTCGATAACTTCCAAATCACCATCGCGTGATTGGCTATAAATAAGGTTATCGACAACCGTTGGTGTTGAGTGAATACCACTACCATCCACCTCATGTCGAGCCACAATTTCACCAGTTTCTATATTTAACCAGTGCAAATACCCTTCAAAGTCACCGACAACAACGTAGCCGTCAATTACAGCTGGGCCTGTCACACCGCGATTTGTTAGGGCTAAATTACTCCAGCGCTCAATACCATTAACACGATCAATGGCATAAACATGGCCACGAGTATTAGTTAAAAAGATAGTATTACGGTAAACAGCTATCTGACGGTATGATGAGTATTGGCGCTTCCATAAAATACGACCACTTTTAAGCTCTATCGCAGCTAAATTACCACGAGAAGATATCGCGTAAACTTTATCACCGAAAGCAACAGGGGCGGCATCAACATCAATCACTCGTTCAAGCTCAGTTGAACCGGTAGGCTCACCGATTTCAGAAGACCAACCTTGCTGACCTTTTTCTAACAGATAAACATTAACACTACCTTTGCCTGTGCCAACTAAAACACCACCGGAGGCGATAACTGGAGCACTAATACCACGTAAGGTTAAAGCAGGAACATCTTGGTCTACTTCCCAAAGCTCTTCACCATTGGTGGCATTAAACGCTTTCATGACACCTGATGCAGAGTTGACAACTAACACACCTGAATCCATCGCTGGTGCATTAATCACTTCACCTTTAATATCCGCTTGCCAGGCTAGTTCGCCCGTTTCTGCCTCTAGTGCGAACACTTTACCGTTTTCACTACCAATATATATCTTATTCAAACCGGCAACAGGTCCACCAGCAAGTAACGCTGATAATCGACTATCCCAAAAGCTGCGTTCACCTTTAATATCACTTAAATCAGCTTTCCATAATCGCTTCCCTGTTTTTTCATCAAAAGCAATCACATCACCAGCTCGGCTTGCACTAAACACTTTACCGTAAGCAACAATCGGTTTTAAGCGTGAGAAATAATCTTCACTACCATCGCCAACACTTGCATCCCATAACACTTTAGGCTCAAACTTTTGCTCAATGTCAGTTAATTCAGCGACTAAATTCTCTGTATCTTCATCTTCAGTAGAAGAACAACTAAATAACAATCCTGAAAATAACACGACAGCAAGTAACTTTTTTGATGTACTCAACAAGTCTGCAGTAAATTTTTTATTAGAAAAAATCATTCAAAAACCTTACTTAGTTGCTGGTTCAGCAGGTAGGTTTACAGGTAAAGCAGTAACGGTTGCTAAGTCATCTAATTTCATTTGTAAGGCAGGGTTTGTTGCCAGTCCATCAGCAGCTATTGCTGCTTGATATGCAGTGCGTGCAAGCTCTTTTTTATCTTGTAATAAATAAGTATCACCTTTAATTTCTTCAACACTTGCGGTAAAAGAAGCAGGTAATGGGCTTGCCAATGTAGCTAATGCTTGTTCATATTCTTCTAACTGCACTTGCACACGTGCTAAACGTAAGCTGGCAATAGCTTTAATACCTTCGGTAGGCGCACTGCTTATTGCGGTATTTAGTTGTGTTTTTACTTCCGCCCAGTCTTTTGAGTCAGCAGCTACTTTTGCTAACGATAATGCAGTCAGTGAAGCATAACTCGTTTGACCATGCTCGCTGATAAATTTAGCAGCATTTTCATTAAAAGCAGTTTCATCAATAGCAGCGCTTTCAACTAATGTTTGATAGCTGTCAGAAACGGCTAACTCATTTTCTAACTTATTATCTTTATAAAGATTAAAACCAATAAAGCCTGCAAAACCTAAAACGATACCAGCAATAATCATATTGCCATTTTCTTGCCAGTACCCTTTAATTGCTTCTACTTGTTGTTCTTCTGTTTGATAAATTTCCACTTCTTCACCTTCGACTCAAAGTCTTAAATTAATGACGCTAATAAGTTTGGTATTTGTTCAAAAGCCAAACTTTGCTGTTCTTGTTGTCCACGTAAATATTTCACCATAACTTTTTGCTCTGCAATTTCGTTATCGCCAAGTATTAACGCAATTTGTGCGCCTGATTTATCAGCTCGCTTTAATTGTTTTTTCATATTGCCGCCACCACAATGGCACTGCAATCGAATATTCGGTACTTGATCACGCCACTGTTCAGCTAATTTATTCGCTGAAATTTGTGCATCATCACCTAAGATAACAACGTAAGCATCAACCTGTGGGCGAACGTTTGCTACTTTTTCTAAACTGGTGAGCATTAAAACTAAACGTTCAATGCCTAATGCAAAACCAAACGCTGGTGTTGCTTTTCCGCCTAACTGCTCAACTAAACCGTCATAACGGCCGCCAGCACATACAGTACCCTGCGCTCCTAAGCTGTCAGTAACCCATTCAAATACAGTGCGATTATAATAATCTAATCCACGTACTAAACGCTCATTTAATACATAGTTAATTCCAGCAGCATCTAAACGCTGACAAAGGCTAGCAAAGTGAGCTTTTGTTTCTTCGCCAAAATAATCTGATAATTTTGGCGCATCAGTTAGAGCTTCTTGAACTTGCGGGTTTTTACTGTCTAATACGCGTAAAGGGTTCGTATGCATTCGACGCTTAGAGTCTTCGTCTAATAACTCCTCACGCTCCATCAAATAAGCGACTAACGCATCACGGTAACTCGCTCTTTCTTCATTACTACCTAATGAGTTCAACTCTAATGTGACAAATTCATTGATGCCAAGTTCCCGCCATAAACGAGAAGTTAATAAAATAATTTCTGCATCAATATCAGGTGTTGCAATACCAAAGGCTTCTAAGCCAAATTGATGAAATTGACGATAGCGACCTTTTTGTGGTCTTTCATGGCGAAACATTGGCCCCATATACCAAAGGCGTTGTTCTTGATTATATAAAAGTCCGTGTTGATTGCCTGCACGCACACAACTTGCCGTGCCTTCCGGACGTAAAGTTAAACTATCACCATTTCGATCATCAAACGTGTACATCTCTTTTTCAACAATATCGGTAACTTCGCCGATAGAGCGTTTAAAGAGTGCCGTTGATTCAACAATAGGCATACGAATTTCTGCAAAACCATAATTACTAGCGACACGGCGCAATACAGATTCTACCATTTGCCAAACATTTGTTTCGCTTGGCAAGCAATCGTTCATTCCGCGAATTGCTTGTAATGTCTTGTTTTTTGACACTTAATTTTCTCTTCTTTCTTTTTTAACTGAGTGCGAAAAAGTTCTCGCCTAGACGCCATATCAATAATGAACGCGCATTGTACCTAATTAAGAACCGCTAATAAACAAGCAGATTTACTCGTCTATTTTTTTTATCTCGATTTGATTTGATTTATCTAACCGCTCACTCATCACTTTGGCTTTAGCGCGAATTTTTTGCTCAAGTTGGTCGACTAAATCGTTATTATCAAAACGCTCTTTTTGGCGTACTCCATCAAGATAAAAACCACTTTTTTTACTACTACCTGTTAAGCCTAAATCAGAGACCATTGCCTCACCTGGACCATTCACAATACAGCCAATTATTGACACATCCATCGGCGTCATAATATCTTCAATACGTTGCTCTAACGCATTAACAGTAGCGACTACATCAAACTCTTGACGAGAACAGCTAGGACAAGCAATCAGGTTAATACCTCGGCTACGTAGCTTTAACGATTTTAAAATATCAAAACCCACTTTCACTTCTTCAACTGGGTCGGCAGCCAATGAAATACGTAATGTATCACCAATACCTTGGGACAATAACATACCTAACCCCACTGAAGATTTCACAGCACCAGCACGTAAACCACCTGCTTCCGTAATACCAAGGTGTAGAGGGTTATCAATTTGTTTCGCTAATAATTTGTATGACTCTACGGCAAGAAATACGTCAGAGGCTTTGACACTCACTTTGAATTGATCAAAGTTGAGTCTATCTAAAATATCAACATGACGCATGGCTGATTCTAGTAATGCTTCTGGCGTAGGTTCAGTATACTTTTCTTGAATATCTTTTTCTAAAGAGCCGCCATTAACACCAATGCGAATAGGAATATTTTTATCGCGCGCGCACTCAACAACACTGCGCACTCTATCTTCACGACCAATATTACCTGGATTAATACGCAAACAATCTGCACCATATTCAGCCACTTTAAGGGCAATACGGTAATCAAAATGAATATCGGTAACAAGAGGAACATTCACTTGTTGTTTTATTTCTCGAAAAGCTTCGGCGGCATCCATCGTTGGTACACTCACACGAACAATATCAGCACCTACGGCTTCTAATGACTTTATTTGTGCAACAGTAGCGGCAACATCCGTTGTTTGAGTGTTAGTCATTGACTGTACAGATATGGGAGCACCACCACCAACAGGCACATTACCCACCATAATTTGACGAGATTTGCGACGAATAATAGGAGATTCTTTAAACATAACTTTTCTTTAATACTTAATTAATTAGTTGAGTATACATACTCATTATGGCGCTAGCGGCAAGGTAAACTTAGCGATATTGCCAACATTGAATGAAGACATATCAATAGCTTGATCATTAAAAACAATAGAAGCTAGCTCTGGCTTTCCTAAAGTAACTTTTAGCGGCGCCTGACCTGACACTGTCATAACATAGCCTGATTTTTTGACGCCCCATGCGATACGCTCCCCTGTGGCATCATATATATTCACCCAGCAATCACCAGAAAAAGTGAACACTGCCGTACTAACACTAGGCACTTGTTCTATTGCTTCATTCGTGTCTAGCTGAGATGACTCAGTATTCACGAGCACTGTTGGCTCAGCACTATTCTCTTGCGTGTTCGCTTCTACAACAACATTTACTGGAGTACTTGCTTGAGCAGTCGTTATTTCTTCAGAGCTTACAGACTCTTCTTCAATTTTTGGCGTTTCATGTTGCTGCTCAGAGTCACTCACTTGGCTATCAGTCTTATTAGCTAGTTGCTCTGTTTCTGACTTCACACTATCAACTACAATAGACTCTGTATTGCCAGCATCAGGAGTTTGTAACCACCATAACACCATAAGACCGAATAAGGTGGCAGCAATTAAATAACTAAACCACATGAGGCGACTATGCTCAGCTTGCTTCTCTGTTAAATTTGAAAAGCTTTGCATTTCACTACGCTGTACTTCAGCAATACCCAGCATGTCATAAGCACTAAGTACTTCATCAACATCTACGTTGACAAGTTTGGCATAACTGCGTAAATAGCCTCGGTTAAAGGTTGCTGGCAATTTGTTATCAAAAACATCTTGCTCAATATCTGCTACTAAACATTTTTTAAAGTTTAACTTGTCAGCAATATCCTCAATGGTTAATGATAGCTTTTTTCGAGCATCACTTAACATTTGCCCAGGGCCAACCACAATCATATCTTCACAAAGTTCATCAACTTGTGTGTCGGGATTGGCTGTTAATACGTCTTTATTCATTAATCTGAGCTACCACCCTTTGGGTTTTCGACAAACAATTTATCATTTATACGGATTTTCTTTTTCGTTGAAAGATTGTTCCAACTACGTAATGCTTTAATTTTAACATTATATTTTATCGAGATACCGTACAAAGTATCACCTTTAGCAACAATATGTACTGCAGGTTGCGGCTTACTTACCACTTTGGTTGCTTGCTCACTTTCTTTTAATTCAGTTGATTCACTGGTTGATAGTTTTTCTTGCGCTTTTACTGCAACCACTTCTTCTACTGTATCTTCAACAATAGGCTCAGGCTTTTTAGCAACATGAAATATTTCCCTATCTTCAGGTGGAATATGTGCTTGTGCTGCTTGCTCAGGCGCTTGAGCAATACTGGTATTTTCACTTACAGCCTCAATTTCTTTTGCATGGCTTTGTGTTAAATCCGTCGTTACTTTATCCGCAATAACAAGCGACTCTTCAACTATTGGCGCTTGAGCAATATCTTCTGCCGTAGTTTGCACAGCCTTTTCTATAGTTTCTTCAGTTGCACTATTAGTTGAGGTAGTTGGAGCAGTTAAGACAACAACGGGCTTTTCTTTAGCACCAACAGAAACAGAGTTATTAGTAGCAGCTTCCTTGATAACCGTGTCCGTATCCGCTGTCATTGCAGCTGCTGCTGTGATTTCAGCTGCAGGTTTATCCACAGTATTAGCTAATGCTGTGTTTACTGAACTTTCTACATTTTCTGTATTTTTAGCATTTTCTCCAGCACTTTTATTCGTTAGGTTTGTTGTAGTTTGCCCATCTGAGAGTGCGTTTTCTGTTATTTCACTTTGGGTTGTCGCAACTTCAGATACTTTACCTTCGGTCACAGTGTTGGTAGAAACAGGCATTTCATTAGTGACATTTTGCTCAGCTACGCCCTCGGCTGCCATTCCCGTTGTAGCTGGTGCCATAGAAAGTACTGAGTTAATTGATTGACTAGTAGCAATGGCGCCTCCAGCAACAGCACCAGCACTAGGCACTAATGTTTTAGTGGTTTTTGTTGTAGTCACACCTTGGCTAGTTAAAGTTTTGGTTGGCTTCTGGCTAGTATTTGCAACTAGCTCATCATTAGCTACCATAGTACTTTGACCAGCCGCTTCACTGTTTACTGTAGACTTATTAGTGTTCGTTGTTATCGCAGTTTTTTTGTTTGGTGATAACTTAACTATACGCTTTTTCGGTTTAGCATCTTGTGCTTTTATTTGGGTTAACTGATACCTTTTCGCTAAATTATCTGCATCAATCAATTCCAACTCATTCAATAAATACTGTTGAGCTTCCCATGACTGCGGGTACATTTTTACCAGCATAGCGCCATAATTTTTTGCCGTGCGCTTTTGATCTAATTTCAAATAGACTTTATAAGCCAATGCCAATGATTGTGAAGTAAAGCGTCGGGTCACTTTCTCAAAACGCTGCTGAAAGCTTTTCGCAGCTTGATATTCACCCATTGCATATTGTAAGCGCACCATTTGAAATAAAATAGACGAATTACTTGGGCTATGCATGATTGCTTTATTTAAATAACTTTCTGCTTTTTCAAAATCATCTGTTTGTAAAAAACATGACGCTAAGTTTTCATAACTTTTCGAAACAAGCAAATAGGTAGGGACAGCTATCGCTTTTAAAAATTGCTCTTCAGCTGCTTCAACTTGATCTTGTCGGCACAGGTATACACCATAGTTGTTGAGTGTGTCTGCATCATCACTTTTTATTGATAACGCTGTTTCATATGAGTCTATGGTAAGTTTATGCTCACCAACCGTTTCATAGTAATGGGCAAATGCCGTATAAACTTGTACCATTTGCGGGGCGAATTTTTTGGCTTTTTCTAAGTTTTGCTTGGCTTGGGGCATATTGCCCATTTTTAAATAACCGAGTCCTAAAGATATGCGTGTTGCTGCCATATCATCTCTATTAGACTGATTATTAACAACAGGTGTTTCACCGTTTTCAAAATTTTGTGTTACACAAGCCGAAAGGGCAAAAGACACGGCTAATGCAAGTACAGTAGTAAATTGATGCTTAATCAAAAAAAATTTCCCCTAAATTTGCCTGATTTATCTATTTAGCGCTAACGAGTCAGGTATTTATTATCTCAAACCATTTTTACTGAAATTTCATCAGCTTTCACCTGTTTTTTTGCACTATTTTCTGATGACTTAGAATCTGACTGTATTTGAGTACGTTTAGTTCTATCTAAAACATCACCCGCCAACTGCCCACATGCGGCGTCAATATCATCACCACGCGTTCTACGAGTAATCACAGTTAAGCCATAGCTTTGTAGTACTTTATCAAAACGATCAATACGTGAATTACTTGGGCGCTTGTAAGGCGAACCTGGATAAGGATTGAATGGAATTAAGTTAATTTTACTGGGTAAATCTTTTAGTGCATGGGCTAAAGCGTGTGCTTGCTCAGTTGAATCATTGACACGATCAAGCATGACATATTCTATAGTAGCCTGTTTGTTTGCTTTTGAACCATCGATATAACGGCCTGCTGCAGCTAAAAATTCCTCTAAAGGATATTTTTTATTAATCGGCACTAAAACATCACGCAAGGCATTGTCTGGCGCATGAACAGAGATAGCCAGAGCGCAATCAATTTTTTCTTTTAACATATCAAGTGCTGGGACAACACCTGAAGTACTTACTGTTACACGCCGTTTTGATAAACCATAACCTAAGTCGTTAAGCATGGTATCAAGTGCTGGAATAAGGTTTTTCATATTCAGTAACGGCTCACCCATGCCCATCATCACAATATTAGTGATTGGACGTTTGCCCGTAATGCGCGTAGCACCAATATCATTGGCCACTCGCCAAACCTGACCAATAATTTCAGCCATAGATAAGTTACGGTTAAAGCCTTGTTGTGCTGTGGAACAAAATGTACATTCAAGAGCACAACCTACTTGTGAAGAAACACATAAAGTTGCGCGATCATTTTCAGGTATCCAAACCGTTTCAACTTCTTGACCACCTTCTAATACAAGCGCGTATTTAATTGTGCCATCATTAGAAACTTGTTTCTGTGAGATTTCAGGCGCTTTAATTTCACAATTACGTTGTAGTTTTTCTCTAAGCTTTTTGTTCAAGTTAGTCATTTGCTCGAAATCAGAATAACCAAAGTGATAAATCCACTTCATTATTTGATCTGCTCGAAATGGTTTCTCGCCTATTTCAGCAAAGTACTCACGCATGCCTTTATGGTCAAAATTCAATAAATTAACTTTAACGCGCTCTTTGGCAACTTCTTTAACCATTACTTCGCTCATACAACAAACTCTCAAAAACTAACAGGAAAACATAAATCAGGGTCGCGAATTGTACGCTTTTTAAGCAAAATTCGCAATTTTACCGCTAAGGTAAAAACACAAAAGGATTTTACTGACTATTCAGTAAAATCCTTTGTTTATTAATTCAATCATCAATCAAAGCAGACGATGTATGTGCTAGTAAGTTTTAAACAATGTATTTCGACACCTATATAAAACGAAGCTAAAGCGACAGTGCTGCAAAGATTAAATCTGAATTAACGAGTACGTGGACAGATCTCTTCGTCTGAGAAGAAATAAGCAATTTCACGTGCTGCAGACTCAAGTGCATCACTACCGTGAGCCGCATTTTCATCTATTGAATTAGCAAGATCAGCACGGATAGTACCGGCTAATGCTTCAGCTGGGTTAGTAGCACCCATGATTTCACGATTTTTAAGAACAGCGTTTTCGCCTTCTAATACTTGCACCATTACTGGGCCAGAAGTCATAAATTCAACTAAAGCACCAAAGAAAGGACGTTCGCTATGCTCAGCATAAAATCCTTCTGCTTTTTCTTTACTTAAGTGAAGCATTTTTGCAGCAACGATCTTAAGACCAGCAGTTTCAAAACGGTTGTAGATTTGACCAATAACATTTTTTGCTACTGCATCAGGTTTTACGATAGAAAAAGTACGTTCGATAGCCATGTGAAGCCCTCATTAAAATAAACTAAAAATTAAAATTTATTGCGCTTTATCCCTTAAATACATGTAAAGGGATAAATTTTGGCGCGATTATAGACGAATATGAACTAAAAGACTAATACTATCCAACGTGCAGGGATTAGTTTAACGAGGGGTTACTATTACATCTCTTTTTTTAGTTTAATAATCAAATCGATATGAGGGATTAAGCCTTCAATTTCTTCTAGGTGTTTTCTTAACGATTGCCACTGGTGTAACTCCAGTTTACCTGAGTCTAAAATAGCGTGTTTTAACTCTTCCACTAGCGAGTTCTTATCATCATTTTCAATAAACTCATCGATGCGCAATAAGCTATCAATATCATCTTGACTGATAATCTCGTCAGAATTACTCGACTTAACCATGGCAATTTACCTCTATTGGTGTCAATGCTTACAAACTAACACGACGGTACTGTCGATATTCAGCCTGCCAGTAATTTCGCTCTATTTTGGCTTTAAGTTCTTCATCTGATATTGGCAAAGCAAGCTTTTCTTCATAGGCCACTTTAGCAATAGCAAAAGCTATATCTTTACTTAACTGCGCAATGCCAGTTAATGGCGGTAATAACTCTCCTTCGCCAGTATTGGCTAACGGCGATGCCGCAGCTAATGTTTCGCTAGCAACCTGCAACATTCTATCGGTAATACGATTAATATTTGCGGCAATAACTCCCAAACCTATACCTGGGAAAATATAACTATTATTACATTGCGCAATAGGGAAAACTTTGCCTTGGTATTCAACAGCATCAAATGGGCTCCCTGTTGCTATAATCACCTTACCTTCCGTCCAATGAATAACTTGACTTGGGGTTGCTTCTACTTGTCTTGATGGATTACTTAATGGAAAAACAATCGGTGTCGCGCAATGTTGCTTCATTGCTTTAATGACATCTTCGGTAAATAAGCCCGCTTGCCCTGAAACACCGATTAATACATCAGGTTTAGCGTTATTAACCACTTCAAGTAGTGAGGCATAGTCCCCTTCTATTTGCCATTGTTTAAGCGCCATTTTATTTTGTGTTAATTGTGCTTGAAAATCCCTTAAATCATCCATTCCTTCGGTTAGTAAACCATAACGGTCAACCATGAATACTTGGCTTCGCGCTTGTGCTGGAGAAATACCTTCGCTTATCATTTGCGTGATTATTTGTTCCGCAATACCACAACCTGCAGAACCAGAGCCCACAAAGGCTACTTTCAGTTGAGACAATTTAACATTTACACTGCGACAGGCTGCCAGTAAAGTCCCGACAGTCACAGATGCGGTTCCTTGGATATCATCATTAAAACAGCAAATTTTATCCCTGTAGCGTTTTAATAACGGCATTGCATTAGGTTGTGCAAAGTCTTCAAACTGCAACATAACGTGAGGCCAACGTCGTTTAATGGCGCTGATGAATAGTTCTAAAAACTCATCGTATTCTGCTTGCCCTATCCGCTTATGACGAGCTCCCATGTACATAGGATCATCAAGTAATTTTTGGTTATTCGTACCGACATCTAACATTACAGGTAAAGTATAAGCTGGGCTTATTCCACCACAGGCTGTGTATAAAGAGAGTTTACCAATTGGGATACCCATACCGCCTATGCCTTGATCTCCTAACCCTAAAATACGCTCGCCATCAGTAACAACAATCACTTTCACTTTGTTTTTAGTGGCATTTCGCAAAATATCATCTATTTGATATCTGTCTTCATAAGCAATGAATAAACCACGTGAGCTACGGTAAATATCAGAAAATTGCTCACAAGCATCACCGACAGTTGGCGTGTAAATAATAGGCATCATTTCAGCTAAATGACTTTGCACCAGCTTAAAAAATAAGGTTTCATTATTGTCATGAATAGCACGTAAATAAATATGTTTATTAATATTGCTATGAAAGCTACTAAACTGACGGTAAGCACGTGCTACTTGCTCATCAATAGACTCAAATCTAGGGGGGAGTAAACCTGTTAAATTGAAACTAATACGCTCTTGCTCTGTAAAAGCGCTACCTTTATTAAGTAAAGGCGTTTCAAGTAAAGTTGGGCCAGCGTATGGTATATATAGAGGACGTTTGCTTTGAGTCATTTGTATTTAATGCTTATGTCAATCAATATTCTCGATATGAATAACGAAAATAGACGTGGTTAATATTTAGATGAAGTATAGATGATATTAACGGGTCAGCAAAGGTTAATTATGCTAAGTGAATTAAGTATTTGATCAATTCAGAGCTGAATGATCCATTACTTAATTAAATTTATATTATTCAGCGTGCATAAAACGGGGTAGCGATATGTAAACGCTTAACATTATTACGATTAAGTTAATCTGCTTCACTGATCCAAGCTAATTGAATGGCTTCTAAGACCCGCTCACCACAATGATTAGGATCATCATCAAAGCGCTCCAAGTTAAGCACCCACTCTCTTAGTTCAGTAAAGTGTAGTTTTAGGGGGTCTACATCAGGGTGTTCTTCAATTAAATCTAGTGCTATTTCTAATGAATCAATCCATTTCAATCCAGCCATAATATGTTCACTCGTTATTTAAATAAAAGATGAAACCAAAAATAATCTACTACTAACATTAGTATAAGCCACAGCAATAGCAACCGAGCCCTTTTACAAAAAGCACAATCAGTTTGCCACCACTGTTTTAGCTGAGTAGCTAGGCTCACTCTTTTCATTTATTAACTGAATAATTTCTTAAGCATAGATTTATTTTCTACCGCTTTTAATGGCTTTGCAACTGCCGGCGAAGAAACTAAAGGATTAAAACCATCAATGCTTACATAAGAGATAGGCTTTTCATCTGGAGATAGGTGTTTTTCAAAATCTCCTGTGGCTGGGTTAAATCGATACTCTTTCGACCAAACGTGAATATTTTCAGTTAAGGTATTGATCGCATTAACCACCGACTTTACTTCAGCATCAGTCGTTGTTGGGTGAAAAGAAGCTCTTATCCAACCGGGTTTTTCGCAATAGTCACCTTCGTCAATTTGCTGGGTAATTTGTTGCGATTTATCCTGATCAACATTTAATAAAATATGTCCATAAGTACCCGCACATGAGCAACCGCCACGTGTTTGAATACCAAATTTATCATTAAGTAGACGTACGACTAAATTATAGTGAACATTGGTGACATAAAAAGACACAATAGCTAATCGATCAGTCACACTTGGCTCAAGCATTATTACGCGATCATTTTTGTTTAACTCAGCCATCACATAATCAGTTATCTCTTGTTCACGAGCAGCGATTTTATCTGTGCCCATAGCCTCTTTCACCTTAATTGCTAAGGCAGTACGGATACATTGTAGGAAACCGGGCGTACCACCATCTTCACGTACTTCAATATTATTGAAAAAACTGTGCTCTCCCCATGGGTTAGTCCAAGTTACTGTGCCACCACCAGGGTGATCGGGAACTTTATTTTTATAAAGACTTTTATTAAATATCAGCACGCCTGAGCTGCCAGGACCACCCAAAAATTTATGAGGAGAAAAGAAAATAGCATCTAAAGCTTGTGCTTTATTCACCGGATGCATATCAATATCAACATAAGGCGCAGAGCAAGCGAAATCGACAAAACATAAACCACCATGCTCATGCATAATCTCAGCAAGGTGGTGATAAGGTGTTTTTATACCCGTAACATTAGAACAGGCTGTAAATGATCCTATTTTCACTTTTCGATCTTTATATTTCGCCAATAATTGTGCCAAGCTCGATAGTGACGGGAGTCCTTGTTCATCACTGTCAATTATTTCTAGAGTGACATCGCATTCATACCAAGTAGTTTGATTAGAGTGATGCTCCATGTGAGTAATAAATACGACCGGCTTTTCTTCCTCACTAAAACTCACTTGCTCTGCCATTCGCTCAGGAATACGCAAACCGAGAATACGCTGAAATTTATTTACCACATCAGTCATACCTGCGCCTGAGGTAATTAAAATATCATTATCACAAGCATTAACATGGCGTTTAATGACCTTTTGCGCATCATGATAAGCATGGGTCATGGTACTGCCAGTTAAGTTAGTTTCTGTATGGGTATTGGCAACATAAGGACCTAAGGTATCATTAATATAAGCTTCGATTGGCTGATATAAGCGACCACTAGCTGTCCAATCAGCATAAATAATGGCTTGTTCTTTACCGTTAATTTCGTGCGTTAAATTTTGACCAATAATATATTGGCGAAATTTGGAAAAATGTTGCTCTAACGACATGTATTATCCTCTTTTAAATCGACTACATTGAAAGAGGAGTTGTTCGCTGATTACTCTGACTGAGGCTTAGGTTTAGGCACAATCAAAGGCAATTCAGTTGAACATTTAATCTCTTCCATGGCAAAACTAGACGTTACATCGGTTAAACTTGTGGCTTGTATAAAACGCTGATAGAAATTGTCATAGCTCGCAATATCCTTTACAACAACACGGAGCAAATAATCATATTCACCACTCATGCGATAAAAGTCGACCACTTCTGGGAAGGCCGACACCGTTGTAGAAAATTTTGTTAGCCAATCACTGTCATGTTTACTGGTTTTAACTTGCACAAACACAGAAACGCTTAAATCTAATAACTGAGCATCAAGTAAAGCAACCTTGCCTTTAATTACACCGCTTTTTTCTAGTTTTTGTAAACGACGCCAGCAAGGTGTTTTAGTTAAACCAACTCGCTTTGCTAACTCGTCGACTGAAATACTAGCATCGCTTTGTAAAATAGCAATAAGTTGCATATCAGTGTCACTTAAGTGCATTTCGTTCTCTTTTTTAGCTTAATTTAGAATAAAATACTAAAACACTAAAAGATATTCAAGTGCAATGAAAAGTTATCCCTTAGAAATATCAATCAGTGAAATTTAATTTTTTGAAAAAGGCTGAAAAAAAATTAAAAAAAGTTGAAAAAATTGCTAGAAGAGCAAATAAACAAGAATTTAAGGCGTTTTCATTTGTTAATAAATCGTGTAACACTATAACCATCTTAATACTGACAATAACGTTAACGAGAGCAATATTTCCATGACAAAAACTTATTTTATGCTTGCCTTATTCATCAGTTTATTTTTAGCAAGTTTAACAAGTCAAGCGATGGAATATCGAGGCTTAACACTACAAAAAATCACCCTCGATAGTGGTAAAGAAATTCCCTTATACGGCAATAGTCACGCATTAATTATTGGTAGCAGCGCTTATAAAAATGGTTGGACACCTTTACCTGGTGTACTTAGTGATATTGAGGCCATAAAAGAAGTTCTAGAATTACACAGCTTCACAACGACCATGGTCATTGATCCTACAAGAGATCAACTCCTTGACGCCTTCGATAAATTTAAACGTACCTATGGCAAAAAGTCGAATGCGAGGTTAGTTATTTATTATGCTGGTCACGGCCATTCGCTTTCAGATCCATTAATGGGCGAGTCTGGCTATATCGTTCCTGTCGAAGCACCACTACCAAGTCAAGATCTTGATGGTTTTCTAGATAGTGCTATTGATATGGAAGAAATAAAAACCTTAGCAAAACGTTTTCGTAGTAAGCATGCTTATTTTGTTTTCGACTCTTGTTTCGCTGGTACTATTTTTCGATCAAGAGCGGCCAGTACTCCCGGACATATAACTGACATGGTTGCTCACCCGGTACGTCAATTTCAAACGGCGGGCGATGCCAATGAAATAGTGCCAGACATCAGTATATTTCGCCGATATTTTGTCCGCGCTTTACAAGGTGCTGCAGATGTCGATGGTGATGGCTATATCCTTGCTTCAGAAATAGATAACTATTTAAAACGCTTTGTCATTGGCGATACCAATGGTTTACAACATCCCCGTGGTGGTAAAATGATGGATCCTCGCTTTAATGAAGGGGATGTAGTATTTGCAGTGCCTGAGCGTTCTTCTATTAAGCAAGAGCCGAAAGTGGCACAAGTCATTCATCAAACAAACAGCATCAAGCAAGCTACACAGCAGCAGGTGAGCAACAACACAATTAGCAACTCCGTCATTATTGTTAATAACAATGAAGAGTTAGCAAATAAACATTATCAACAAGGTATGAATGCTTTATTAGGTATTAATGGTCATTACGATATGGCCCTCGCCAGTCGTGCATTTACACGTGGAGCAGAGGCCGGCCATCAACGTTCTGCAGCACTCCTTGCTGATATGTATTATTCCGGCGCAGATGGTAGCGGTATCGATTTTGAAAAAGCTTGGCAATTACTCGATGAGCCAGTCAAGTCAGGGGACTTATATGCGCGTTATTTAAAAGCAAAAATACAACAACGCGGTCTTCCTGTTGCTGGTGGAAGTGAAGCCATTAAAACAGGCATAGCTGAATTTAAAGCGATAATACCACAATTAAGAAATGATGCTTTTGAAGGTGATGTAATGCTTTCAAGCGCATTGGGCTATATCTACGTTGCACTCAAAGAGAATAACAAAAGTGCCATGTGGCTTAAAAGAGGTGTAAAAGGAGGAGACTTACTAGCCATAAATAATCTCGCCACCTCTTATATCCATGGTACAGGCGTTAAAGTCAATATATCAAAAGCGATAGCAATGTTTGAACAAGCTGCTAATGCGGGTAATGCTGTCGCTATGCGAAATTTAGCTTCGCAATATTTTTATGGCGAGCATGTTAACCGTGATTTTAAAGAAGCCCTACACTGGTATAAAAGGGCTATCGAGTTAGGAGACAGCAATGCGATGGCCAATTTAGGGACAATGTACAGTAAAGGTTATGGTGTTGAAAAAGATCTAGCCAAAGCGATTGACTGGTATAAAAAAGCTGCACAACTTGGAGACTCTGTAGCAATGAGAAATTTAGGCCTTTCTTATATCCAAGGGTTAGGTGTCGACATTGATTACAATGAAAGTCTTAAGTGGACACAAAAATCTATCGCTTTAGGGAATAGCACAGCTATGTTTGATCTTGCGCTTTTCTATAAGAAAGGCTTGGGTGGAGAAGTCGATCACCAAAAAGCATTATATTGGGCAGAAAAATCAGCTGAATCAGGCAACCCTCATGTATTGCAATACTTACCCTTGTTTGAGCAGCAAGCGAAATAACAAATAACATAAAAAAACCCGCTATAGCTTTTGGTTATAGCGGGTTTTTGGCATTTAATAGTTGATTCGCTACTCAGTTACTGGGAAGCCTCTATCACGCATTAACGCTTTAACATCAGCGTCGCGTCCTCTAAAAGCACGGTATGCATCACTAGGGTCTACCGCATTACGTACGCTAAATAAATGCTCTACTAACTTAGCTGCTACATCAGCATCGTAAAAACCGCCCGGCGCTTCAGCAAATGCTTCTGCGGCATCTGCCGTTAGTACTTCTGCCCACATATAACCATAATAACTTGCAGAATACCCTTCACCACTAAATACATGACCAAAATGTGTTGAGCGATGACGCATAACTATCTGCTCAGGCATGTTTAACGACGATAATGTTTCGCGCTCAAATTTTTGTGCATCAATACCTGTAGGATCAACGGTATGGAATTTCATATCAACCAAAGCTGATGCTAAATATTCCGTCGTTTTAAAACCTTGATTAAACGTCGCCGCTTGCTTGATTTTAGCAATCAAATCTTCTGGCATTGGCTCACCTGTTTTATAGTGAACAAGATAATTATCAATTACGTCATCCGTTGCTAACCAATGCTCAAGTAATTGAGATTGAAACTCAGTGTAATCACGTACACCACTGTTTAATGTTGGGTAGGCAACTTTAGACGCTAAGAAGTGTAATGCGTGGCCAAATTCGTGGAAATACGTTTCAGCATCAGCCCATGAAATTAAAGTAGGTTGACCATCAACACCTTTACTAAAGTTTGAATTGTTCGATGAAAGTACATTTTTCTTACCTTCAAAAGTGGTATAGCTACGGTAAGTGGTTGCCCATGCACCTGAGCGTTTACCTTTGCGTGCAAAGGGATCTAAATACCATAAACCAATGTGTTCTTTACTGGTTTTATCTTTTACTTCCCAAACACGTACATCGGCATTAAATACCGGTACAGAGCCATCGGTAATTTCACTGAACTCAAAATTAAATAATCGCCCAGCCACATAAAACATAGCTTCACGTAATTTATTTAATTGTAAATACTGTTTTACTTCATCTGAATCTAAATTGTATTTATCTTTACGCACTTTTTCAGCATAAAAACGGTAATCCCAAGGCTCAATTTTCTCAATACCATCTTGGGCTTTACCAATGGCGAGCATATCAGCGACTTCTTCATCTACACGAGCAATGGCAGCTGGCCAAACTTTTTCCATCAATTCAATGGCATTGTTTGGCGATTTAGCCATGCGATCTTCCAAGCGCCATGAAGCATAATTTTTATAACCTAATAGGCCAACACGTTCATGACGAAGTTGTAAAATTTCAGCAATAATAGCATTGTTGTCAAATTCATCACCGTTGTTACCACGGTTATAATAGCTATTCCATACTTGTTTACGAAGCTCTCGCTCAGTTGAGTAAGTTAAGAAAGGGTCCATTGATGAACGTGTGTTAGTAATTGCATACTTACCGGCTTGATCACGCTCTTTTGCCGCTGCTGCCGCAACATCAATAATAGATTGTGGTAAACCACCTAATTGTGCTTCGGTTAAGTACAGTACGTAGCCTTCTTCATCTGCTAAAACATTATTACTAAATTGCGTATGTAAGCCAGCAAGTTTTTCATTAATTTCAGCGTAACGTTTTTTAGCATCGCCTTCTAACGTCGCACCATTACGCGCAAAGCCATTGTAGGTTAAATACACTAAACGTTGCTGTTCTGGCGTAAGGGTTTTCATTTCTTCGCCGTTATAAACCGCTTGTACACGAGCAAATAACTTTTCATTTTGATTTATTTTTGAAAAAAACGTTGAAAGTTTAGGTGCCATTTTCGCTTGAATTTCGCGAAACTCCGGCGTTGATTCATTTGAACGCCAAATACCATAATAGGTAAATATACGACTTAACACTTTACCTGTTTTTTCTAACGCCACTATGGTGTTATCAAATGTTGGTGGCTCAGCATTATTAGCGATAACATCCACTTCACTCAAGTTAATCGCCATGCCTTCTTCCATCGCAGGAATTAACCCAGCAAGTGACACTTTGTCAAAAGCAGGAACGCCTTGAAAAGGCCCCTGCCATTCGGCTAATAATAATGCTTTAGATTTTTCTACTTCAGCATTCATAGCTTGGCTTTCAGCTGCTACCGACGCTTTAGCACTAGTATCAGTTGCTTCATTTTTGGTGGTATTATTGTCTGCACAAGCCATTAAAAGACTTGATAATAAACATGTTGATATAAGAGTTTTTTTCATTAGATATCTCTGACTAAAATGGGCTCTTTCAATAGTAGTGATTTCAATATTTAATCACTTTGACAACTATTGATGTTACTAAAACATTATCAAGGTTTGAGTCATAATGAAATGGCTAGTCATGACGTTCACCTTAAATTGTATACAATTAAGCGTATTTACCTTGTATCTGTATAAAATTGCTTACAAATTTAGTGATGACTGTTAGATAACTTTATATCCATTGACCTTACTTTGATGTTAACCCCTGCCGATATTAACTCTTGGTAGAAAGCAGCGACATCGCATGATTGAAGCTGTTCGCAAACAATTACGTATTTCAAAACGCCTGGCTTATAACTTTGTAGTGCAGCTTTTTTAAACCAAAATAAAGCTTGTTGTAGATCCCTTTCTACATACTGACCTTTTAAATACATTTGCGCTAAATTAACCTGACCTTCATCAAAGCCTAACCGAGCAGATTGCTGCAATAACTTAAAAGCTTGGCTTACGTTATCTTCAATATAATTTGATTTAAGTAACGAGACTGCAGATATGTTTTCTCGCTTTCCTGGGATAAATAAACCAGAGTGACGAGACTTCTTTTCTGGGCTAACAAAATTGCCAAACAATTTATTTAATACCGGTCGCTTTACCAAATAAATTGCGCCTATTTGCCACATGTCTTTTATTTGAGTTTTGCTAAAGTTATAGCGCTTAGGCTCAAAATATTTTTGATACCTTAACTGTCCATATCGAATGCTATCTTTAAGTGATTTCTGCCTTAGGTAAAACATATTACCGTACCGCAGAGTAATTACATCGCCAGTTATATCTACAACCTTGGCCAAACGGTATTTCTCAGTGGGTCTAAGCGAGTCACTCAAAAGTCGAAAATCTAGAAAATATATATCATTAATTCTAGGTGCCTGAATATAGGCTGAGCTCTCATGCTCAAGCTGGGTTTCTTGATTAAAATAATGATTTATGAAGAATAATAAAGTCACTAAAACACATAACTTAAATAGTATTAAACGCTTATTCTCTAACAGATTTAACGCCGTTAAAGTTTTACTGAGCTTATATTTACTGAGCTCAGTGATATCTTCCCTGACGGTATTATTCTTAATATCCATATATAGCTCTACTAAGTGTCACTCAAATTTGTTGATATTTAGAATATACAGTAACTTTCGTAGATTACAATCCACCATATAGATTGCAGGTCAAAGTGCAATCCAAAACGAACAAGTTGAAAAGCATAAGTTACGTATACGTTTTTATTGATCTAATTCGAACAAATAAAAGATGGTTTCATTACAATTATAAGGGTAGATTATTCAAGTACTTTTATAGGGCAGAGCAATGATGCAAATTACCGACTTGCAAAAAGAAGAAAAAATTACCCCATTACTTCGTTTAGGGTTTCGGCCTTTTTTCCTTGGTGGTGCCATTTTCAGCGTTATTGCCATTTTACTTTGGTTATTAATGTATAAGGGTACTATCACTATTTCTCCTTTAGGTGGTGGCTACTGGTGGCATACTCATGAAATGGTTTTTGGCTTTGGCTGCGCTATTGTCGCAGGCTTTCTTCTAACCGCTGTTCAAAACTGGACAGGAGTTAGAGGAGCGCAAGGAAAGACCTTATTAGTACTATCACTACTTTGGATAGCCGGTAGAATAACTGTACTAGTACCAAGCCTATTGGGCGAAACGTTATCAACCATAATCGACTTAAGTTTCTTACCCGCGGTCGCTTATGTGTTAGCAAAACCTATTATTGCGATAAAGCAATATCGAAATTTATTTTTTGTACCTCTATTGCTGTTATTTACCTTAGCCAATTTAGAAATGCACTTGGCTTTGTATTACCCACAAACATTTTCCATCACTTTCTCAGCTTATGCTGGTGTTATGTTGGTAACATTTTTGATGTCAGTGATGGCGGGGCGAGTAACGCCTATGTTTACCGCAAACGGCACACAAACGCCAAAAGCCACACCGCTACCTTGGCTAGATAAAGTTACTAATGGCTGTTTGGCAATAGCGATGTTGTATTTACTCTTTCAACCTCTTGTTGGTTTTTCTACTACATTTTTTGGTGCTTTACTCGTTGTGGCAGGTATCTTTCAAGCAATACGTTGGTTAAGATGGCGACCTTGGATCACCCTTGGTGTCCCCTTATTATGGTCACTGCATATTTCAATTAAATTTATTGCTTATGGTTTAATTATTTTAGGTGCTAGTTACTTAGTTGTCGAAATACCCAGTAATCATATATGGCACTTACTTACCGTTGGTGGCATGGGCGGTTTAATACTTGCGATGATATCACGCGTTTCATTAGGACATACTGGTAGAGCATTATCACCACCGAAAGCCATGACTTATGCTTATGCATTTATCGCTATTGCAGCACTCATACGCGCATTTGGTCCATGGGCTTTGCCAGAGAAAACCTTAATATTTATTGATATCAGTGGTACCTTTTGGTTACTGGCATTTATTATTTTTATAATAGTTTATGCTCCTATGTTAGTGACCCCTAGACAAGACGGCAGACCAGGATAAAACTATGCATGCAGTATTTTTAGATAGTCAAACTTTTAGCTCACATATCGCATTAGGTGAAATAGAAAAACAAGTTACGCAGTTAACCTGTTTTGCTACCACCAAAAATGAAGAGATAGTTGAACGCTGTAAGTCAGCTGATATAGTGATTACAAATAAGGTTGTGCTTAGTGCTAATATTTTGTCACAGCTTCCTCAGCTAAAACTTATTTGTATTGCAGCAACTGGTTATAACAATATTGATATTGAAGCGGCAGCAAAACAACAAATTGCCGTCACTAATGTTACGGGTTATGCAGGCAACTCCGTTGCTCAATATGTAATGGCGCAAATGCTTGAGTACTATCAACAAACAAGTCATCACAATAACAATACTAAACAAGGGCACTGGCAAAAAAGCGATACTTTTTGCTACCACGGCAATGCAATTACCGAGCTTGCCGGTAAAACATTAAGCATTATCGGTTATGGAAGTTTAGGACAAGCGGTTTCTAAATTAGCAATCGCCTTTGGCATGAAAGTGTTATTCAGTGAAAGAATTGATGCGACAGAGATTCGACCGGGGCGAGTTAGTTTTGAGCAAGCCATTAAAGAGGCGGATGTACTCAGCTTACACTGCCCACAAACCCCCAGCACAGAAGGCCTCATTAATAGTGAAACACTAGCTAAATTAAAACCCAGCGCCATGTTAATTAACACTGCTCGCGGTGCATTGATCAACAGTGAAGATTTACTCCACGCGTTGAAAAATAAAGAGATTGCCTATGCTGTGCTCGACGTACTGGAGCAAGAACCGCCACCTGCTGATCATCCTTTACTGAACGCAGATTTAGATAACTTAAAAATTACCGCCCATATTGCTTGGGCAAGTAGTGAAGCACAGCAAAGGTTGATTAATTTACTCAGTGTTAATATTGCGGCCTTTAAACGTGGCGATATCTTAAATCGCTTAGAGTTGCACGATTAAACCTGCAAGTTTTCTTGTTTCGTAGAGCTGCTCTACTTAGGTGTAACGGCTAAAAATAGTTATCTTTAATTTTTCCATAGTGGAAATATCCCCACTGCCCTGCACGACGCAAAGGTGCAAAAGGGAATTTAGGTAAGGCTTGGTTATATAAAGGTAAATCGGGTGTTTTTTTACCCGCCACTTTTTCTGCTAACCGCTTACCTGCTTGTACTGAAAATGAAACACCACTACCACAATATCCCATGGCATAAAAAATATTGTCATAGCCACTGCCTTTTTCGCCTTGATAAATATGCGGGAGATCATCCAACGCCATACAAATCCAACCCGACCAAGCGTAATCATATTTCAATGTTTGCAATGCAGGAAAGCTGGTTTTTAACACAGATAATAAGCGTTGCGCATAATAAGGATCATCAGCATTTTTTCCAGTAATCGCCCCGCGCCCACCAAACAGAATTCGATTATCGGGTAGCTTTCGGTAATAGTATTTTAGCGCCCGAGTATCCATCACCACATTAGCACTTAAAAAGTTACAAGCACTCAGTTGCTCAATGGTTAGTGGCTCTGTCACTATTATTTGCGAAAGCACAGGTAAAGTTCTATTGGTGACGAGAGGGTGAAAACCTTTAGGGGTATAACCGTTCGTGGCAATAACCACTTTCTTTGCCTTGATATACCCTTTTGGCGTTGACAACAAAGTTCCCTTGCCTTGTTGATGCTCTACAAAACTCACAGGGGTTGAGGTATATACTTTCGCTCCAGCTTGCCTAGCGAGCTTTTGATAACCCCAAGCTAGTTTTAGTGGATTGAGGCCAAAACCATCTTGATAGCGTATAGCGCCATACGCATTTTCATCCGCCATATAACCTTGGTGTAACCCTTGACGAGACAAAACTTGCACATCATAGCCAAATATTTGCTGCTGTAATTTGGCTTGTGTTTGTAAAAATTTGAACATACTGGCTTTATGGGCAACTTTGATATAACCCGCTTCTTGCTTATCGCAATCAATACCTTCACTAATCAAGGCATTGACAGTATCGACACCTGAACACATTTCATTATAGATACCACGCATAACCGTCTCACCCCATTGGTTTTGCATGCTGGTATAAGGCTTTCGTCCTGAAGATTTCAAAATAAAACCTGCATTTCTACCGCTGCAGCCCCAAGCCGTTTGGTTAGCTTCAAAAACATGGGCATTTATCCCCTGCTCTCGAGCTAAATGCAATGCGCATGAAAGCCCAGTATATCCAGCACCTATAATGGCGACATCAACATCTATATCTTCTTGTAACGTACCATCGTCTTCTGGTGAATGGTGACTATGTCCCCCTGAGACATCAGCCCAATAACTTGTCGGATATTTATTGCCACAACCGGGTGACTTATCCACTAGAGGATCATACATACAGGTTTCTTCTCTATTACCTTTTAGTTTTGAGTTATAATACTGGCAAGCAGCTCATTCAACAAATGTTCAACAAATGCTCGAGAGAAAAAGTAGTGATAACATCGGCTAATATTATTTACAAACCGCTCACAGAAGATTATTTTCAACAAATCATAACACTTGCTAATCATGTTCATGGTGACGGTTACTTGTGTTTGAAGAAATTAACAAACTGGGTTGCTCGTGGTATTAGCAACAATATAAACAATAGCTATATTGCTCTACTTGAAGAGAACTCTCAGCAGAAACTAGTTGGCTTTCGTATCACATACGCTGCTGAGCACTGGCAAGCAGATCAATGGTGTAGCCCAAATTTATGGCAAGTTGAAAAATCACATTGCTGTTATTTTAAATGCAATACCGTTGATGAAAACTACCGAGGGTTAGGGATAGGTAAACAATTACTACAACTCTCTGTGGCTGCGGCCAAAAAACAAGGCGCAAAAGCTGGCGTCGCACATTTATGGAAACAAAGCCCAAATAATAGTGCCGTTGCTTATTTTACACGTTGTGGTGGTGAGTTAGTAAAATCTCATCCTGATAAATGGCATGAGGAAAGCAAGCAAGGATATAACTGTATTTTGTGTGGTTATGATTGTCACTGTGAAGCTGCAGAAATGATTATTTACTTCAACAAGTAATAGATAATGAATTAATCAAGGTTTACTTTTGCTGATAACCTAATCACCTGCTGTAATTCATGCTCAGATAACGCGCCATAAGCTCTAGGGTAACTCCAACCATAACCCCATCTAAAACTGGTCGGTAAATACGGTGTTCCACCCACGCGTACTCCGGCCAGCATCAAAGCTGCAATTGTCGGCTCACCTACTTTTGAGACACACATTTTTAAGCGCTTATCAGAGGCTAATCGTTGCTGGTAAGTTCCACCTTGCCAATAATCAAAGTCATGACGACGACAACAATCTAGCCATAAATGTTTTTGCTCAAAAGTACCATCTGGAAAGGCGCTACAACCGTCACTAGCAAATGGCTTTAATGAATTATCTTTTGCTAAAAGCACGGCGAAAATCAAACATACACTAATAATCGCTACGGCATATTTCAACATGGTAACAGCCAGTCGATAGCTTGTTTATGGTTAGCCAAAAGCCAAGAGTTAGCTTTTGAGAAGTGCTGACAACCAAAAAATCCGCGATAGGCAGATAATGGCGAAGGATGAGGGCCATTTAACACTAAATGTTTATCTGTATTAATATTACGGCCTTTCTTTTGTGCATGTGCCCCCCACAAAATAAAAACACAGCCATTATTATGCGCATTGAGTTGTTCAATAACCTGATCAGTAAAGGTTTCCCAGCCCAACTTTGCATGCGAATGTGCTTGTCCTTGCTTTACCGTTAAAACCGTATTAAGCAGTAATACGCCTTGCTGGGCCCATGACGTTAAATCACCATGATTTGGAGTCACAAAATCTTCTATATCGGTTGTCAGTTCTTTGTAAATATTAACTAATGAGGGAGGGACTTTAACGCCCTTTTGCACAGAAAAAGCTAAGCCATGAGCTTGATGCTCGCCGTGATAAGGATCTTGACCTAAAATAACCACTTTAGTGTCAGGTAAATCACTAAATTCAAAGGCACGAAATACAGATTCCTCGTCAGGGTAAATCTGCACTCCTTGTGCTCTTTGTTTTGCAATTTCAGCTTGTAACTGGCAAAAGTAATCTTGAGATTGCGCTTGAGCAATAACTTTTTGCCAGTGAGGTTTAATCACAATGCTTTATCAGCTACTTTAAAAGGTACGCACGTAACTGAGCAAAATCGCTACTCATGTCTTCTGACAAAATTGGCTCGCCAGCACAGTCAGCTAACTCTTTAGGTAGGCCAAGAGGTTGTCCTAAAATACTTTCAACAACTTCTTTGAACTTAGCAGGGTGCGCTGTTCCTAAAAAGACGCCAAATTCATTTTCTTGAGCACTGTACTGTAAGGCTTTATAAGCAACAGCAGCATGAGGTTCACTAATGTAACCAAGCTTACTCAATTGTATAACTGTTGATTGTGTTTGCTCTTCATCAATTGATACTGAACTTACACAGTCGTTCTCAACAATGCCTGATTTAAGCATATGTTCTACACGCGGCCAGTTGTTTGGATTACTAACATCCATCGCATTAGAAATAGTAGCAACCGTATTATTTGGTGACCATTCACCCGTTTCTAAATAACGAGGCACAGTATCATTAGCATTAGTTGCCGCAATAAAGCGCTTAATAGGCAGCCCCATCGCTTTAGCAAACAAGCCTGCAGTTAAGTTACCAAAGTTGCCTGATGGCACTGAGAAAACAATGTCACCCAAATCACTTTTAGCGCGAGAAAGCTGTGCTACCGCTTCAAAGTAATAACAAATTTGCGCTAATAAACGGCTAATATTAATAGAGTTTGCAGAGTTTAAGCCGATAGTTGTTGCCAGTTCATTGTCATCAAAAGACTGCTTCACTAATGCTTGGCAATCATCAAAGTCGCCATCAACACAAAGCGTTTCAATGTTATCTCCTAGCGTAGTAAACATCTTCTCTTGTAATAAAGATATTTTGCCTTTTGGATACATAATAACAACGCGAATATTATCGATACCATGAAAGGCATGCGCTACTGCAGCGCCAGTATCACCTGACGTTGCTGTTAAAATGGTTAATGGCTTTTCTTGACCTGTGGCTTTCGCGTCTTTAGCCACAAATGCTTGTAAACATTTCGCCATAAAGCGAGCGCCAAAATCTTTAAAAGCTAACGTTGGGCCATGGAATAATTCTAAAATAGCGCGATCATTGCTAATCGGTTGTAAAACTGCAGGGAAGTTAAAAGCATCGGTTACGATTTCTGTAAGCTCAAGCTCAGTTAAGTCTTCTTCAACAAACGGTAATAATATTTTCACACTACGCTCAACAAGCGGTAGCGCTAATAATTCATCAATATTGTCGAATTTAGGCATCGTCTTTGGAAAGAATAAACCTTGGTTTTTACCTAACCCTTGTTTAACCGCTTCAGCGTAGCTAACTTGCTGGTCATTCTCTTTTAAGTTATAAAATTTCACTGTCTGTTCCTGATAAATCTGTATTTTGTTCTATTAAGCGCGAATCACTCCCGCTTAGGATTATATGTCTACTGCGCCGGCTTCATCCACTTGACAAATATGAACAAAACCTAGTGCCGTTTGTAAGTAGTTTTCTTTCAGCCATTGTGCAAAATTTTCTGCATGCTGTGCGCTATCACAAACACAAAATAAAGTTGGTCCTGAGCCAGAAATCCCCACAGCAAGTGCACCTTGTGCTTTTAAATGATCATGTGCTTGTTGATATTTTGGTAATAACTCTGTTCTATAAGGCTCTGCTACCACATCCGTTAACACAGAGAATGCTTGCTCTTTATCTTGTCGATGACACGCATCTACAAAAGTCGCTAAATTTTGACCATACTTTATCACATCCGCGCGACTATAACTTGTTGGTAATACATCGCGAGCGGCTTTTGTTGATACTTCAATACCTGGGTAGGCCATCACATAATAACAATCACTAAAATCTGGTAAAACGCGACTTATAATGTCGCTATCAGGCACCATCAATTGCAAACCGCCCAAATAACAAGGAGCAACATTATCATAATGCAAGCTACCACTAATTTTCGCTTCCATTTCGCCAGTCATTTTTAGCAAAGTCTTTTCATCAAAACTAAAGTTTTCAAACTTAGCATAATAACTATTTAGCCCTGCTAATGCTGCTACTACAGAACACGCACTTGATCCTAAACCGCTACCAACTGGCATTTTTTTATCAAGTGTTAACAACAACTTAACTGGCGCTTTATCATTTACTGTTAATGCTTGATTAAACAATTGCAGGCAAGACCAAACAATATTGTCTTCTTTTGATTTTGGTAATTTATCTGCAAAAGAGCCAACAACAATAAGGTTGTCTTCCGACGCGGCTTCAACCGTTACCACATCCCCTAATAATGTGCCGTCAACAGGTTTAACAGCCAAACCTAACACATCAAAACCAACGCTAACATTACCGATAGAAGCTGGTGCAAATACAGAGACGCGCTGCTGAGATTTTACTGCATTACTCATTAGTGCTGTTGCTCCCAAGCAAGTGTTCTTAATAAATCACCAAACACACCTGCTGCTGTCACAGCTGCACCTGCTCCATAACCACGTAATACGAACGGTAATGGTTGATAATAACGACTATGAATGGCTAGGGCATTCTCACCATCTTTGATGCTATAAAGAGGATGATTTACATCAACAGCTTCAATAGAGACTTGACACTTTCCATCAACAATATTGCCTATATAACGTAACACTTTACCTTCACTTTTAGCCGCTTCAGAACGAGCACTAACGTCTTCGTCTAATTTTGATAGGTTATTCATGAACTCAGCTACATCGCCACTATCATCAAAATCAGCTGGTAAAACCGACTCAATATGAATATCTGATAACTCTAATTGCATACCAGATTCACGCGCCATAATAAGTAATTTACGGGCAACATCCATACCGCTTAAGTCATCACGCGGATCGGGCTCAGTAAAACCATTTTCTTTGGCTATAGCCGTCGCTTCTGATAGCGACATGCCCTCATCTAATTTACCAAAAATATAGGATAACGATCCTGATAATATACCTTCAAATCGTTGTAACTCATCACCTGCTTTGATCAGGCTTTGTAATGTATCAATAACAGGTAAGCCAGCACCAACAGTTGTTTCATATAAGAAACGGCGGTTAGTTTTTTGTGCTGCAGAACGAAGCGCCTGATAATATTGCCACGAGTCTGTGTTGGCCTTTTTATTTGGCGTAACAACATGGAAACCTTCAGCTAAGTAATCAACATAACTCATAGCCAATGCTTCGTTTGAGGTTGAATCCACTAAGACAGGGTTTATTAAATGATTATCTCGGACAAAAGATTTAATATTTTCAACATTCACTTCAAGCGAATTACCTGATTCTTGCCCTTGTTTAATTGCTGTCTGCCAGTTATCTAAATCAATACCTTCTTGATCAAAAACCATGCCTTTTGAATTTGCAATACCATACACTTTCAAGGCAATATTTTGTGCTTTTAAGCTAGCTTGTTGACGTGATATTTGCGCGATTAACTCACTACCAACAACCCCACAACCCACTAAGAACACATCAATAGTTGGTTTATGAGAGAAAAAGTTTTGGTGACTAACTTTCATGGCATCTGTACATTTGCGCTGTTCAACGACAACAGAAATACTACGCTCAGATGAGTCTTGTGCAATCGCAACCACATTCACTCGCGCTTGAGCAAGCGAGCTAAAGAATTTAGCCGCAACACCTTGTTGATGATGCATACCATCACCTACAAGTGAGACAATAGATAATTCGCCTTTTAGTGCTACAGGCTCAAGTAAACCATTTAATAATTCCAGTTCAAACTCTTCTTTTAAACTTTGTTCTGCACGTTGTGCATCCACGGAGTAAATACAAAAACTAATGCAATATTCACTTGATGACTGGCTAATTAACACTAAAGAAATATTTTCACGGCTCATGGTAGCAAACACTCGACTTGCCATACCAACCATGCCTTTCATGCCAGGCCCTGAGACATTAACCATAGTTAAATCATCAAGGTTGGAAATAGCTTTCACTTGTTTTTTCTGATCATTCTCATTGGAAATTAAAGTACCTGGTGCCGCAGGATTGCTAGTATTCTTAATTAAACAAGGGATATGATATTGCGCAATTGGACCAATAGTTTTTGGGTGCAGTACGCTGGCACCAAAGTAAGATAATTCCATCGCTTCTTGGTACGATAAATAATCAAGTAGCTTAGCTTCTTTAATCATGCGTGGATCGGCATTATAAACACCATCAACATCCGTCCATATCTCACAGCACTCTGCTTGCATACAGACAGCTAATACAGCTGCTGAATAATCAGAGCCATTGCGACCTAACGTAGTAATATTGCCTTCAATACCATCTTTATTAACACTCATGCCAATAAAGCCCGGCATTAATGAAATAGGATTTAAATTGTCGTAACAAGCGGCAAACTTTTCTTTTGATAAGACCAAATCTGCCACAGCATTAAGTGATGATTCACTAGTAAATAAAAACTTTTCAGGTGATAACAGCGATACTTGTAAGCCTGATGATTGTAATACCGAATCTAATATAGCAACACTTAAGCGTTCACCCGTACTAATGACACGTGCGCGGATATGATCTGGGCAATAAGTCAACATAGTAGCGCCTTGCATATAACGCTGAAGTTGATGCTCGTAATTGATTAATGCTTGCTCACAATGTTGTGAATTAAAGTCAGGTAAGCTTGCTGATAAGTCTTCAATAATGGTAGTAATTGCGCGTTTAAAATGACCTAAATCAGTAACTAACTTTGCTTCGTCAGTAATATTTTCTGCCATAGCCACCAAATGATTGGTTACACCTTGGGGCGCAGAAACAACAACAGCAACTTTCGACTCTTTACTTTTATCTCTGACGATATCAGCAACTTGACGAAAACGTTCTGCTGAAGCCAGCGATGAACCACCAAATTTAAGTACACGCATGATTTTTCCCTTTCTAAAAACAAAAAGCCCGCAACTTTTCAGGTCACGGGCTTGGATAAAATTTGTATTTTTTACACGTTAGCCAGCGACCGCCATCCCAATTCGGGTGGTGGTTGTAATAATGGTAATGCGGCTAGTAGTAATATTCATGGCTGATAAAATGCCTGATTTGTGGCTAGGTGTCAACCTTTAATGGCATAGTCAAATCAGAATAAAAAGTTATAGGCTATGAATAATTAATCAAAAATAAATAGATAGTTATTCACTTTATTAAAGCGACCCATGAAAAGCTAGGCCGCTTTCTAGGGCAATAAGACAGATATTAACTTGCTAATATATAATAAAAGCTGGCAACAGACATTACTGTTGATACTGTGTATATGAGCGCTGTACTTATACTATGAGTATTAAATTTCATCACGATTTCCTCTGCACGATTTCTCTGCACTTTGTCAGTGAGTGTCAATAAATTGTGCTTTATACTTCAAAGCATTGAAAAACTAAGAAATAAGCTAATTTCATGCCACTATGTTTTTGGATGAGGTGATGATAAAACAATCACAACTAGCTAACTGTAATTAAGCGTTAACCTGAAGTGACAGTTTGTATGAGGGTTGCACTAGATGTCTTAGGGTAATTGCCAAACTAATTGCGGCTGATAATCTTTAAGCCATTGCTTAGCATGTCTGTAATCAGGGCAGTGTTTAGCAACTAGCTGCCAAAAATTGGCTGAGTGATTAAGATGACGTAAATGGCATAACTCGTGAATAACCACATAATTAATCACATGCTCAGGCAACATCATCAATAAATAATTAAAGCTGAGTTCGCCTTTATTGTTACAACTCCCCCAACGAGCGCTATATTGACGTAATTTGATATGTGACGGTTTTAGCTGAGTTAGCTCACTATAATAATTCACCTTTGAGGTAATAAGCGCTTGCATTTCTTGCTTAAAATAACGCTCTAGATGTTTTTTAACCGCAACACGTAAAAGCGCCTGATCACGAAACTTTTCAACATAACGCTTGGCAAGAATAACATGCAGCTCTGATTGTTTTTCATGGTGTTCAATAAGGCAAGTCTTTGCGCTGCTAGCAAAAGAAACTTTTAATCGTACTAACTTACCCAACAGGAACAATTGATCGCCATGATTAAAACAAAAACGTTGTTTAACTCGTTGCGATTGTTCTCGTACTTTAGCTTTTAACCAAGTTAACTTTTCTTGAATTAACTCATCGATAAATTTGCTATCGACAAAATGAGGCGCACGGACCAACACTTTACCTTGTTGCACTTGTAAAGAAAGTGTTTTGCGTCGTCCACTTCGAACAACTTTATAGTCAATCATGCTTAGTATTTAGCTTGCTTCACTTTTAGCTTGCCTCACTAAGCTTTGGCTTTTCTGTGGCTTTTTTTCTTGGTTTAGCTTTTACTTCAGCAACAGGTTTTTCTTCTGCGCTTTCAGTTGCAGGGGGTACCGGCTTTTTGGCTGGCTTTTTCGCAAGTAAGGCAACCAATACTTCTTCTCTGTGTTGTGCTAAATAAATACTAAGCTCTTCACTCACTGAATCTGTCATTTCTATCGGCGCATTTGCAAAGACATCAGCCAAATTATCAGCCATATCCAACATTTTATCGTATTCATCTGCTGATTTCTTATCCATAAATGTTTTTGCCTCCACCCCGTGTCTAATGACGACAAATCTACTTTCAACTGCCATTGTTATTCCTTAGTCATGTTAAAAGAAAAAGTTAAAATTACTTTAAAGAGCATATCACAAACCGCTCAAAACTGTACATAAAAACAGTGTTCATTTGAATTAAATCAAAAAATAATTATAAAACAATCAAAATAGACTGCGTTTCATCTCACGTTAAATTACAACTACAAAGCTTTTCGTATGTCAAATTATTTACAAATGTAAAATCTTTGAAACAACTACACAATTGATTTTAAACGATTGAACAAACTATCAACAACTTAGCAAATTACACCGTAAAATTAATGTTTTTTTACTTACATCCACAAGCAAAGCGTTAACAACTTTTTTTCAAAAATATTCCACTATTATATTGCGTGTTGCATTTGGGTAACACATTGATTAAATATTACGGAGCATATCATGAGAACATTAAAAACAACGCTTATTGCACTGGCCACAGCGATTCCAGCTTTAACATTCAGCTTATCAAGCCAAGCCGCTATGAGCCCTTATATGAAAACAGCGCTTGTTGATGTATGTAAAGCAGCAATGAGCAATAAAGTTCATCGCCTAAATCGCACAACTGATTCATATCATTTAAAAGACAAAACAGTTGCTTTAAAAGTAATGTGTAATGGTGAAGACATTATTAGTTTTGCTGAAAACCGTGGCGCAACTAAAACAGCAGCTAAATTACAAAAAAGTATTGGTAACGTTAGTATTATTGATACTGCTGCCACGGCTAAACTAAACGTTAGTTTCACAGAGTAAAGTATAGAGAGTTGGGGCATGAGTTATTAAACAAGAGCACTCTACTAAGTGACTGAACATTAGTGGTAGTGGGTGCTCCGTTTAATGGTATTTACTGATAACAAAAGCCGATAACAAACCTAATCTCCAAATATTTTTTCAAACCAAGAGCGGTTATCTACTTTCTCTTTTAAACACTTATTAGTTATTTGAATACCTAAAGAGATTGCAGGATAATTAACCATATCTTCGCATTCAGCTGCTACAGCATTACCTGTTTGTAACTCAAATTGCGTCATAGCAATTGTTGCTGGTTTCACCCTAACTTTATTAACGACACCCTGCTTTTTCATATAATCGGCAAATAACACTAAAGCGCCTGAACTACCGGTTAATTGCGTTGATCTATTATCATCATGGCCGAGCCATGTTGTAACCAAATGCTTATTATCATAACCAACAAACCAACTATCTCTGAGATCGTTACTTGTACCTGTCTTCCCAGCAAGTTCTCCGCCTTTAACCCGCCAAGATAACGACCTTGCAGTTCCGGCTTTAGTCACTTGTGTTAAAGCGTAATCAATCAAATAAGCGGCATTAGTTGATAAAATTTGTTCTGGTTGTTCTTCAAAACGCCAAAGTGTTACACCATTGTTAGTCACAATGGTGTTTATCGCGTGTGCTTTTAACGATCGCCCTCGATTCGCTAATGGTAAAAATAATTGATTTATTTGCCATGGGGACATATTAATTGCCCCAAGCAACATGGATGGCCTAACTACAATATTTTCAGTGTTACCTAAAGAATCCATCATATTCACAATATTGTTTAAACCTAACTCCATACCTAAATTGACGGTAGGAATATTTAATGATTTCACTAAACCATCAATAAGCGGTACTTGACCACGGTATTCACCATCATAGTTTTTAGGTTGCCATTTTTGTCCTTTTTCACTACTTAAGGTAATAGGCTTATCTTCTAATACAGTGGCTAAATTATAGTGCTCATAGCGCTCGAGTGCGGCTGAATAAATAATGGGTTTTATTAAAGATCCTATGGGACGATCTACATGCAAAGCGCGATTAAAACCTGCATAACCACTTTGTTTATCTGCTACTAAGGCACGAATTTCTGCAGTTTCGATATCTGTTACTATCATGGCTGCTTGTAAGGCACTTTGCTGATATTGCTTTTCTAATACATTTAATTGTTCTGCAACGGTTTGCTCTAATAATTGCTGACTCAAATGTGAAAAACCCGTGAAGACACGAAGGCCTGACTTTTGCTGACTCTCAGTTAATTGCTGATTCAACTCTTTTTTAACCAATTGCAGATAAGCTGGGTAATTTTGGTTTTTAAAACGGCGTTGTTTGCGAATGTTTAATGGCGATGAAACCGCTTGTTCAAATTCAGCTACCGATAAAAAGTTTTGCTCAAGCATCAGACGTAAAATTAAATCACGTCTCGCTTTGGCTCTATCAGCTCTCTTCCAAGGATCATAATAACTGGGCCCTTTTACTTGGGCGATTAACAATGCTGTTTGCGCATTCGTCAGTTCTTCGATTGGCTTACCAAAATAAAACTTAGCCGCCAAACCAAAACCATAAATACCATGAGCATAATGTTGCCCTAAATAAACTTCGTTTATATAAGCCTCAAGTAATTGATCTTTGCTGTAGCGCACTTCAATAATCAATGCCATCAGCGCTTCTTTAAATTTTCTCGTTAACGTTCGCTCCCGCGTTAAAAACATATTTTTAACAAGCTGTTGGGTAAGCGTACTGCCTCCTTGAACTGTGCGACCAGCCGCTAAATTACTATATAAAGCGCGCAGTATGCCTAGAGGAGAAATGCCTTGATGATGATAAAAATCACGATCTTCAACTAAAAGCAAAGTATCAAGCAATAACGTGGGTACATTTTCAAGTTCAACTAAAACACGATCTTCTTTGTTGTCGGGCACTAAACGGGCTAATAAAATAGGCTCAAGTTTTACGGAATCTACCGCAGCATTATCGATAAAAAGTTGACTGATCCTGCCCTGTTCAACATCAATGATGAGCTGTAATGCTTCGTTGCTTTCCCCTACATTCGCATGAGGAAAGTCAAAGGCTCGACGGTAGATAATTAACCGGTTATCAGACTGTGTAAACTGACCGGGAATACTTACTTTAGCTACCTTTTGATAACCGTTAAGTTTCAATGTTTCTGCAAGTTGATTGATACTCGCTGGAGTGCCTATATATAACTGCTCTATTTGACCATAAATTTGTGCGGGAATTTGCCAACGTTGGCCTTCAAATTTCTTTTGTACTTTCGCGTCTAGATATATAGTGAAGAAAAAGACAATAAAAATAATCGCGACGATAAGCTTTGCACTCGTACTTAATAGCCAGCTTACCCAAGATTTATTACTTACTTGAACTGCAGGTTTACTGTTTTTTTTCTTTGTTACCATTAATTTGTTAAGTCCTAATCTTATCTTGCTGGGTTATTCTCAATATGACGCTTGGTTTTATTGGTTGCTTTTGCATTAGCAGGATCATCAGGCCAGTAGTGTTTGGGGTAACGACTTTTCATCTCTTTTTGTACAGCTTTATAGCTGCCCGCCCAAAACTGCTCAAGATCTTGTGTGACTTGAATAGGCCGTTGTGCGGGCGATAATAACTCTAAAACAAGCGCTACACCACCCTTGTTATTCATCCGGTTATTATTAGTTAGCCCGACTTGAGGTGTGTGCTGTAAACCATATACTTCTTGCATGGGTAGTGATACTTTCGGGGACTTTTCTTTTCCGTAAGTGATTGGACACTGCCGCCCAGTAGGGCCAGTATAATGTGTCGGCGCAGCTTGCGATAATATTTGTTGTTGTTGATAGTCTAATTGAGACAATAACATGTTAGATAAATCAAGTTTAGCCAACTTAGCTTTGGATCGTATTTCACCAACAAACGGTGCAAACCAGGTCGATAAATTGTCAAGGAGAAACTGCTCGGAGATAAGCGGTAAATTATATTCTGGGAAGAAGCTTACCAACCACTGCCAGCGTGCTTTTAGGGCAATATCTTTAGGTTGCCAAGATAATACTTTTAAGCCCTTTTGACGCACATAATCGCACCACATCTGAATGATAGTTTCTGTATCAATTGTTTTATTTGAGATAGTTTCAGATAAAACCAGTGCCGCAAGTTTCACTTGTTTTCTGACAAGAATCTTGCCGCTAACATCATCAAACAGTGCTAACTCTTGCTCAACAATATCTTTAGTAAACACTTGCTCAATTTGAGCTAACTCAATCCTTGCAGCCAAACGAACCCGTAAAACATTTTGAACTTTCATTAAATCTGCAACAAGAATAAAAGGCTCAGCCGCCATCATATCTTGCTCATCAATGCGAACACCTTTACCGTTAGCACACACATAGTCTCCAGACGAATTTCTTGTTATTGCAACTCGCTCTGGGTAAGCATACGCCAGTAATAACCCCGTCATTTCAACGGGTAATTGCCTAAGCAAAGCACTAATTTTATGTTGACTGAGTTTTACACTTTTCGCTAATGCGTTCACTTGCTTAACAATATTACTCACAACACCATAGGGCTTATGCCAAGAAGCGATTAATTGCTCAATACGGTGACTGATATCACAATCACATTGCGCTTTGTCTTTCGATAAAATATCTCGCTCTTCCAAAAGTGCCGTGAGCATACAAGCCAGTAACGCACTCTTGTCATCTATATTTTTGGCTTGAATCAGCATATGCGCAAAACGAGGATGACAAGGCAGTTTTGCAACTTGTTGGCCATGCTCTGTTAACCTGTGTTGCTTATCAACGATCGCCAAGCTTTGTAATTCTTGCCATGCTTGTTGTTCTTTAGTTTCACTAGGGAATTCTAAAAAAGGGAGCTCTGCTAGACGACTCACACCCCAACGAGCAACCTCAATCAATGTTGGTAATAAATCGGCTTGTTGAATATCATGGCGACTTTGCTCAGGCCTGCGCTGAAAATCATCTTTTGAATATAAACGAATACAGCGTCCTGCCATTAAACGACCTGCACGACCTGCCCTTTGTATGGCTGATGCCTTTGAAATTTGTTGCTGGTTCAATTTATTCATTAAGCTAGCCGGGTCATAAATAGCCAGCTTTTCAAAGCCACTATCTATAACCATATTCACCCCTTCAATCGTTAAAGAGGTTTCTGCGATATTGGTGGCAAGTACTAATTTTCGCTGCCCTAAGTCACAGGGTTTTATCGCTTGTTGCTGTTGTTGTAAGCTAAGGTCACCAAATAACGGGCATAAAAGTAAATCGTCAGGACAATACTGCTCAAGAGCTTGACTAATAAAACGAATATCACCAACACCGGGTAAAAAAACCAAGATAGAGCCTTGGTGCTCAATCATTTGCTGCTTAATCACGCTTATTGTATGGTCACGCCAGCGTTGTATATTGGCAGGTGCTTGATAACTGTACTCAATAGGAAAGTTTCGACCGTCGCTTCTTAAAATTTTGGCATCAGGTAAAGCGTCAGTTAAATATTCAATATCTAAAGTCGCTGACATCAACAGTATTTTTAACTCTTCACGTAATCCCTGCTGAATATCGCGTGCTAATGCAAAAGCAAGATCGCCATGCAAAGAACGTTCATGAAATTCATCAAAAATCACTAATGCACACTCACTAAGCTCGGCATCGCGTTGAATTATTTGCGTTAATATACCTTCTGTAATTACTTCCAATCGTGTTTTTTCGGAAACTTTGGTTTCATTTCTTAACCGATAACCTATGGTATTTCCTACCGGCTCATTCAGTTGATTGGCTAAATAGGTAGCAATATTTTTCACCGCCAATCTTCGCGGCTGTAGCAAGTAAATCTTTTGTTGAGAAAATTCTGTAAGTGTCAACAGCCATAAAGGTAAGCATGTCGATTTACCAGCGCCCGGCGGCGCCGATAATATCACCATATTATCAGTGGTGATGGTCTGACAAAATTGAGATTGAATAGCGTTTATAGGTAAAGACACGGTACTTGACAAAAACACAGCAAAAAAGTGACTTTATAATAACAATTTTTAATAGCTATTACTGCGCTACGTATCAGTTTTTCACTGTTAAAAAAATTTGCCTCCACCATTTTAAGTATTTATTCACCTTCAATAGCTAAGCCTTTTATCTTGACTATACTGATAGCTGAACGACTACAAAATAGGCTTATGAGTGATGAGTAATAACAATGATAACAGTGTCGAGTTTTGTTTTCTTGCAGAGCCAACCGATGTGAATTTTGGCGGTAAGGTGCACGGTGGCATGGTCATGAAGTGGATAGATCAAGCTTCATATGCCTGTGCAGCAAAATGGAGTAAGCGTTATAGTGTAACGGTTTCAGCGAATGGCATCCGCTTTATTCGCCCCATTCTTGTTGGACAAATGGTGTCTGTAACCGCTCAAATAGTACATACCGGCCAATCTAGCATGCATATTTATGTTGTCATTCGAGCGAGAGATCCAAAAGGTAGCAATACCGTTATTACCAATCGCTGTTTTATCAGCTTTATGGCGATCGATGAAAGCGGCTACCCAGTAAAAGTACCTAAGTTTATCCCTGAATCAGAAGAAGAAAAAATGTTAGAGCAAGTGGCTATGCATGCTAAAGACTTTGCTAAACAATTAGATCAAGATTTTGAAGAAAAGTTAGGCTGGAAGTAATTATTATTAAAAACAGCTGACCAGTTATACTTATTTGAAAAACAAATAGAATATAAACTTGCAAAGAAAATAAATTATGCTTACTTGGCAAGCAATGGAAAACTTGCTATCAATCATGTCCAGAAAATTTTTATCTATTGGGGGGAACATGCAAAATTTCAGGCAAGGAAGTTATAGTATCGAACAAGAAAACAACATTTTATTAGTAGATGCTCAGGGACCGTTCGATGAAGATATCGCCAGAATGTACCAACAAGACATTGAAAGATACACTCAAAAAATGAGTGGCAACCCGTGGGCTTCGCTAATTTCTTACCGAGGCAATAGTGTTTTCACCCCAGATGCAGAACAATCTTTAATAGAAACCACCCACTATAGAATTGAGCATGGCATGATAGCCATAGCAGCAGTCATTAATGACACCACCCATGCTGATACGTTACAAATGCAGTTACAACGTATTTACCAAAACTGCCCTATTCAATTTCACTTTTTCAGTGACTCTGTCAATGCCAAAGCTTGGCTAAACAGCTTTATAAATAATCAGAACAGCGCCGTGGCAAATTTATAAAAAAATAGTGATAAATTGACCCACACAAGATACCATTTTGCTTATACGATACCTCTGCTCTCACAGGTCTAAAGCAAATGCTGTTTACCCCACCGCTTCAAAAAGCCACCCTAATTAAACGCTATAAACGTTTTCTTGCTGATGTAATATTAGCTGATAATACGGACACCACGTTGCATGTTGCTAACACTGGCGCGATGTCTGGCTGTGCAGAGCCAAACGATATTGTCTGGTATAGCACCTCTGATAATCCTAAACGTAAATACCCTTTTAGTTGGGAGATCACCCAAACCGCAAATAACCATTATATTTGTGTTAATACCATCAGGGCAAATCAGTTAGTTGAAGAAGCAATATCTAATCAATTAATCACACAACTTACCGACTACCCTCGCATACAAAGGGAAGTAAAGTATGGCAGTGAAAACAGTAAAATTGACTTTTTGTTATCTGGCTCAACCAAACCTGATGTATACATTGAAGTTAAAAGTGTCACCTTATTAGAAGGTGAACAAGGCTATTTTCCCGATGCTGTGACCACTCGTGGACAAAAACACTTACGAGAGCTGATCGAAGTCGCTCAACAAGGCCAACGTGCAGTATTGCTTTTTGCGGTATTACACTCAGGCATTAATTGTGTGAAAATAGCCAAACATATAGATAAAAAGTACAACGAATTAATCATTGAAGCAAAATCTGCAGGCGTAGAAATAATCGCCTACAAAGCCGAAATAGAATTAAATAGTGCGTTCACTAAAATGGAAATAACAACAGAAATAAACACCGTTATTTAAACTATTTTATAAAGATAATGATTGACGAACCCTAGCAAAAATTGCTAAAAAAGCTTGCCCTTAAAAAAAACAATAAAAATAATTTAAAACCACAGGTTAGCAACAAAAACTAACCCACTGATTACGCTAAAGTTATTTTTTATTTCCCGATTAATTTATCGGAAGCCTTGTTTTTTCTTTAAGGCGGTACAATATAAACCTGATATTTTAGGTCTATTATCAATAGTATTGGCACTTACAACCAAAAAGCGTTGTGTGATAACCATCTAGCAACCTTGGTCTTTGTAGCATTAGGAGATAAAGCATGCCAACGAGTAAAAATAAAGCATTAGGTGTAATGGCATTAGCTGGTGTTGAACCTTACGTTGAAAAAGCTGATGAAGAATACATGGGTGCTCCACAACAAGAGCACTTCAAAAAAATCTTAGACGCTTGGCGTGTACAACTTCGTGAAGAAGTTGACCGTACCGTAACTCATATGCAAGATGAAGCAGCAAATTTCCCAGATCCAGTTGATAGAGCGGCGCAAGAAGAAGAGTTCAGCCTTGAACTTCGTACTCGAGATCGTGAGCGTAAACTCATTAAGAAAATTGAAAAAACTCTCCAATTAATTGAAGAAGATGAATTTGGTTTCTGTAAGTCTTGTGGTATTGAAATTGGTATTCGTCGATTAGAAGCGCGACCTACAGCCGATTTATGCATTGAATGTAAAACATTAGCTGAAATTAAAGAGCGTCAAATGGCTGGCTAAGCCATTGAATACGCTTAACGTTAAACAAACCACTCAGCAAAATAAGCGACCAAACACCTTAGTTAATCAAAGGTATCGAGGTCGCTTTGCTCCATCCCCATCTGGCCTTCTTCATTTTGGTTCTTTAATTGCTGCATTCGCCAGTTTTTTAGATGCAAAATCGCATATCAATTCATCTGGAGAACAAGGGCAATGGTTAGTCAGAATTGAAGATATTGATCCGCCAAGAGAGCAAGCAGGTGCAAGCGCTGACATTTTATCTACATTAGAAGCGTTTGGTTTATACTGGGATGAACAAGTGCTTTATCAAAGCCAACAGTTTGAACGCTATCAAGCCCTTCTCAACGACATTCAGCAACAAAAATTAAGTTATTATTGTCAATGTACACGTGCTGAAATTAAAGCACTTGGTGGCATATACCAAGGACATTGCCGACAACTAAACCATCCTCAACATCACAGTGCTACACGCCTTATTAATCAACAAGGCATTAGTCATTTTACTGATATTTTTCAGGGTGACGTTCAATGTAATCAAGCATTAGCCGAAGAGGACTTCATCATTCATCGTAAAGACGGGCTTTTTGCCTACCAATTAGCCGTAGTGCATGATGATATTTATCAAGGCATTAATCATGTAATTCGTGGTTGTGATTTACTTGAGCCAACAGCAAGGCAATTAAGTTTATTTGCTACACTCAATAAACAAGCACCACAATATGGGCATATTCCTTTAGCGATCACTGACCAAGGATATAAACTGAGTAAGCAAAATAAAGCGCCAGCAATTAATAATGATCATCCACAACCTGCCTTAATTGCAGCCCTAACGTTTTTAGGACATGAAACGCCGCCTGATTTAGCCCACGAAAGAGTAAGTGATATTATTGATTGGGCGATACAACATTGGTCTAGAGACAAAGTGCCAACAGTAAAAGAGATAAATATAGAACAACATTAAGCTATCAACGTGGGCACCTATCAATGCCCTAAAGAAGCAATTGAATATAAACCTAATAAGTAGACTTTAGCCATGAATTTAACCTTTTCTGACTTTTCCGCCAACCAACGTTATCACTTGATGACACAAACCATTATTCCTCGCCCTATCGCATGGGCGTTAACCGACTCTAATAATGGTAGTTATAATTTAGCACCGTTTTCTTATTTTACTGCCGTTTCTAGTGAGCCAGCCATACTTATGCTATCTGTAGGAAAAAAGCCCAGTGGCGATAGCAAAGATACTTTAGTCAATATGCTTAACAATAAAAAAATAGTCATTCATATTGCCTCAGAAAAAGACGCTAAAATTGTCACACAAACAGCGCAAACACTTGAACACGGAGAGTCAGAACTTAGCCAGGCTAACCTTGAAACTGTAGACTTTGATGGCTTCTCTTTACCTAGACTCAAGTGCTGTGATATTGCCTATGGTTGTGAGCTTTACGAAATTAAAGAGCTCGGTGAAATACCACAAACGTTAATTTTTGTTGAAGTAAAACAAGTCTATCTAAACGATGAAGTTATTGAGCTAGATAGTAAAGAGCGCATCAAAGTACATGCAGATAAAGTAGCCCCTTTAGCTCGCCTTGGTGGTGGAGAATATGCAGCGATTACCAAGCCATTCACTTTGACACGACCAGCTTAAAGCAGTCAGTCAAAAAGTATCTATTCAAACGAGGATAAATTATGTCTAAAACAATTGTAATTACCGGCGCCAATAGAGGCATAGGTTTAGCGATGGCTAAAATTTGCCAACAAAATGGAGATAAGGTTTATGCATTATGCAGACAAAGCTCACCGCAACTTGACGCCCTTGGTGCCACTGTGATCGACCAAGTTGATATCTCTACCAACGAAGGGATTTCTAAAGCAAAAGAGGCACTAAGTAACATTGAAATAGATTTACTGATTAATAATGCGGGCATCTTACGCAATGAAAACTTAACTGACTTCAATAAAGATACCATTGTTGAGCAATTTAATGTCAATGCTCTTGCACCATTAGCATTAACGCAACAATTACTGACTAATTTTAGTGCCGGTAGTAAAGTCGCCTTCATTACTTCGAGAATGGGCTCTATCACAGATAACACCTCTGGCGGGCGTTATGGCTATAGAATGTCTAAAGCCGCCCTCAATATTGGCGCCATGTCACTAGCCCAAGACTTAGCACCTCAGCAAATAGCAGTGGGTATTTATCATCCCGGTTACGTACAAACTGACATGGTAAACGCCCCAGGAGATACCAGTAATGGGGATATTAGTGCCCAAGTATCCGCTCAGCGATTATTAACATTAATGGACAACTTAACCATGGCCGAAACAGGTGTATTTAAACACTCAAATGGTGAAGTGTTACCTTGGTAAAGCAAATGGCTTAATCAAATATTTTTAATGCGGTGATAAACAAATATCGCTGCATTTTCATTCTCTTTCGGGCATGATTACTGTATGATTGCGCCATTATTTTTTAGACAATTTTTTATTCAAAAAGGTTTGCATCATCAAAAGCGTAATCAACCTATGCAAAAAGGTTTTAGGCTCAAAAGCAACTAAAGCCAAGCAAACAGAAGCAATACTTAATAACCCTATTGTGCTATCGCGTGATCAGCACCCTGTTTCTCGCCAATTTATCAGTGATAGTGCTCTAAAAGTACTGTATCGTCTCAATAAAGGAGGCTATGACGCTTACTTGGTAGGTGGTGGTGTTCGCGATATTTTACTTGGCCTTAAGCCAAAAGATTTTGATATTGCCACCAATGCAACCCCAGAACAAATCAAAGCCTTGTTTCGTAATTGCCGCTTAATAGGCCGTAGATTTCGCTTAGCTCATATTGTCTTTGGCCGAGAAATTATCGAGGTAGCAACCTTTCGTGGTCACCACGATGAAAAAGATAAACAAGATAAAAAAACTTCAAAACAAAGTGAACATGGCATGCTGTTACGTGACAATATTTACGGCACCATTGACGAAGATGCTCAACGACGAGACTTCACCATTAACGCACTTTATTACTCAACAAAAGATTTTAAAGTGTATGACTTTGCCAACGGCGTTAAAGATATTGAAAATAAAGTTGTACGCTTAATTGGTGATGTCGAGACTCGTTACCGTGAAGATCCTGTTCGAATGCTTAGAGCAATACGTTTTGCCACCAAGCTAGATATGGAGATAGAAGCAAAAACCAAAGCGCCTATCAAAGAACTTGCACCTTTAATGGCAAATATTCCAGCGGCGAGAATGTTTGAAGAGTTTTTAAAATTATTTTTGTCAGGCAAAGCGATTGAAAACTTTGAACAATTACGCCATTACCATTTGTTTAAGTTCTTTTTCCCTGCTGTTGATCAAGCATTAGATAATAATGATGAGCAACTTAAGCGCTTTATCATGCTCGCCATGAGCAATACTGATAAGCGAATTAACAATGATCAACGTGTTACGCCAGCATTCCTTTTTGCTGCCATGCTTTGGTACCCGCTCAGACACTACATTGACCAGCTTAATATGAATAATTCATTATCTCCTCAAGATGCTTTTTTTGCTGCCCTTAATGAAATAATGCCTGAACAACAACGCAGCATCGCAATCCCTAAACGCTTTCAAGGGGTAATGAAAGATATTTGGATATTACAAGACAAACTTGTCCGCCGAGAAGGGAAAAAAGCGTTTAAAGTTTTTGAGCACCCTAAATTTCGCGCCGGCTACGACTTCTTATTACTGCGTAGTGAGATTGAATCCAACAATAGTCAACTAGCTGAGCTAGCTAAATGGTGGACAGATTTTCAAAATGTATCCCCTGAGGCCAAACTGCAAATGGTTAAAGGTATTAAAGGCATTCCAAAACGTCGACGTACGCCAAGAAAACGTAGAAAGCCTTCAACCAATTTTACTAAAGAATAGGTTACTGAAACTCACGTTATGACCGTTTCTCGTACCACAGCTTATATTGGCTTAGGGAGTAATTTATCTAAGCCAATTGAACAAGTTCACAAAGCAATTGCTGAGATAAAGCATATTCCGCAAAGTTTGGTAACCGAAGTATCTTCTCTTTACCTCAGTAAACCCATGGGGCCACAAGATCAAGATGACTATATTAATGCAGTGCTTGCTTTAGAAACATCACTAAGTCCCATTGCACTACTTGATGCCTTACAAACTATCGAAAACAAAGCAGGAAGAGTAAGAAAAGAAAATCGCTGGGGCGCTCGTATTTTAGATCTCGATATTATTCTATTTGGTGATCAAGTCATCAACAATGAACGTCTTACTGTACCGCACTATGGCATGCACGTACGTGAATTTGTATTATTACCTTTGTTTGAAATAGCACCTGATCTAGCCTTACCTAATGGTGAAAGTGTAAAACTATTGAGCCAAAATATTGCTAACAATGGCATAACAAGGCTAAGCTAAGCTATTGCGCTAGAATTTCAATTATGCGAAAGTAGCGAAAATTGAGCAATTACTCAAACTAACTTTTTGAGAACTATATGGCTAAAATAACGACCTCAACCTTGTTAAAAATGAAACAGCAAGGGGAAAAAATTTCAACCATTACGGCATACGATGCAAGCTTTGCCAAGTTATTCGATCAAGCTGGTATTCACGCCATATTAATTGGTGACTCTCTTGGCATGGTACTTCAAGGCCAAGACGATACGCTGCCTGTATCAATTGATGATATGGCTTATCATACTCAATGCGTGAAACGTGGTGTTGAAGACACCCTTATCATTGGCGATATGCCTTTTATGACTTATGCCACAACCGAGCAAGCACTCACTAACGCCACTAAACTAATGCAAGCAGGTGCTAGCATGGTCAAAATGGAAGGCGGCTCGTGGTTAGTTGACACCATTAAATCTTTAGTTGAACGCGGCATCCCAGTTTGTGCGCATTTAGGGTTAACGCCGCAATCAGTCAATGTCTTTGGTGGCTTTAAAGTGCAAGGTCGAGAAGACGATAAAGCCCAACAAATGATTAAAGATGCCCAAGCACTCGAAGCTGCTGGTGCTCAACTTTTAGTACTAGAATGTATTCCAGAACCTCTTGGTAAAGCGATTTCTGAAGCTATTTCAATTCCTACTATTGGTATTGGTGCGGGTAAATACACAGATGGCCAAATACTGGTTATGCATGACGCTTTAGGGATATCTTGTAGTTACATGCCTAAGTTTTCACGTAACTTTATCAAGGAAACGGGTGATATTAAAAAAGCCATCGAGCTTTATATCAGTGAAGTTTCACTCGGTAACTTCCCCGGAGATGAGCACATATTTAAGTAACTTTTCGAGGCTCTCTCATTGAAAGGTTAAGTAAGCTCCTTTGGGCAAAAAGATAAATAAACAGATAAACAAAACTATGAACACAATTGAAAATATCGACGAGTTACGTGCACAAGTAAAAGCTTGGAAAATGGCAGGTTTAACCATCGCTTTTGTACCGACAATGGGTAATTTGCATAATGGCCACTTAGCGTTAGTAAAAGCGGCTCACAAACATGCCGACAAAGTTATTGTTAGTATCTTTGTAAACCCTATGCAATTTGGCCTTAACGAAGATATAGACAATTACCCACGTACGCTAGCGCAAGATAAAGCAAGTTTAACGTCGGTAGATACCGATTTACTTTTCACGCCCACAGCAAGCACCATTTACCCTAAAGGTGTGGGTGAGAATAGTTTTGTTGAAGTACCAAATATTTCAGATTTACATTGTGGTGCTAGCCGTCCTGGACACTTTCGAGGTGTTGCCACGGTAGTGTGTAAATTATTTAACTTAGTACAACCCGATGTAGCATGTTTTGGCTCAAAAGATTATCAACAACTACAAGTGATCAAAACCATGGTTGAAGATTTATCTATGCCGGTTGAAATTATTCCTGTGGAAATAATCCGTGAAGCTTCAGGGCTTGCCATGAGTTCACGTAATGGCTATTTAACGCCTGAAGAAATGGCTGTAGCGCCAACCCTCTTCCAGACATTACAGTGGTTAAGTGACCAATTACGTACCAACCAACAACCTAGAGATTATGCCGCTCTTGTGATGCAAGCTAGCGAAAAACTAGAGCAAGCCGGCTTAAAAACCGATTACATTAATTTATGTCATGCACAGACGCTAGCACCAGCACTACCAGGTGATAAAGAAATCGTCATTCTTGCAGCTGCTTACTTAGGTAAAGCTAGATTAATTGATAACCTACCCGTTAGTTTATAACCAAAAAACCCGTATCACTAACAAGCCATACTTTTATTGCTGTAACACATCAAATTATGTCTGTTACAGCTTTTAAGCTAATTCAAACAAAGTCCAAAAAAAACTAGAAAAAACATAGACCAAAGTGGCATAAAAGTCTTTCCCGTCTACAATTATACTAAAAATAATTTCTTTAAAAGTTTTCGGGACTCATAATGTGCAAAACATATTAAAAAGCTTTAAGTCCCGTGTTTTTACTTTAGTACTCTTAATCGCCATTTTTCCCGCTATCATTCAAGTGTATTTTGTTTATACTCGAATGTCCGACCAACTACTAAACCTAGCCAGTGAAGAGCTGCTAGAAAGCACTTACTTACTGGCCAGAGATTTAGATAGAGTACTACAACAACGAAAAAGTGAAATTAAAGTACTCAGTCAAGCAAATGTTTTTGAAACCGATAACCTAGATGACATTTCCCAATACTTAAAAGAAATTAACAAAGAAAGTCGATTTATAAAACGCATTGATGTTTTTGATTTAAACTTAAAAGTTATTGCCAGCAGCGAAGCTGCTTTGCTTCATAATGACGCCGAACACTGGCCAGAAAGTGCTAAACAACTGCTAAGTCAGGTTAAAGACTTACGCCAAGGACAAGTGTTTTTCACCAATGCTCACCAATTTGAACAACAACATACAGTAAAGTTATTAACACCAATCACTGATGAGTCGAATACCCAAGTAATTAAAATTTTAGTGTCCACCATAGCTTTCGAAGAACTTGAAAAAATCATTAGGCAATTTGACAGCCGCACCAAAGGTGATATAGCAATACAAATTATTGATAATGATGGTGTTATTGTACTTTCAAGTAAGCTGAATATGGTAGGAAAAACCTTTGCTGATTTATCTGTGGATGAGAGTCTTTTAGAAGAATTATATTTACCACAACAAAACAGTAGTAAACGTTATAAAAATGCTCTAGGAATCAATGTAATATCTGGCTTTGCTGATATGGATGAGTTTGGCGAAAATGAAGCGCTCGATTGGAGTATTTACGCCGCAATTCCTGAGTCCTTAGCCAAAGAATCATTAGAGTCCATCCTCATTCTAGTGATTGTGATTACCGCTAGTTCAACCATTATTATTTTATTCGTTGGTTTATATTTAGTACACAAGCTTAGCAAACCCTTAGAGTTATTAAGCCGTTACTCGAAAGACCCTAGTATTGATGTCAGTAAAATAGACAGCGCTACTGAAATCACCCAATTACGCGATCATATGGTTCATGCGACGGAGATGACACAAGCATTAAATGCAAATTTAGAGGAAAAAGTAACTAAGCGTACTCAGCAACTTGAAAGAACAAGAGAAAAGTTTGTTGAACAAGAGAAAATGGCAGCAATAGGAAGATTAGTAGCAGGTATTGCGCATGAAATTAATACCCCTGTTGGCATCAGTATAACCGCAATAAGCCACCTACAAGAAGCGCATCAAAAACTCAGTAAAAGCTATGAAGCTCAAACCTTGAAAGCGAGCGAATTAAAATCCTATTTGAGCACCGCCGCTGACTCCATAAACATCATAGAACACTCATCAAACCGGGCAGCAACACTGATTAGAAGCTTTAAACAAGTAGCTGTTGATCAATCTCTCGATAATGCTCGTGACATTCAGGTGAATGTATTTATTGAAGAGGTATTAACAACACTCAAACCAAGATTAAAAGAGTTCAACCACAAACTGCATATAGATAGCTGTCAGGATCAGATAAATATTGACGCGGGTTCATTGTACCAAATCATCAGTAACCTGCTCCTAAACACATTAATCCATGCTTTTGACTCCAATGAAACTGGTAATATTTACTTAACCGTAAAGGTCGATGATGCCACATTACATATAGACTATAAAGATGATGGCAAGGGTATGTCGAAAGAGAATTTAAAGAAAATATTTGAACCCTTTTTTACCACTAAACGTGAGAATGGTGGTACAGGTTTAGGCACTCACATCATTTATAATTTAGTGGTACAACATTTTGGTGGCTCAATCGAAGCACAGAGCGAGTTAAATCAAGGTTTAACTTTTACTATCAAATTACCTCTATAAGTACTACTGTACATAAACAACTGTTATTTTCTGCTTAACGGGTAACAGTTAAGGCTAATCTGTTAAGACCTATTTTTTAAGACCTATTTCTTAAGACTTAGTAATACTACTTTTGCTAAGTCATTGCTGTAATACATATTCACTGCTACGTTTTTAATTGCATTTGGATTTAAAGCGCTCCACTAACAAAAAGGACAACATGATGAAAAGTTTAAGGCATGTTAATACTGGCTTAGCATTAATTGGCAAAGCTTGTATCACATTGATAACAATATTCGCCATAATAAGCTGCACAGCCCCTCAAGAAAATGCCACTGCAAATCAAGCATCGGCAACTGAGCAATTAAACGAGTTACTTGCTAAAGATTGGCAACGGTATTTAAAAGACAACCCAGAAATGGCTTCTTATTTAGGTGATACGCGATTTAACGATCAATGGAGCGACCTTTCTTTAACGGCACAATTAGCAATACAGGAGCAAAATAAAACCGTTTTAACAGAGTTAGCACAGATTGATTATCAGTCATTAAATAAAATGGACAAAATCAATTACGATTTATTTAAATGGCAAACTCAATCAAAAATTAACGCCTTTAAATACGCTCGTCATTTAATGCCCGTAAATCAGCTTGAAGGCGTTCAAATGATAGACCAATACGCAAGCTTCTTTCCTTTTAATGACGTGCAAGATTATGAGAATTGGTTAGTCCGACTTAAAAAATTACCAACATTAATTACCCAAACAACTGCCTTGATGAAACAAGGTATTAAGCAAGGCATTGTGCCACCTAAAATCACAATCTCTCGAGTTCCCGCACAAGTAAAGCAACATTTAGTCACCGATCCTCAAGACAGTTTGTTTTTCAGCAAGTTTAAAGATTACCCGAAAACAATTAGCCAAAGCCAGCAACAAGAATTAACTAATCAAGCGCTCTCCGTAATCAAAGATCATGTTATTCCTGCCTATCAAGAAATGTATAATTTTCTAAACGATGAATATTTACCTGCTTGTCGTGATACGTCGGGTGTATGGGATCTAACAAACGGCAAAGCCCATTATCAAGATTTAATTCATTATTATACCACCACAGATTTAACTGCAGATGAAATCCATCAAATCGGCTTAGAGGAAGTCGCTCGCAATAGAGCTGAAATGGAGCAAGTAATTAAAGAGGTAAAATTTGAAGGTAGCTTTAGTGAATTCTTAACGTTTTTACGTACTGATCCACAATTTTATTACGATACTCCAGAAGCACTACTTGAAGGTTATCAAGCCATATCAAAACGCCTAGACCCACAATTAGTAAATCTTTTTGGAAAACTACCTCGCATGCCTTATGGGGTTATTCCTATTCCTGACTCAAGCGCTCCAGATACAACAACCGCATACTATTTTCCTCCAGCAGCAGATGGCACGCGCGCAGGATTATATTATGTGAACCTGTATCAACCTCATACTCGACCAAAATATGAAATGGAAGTACTCAGTGTCCATGAAGCGGTACCAGGCCATCATTTACAAATAGCACTACAAATGGAGTTAGGCGAACTACCTAATTTTCGTCGCTATATGGATTTCACCGTATTTACCGAAGGCTGGGGATTATACAGTGAGCGCTTAGGTTACGACATGGGTTTATATACGGATCCTTACTCTCGATTTGGTCAACTCACCTATGATATGTGGCGAGCAATTCGTTTAGTAGTTGATACTGGCATACATCATAAGGGTTGGACTCGCCAACAAGCAATCGACTACTTCATAGCAAATGCCGCTAAATCAAAAGAAGATATCGTCAATGAGATTGATCGCTATATTTCATGGCCAGGTCAAGCATTAGCGTACAAGGTTGGCCAACTAAAAATATTGGAATTACGTGAACAAGCTGAATCAACCTTAGGTGGTAAGTTTGATATAAGAAGCTTTCATGACATGATTTTAGGTAGTGGTTCAATTCCACTAAACGTACTGGAAGCCAATAGCGATCAATGGCTATTGGAGCAACAAGCGAAATAAGCACACGGCGAATAGTTAATTAGTGGTTTTGTGATGATTTTTTCATAACTCAATAAATAGCCGCACACAAAGTTTGCGGCTATTTATGCGATGAAAGCCGCTTGAACATTAGCTTTTCGCTGCTGCTAATAACTTTGGTAAGAAATTTTCACTTTCTTGGGCTAACTGGCATTGTTCAGCTAAGATATCGTGTAAGTTTTCTTTGCTGGTTAAAGGGTTTGCTAATACCACCCTAAATACAATCACTTTCTCATTATTGTAACGAGCAACACGAATTCTAGTACGTGAAACAAAAGAGCGACCATCTTCACGTTGACGCTTTTGAATAAACTTAGTCAACTTACCTAACAAAATATTCACTTCTGCTTGCTGCTCTTTGGTTGCTCTAGCTAATAATGCTTGCACTGATTTTGGTGCATAGCGATAAGTTAGTAAACAAAGCTCTGGCTTAGTGATTAATTCAAAATCTTCATGTTGCCTGATTATGTCTGCAAAGTACTCAGCTTTTTCAATCGCTTGGTTAATCAACATTTCATAACCTGGACGGCTGATAATATGCAAGCTTGCATAAACCAACATCGCCATCCCCGGACGTGAGCCTTCGAGGGTATGACTACCTAAATCTTTTGAGCCTTTACGTAGTATGTATTCTGCATGATGTTCTATATCAGCTACAGAAGAAGGGTCTTTAAATAAAACCACGCCGGCGCCCATTGGCACATACATTTGCTTATGCGCATCAATAGTTACCGAATCCGCACGTTCAATACCACGGAGTAAGTTTCGGTGCTTATTTGATAGTAAAGTAGCCCCACCCCATGCCGCATCAACATGGAAAAAACACTGATACTGCTGGGCAATATCAGCCATTTTATCAAGCGGATCAACGTTACCTGTTTCGGTTGTACCTGCCACGCCAACAATAGCCAACACTTTAATATTTTCTTTAGCTAACGCTTGGCACTTTTCAGCTAACTTTTGGCAATCAATTTTGTTATCTTCATCCGTTTCAATGGCAATAACACTGTCTTGTCCAATACCTAATACGTCTGCTGATTTCTTTAATGAATAATGACCACGTTCAGAAACAAGGATCGCTAAACCTTGATAACCGTAATGCTGCAAAGCTGCAAACAGGCCAGATCGAGAAATACCTTTAAAGTTACCATCAGCCTTTAATAACTTATTACGCGCAACCCATAGCGCGGTAATATTGGCCACAGTGCCACCAGAGCAAAATGCCCCGAGAGAATGGTTAGCGCTATGCATCCACGACTGATAGAAGTCTTCATTTTGCTGGTACACTAAGTTGTGCATCATACCCAACACTTGTCGCTCTAATGGTGTAAACGCTTTTGAGGTTTCAACTTTAACTAAGTTTTGATTTAAGCCCACCATCAACTTAGATAAAGGTAAAATAAAAGAAGGTAAGGCTGAGGTCATATGACCAATAAAACTTGGGCTAGCGGTATGAACCGATTGGGCGACGAGCTTGTCTAACAAATGACGCATATGCTCAGAAACAAACTCAGGTTGCTCTGGTATGCTTGGCGAAATAAAGTCCTGCTCTATATCCGTTAAAGCATTTTTACTGGCAACAATATGGTTATTAAGAAAGCCGGCAAGGTTTTGCGACATTTCTTGTTCTATTAACCCTAAAGTTGAATCTGGCGCTTCAGCAACAGTGAAAATTCGATGTAAAGATTCATTGGATGCTTGTGCCGTACGTTTACTTTGCTTCATCGTTAGTATAAAAAGCCACTAAGGTAATCATCTAAATGTGGCACTTTAATAAAAAAACACATAAATGTCTTCTACTTTCAAAATAAAGCAGGCTGATAATGATCATAGCCTAAGTAATTAACACTGGGATAGTTAATTAACCAGTGTGCTTGCATACATTAAACCCGCTTGAATAAAGCTAACAAACATAACCATTAACATCAGCATTTTAGTTTTCATTGCTTTCATTATGACTTCCTCAACACAGAATAATGTTAAAGAATAATCAATAGTCATGCCAAACACGTAAGCCGCTGATTTTTAATTAAAAGTACAATTCTTGTTAGCATTCAAAATGGCGAGCATTAGTAAAAATAGCCACATAATGGCTATTTTCAGTAACTCATCGTTCAAGTATGAGTTGCCAACACACTTGGCCACTCGCTTGGTATTTGGCTTCAAATGGCGTTAATGGCTGCTCACTAATCGGCAATGTATTTAATTCACCTGATAAGTGAACTTGCTTAGCCGCTTGTTGAAACTCTTGTAAATACAAGGGCCAATTACTGCGTAAAATGAGCTTATCACCAATACTAGTCATTTGCGGAAATACGGCACTACCATGCCAACGACGCTGCAAATGCTTAGATTTTGGCCAAGGATTGGGATATAAAATAAAATGCTTAGATACAGGCCACGCTGCTATTTTCACTAAGCGATAAAAATCATTCAAGTCAGCACGTACTAAAACAAAGTTTTGTGCTTCATAGCCTTCTTCTTTCGAAAAACCTTCTACATTGCGATTAATACGGTGTGCCGATTTATCAACACCAATCACTAAAGCTTTCGGGTTTTGCGCTGCCAGTATGCGTGTACTTTGCCCTACGCCGCAGCAGGCATCTAAAATAATTTCACCTTGCGGGTTTTTAGCTAAAAATGCTTGTACTTGTGCATTTACCTCATCAAACGCTTGTTTAGTATGCGCTTGATAAGGTTTTTGAAAAGTATGTGATAAATGCTTTTTCACCACTTCATCAAGCTTTTCATGTATACCATCTTGATTAGAAATAATGGCTTTTGAATCGCCAGTTATCGGGTTTTTCATTCATGCCTCTGCATTGAAAAATGATTTATACCTGTATGCGAACAATCTCATCTAATTAATGATAATCGCCATACCATTAACTTCTAAGGCCGATGCCCTTATTAATTAGCGTCATTGCTATCGTAAACAAAGCAAGGATAAACACGCCAATCACGCTAAAAGCTAGGGTAATATTTACATCTGATATGCCTAAAAATCCATACCTAAAGGCATTAACCATATAAACAATCGGATTGACTTGCGAGACGCCTTGCCAAAAATCCGGTAATAAAGTGATGGAATAAAAGACCCCACCAAGGTATGTAAGAGGCGTTAACACAAAAGTAGGTATAATTGAAATATCATCAAAACTACCGGCAAAAATAGCATTAATTAAACCGCCCAAAGCAAAAGTCGCTGACGTTAATGATACCGTTGCAATGATAATCCAAAAATTATGAATTTGAATATCGACAAAGAGTAAAGAAACCAAAGTCACAATCAGGCCTACTAAAATTCCACGTGCCATGCCACCACCGACATAACCCGCAACAATAACCCAGTTAGGCACTGGCGCCACTAACATTTCTTCAATATTGCGTTGCCACTTCGCACTAAAAAAAGAGGAGGCAACATTAGAATAAGAGTTAGTAATCACACTCATCATAATGAGGCCAGGGACAATAAATGACATGTAATCAAAGCCACCCATTTCACCAATACGAGAACCAATAAGCGAGCCAAAGATAATAAAATATAAGCTAATAGTAATAGCAGGTGGCACAAGTGTTTGTACCCAAATACGTAAAAAACGCTGAACTTCTTTCGTTAAAATACTTTTTAGGGCGATAGAGTTATTCATCAGACTCTCCCTGAGCTACAGTTGAATTCGTTGATTTTTTATTAGCAATAAGATTGACGAACAAGGCTTCTAATCGATTACTTTTATTTCGCATACTGAGTACACCGACACCTTGAGTTGAAAGCTGCTCAAAGACTTGGTTAAGGGTTTGTTTTTGATGTAAGTCTACTTCTAAGGTGTGATCATCAATCACTCGGTAGTCTATACCATCAAGAGTAACGGGCTGGTTTTGACAGTCTAAATCAAATACAAAAGTTTCAATGTCTAATTTCGACAATAACGCTTTCATACTGGTATCTTCAACAATTTCGCCACCATCTATAATGGCAATATTTCGACAAAGCATTTCTGCTTCTTCTAAATAATGCGTTGTTAATATGATAGTAATACCTTGGTCATTTAATTCACGTAAGAAATCCCACATGCCGCGACGAACTTCAATATCTACACCAGCGGTAGGTTCATCTAAAATCAGCATTTTAGGCTCATGCATTAATGCTCTAGCAATCATTAAACGGCGTTTCATACCACCTGACAAAGTACGGGCAGCAACATTGCGCTTATCCCATAATTCTAATTGTTTTAAATATTTTTCCGCACGTTCAAAAGCAATTTTGCGAGTAACGCCGTAATAACCCGCTTGATTAACCAAAATATTCATTAATGGTTCAAATTGATTAAAGTTGAACTCTTGTGGCACTAAACCGATAAAAGATTTCGCTTTTTCTAGCTCGGTATCAATATCATGGCCAAACACTTTTACCTGACCTTGAGTTTTATTAACTAAAGAAGTAATCACGCCAATGGTGGTTGATTTACCCGCACCATTAGCACCAAGCAAAGCAAAAAAATCACCTTGTTTGACCGTTAAATTAATGCTTTTAAGCGCTTGAAAGCCACCTTTATAGATTTTAGCTAAATCAGAAATTTCTAATGCATAGGTCATTTGTTTACCTTTACCGGCTAATAAAACAATTTTACTCTTCTGTGCAAGCTACTATTTTTACAGAATAGTATTGTGCTGGGAGGATCGATATGGTGCTGATATTCCAAATTTCAACCCCGAATCCTTCCCTTATTCACTTGAACCTTATTAACTTAAGCCTTATTAACTTGACCTCACTACTATAGTCTGCAGCTGAGTATGTTATAATTTTCCCTATGGTTTACGTTTCCTCTGTTTTAAGACCACCATGGCAAAAAAATCACTCTCTATCCGAGAAAAAACAATCTTTGACGGCTTCTTTACCAAGTACGTTTTAAAATCCTGTTTCACTTTTTGGTTTAAAGTATCAGGATGGAAAGTATGTCAATCTGCACCTGAAGGAGCTGGCGTTACTATTGCAGCGCCACACACATCAAACTGGGATTTTATCTACGCACTGGGTGCGGCTATTTTACAGGACGTAAAAATTTACTTTTCCATTAAAGATAGTCTCTGTAAAACGCCTATATTAGGAAGGCTTTTAATGTGGTTAGGTGCTATGCCCATAGATCGCTCTCCTAATGGTCAAGGTCAGGTAGAGCAAATGAAAGCTTTTATTGAATCGCAAAAAAATAACCGTGTATTTTTCCTATTTACACCAGAAGGTACTCGTGGCGCAGTAAAAAAATGGAAAACAGGCTTTTATCATGTCGCTCAAGGTTGCAATTTACCTATTTTCCTCGCCAAGGTTGATTACTTAAAAAAAGAGTCGGGTGTCTTTCACACCTTTTCCTTAACAGGCGACAAAGAAGAAGATATTCAGGCAATACAAGCCTCGTATAAAAGTATTCATGGTAAGTATCCTAATGACCAATTTCCTCCTTACAGTGGCCAATTACCAGCAATAACCGAGTCTGAAGCCGCCATAATTAGTGCCCTTTATTCTTTAAAAGGGGTTGCCACTAAAATGGAAATAAATGCCAAAGCCAAGTTGAGTGAATTATCAAGCAACATGTTATCCATTTTAATTGACAAGGGCCTAATTGAAAAAGGCGAAAAAGATTTAGTTGAAGAAGGCTCTTTAGAACAGAGCGTTAATTCAGAGCATAACGATATAGCCACTTACCAGCTAACCTTTGCTGGTAAGGGTTACGTACTCCATTTATTACCTACACGTTAATGCTGCGAGTTGAGTTAACACTAAGCTTTAATGTTAGTGTTATGCTCTTTTTTCTTAGCTCATATTTCTTAACTCTTATTTCTTAGCTCTTATTTCTTAGCTCTTATTTCTTAATAAACACCGCACTTGATAATGCTGGTACAGTAAAGCCTTTTGCAGAGGTTTTACTGTGCTTAATACGCTCATCAATACTTTGCTGTTGAATCGGATGTAACTGATATTCACTTGCCTGCTCATCAGCAAAAATTTGCTTTTGATTACTGGTATTAAAAATAACCATAATACTGTTTACATTGTCGTCAATAACTTTACTAGTTACGCTAGCACTGTCATCAATTTTCATGACTAATAACCCTAACGGCTCATTATCTGTATTTAAAAACTGTACCTTATTAATGATATCTTCTGCGGTGGTTAACCTAAACAATGGCGAGCTGCTACGTATTGCCAACATTTCTTCAAATACTTGCGCACTAAAAGCTATATGCTTGGCTTGTACATGATCTCTTCCTTGATGGCCTGATAATACGGTGTTGATTACTGGCCAGTTGTCTTGATCCTTGTCGGCAGGCGGTAAACCAACATTGTAGTAATTATTTTGTTTTGAAAAATCAACGCGGTTAAACCAGTCACCATAATCATAACTGTCTCTAAGGAAAGATTTAGAGCGTAAAAACTCACTGCCCATGTGTAAAAAAGGAATACCTTGAGCAAATAAGGTAAAAGACAAACTTTGCGTGTGCATTCTAACTCTATCTTCGGTCGATAGTTCAAACGGTAAACGGTATTGACTATTATCCCAAAGGGTCTGATTGTCATGCTTAGAGACATAATTTATGGTATCGGCAGGATCTAACGCATAGCCAGTTGGCTGATCACCATACGGGATATCTTTCCCATAAACGGCCTGGCCGTTAGCTTGTTTTAGTGGATAGCTTGATAAATTACCCGCTAAGCCAACACGTAATTGATCCATACGCAGCGCAAACTCGTCTTTTACTGTTTCTTCATTCTGCTTTTCATTGGGAAAAAGCAGTAAGCCATTACCTACCCCTTGCGAGTCTCTGGTATTATTTCCACCACCGCGAACTGCATCACGCAATCTATCACTAAACGTGCCTATTTCACTGCCACCTAAGTTCAACTGGCTAGCTTGTTCAAAGCGACTATTGTTCGCCACTTCGCCAAAATTCCAACCTTCACCATAAAAGTAAGTATCATTATCAACCTGACGCACTGCTTCACGCGCGGTTAGCATAGCGGCTTTAGTTTGATGCCCCATTAAGTCAAATCGAAAGCCATCAATTTTATAATCGCGCGCCCATACTACCAGTGAATCCGTCATGAGTTTAGCCATCATCACCCGCTCAGTTGCCGTGTTACCACAGGTATAGCAAGTTGATTGCTCTACCTCACCTGTCATCACATTTAAGCGGTGATAATAGTTCGGGACAATTTTATCGAGTACTGACTTTTCAGCTAAACCAAATTGATAAGTGTGGTTATAAACAACATCCATAATCACTCGAAAGCCTAAATCATGAATGCTTTGTATCATTTCTCTAAATTCAACAATACGACTTTTACCTTTTGGGTTTAGCGCATAGCTCCCTTCTGGCACAGTGTAATGGAAAGGATCGTAGCCCCAGTTGAAATTATCAAACTGGCGTAATTCACTGACAATCTGTTGGGCTTGTGTGGAGCTAACATCAAAGCTCGCCAGTAATGATTTTAAGCTTTGTTGATTATTATACTCACCTGTACATAAGGTAATAGTTGGCGCATCAGTACACACTTTAACTTTTACTGCGCCAATGGTGTCGTTGATATCAACCGCTTGAGTTACCTCTTCGTTAATGCTGGCTAAATCATAAGTAGGTAATAAATGGATATTATTTAAACCTGCTTTTTTTAAGTTTTTTAAGTGCTGAATACCATGCGAATTCTTTTCACTAAATGCTTGGTATTTACCGCGCACTTCATCACGTGAAATCGCGGTGTCATCAGAGCTAAAATCTCGGATATGTACTTCGTAGAAAATATTATCTTCAACATTTTCAATCGTAGGTACTTGATGCGTTAGCCACTGTGATGGTTGCGTTGAGACATCATTTAAGTCCACCACTTGTGAGTGCTTACTATTAATAGATAAGCTCAATGAATATGGATCAGTGGTTACTAAAGTTTCAACTTGCTTTGACTGTGGGTGATAAACAGTAACTTGATATTGATAAAAGGCATCTTTTAATGACTCATCACCACTGACAGACCAAACACCTGTTGTAGGGTCTTCTTGCATGGCTACACGCGGCGTTTTAGCAGATGTTAAATCATCATTAAAAAGCAATAATTCAACGTTTTGTGCCGTAGGTGCCCATAACTTAAAGTTAACGCCACTGGCTGTGATAGTTGCACCCAAGTCAGTCACGTCATCCGCATCATTCGCGCCTTGTGTATAAAGCGCATCAATCACTTCCCCGGTTTGTACAAAGCTAGTACTTTTCACTTGTCGGTTAGTATCATACGCAACCACTAATAACGGTTGCTTCAACCACGCTTTTACCTGAGACGGTTTTAAAGCTACCTGATATGCTTGAAAATGCGCAAGGTGGGGATATTTTTTGATCAATGCTTGTGGAAAGTCTCGCAAAGATAATTCAATAGAATCAACCTTCCCTGTTGAAGTGCTGTCTGTTGCAGCATTCACTAACTGATACTCTAGGTTTTCTGCTGATTTTGGTAATACTAAAACTTCAGCGGTTAACCAATGAGCTGAACTTAAATTCGTCTGCTGCATTAAATCACTGACAATACTGCCATGAACATTTAGGCTGTTAACGGAAGCTGTTTGTTGACTATCGCCACCACATGCTGTCAAAAATAAAGACAATAAAGCGACGTTAAAACATTGTGATTTTTCAGACTTCTTCATAATATCAATTCTAGTTTATTTTTCTTGCTAATAACTTACTTGTTACCAGTAAATAAAAAAACTAGTTTTACCGCTCTGCATACGTATTCAGCGCATAACAAATAAAAACAAATTAAAAAGAGCGTACTAGTCGCAAAATTTAGTACCTTTATCGTGATGCTATTGCGTATCATTGGTTTAATAGTACACACTGAGCTATCCACACAATTTAGGAGAAATTATGCCTTTTAAAAAATCATTACTATTCGTTGCACTGACAAGTGTTTTAATCACTGCCTGCTCAAACCCCACCTCTACTTCTGTGACAGAAAATAAAACACCCAAAGCGGTAACTACACCTGAGCAAAGTGCTTCTCAACAAGCTAATCAGCTTTTTGATGATATTTTTGATGCTGGCGTTGATCGTAGCCCAATGATGCAAACCTATTTAGGGATTAAAAAGGATTACGATAAGTGGAATGATATTTCTGAGGAAAACAGTGCCAAAGAACTTGCCATCGCTAAAAAAGATTTAGAACGTGTTCAAGCGATAGATCCTGAGCCTTTAGATGCTCAAACTAAGTTAAGTCGTCAGTTATTGATCCAAAAATTAGAGAATGAAATAGCAGATTATCAATGGCGCTATCATACATACCCTGTAAACCAAATGCGTGGGTTACATTCTTCTATTCCTGCCTTTTTAATTAACCAGCATTCTATTGATGATGTTAAACAAGCCCAAGATTATATTTCTCGCTTACAAGGTGTAGACGTTATTATTGGTCAGTTAATTGAGCAATTAAAAATAAGACAAGACAAAGGAATTATTGCTCCTAAATTTGTCTTTGCTCATGTTATTCGTGACTCTGAAAACATATTAAAAGGCGCACCGTTTGATAGTGCTAAAGACAGCACTTTATTAGCTGACTTCAGTAAAAAGGTAAATAAGCTTGCAATAACAGATCAAGAAAAACAAACGCTAATCAAGCAAGCAAAAGAAGCACTACTGAGCAGTGTTAAACCTGCCTACAGCTCATTAATCACCTATATAAAAGAACTTGAGCAAGTGGCTGATACACGTGATGGTGTATGGAAGTTTCCTAACGGAGAAGCCTTTTACAACAATGCCTTAGCACGTACTACCACAACAGACTTAACCGCCGAAGAAATTCATAACATTGGTTTAGCTGAAGTAAAACGCATTCATAATGAAATGCGCGAAATCATGAAGAAGGTAAACTTTGACGGTGACTTAGCGGCATTCTTTGAATTTATGCGCCATGATCAACAGTTTTATTACGGTGATAATGAAGAAGGCAGATCACGCTATTTAACAGAAGCCACCCAGTACATTGATATAATGAAGGAACGCTTAGACGAGCTTTTTATTACCAAACCAAAAGCTGATCTTATTGTTAAACGCGTTGAAGCTTTTAGAGAGCGTTCAGCAGGTAAAGCCTTTTATCAGCAACCAGCACCTGATGGCTCTCGCCCAGGTACCTACTACGCTAACTTATACAAAATGGAAGCCATGCCGACCTATCAAATGGAAGCACTAGCTTACCATGAAGGTGTACCGGGTCATCACATGCAAATTGCGATAAAACAAGAATTAACGGGTATTCCTAAATTCAGACGTTTTGGTAGTTACACGGCGTATGTTGAAGGTTGGGGTTTATATTCTGAATTTATTCCAAAAGAAATCGGCTTTTACCAAGATCCTTATTCTGATTTTGGCCGCTTAGCGATGGAGTTATGGCGAGCTTGTCGCTTAGTGGTTGATACAGGTATCCATGTTAAACAGTGGAGTGTTGAAGACGGTATCAATTTCTACGTTAACAATACACCTAATGCGAAGTCTGATGCGGTTAAAATGGCTGAGCGTCATGTTGTTATGCCTTCTCAAGCAACCGCTTATAAAATTGGTATGATAAAAATTATTGAACTAAGAACAAAGGCGAAACAGGCTCTTGGTGATAAGTTTGATATTCGCCAATTCCATGAAGTAGTGTTAAGCAGTGGTCCTGTACCGCTGAATGTCCTTGAAGACTTAGTGGATGAGTATATCGCAAAACAATAATCAGCGATTAAAAAGAAGCTGTAGACAACAGTAAAGACATTAAAAAAGGCTCAGCGTAAATGTACGCTGAGCCTTTTTATTTTTTAAAACACATTAAGACCTTTATTTGTTGCCTGTTTGTCTATGAAGCTATGTGCCTTTATTCCTGTGCCTAAACTCCTATGTGCCTTTATTCCTATGTGCTAGGGCTGACACTGTTGAATAACTAGCGTCCCTACATTTGCCCCTTGCGCAGGATTAGCTTCATTTAGAGTAAGTAAGAAGCTATAGCTGCCTGCAGCTAATGTTGTTTGGTTATTGTCTGTACCGGCATTGTTATAAGCAACTGGGTAACTCACACCCAACACTAAGTCATCGCCCTTAATACTAGTACTACCATCCGCTTGCGCCCACAATTGCGTAGACCAACTTCCATCACTTGACGCTAATTTAAACTGCATAGCACCATCAAAATCAGCGACTGTTTGATAAACATTATCGCCTTTATAATGCATGCGATAAGCTTCTTCAGCATTCCAGCCTGAATGATCTCCTTTCACATAAAGTTCACCATCGCCAGCAATATCAAACGGTATAGTGTCCACTGAATCAGTTAAAGCAGCACAATCAACAATAGGAGATACACTACTAATAGTCAGTACTGGGGTAACGCCTGAAGCATCAAGTTTAAAATTAAAACTACCGTCTGCAGCAACAGTAAACTCCATACTGTCAGCGGTATCAACAACTGTTATAGAGCCTGAGCCAATAGCGACATCACTAAAACCAAGGTCTACGGCAACTGAATCATCAGAGGTAATGGTAAATGTCTGCACACCAGATGTTAACGAAGTCTCTAGACTATAGATATCATTACCATCATAAACAAACGTATCTTCAGCGCTAAAACCTGAGCTGCCGTTATCATTCATAGAGCCACGAAGATAAATAGTATTATTACCAAAAGGGGCAATATCTGGTGCATCTCGAGTAACACCTGCAGATAAACCAGCTCCCTGACTGCCACCTTGTGGTTTCACAAAAACAGCCGCCGTTAGTGCCGGTACTGTAAATGTGCCTTCACTGGCTGATGCGCTAAAACTTGCCGTTTGCACTGTACTATCTACAGAAGTTTGTTGAACGCTGTGTAATTCAAAACCTGTGGCTGTAGGTACACTATGAGACTGTTCACTGTCTGTGCCATTAATCACCACAACAATAGCATCATTATTTGGATCTATATCCGCTAAACCTGTGCCGTCATCAAGACTCATAACAATCAAGCCTTTCGTTTGATTGGTGCCGGTATTATGAAAACCAACACGATCATAAATAGCTTGAGCGCTAGTTAATCTAAAGAGTTTACTACTGCTACGGATACTAACAAATTCTTGAAAGACATCACCAGCAAACTCAATATCACTGGCTGCAACTTGGGTTTCAACATTGGCAATAATCGCGCTGATATCATCTACCGTTTGTCCGTCATCCACTTCTAATGGTAAACCAACATTCCAGTTGTTAGTTGTTTTAGTGAAGTCGACTAAATTGTACCAATCACCATTGTTATAGCTGTTTTTATCCATAGATTTTGAGCGCAGTAAATCTCCACCAATTTGCAAAAATGGAATACCTTGACTCAAGATAGGCATACTTAAAGCGATATTATGCGCGCGAACTCTGTCATCGGTCGCCATACTTTGGGCTAATCCATATTGCAATTTATCCCACAAGGTAGAGCCATCATGTTTAGACACATAGTTAATAATGTCAGCTGGATCTTTTGCATAGGATGGTTTTGATGAAAAATCTTTGCCTGATTTGATATTACCGCTGGTATCTTGCAGTTGATAATCTTGTAATGTACCTGCTAAACCAAGGCGCATAATATCTTGTTCATTGATACTGGCACCATCATTAAATAGTGACGCGGCGCGAATAATATCACGTGGTCTATCGTTAAAGGTACCTACTTCACTGCTCGCCATTTGATTTTGCGCTGCTTGCTCATAACCTTGATCAGAGCGGCCCCAACCTTCGCCATAAAAGTAAGTGTCGGCATCAACAGCTGCTACCGCAGTACGTGCATTTAAAATAGAGTCTTTTGAGTGGCTACCCATAATATCGAAACGGAAGGCATCAAATTTATACGCTTGCGCCCACAACACTAATGAATCAACCATAAGTTTATCCATCATCTTATGCTCAGTTTCTGTATCTTGACAGCAAGTTTCGTTAAAGACATTCCCTGTGGTTAAGTCACGACGATAATAATAACCCGGTACAACTTTATCTAGTACTGAGTTGTCCCATAAGCCCGCTGAATTAGTATGGTTATAAACAACATCTAACGATGCTCTTAACCCTAAATTATGCAGGGCTTTAATCATTTCTCGCATTTCTAAAATACGGCTGACACCATCAGCATCCGAGGCAAAAGCACCGTCAGGCGCGTTAAAGTGTTTAGGATCGTAACCAAAGTTATAACCATCAATATCACGAATCGATTCTGTTAGCGTTTTCGCTTGCTCGGTACTTGCATCATAACTGGCAAATACTGATTCCAGTGTGTCACTACTGCTTTCCACGCCGCACACAGGTGCATCGGCTTTCAAAGCACAAAGCTCGCCAACGGTATTGGTTAAATTAATTTGTTTACTAAAATCTTCTTCAACACTGGCAATGTCATTAGCGGGCAAAATTTGGAAATGCGTTAAACCCGCAGATACAAGTGCTTTTAAATGATTTACCGGAGCAGAGTTTTCTTCCGTAAAGGCGAGGTATTTACCACGATTTGCAGCACTGGTACTGTCATCTCGGATACTAAAATCACGAATATTACCTTCATAAATAATCGCATCTTCAACATCAGCAATCGTTGGAATGGTATGGGCATCCCAGTCAGTAGGTTTTAAATCATCATCAGCTAAATTCACAAACTGCGAGTACATGCCGTTCGTAGATAGAGATAGTGAATAAGGATCTGTTGACCAAATGGTTTCAAATTGCAAATTTTGATGATGATAAACGGTCAGCTCATAACGATAAAAGAGTCTATCATTAGCTATTGGTGTGCTAAACGACCAAATACCCGTTGCATTGTCTACAACCATGGTTTCAGTACTTTGTAACTCTTTAGCAGCGTTATATATTTTCAATGACACTTGCTGGGCGGTAGGTGCCCACAAACTTGCGGTAATGTCGCTGGCAGAATAACTTAACCCCAGTTCAGCTTCATTGGCATCATCATTACCCGCAGTGTATAAGGCATCGAGTACGCGAGGTGTTTGCACATAAGTGGCTGCAAGCACAGCATCATCACTATCATAAGCAATGGCTAATAATTTCCCTGTTAGCATTTGCTTAGCTTTACTTGCCTCTGCCGCTGACGCTTCGAAGGCTTCAAGGGCATTATATCTAGGCATTCCTAGCGCATTAGCAGTATTGCTTGTTGGTAAAAATTCAATGTAATTGTCACCACTAATACCAGTTTCACCATTGTACTCAAGATCATTAGTTGATGAGCTATAAACACGCACTTTAGCTACACCCGTGACAGCTGTATCCCAAAATACTGTATCTAATGCTGTCCAATGAGCTGCCGTATTTTTTATCAAAGTACCAGCTGGAAATAATGTTGCTTCACTATATATTTCATTAATACCATCAAGTATCCACAGCATTCTATCGCCAGCTAAACTTGCCTGCTGGTCAGCATCATTTGGCGCTTTCTCATTTCCTTTATGTAAAATGTAGTTAACACAATCTGTGTCTAGGTGGTTAGCGTCTAAATTAACTATCCAATAAGCACCATAATTAGGATCATCTCCAGTTTTTGTTTGTGGAGATGTCCACTCAACTGCCGGACCATCATAAGCGCTACAGTTTGTATCAGCCCATAAATGTAAGCCCCAATCAGTATAATTGTTATCAGCGCGGTTATAAAAAATCACTAATTCATTGTCGCCTGCACTAACAATAGGATCAGGTAATGAAGTGTCTTCCTCAATAGTGACAGACAAGTCTTGATTACTGCTTGCCTCAGAATCACTGACTTGCAAATTAGCGGTATAATTACCTGCATCAGTATAAGTGACTGTCATGGAAGTCGTGGTTGAACAGTCGGCAATATCAATATTAGTAACACCATCACCAGGGTTCAATATACATGACAAGTCATCGCCATCAGCATCTGAAACAGTCCAAGCGTAAGCAGCTGAAAGCTCACTGATTTCAACAGTAAATGAGCTAATACTTGGAGCACTATTAGTGTCTGTAACTGGCGGAGTTACTGGTGGTGTTCCGCCGCCATCACCTGAACCACCGCCACCACAAGCAACGACAGAAGTCGATAATGCCGTGCATATTAATAATTTTTTTACGCTGACTGGTAATATCAAAATTTGTTCCTATTTATTATATTTTTTGTAGCATTACCTGATGCTAAAGCTTTGCCTAACTATTGAACAGTGACTACATACGTATTCAATAGCTTGTTTTTTACTGCATACGTATTCAACGCAAAAAATAATCTTTTGTTTTTGTGTTACTGTTTTTCTATAATCTTTGAAAATTCACACTTCAAATGTCATCTCTTTTCTTGGCATAAGCGGTAGTTATATGCCTGATTTAACCTTGCTCACACTATTTATTCCGACATTCTTCTTTGTGAGTATCACGCCTGGAATGTAAACGACTCTTTACATTGCTACATTCTCAACCGTTCTCAAACCATCTAAAATGACTAGTAAACCTCAGTTAGAATAGGCTCTTCAGTAAAAATAAATCCTATTGACATCCTCTAGAGCATTCTTGTATGTTCTTCCTTGTGGTCGGATATTTACTCACCTAGTTATCACTATTATTGAAAATATCACTAGGTGATTATTAAATGTCAGACATAAAAAAGCCCCCGTTCAGCTGTAACTGTTCGGAGGCCACCATCAATAAATAGGACTCTACCAATGGCTAAAACTATTATAAAGACAGATCTGCATTTGCAAAAGGTAAACTTTGAAACACTTACCCGATCATACGGTAAATGACGTCAATAACTAAATGGCTATATGAGTTACTAGTTAAAATTGACCGGCTCACGGTGTCACGTCTTTTTCTTCGATTTCTCCGATTAGATCTTCCTCTGCAAATTTTAGTATCAACCGTTCTAGTTCATCAGTACTTAACTTGCTAACATCGATATCTTTATCGTTACCTTTATCAATTTGATCAATCACAACTTGATTGACTGGTGCACCTAGCCCCCTGTTTAAGATTTCTACAGCACACTCTTTCCTGAGCTTAGGGTGAGCTTCTTCATCATTAAGGGTATCAACCAAGTAATTAAAGGCCTGAAGACTTTGCTCCCTAAGCAATTCAGCTAGGTTTTTCCTGAACTCCCATACTCCAGTATTTGTTGGTACATGTCTGCGAGCATCAAACCCGGCTTTAAATCTAGTCATATTGTCAGAACCTCTCACAAGTGGCCTAGTAAGTATGATTATATAATAACCACAAGTTAAGTAAGGATGATATCTTGATTTTATTATCTGGTGGATAAATGGCGGCCTGATTTACATAATCAATTTTACTTAGACATAATGTTTATTTTCTAGTTTTCTCCATTGAAGTGGTGTAACCCCTTCATGCTTTCTATAAAAGCGAACAAAGGCTTCTGGTGAGTTAAATGCTAAATGACAAGCAATTTCATGAACCTTATATGATGTAGATTGGAGTTGTTGCTTAGCAATACTAATGCGGGTATTAGTAAGTATTTCAGAAAAACAGGTATTTAGTTTTTTAAGTTTAAGCTGAAGGAGTCTGGGGTGGATACCAATTATGGAAGAAACATGGCTAATTGATATGTCTCCTGAATGAATGGTCATCTTTATTACACTTTCTGCTAATGATTTTGTACTCACATTACTTAATATTTCACTGTAGTTCTTAACCATTTCTTGGTTCTTATTTACAGGCATTGATAGTTTTTGAAAAAGGAGTGAAGAGTCAAATTCAATAGCATTGTGGTTTTGGTCGAAAAGTACAGAAAAACCACTGATGGTAAAGTCTTTAGATAACTTATAACTTGCAGAACCTGAAACTAAGAACTTTTTGGGCTTCCAGCTGTCACCAGTCAACTTCGACATAACAGCATCCCACATAATTAATACTACTAACCTATATACAGCATTATCAATATTATTCAGCGTTGGTAATTTTATGTGATATGAGGCTCTTTCACCTTGTTGTACTAGTGCTAACTCTGGACCAGAGCCTTGCTCTTTGAGTAACGTATTAAAAACTAACGTTAGTGTATATAAGTTATCCTGATGGACTAGAGCTAAAACTTTAGAGTCAAATTTATCCCATTCATATAGTTCTACAAACGTTATAAGGAATGAATATGAGCCCACTTCATTACAAGCACTATTGAGTAAAACTATTAAATCAGTTAACGGAAAGTCACGCTCATTAATTTGTGCCTTTTTGGGTTCTACACCATATTTCGCAAGGTGTTCATACGGATTCAGCCCATGCGTTTTAGCTGCCGAAATAAAGGCTGATAGCGTTGGCGTAAGGGTTAAATAAGTCGGCTCCATCACAATACTCTATTTAATATCTCTAGAAGATAATTAATACCATATCTATTCGTGATATATCAATTTTTGTTTGTCTTCAGGTGTATTCTTGTGAATAAGATCAAGTTAAAAATATCAATAGAAGAGAGTAGATTATGAAAAAGTTACTAATTGTACTTATAGCAACCCTGTCATTAACCGCCTGTAACCTCAATGGGGCTACTGCAAATGACCTAAAGCTCGATAAGGAAAGGGTCTTTATTGTCGAGGGGAAAACTAAGCAAGAAATTTTTGATAATGCCGCTGACTATTTCGCCACAAACTGGAATGATTCGAAAGAAGTTTTACAACGTACTGATGAAAAACGCGGTCGTATTATCGCTCGCGGTCACTTTGGATACTACAACGATATGACAGCACGAATTACCGTTAAAGGCACAATCCAAGTTGATGTAAAAGACGGCAAGGCGAGAATACTATTAACGGCGGTAGAAAATACAAACCAACATGGTACGCAATGGGGAATGTATAGTGCGGAGAGTATGCAAGCTAAAAATGACAAGGTTATCAATAAGCTTTTCGATGAGTTCGAATCTGCTTTAAATAAACAAACGTCTAATAACGAAAACTGGTAATAGGAATTTAGATTATGAAGAAATTATTAACAGCTATTTTAATTACAGCAGCATCAATTACTGCTTACGCTAGTAGTGCAACTTGCCCTGCTGATGATAGCGCAGGAGTTTATATTGGTAGCGAGTTCATAGGGACTAAAATGATGAATAAATATGAGTGTGTTTTTAGTGGGCATATTTTCTATGTCCCTCAATAGGTGAAGTTTAATCTTACGGAAATAACATAAACTACACGCAGGAGAACATATTATGAAAAGTATATTCTTATTTATCGCAGTTCTTACTAGTTTTAATGCACTAGCTAATAACGTTATCTATACTTGCGAATTTGATAGAGCGGTATCTATTAAGGGGGTGATTGAGGATCGAGTAACAGTCGTTATCTCCCACGACTATGAAACAAAGAAGAGTTATTTCTTTAGTGCCAGTGGCGCGTCTCCAGCGATATATGTCAATAATACCGAAGGAATATCTTTTATCGAAAAAACTATTTCAGGTAATTTAATTATTACCACAATACAGGCTGGAACGCTTAAAGCTGTACATAGTCGTAATGTTTTGTTTAATGGCAAAACACTACATAAACAACTGTATGGACATTGCGAAACTGAAGTAATTGAGGACTGAATATTGATATAAACTCATCGTAATGAGCGATAATCACAAGGTGAGGATTTACATGTTTCTACCTAAAATTAAAATTGCTAGATACGAGATATTAGAAAGCCTAAACAACTATTTAAGGTAAGTTATTTACCGTAAGTAGTAACTATAAATAGAGGTATTTAAGGTGAACCAGTCTACATTAGATGAACTTAAAATTATGTTAGTAGTTATCGCGGTTACATTATTTATTGTTTGGTGGCCAATTACTGAACTTAATAAATATGACTTACACGGTGAAAAGCTATCAACAGTTGTTACGTTTTATAAAAGCGGAGTGAAAAGCAACCAAACGAGCAATCATTATCGTTTTAAGAGGTGTTTAGTTGAGCTCTCTATTCAGGAGAGAATAGCCAAAAATAATGGTTATACACAAGCTAAGTTTAAATGCGACACGTCATATAATTTTATGAATATTGTTGTTAATTGGGTAACCGAAAAACTATCGAGGGCATGATGAAGAAGTATTTTATTTACACTATTTATGCTGTGATATTTTATATTTTTTATAATTATTTAGGTAATAGCTTTATTTATTATTGTATAGGTGCCTGGTTGTTGTGGGCATATGTTAATCACTTACATGATTACACATCAAAAATCACCGAGCTTGAGAGAAGAGTTATTGAGTTAGAAAAGGAACGTCAGTCATGAAAAAGATCATTAGCTTGTTAGCATTACTAATCAGTTTTAATTCTTTAGCAAACCAAAACATATACATCAATTTTCATGCTAATGACTATAGCCTAAAGGTGTGCGCAAAAGGTGGCGAAGAAACCTGGGAGCAATCATCCCTCAAGATTAATGGAGTAAATGTTAAAACATTTCTTTTTTGTCGACTGGATGAGTCGGGGATATTTTACACTGTCGAAGTAGCAGAAACAGAAAAAGGGAGAGCTTATTTATTAAAGCAATTCCAAAAATCTAGCCCTGTAATTATTGATGGCTTCGCTATATCTACAAAAGGATTCAGTAAAATATGGGATTCATTTGGTGGTGATGCAATTTAAAAGGTTTAACCTTAATTGATTCAATTAATTTTGGGTCATGTACTGAAAAGTAGCGACTATCTAGCCCTGACCTTTCGACTTGTGTAATACGATGCAATACATTAAAATCCACATTATCAAATACTTACTAATTTTTTTGCTTTTGTTTTTCCGCGGACTAAGTTAGTCTATTCTTTCATTTAACCAATGGGTGTCGTCATGAGTTTGTCTGAATATTGTAAAAGTGAAGGGTTTAAAAATATTGTAGAGTTTGGAAAAGCCTGTAATTCGGCAACCAGTACATTACAAGGTTGGTATAAAAGCGATAAGGAAAGAGTAAAGCAATTGGTCTTAGCCCCTAAGCTTATGGAGTCATTAAAAAAGAGAAAATAAACTTCACTGAAGGTTCTTCAAGTAAAAATCGTGAATTAACCAACTAAAAGACTTTTTTATAAAATTAATTAAATTTATTTTCATGGCTTATTTAGGCTAAAATAAGCCCTTAAATCACCTAGTACCATCTAGCTATTTACTCTTATTTTTTTCTCACCGAGATAGTCACTAGTTGCTAAAATACACCTGTTTTCACCGAGACACCCTCCATAAAAACAAAGGCTAATCAGTTGATAGATATAACATTATTATCCATATTCATCCCTACTTTCTTCTTCGTTAGCATTACGCCTGGAATGTGCATGACCTTAGCGATGACCTTAGGTATGTCCGTTGGGATCAGGCGCACCATGTGGATGATGATTGGAGAGCTATTAGGAGTCGCCATAGTCGCAATTGCTGCTGTGGTAGGTGTAGCCTCTATTATGCTTAATTACCCCAATGTTTTTACCTTAGTTAAATATATTGGTGGCGGCTATCTTATTTATATTGGCTATCAACTGTGGATGTCTAAGGGAAAAATGTCGGCTACAACTAACACAGACGTAGATGTTAATAGAGCAACATTATTTAACCAAGGGCTGATAACAGCCGTTTCAAACCCAAAGGGCTGGGGCTTTATGGTGGCGATACTTCCACCTTTTATTGATAGTAGCCAAGCGGTTATGCCTCAGTTATTAGTACTGTTAGTGATTATTCTTGTGACAGAATTCATTTGTATGATGGTATATGCAACGGGCGGAAAAACCCTGAAAGTGTTCTTATCACAAGGCAATAATGTTCGATTCATGAACCGAATATCTGGCTCATTAATGATTGGTGTTGGTATTTGGTTAGCACTGAGTTAAGTGTTAAGCCAAGTGAAATAAATGATTGAGCTATTAAATACAATGTCAGATAACTAAAAACGGGAGCTATAAATAGCTCCCGTTTTATTTAATAAGCCACCACCAAATAGTGGCTTACTTTATTTTACTTAGCCGATTCACTTAACCAGCTGACAAGGTTATTTAAGTGTTACTGTCATGGTTTTATTAACATCATCAAAGGTGAAAATGTAAGTTCCAGCGGCTTCATCAATTTCCAGGTTAGCACCGCCAAAGCTTAATGGCATTGCAACACCTAAAACAATATCAACGTTACCAGGGTCTGCAGCACCAAAGTCATAACCAAAAGTACCACCCCAGCCTTCATCAGCCACTTTAAATTCGTTCGGGCCACCAGCATAATTCACTTCAATTGAATAGCTATGTGAAGCTTCTGCTGGATTTCCATCATCTGATGGCATAAACATTAATTGATTACCATCATCCGCGCCCCAACCTGAGCCTGTCACACCACCACGTAAATATATTGGTGCTTCAGAAACTTTAAGAACTTCATCGCCATTATCATCAAAAGAGACTTCAAATAGGTATGACGTTGCCTTAGCAACATTTATTCCCATATTGCCACCGACATTGGTGATAGTTTCTGCATCATCATCAGTTGAAAGTATGACTTGATCAAAACCAAAGTTGAAATCTGACCAATTTGCATCAGCAAATTTAAACTGATGTTCACCACCCGCTTCTAAGCCATAAATCACACTGTATGAGCGACTATCTGCATCCCAGCTCATTTGGTCTTCAGCAGGAGTACCCCAACCATTAATTGAACCACGAATAAAGACTGGTGTAGTTCCCCAAGGTAATGCTGGTTTCACTTCAATAGTAGGCGCTTCTGGGTCAGATAAGTCTAGAATGAAGTCATATTCTGCAGCCTCAGAAGTAAAGCTTAAGGCACCACCATCTGCTTCGAGTGCAAGTGGAGTGTTAACTTCAACAACATTATCCATATCAATAGCCCCTAAAGCAAAATCAGAGCTTGAATCTTCAATAGTGAAAGTATGTGTTTCCGCCGCTAATGTAAGCCTTGCAGTGTATTGCCCGCTACTTGCATAACCAAGAGCAACAGATTCACCACCAATCACTAACTCTGGGAAAGCATCTACAGGAACCTCATTAATCGTTAATTCAACGGCCGCAGGGTCGGCAGCGTTCACCAAGAATTGATAAATGGTATCTTTTGCCAATTCAACTTTCATGTTTTGACCAACACCAGCACCTACTGTCATTAAGATAGTCGCGTCTACTGCAGATTGATCGCCACCTTTAATGCTGCCAAATGTTGCTGGTTCAGACCAACCTTCATCCGCCACTTTAAAGTCGTGATTATCAATACAATCTTCTTCTTCAGTAATTTCACATTCGCTGGTATAGGTATAGTTAAGTCTAAACTGTCCATCAGCAACATAAGCAAATTTAGCATCTTCAGTGGCGCCCCAACCGTTAAAACCACCTTTTATATAAAGGTCAGTGGTTTCTGGTTCAAATATTGTCACACATTTTGAAGCAACATCAATGGCACCAACGCCAACAGCAACAGAGCCATCAGGACACATTAACGCCTGACCAATACACTGTTCACCTGACTCATCCGCTTCTAAACTCCAGCCACAAGACTTCAAACCAGATGAAGCTTCAGCACCAAAGAATGGATGTTGGTTAATAATAAGTAAACCGTCTAACGCATTCGCAGGGAAGTTATCGTCGGCATAAGAGTTTTTATCAACATTGTGCAACGTCACATCACCTGATGGGCCGATAGGCATAATTAAATCGGTATCAGAAATCTTTTTACCTGTGGCGGTATCGTTAAAAATGATATTGGCACAAGTACTTGGCGATTCAACTAAGTTCAATATCCAGAACACACCATAGTTATCATCAATACCGGCTTGATCAGCACCACTTATTCCCCACTGTGGCGCAATGCTGTCTTCAGCATAAGCAGTACAGTCATCATTGTTCCAAGTGTGAACCACTACATTTTCATATAATGCCGCATTATCTGCACCTTCAACATGATCTTCATGGCGATAATAAGCCACCGCTTCACCAGCTGCCGCTACATAATCAGGAGCTGGCGCATCTTCAATTGGATTTTGCTCAGGAATAATACAATCATAAGTCCCTGATTCATCAATCGCTTTATAATTAGGACATGATAGTGGCGGTGTATAACAAATTTCATCGCCATCCATTTCAGGTGTTGTAGCATTTACAGCACGATTTAGGCGTTGAGATGGACCTAAATAGTTTGCCGGAGGAATTTCATCAAACCAAGCATCAAACCAAGCATCAAAATCATCACCACGGATTACGTCTTGACCTTGTTCTATTTGAAAAGCACGGGCTTCTTCTTTAGCAATAACTTGGCGTTCTTGCTCTTCAAGTGTTAATCCAAGAATGCTATAAAGATCTAGATCTTCATATTTGAAACTCGCTTCCCATTCTGCTTCATCCCAATCGTCACCGGCTTCAACTTCGGCTTGCGCTTTAGCTTCGGCTTTACCCGCATCAAGGGCGGCTTGCTCTTCATCTGAAATAGGGTAGAAATCAGCACTGGCTATTTGCACAACATCAGGGCTTTTACACCAAAGACCTACTTCTTTAAAAACATCGGTTATTTCTGGTTGTGGTTGATCACTTCCACAGCCACTTATGGCTGTAGTTATAGCAATCGCACTACCAAGCATAATAGGCTTGAATTTGTATTTCATGAGTTTATAACTCCATTAACTATATTGTTGTAGTTTATGTGTATATTTTTATTGTTATGCTCATACTTTGCTGAATAAGTAGTGCGTAACTATGATTACTTTAATTCCGACGTTAAAGTTTTTTGAGTAACCTCTTAAAACTACACAAACATGCTTATCTTGTACATAACCCAAATCTGTTCAGAGGCTATGAATACGTATGCATTGCAAGATATTCAGATGCATACGTATGCATAGAACAATTGCTTGTTTTTTGACTAACTTATTTTTACACTCGAAGAGCTGAAGAAAATCGATATATTAAAAATTCAATTAAAACAATAGTGTATATAAAGCTATATTCCGAAAAAAACCAAGGTAACAAAAAATTGCTGAAATGCCGAATACAACAACAAGGCACTAAAGCATAAACATAAAGCATAATTACAACTTGCCTTAAGGAATACACATGAAAACATTTAAGCCCAGTGCACTGTCTGTTGCACTCATGTTAGGGGGACTGCAACTAGCAGCTATACCTAATTATGTACTAGCAGCTGAAGAAGCAACTGAAACCGAAACACAACAAGCAGCCGATGACGTTGAAGTCATTGAGGTAACAGGTTTTAGAGGGAGTGTCATAAAATCACTCAACACCAAACGTTTTTCAGATACCGTTGTTGACGCTATCTCAGCAGACGATATTGGTGGTTTACCCGATGTATCTATTGCTGACTCATTAACACGCTTACCGGGTGTAACTTCTGTACGTATTGACGGCCAATCAAGTGAGCTAAACGTTCGTGGTTTATCTGGTGGCTTTGTATTTTCGACCTTAAATGGTCGTGAAATGGTTTCAACCAGTGGTGGTCGTTCAATCCAATTTGATATCTTCCCTTCTGAGTTGATTTCTCAAGCCCAAGTTTACAAATCACAAAAAGCCTCATTAATTGAAGGTGGTGTTGCGGCAACCATTAACTTAGAAACAGCCAATGCATTAGACAATGAAGATGAACATTCTGTGCGCGCTTCATTGCATGGCAACTACAACGAAGCTGCTGCAGATAATAAAGACTCAGAAACCTTTGGCCGTCGTTTAACGTTAGCCTATCAAGGTAAATTTTTAGATGAAACGCTAGGTTTCTCAATTGGCTGGGCTAATATGTTCCAACCAACGGTTTCAAGCCGTTTTGTTAATTATCAATTTGACGAACAAGACTTATCAGCCACCTATGATGGTGCGCCTGAAAGTATTTTAGTCTCTTCTGGTTTTGAAATTAACGAACGTGGCGGTGAAGATGAGCGTAACGCTTATACCATGGCAATTAATTATGAGCCAAGGGATGATCTTCGTTTCCAATTTGATGCTTTTCACTCTAAATTTGATTCAAATAAATGGGATCGTGGTTTACGTATTTCAGGCTTAAACAACCTTGCTACTGTAGGTTCAACCTTATTAATCGATAACCCTTTATATGCTGATGGCGCTTTAGTGGGTGGTACAATTTATCGAGATCCAACCGGAACGGCAATTGCACCACCGTATAAAGGCTCTTCGCGCGATGTGAATATTCAAACACAAGCCGATGATAATACCACTAACAGTAAATCTTCTGCTTTTGGTTTAAAAGGTGAATGGGATATTAATGATGACTTAAGCATGACGGTTGATATTTCCCATTCAGAAGGCGATGAAAATTACAAAGATCAGGTTATGCGTATGGCCTACTTTGTTGACTCAAGTGCCGACACGCCAGTAATTGATGACAACATTATCTTTAGTTATCAATTGAATGGTTTAAACAACCCTTATTTAGAGTTTAATCAAGATTTCACTGATACTGCCCATGTAATGGTCACCAGTGCTGAGTCTTACCCACATATTGAGTCTAACTCGTCTGATGCCCTACGCGTTGATTTTGCTTACCAACTAGAAAGCGAAATATTTAGCTCATTTGAATTTGGTGCACGCGCTTCAAAACGTGATTATGAGTTAGGTCGTGGTCGTTTCTTATATGGTACTACCGATGGCAACATGCGTAACGGTCAATACATTACCTATGCTGGCGTTGATGACGATGGCAACCCGATAGAAGTAGAGCGTTTTCAACCCTTTATGTTAGACACTAGCAACTCAACGGTAACCACTATTGGTGGTGAGTTGTCAGGTATGCCAAGTTTCTTAGCGGTTGATAATGATGCTATTTTAAATGCATGGATTCCAGGTGTTGATCGTACCCCAGTGCGTACTTGGGAACATAGCTGGACAATGACGCAGTCAAATATAGTTGAAGAAGATGTTCTTGCTGCCTATTTACAACTTAACATTGATACTGAATTATTCGGTGTACCACTAACAGGTAACGTGGGTGTTCGTTATGTAGATTCAGAACAAAGCAGTACAGGTTTAGTCAATGTTGGCGCCAATAATGGTGACCCTATTGAAGATGATGTTGGCGGTGTTAACAGTGACTGGGAACGCAAAACAATTAGCGAAAGCTATAGCGACTTCTTACCGTCATTTAACTTAAATTTCCAAGTGACTGATAATGACCAATTACGTTTTGCGTATGCAAAAGTTATGTCGCGCCCTGAAATGCCAACAATGGCTAACAGTGGTAACTGGCGTTTTGATGTAAATAGAGATGGCGACGGTCGCAATTATATTGGTTTAGACAGTTCTACCAGTCCTAAACTACGTCCGTTCTATGCAAACCAATTTGATTTGTCATTTGAACATTACTTCACTGATACTGATGGTGCATTCGTTGTCGCACTTTGGTACAAAGACATTGAAAATATCGTCTCTGATAGCGTAGATAAAAACTACGATTTTGAAGCCAATGGCTTTGAATTACCTTCAATTCCTGATGATAAAGTTGAAGACGAAAATGGTAACGTATTGGTTTGGGAAAACGGTGATTATTCTCATGCTGAAAACAATGGTGATGCTGGCTACATGCGTGGTGTTGAAATTGGCTATACACAAACCTTTAGTTTCTTACCTGGCTATTTAGCAGGTTTAGGGGCGAACGTTAACTTCTCATATACTGAAAGTGAAATTGAAGTTGAATCTTCAGTTCCCGGTGAAGAAGGTCAACTTAGCCCAATTGAAGGTTTATCGCCACGCGTGCTTAGTGCTACGTTATTCTACGATTGGGATGATAAGTTCTCAGCACGAGTAAGTGGTCGCTACCGTTCACCTTACTTAAGTGAGCAAATTGCAATTGGTAGTGCTCAATCAGCCTACTTCCAAGAAGAGACTATCATCTCTGCACAAATGTCGTATAACTTCACAGAAAACCTACAAGGGGTTATTTCTGCGGATAATATTACTGATGAGCCGAATATGTCTTATTTTGGTCACACAACTAGAACAGGTACTATTCAGTACTTTGGGCGCACAATTTACTTTGGTGTAAACTACACCATGTAATACATCGCTTAAATAGTATTAAAGAGCAATACTTAGGTATTGCTCTTTTTGTTTTAGGAGGAAGATTTTACTGTGACTCAACATAAAAAATGTCATCAAATAGTGATCCTCGGCGGCGGTACTGCCGGCTGGATGACCGCTAATTTAATGGCGACACATTGGCAAGATCAAATAAGTAACCACGAACTAGCCATTACCTTAATTGAGTCGCCTGACATTGGCGTTATCGGTGTTGGTGAAGGCTCAACGCCACAATTAAAAACCTTTTTTGATAAAATAGGTGTGCAAGAGCATGAATGGATGCCAGCGTGTAATGCTACCTACAAAAATGGCATTTTGTTTGAAAACTGGTCACAAAGAGCAGGATTTACCCGTTATTTTCATCCCTTTACTTCTGTGATTGACGCCCATACTGCTCCAGCCTTTGTGCATAATACTCAGTTTAGGCGTCAGGGTTACGATGTTGACTGTCATGTAGACAGGTACTTTTTATCCGCCACCTTAGCAAAACAACAAAAAGCGCCTATTGGTAATGAGAACTTCCCTTTTGATATCGGCTATGGCTATCATTTTGATGCCGTACTATTAGGCAAGTTTCTAAGCAAGATTGCCGTCAAAAAAGGCGTAAAACATACGTTAGCTAAGGTTGCAGATGTAGTGCTAACAGATACTGGTGACATCAAACAACTCGTGTTAGCAGATAGCAAAGTGGTGCCAGCTGATTTATTTGTCGATTGTTCAGGCTTTGCCAGCATATTGCTTCAAAAAGCGTTACAAGTTCCTTTTATCAGCTTTAAAGAAAATTTATTTAATGACAGTGCCGTTACTATTGCAACACCACGTATTAAAAATGAAAAACTCAATTCGCAAACCATTTCAACAGCCATGAAATATGGCTGGGCATGGGATATTCCCTTAACCAATCGTAGTGGTAATGGCTATGTATATAGCGCAGATTTTTGTACTCCAGAGCAAGCAGAAGCTGAGTTACGCGACAAGCTTGGCTTAACAGACAAGCGTATTGAAGCTAACCATTTAAAGATGAAGGTTGGGCGTGTTGAAAAACATTGGCACCGTAATTGTGTTGCTATTGGTTTATCACAAGGATTTATTGAGCCGTTAGAAGCCACCGCTTTACATTTTGTCCAAGAATCTATTGAAGGTTTTATCGATGCTTATCACATCGATACGAGGTCAACCAATACCGATGAGCACTCGTTACAGCAAAAACATTTTAATGAAAAAATAAATGCTCGCTTTGAAGGTATTCGCGATTACATAGTCGCCCATTATCGTTTTAGTGATAGAAGCGACACAGATTACTGGCGTAAAAATAGTGAAAATACCCATATTTCCAATAACCTAAAAAAAATTGTTCAACATTGGTTAAAGGGTGATGATTTAAACAAAGCTTTGATCCAGACAGATATCGTAAGCTTTTACCCGCCAGTATCATGGCATGCCATTCTAGCCGGCTATGGTATTTTCCCAGAAATTAACCATAATTTACCCAATAACGCACAAGCAGATAAGTATGATTTAGCTCATATAGATCAATTTATCGCCAGAAGTGCAACGAATTTTAACGATCATCAACGTTTTTTATACCAACAGAATTAATGCTTTGTAAGTTAAATTTTTAAGGCATAATGAATAAAAGCGATCATAATAGTAAGCAAGTTACTGTTGGATATTTGCTTACTAATAAAGAGATAAACCATGCAACACATTAACCTCGCAACATCGACATTATCATCTTCAAGACTTATTTACGGCTGTATGCGCATTGCTGGTGATAACTCAACACAAGATAAGACCAAAGGAAAACATGCCATTCAAACGGCAATTGATGCAGGTTACAATCACTTTGATCATGCAGATATCTATGGCGGTGGCGAGTGTGAAAGCCTTTTCGGTAGCTTATTAGCAGAAAAACCCAGTCTGCGTGATGACATGATTATTACCTCAAAGGCAGGCATTCGCGTAGGCAATACTCCCAATATCGGCGATCCAAAATGCTATGATTTTTCTCATACTTATCTCACTGGGCAGGTTGTAAATTCACTCAAACGACTAAACACCGACTATTTGGATCTGTTCTTATTACATAGACCTGATTATTTATTTAACGCGCATCAAGTTGCCAATACGTTAAAATACTTAAAGGTAAGTGGCAAAGTGAAGCATTTTGGCGTCAGTAATTTTAGTCCCAGCCAATTCGATTTATTACAATCGGCATTCGATGAACCCTTACTGGTTAACCAAATAGAAATTAATATTCATAACATCAGTAGTTTTACTGACGGCACGTTAGATCAGTGTCAGCAGTATGGTACAACTCCCATCGCATGGTGTCCGCTTGGTGGTGTGGTTTATCCAGCGTGGGGTAATACTTTTTCACCGGAAGACGAATTGCGTATAAGCAATGAAGTCAACTTACAAGCACAAAGGTATAACTGTAAGCCTTGGCAACTAATCTTAGCTTGGCTTTTAAAGCACCCCGCCAATATTTGCCCGATTATCGGCTCAACAACCCCTGAGCGAATTATTGCAGCAAAAGAGTCACTCACCTTAGCTTACAGTCATCAAGATTGGTATCGCTTACTTGAAGCTCGAAATGGTCAACCAATACCATAAACCCAAATTAATAAGAAGTATCTAACACTTCATAAAAGTGCTACCCCCCTTATTTTACATGGTATTTACCCGTATTGCGTTGAAAACTTGATCAGTATCAACAAAAACGCAAACAAGAATTGTTTTCATTTATAATCAAATATATATTTGCGCTACTTACCTAGCAAAGAGCAAATTATGAAAACTTTATCTCCCCTTTACCTCGCTATTATTGCGAGTTTATCCATAGCAACTCCTTTGTCCACTTACGCAGAAGAAGCAGCCGAAGATTCAAAAGACATTGAAGTTATTGAAGTAAGAAGCTTTAGACAAAAACTTGATCAGGCGGGTCGTTTAAAAGATGTGATTCAGCAAACAGAAATTCTTGATGCGCTGACCATTGAAAATAAAAATGCATTAAGTCTAACTGCCGCTATCAACAACGAACCTGGTGTTAATGTTTCCAATGAATGCTCTATGTGTGGTGTAAAACGTATCATGTTAAACGGTATGAAAGGTGAGCACACAACCATCTTAGTTGACGGTTTGCCTACCCACACGCTAATTTCTGGTTTTTATGCTGTAGATGCTATTGCCACGACAGGCGTTGACAGAATTGAAGTAGCTCGAGGTGCCGGTGCTTCATTGATCGCCCCAGAAGCCATTGGCGGCACAGTAAATATCATCACCAAAGAAGCGTATGAAAATACAGTCGCTTTTGATTATGCCAAAGGCTCACATGACTTTACCGCTATGAAAGGTTTAGCAACCGGTGTTTCTGACGATGGTAAGACAGGTATCACCTTAATTAGCCAATACGACAAACAAGATCAAGAAGATCATGATGACAACGGGGTTAGTGAAGCACCTTTTATTGAAAACCTATCCTTAACTGCATTTATTAGCCAAGATCTTTCTGATACCAGTAATGTTCAAGTACGTATTTCAAAAATTCAATCGGAAATTTTTGGTGGTCCAATTTTAGGTGATGCTGTAAATTCAGTCGGTGCCGTTATTGCAGGCTATGATCAAGAAGCATCAGATCAACTTTTCGTGGATGATGATGTACGCAACGATTATATCGGTAAGCCATGGGAAACCGCTGAATGGATTGACACTGCTCGTGATGAAGCTTTTGTTAAGTATTTAACTGAGCTTAGCAATTATACGGTTGCAGAGTTTGCCATAAGCTATGCAAACCATATTCAAGATTCTTTTTATGAAGGTATCGATTACCAAGCTGATGACACCATGTGGTACGCACGTGCCAAGTTTGACATGGAATTATCAGACGAACATTTCATCACCTTTGGGGTTGATACTCGCCGTGAAGCAATGCGCTCCTCCACTGACGCATTAGAAGCTGTTGAAGCATATCAAAGCGATGCCTTTGATTACGATACCACAGGTGTTTTCTTTCAAGATACTTGGATTCCAATTGATGAGCTTGAAGTAGCTTTTGCCGTACGTATCGATCAAGTCACCGCCGACTTTATTGACCCTGAAAAAGTAGGCACCGAAATCGACGAAACTTTTGTAGCTCCTCGCTTAGATGTTCGTTATTTTCATACCGATGAGTTAACCTCTCGTTTTTCAACAGGGCGCGGCTATCGTGCACCTTTGTCATTCTTTGAAACAGATCACGGTATATTAGACGCTGAGCTAGGTTATCAAATTGATATTGATTCACTTGAAGAGTCTATTTCTGCAAGCTACTCATTGAGTTATGACAATGAAGTCTTAGCCGTAACGGCATCAATAGCGCATTCAACGGTGGACAATTTAGCCAGTTTAGAAGAAACCGATGAAGGTGTTCCGCTATTAACGCAGTTAGATGATAGCGCAGCAGTAACCACGTTTGATATTACCGCCGGATACAATATCACTGAAAACATTACCGTCAACATTGGTGTAGAAAGGTTTGATTACGATGACAACTTCAAGTCTTCATATGCTATTGCTCCTGTAGAAGAAAGAGCCAGTTTCGAACTTCAATATGAAAAAGACAACCTTAAAGTATTTTGGTCAACCGTGTGGTTTGGCGAAAAAGATCTCGCTGAATATGGTTATGAGGGTTACAACAAACTCAATGATCCAAGCTCAGTTAAAACACTTGTTGGTCCGGCTTTTTCAAGCTCAGACTTGAAAGTGCAATATCAACTTACTGAGCAAACTAAGTTGTATGCTGGCGTATCAAATATATTTGAAGAAACACAAATAGACAGTGGTGACACGCCTTTGTTCTACGATGCTAGCGGTGGCTATGATGTAGCTTACATTTATGGTGCCTTACATGGTCGAGAGCTATACGCGGGCATTGAAATCAAGCTGTAGCTTCTTCATATGACAACAAGTAACTTAATCAAACAACTAACCATAGCTCTGACATTAGTCAGTGCCATGGTTGGTGCTAACCCTATAAAAGCATCCCCTTTCACGCTGAAGCCGCTTCATCATGCTCAAGAAAATAAAGAAGTAGCAGCAAATAACCTCGCCACTATTACCATGCTTTTTCAACCTAATTGCAGCTGGTGTAAAAAGCAAGGTGAAACACTGGCCGACGCATTCAAGCAGTGTCAAAACTCCGTAAATATCGCCTTAGTCGGTGTACAAGGTAATACTAGAGAATTACGAAAGGCCTTTAAAAATTATCATCAAGCTATTCCCGCCTTTGTTGCCAATCGCAAGTTTTTACGAGCAATCGGTGGCTATCAAGCATCACCCACTACGCTTATTTATGATAACAAGGGACAACTAGTCACTAAAAAGCGTGGTTTCATTCCTCGTGAAAAGCTAAGTGAGGCGCTAACTATTCTTTCCGGCGGAAATTGTAAGATTTAACACTTCAATCCTCATTAAATTACGTTAATATTAGGCTATTAATATTCAAAGTAATTTACCCGGATAAGGACTATTTGTGCTTTTTACTCAATCTGCAAACGCCACTGAGCAATCTACAACCTCAACAACCTCACTTGCACCAACGGATCTCCTCAAAGAGGAGATAGACCAAGTCGCTAATGTATATAATATTATTATTGAGTTTTTCACCAATTACAGTTTTCAACTGATTGGCGCCTTAATCATTTTTATTATTGGTTACATGGTCGCAGGCAAGATATCAACTTGGGTGCTTAAACTATGTCAGCGACACCAATTAGATATTACTCTCAGTCAATTCTTAGCCAATACCACAAAAATGCTGATTGTGATCATGATAACCATAGTATCACTTGGCAAATTAGGTATTAGTGTTACGCCATTTATTGCTGCGATTGGTGCCGTTTCATTAGGTGCAGGTTTAGCATTACAAGGTTTACTTGCCAACTATGCTGCCGGTTTTAATATCATCATTATCAGACCTTTTGTTGTCGGTGATACTATTACAGTACACGGCGTTACAGGCGTGGTAGAAGAAGTGTTACTTGCTTATACTTTGTTAAAAAATGAAGACGATGTCATTATTACCGTACCCAACAAACATATTGTTGGCGAAATACTCCATAACTCGAAAAACGACTCTTTATTAGAGCTTAAAGTCGGCATTTCATATAACCACAACCCGCTAGATGTGGTGAAGTTACTTGAAAAAACAATAGAATCATTAGACATTATTGGTGACAACAATAAGCTACAAGTGGGTATTGATGAATTCTCAGATAGTGCGATTACCTTAGCAGTACGCCTTTGGACTCCAACGGTGAATCTCTATGAAGCGAAATATAAAGGTTATGCTGCTATTTATTCCGCACTGGATGAAGCCAATATTCATATTCCATTCCCACAACGGGATATTCATATTCATCAAGCAAGTGAATAATACGAGTTAACCTGAACTCGCATTAAGCGATATTTAGCAAATAGAAAAACCATCAAAATAGTATATTGAATCACTATTTTGATGGTTTTTCTTATTTTAAGGCTAATTTCTCGTCAATAGTGAGTTAATGCAAGAAAATTTAACGCAGAGGTCTAGAGAATTAGCTGCTAGAGAAACATTTGTAACGCCAAGCTCAGGTTATTTATCGTTATTTTTATTAAACAAAGCTACGATTTAACACTCTTCCCCCTAAAACTGCATTACCTTCAGCGTAATAAACAATTAGTTTGAGGTTTATTACGCAAAATCAACACTTCTCTTCTAAACTTTTATTACATAAATTTCTTATGTGACTTACATACTGGAACCAAAAAACAATTGGTTAACCAATTAAAAAGTTCCACTAACAAACGGAGGGTCTATGATAGGTAACAAATCAGTTTGACATAGTTTTTCAATCCCGTTATATGAAAAAATCTATTTAAAACATGAAACAATTTTTCTTAAAAAAACATTTAGTAATGGTGAAAAAACAACCACTCACGAAGCAATCTAAAGAATTGTTAAATAAAGATAAAATATAAAATTTTCAACCGTGCAAAAAACAGTACTATAGCCAATTATAGTTTTCAGGAATGTCCGGTAAAACAATTTGGTAATAACAAACGGTTGACAATCATTATTTTATTGGTTAGCTTTTAGTCAGTATAAAAAAAGGCTAAAGCCTCCATTACGATAAAAAAGATAATAATCACTTGGGAGAACAAAATGAAACTAAATAAAATTAGTCAAGCACTGAATAATTATAAAAAAGTGTCATTGACGAAATCAATTTTCACAACAGCTATGCTATCTATGCTATCTACTGCAGCAATTGCAGAAGAATCAGCTACAGATCAAGCTAAAGCGGAAAAAGATGTTGAAGTTATCGAAGTTACTGGTATCCGAAGCGCACTTACTAGTGCGATTTTAGAAAAGCGTGATGCTAACAACCTAGTTGAAGTTATCATTGCTGATGATATCGGTAAATTACCTGATCAAAACTTAGCGGAAGTACTTGAAAATGTAACTGGTGTTCAAATCACTAGGGAAGCAGGTGTTGGTACAGGTGTTCAAATTCGTGGTACTGACTCTAACCGTGTTCAAGTAAATGGTGTTTCTACTGTCGGTTCTGGTAACGATCGTACAGGTATGAGCTTTGAAGATATTGATGCATCAATCATTTCTGCAGTTGAAGTAATTAAATCACCTGAAGCAAAAACTACTGAAGGTTCAGTAGGTGGTACTATTAACCTAAGAACAATTCGTCCACTAGCATTAGGTGAGACTTTAGCTTCAGTACGTGTTCAAGCAGAAGACAGTAGCTTATCTTCAGATGGCCCAACACCAAGACTTTCTGGTACTTATGGTGACAATTGGGATACTGATTCAGGTAAATTCGGTGTTGTAATTAGTGCTAGTTATACACGCTCTGATAACAGTGAATTCCGTCCTCGTCTTGACCGTGACAATCTTACTACGTGTCCAGATAGTACAACTTGTCCAGATGGCGCAACTCATTTCATGGGTGTTCAATTTTTGAACCAGGTTCAAGTTAACCAAGAATATGAAACAACTAACATCGCGAGTAGCTTTGAATATGCACCGAATGACGATGTTAAATTCTATTTGGATGCTATTTTAAATGACCAAGAACGTAGACAAGAAAGTTCTAGAGTACAGTTTTCAAATGTAAGTCGAGTAAATGGACGAGGCGCGTCTGACGCACTTTGGGCTGATTTCACTGGCTTTGAAACTGTTCATCTTGGTAACCTACCAGGACGTAATGGTAATCAAGATCTTGGCAATATTCTAGTAGCTAATCAAGGTACGTTTACTCCACAACAACTAGATGATGCTGTTAGCGATCGTGGTGCTCCATTTATGCGTACCTCTATGGATTCTGGTTCTCGATTAACAGACACTCACTTATTTAGATTTGGTTCTGAATTTACCTTAACTGACAACCTTATGGGTTCAGCAGAAGTATCAACAACAGAGTCTAAAACGGTTGAACCTAACCTTTCACTAACGCTTAACTTTATCAACCCGAACTCAGATAGATTTGGTGATCGTGATGAAAATGGTATACCAGTAGCATTTGACTTCACTGACGGTATTGCGTTTGGTATCAATTTTGATGACCCATATGCACCAACGCCAGAAATGTTATTAGATCCAGCAAACTATGTAATGGATAACGGTGGTACTTATAGTGCTAACGAAAGAGAAAATAAAGAAGATACGTTCCGTGCTGACTTTACTTATTTCGTTGACTCTATTGACTCAATTACTTCAGTAGATTTTGGTTACCGCTATAATAAGCGTACAAGTATGAGAGATAACATCAGCGCTAGTGCTGGTGGTACAAGTAGCTACGCAAACAGCTTAAATGGTATGTACGTTGCTGATATCTTAACGGAAATCCCTGATAACTTTGGCGCTGGTACTGGTAGCTCATTATTTGTTAATGGTGTATTACACTTTGACCCAGCAAAAGCAGTTAATGCAGAATCATTTGTAGATACAGTAAATGCTGGTATAGCTGAGTCTGGTGTTAGCCAACCTCCTATGAGTACTGAACTAGAGAGTGATGAGTCTGCTTACTTTGATATCGAAGAAACGTCTCATGCGCTTTATGCTCAATTAAATTTTGAAGTGGGAATGTTCCGCGGTAATGCTGGTTTACGTTATGTAGAAACAGACTTTGAATCAAACAGCTCTTCTAGAGTATTCGACCCAACTGATGGTACTCCGTCTACTGTGCAAGTAAATGGAAAAAGTTCAAATAGCTATGTATTACCACGCATAAGTGTTGTAGCAGATGTAACTGATGACGTTCTTGTTCGTGCAAGTTATTCACATGATATTAATCGTCCTGATTTCGAGCATATGACAGCAGCACGTACTTTACCAAACCGAGGCGGTGTAAATGATGTTTCTCGTGTAGGTAATGCTGATTTAGAGCCAGAAGAAATAGAATCATTTGATATTTCTGTTGAATGGTATTTTGCTGAAGCAAGTATTCTTAGTGCTGGTTTTTTCCATAAAAAACGTTCTAACCTATTTGGTGAAGTAATTGAGCAACCAGGTGCTATCAATGAAGATGGTGATCGTGAGCAACAAGATATGTGGGGTAATACTACCAGTGCGCATGACGGTTCTCCATGTGCGTTAGGTGGTGTATTCAGTGATGATACTGATGCAGGTATCTTTGGTTCAGGTCGTGGTGTTTGTGTTGGTGATGCTACCCGTTTCAATGCTGAAGGCGAAACTACGCAATCAGGTTTTGAATTTGCAGTTCAATATTCTCTTGCTGAATTTGAAGAAAGCCTTGGTTGGGCATCTGGCTTTGGTGTAATTGCCAACTATACGATTCAAGACGCTGATGTAAATACTGGATTCATTGATATTGGTGAAACTCGTGCACAAGCGATTTATGCGGCACAAGGTTATGATTCAGTGACTAACCCTGTTAGTCGTGAAGCGGCTAGTTTGTTGAACCTTTCTGAAGATGCATACAACTTCACAGTGTTCTACGAGAAGTATGGTGTTACAGCGAGAGCTCGTTATACATGGCGTAGTGCTTACCAAACTGATAATTTACCAGGTACTAGTAACGAATTCGACCCAATGGGTACGAGAGCGGTTGTTGAAGCTAGAGGCCAGTTAAATGCAAGCGTTAGCTACGATATAACTGATAACTTTGTAGTTAGTGTTGATGCAGTAAACCTTACTGAGTCTGATCAAGATATTTCTTGTATCGCTGAAGGCGGAGTATTGTGTTACAAAGGTATTACTGACCGTCGCATTATTGCAGGACTTAACTACCGTTTCTAAAATATCTAACGAAGAAATGCCATCAACGATGGCATAATTCCTAAGATATGGATGAAATAAAAAAATAAAAAGAGCCTATTAGTAGGCTCTTTTTTTAATAAATGCTAGAAAGTTTAAGTCGTATATGAATTGGTATATAGTTAATTTTGTTTGAATTCCCCCCTTATAAGACAGTTCGTTTTAGGAGAAAGCTATGTCATCAATGAAAGGAAAAGTAGCCATTGTTTCTGGTGGTGCACGAGATATAGGTAGAGCCTGTGCTATAGATTTGGCAAAGCAAGGGGTCAATATTGTTTTAACCTATCATGCCAGTAGCGAATCAGCCTTATCAGTGGTAAAAGACATTGAAGCTTTAGGCTGCAATGCCATCGCACTACAAGCCGATCTAACCCAAGAAAAAGATGTCAACAACGTAATTCAAACAAGCCTTAAAACCTATAAACATATTGATATTCTTGTACATGTTTCTGGTGGCTTAGTTAATCGCTTTAAAATTGCTGAAATGTCTACTGCACACTGGGATAGTGTCATGGACGTTAACTTAAAATCTCTTTTTATGATGTGCCGAGCCTGCATTCCTCACATGAAAGCTGGCAGTAGCATAGTCACTTTTGCTTCACAAGCTGCTCGAGATGGTGGTGGAAATGGTGCTGTAGCTTATGCTTCTTCAAAAGGTGCAATAATGAGTTTCACACGAGGTTTAGCTAAAGAGTTAGGTCCGGATATTCGCGTTAATAGTGTTTGTCCCGGTATGATAGCAACAAAATTTCACGATACCTTTACTCAAGATAATGTCCGCGAATTTATTTCTGGCATAACCGTAGCAAAGCGTGAAGGAGAATCTGAGGAAGTAGCCAAATTAGTCACTTTCCTTGCTAGTGATAATGCTTCTTACATGACAGGTAACTGTGTTGATATTAATGGCGGTCTACTATTTTCATAATAAGCGTTATGTAAATATTGCTAAATAAAAGTTTAATCTTTCTGGGTAACATGCTGAATATATTGTTAGTATTTATTCGAATTTTAAAACTACTATAAGACAATTAATAGTCTCATAAGTAACATTACCTATGAGCATTTACGTAAGCAACTTACGTAAAATAATGCCAAAGCGTTCGCTTTCAAATGTAATAACAGTTAACAAGAATTAACCTGTAACTTCTTTTTACATCAGTAAAATAGCGTTAAATTACTGAGATGATTATAAACATTAACGGCGGCTTATCATTGAATAAGCTTATAAAAATTAATAACAAGAATTGTAAAACTAAGAAATAACCAAAGCCTGATAAACTCAGTTAGTTATATAGCTTTGGTAATAACAAATTGTTAAAAAGAAGTTTTTCTTTTAAATAATTAAATAGATGCACGAACGAGCAGTTAGGAATTAGTGCATATGAGTTTTCTTTTATCTAATAAAAGAATAAAGATCTGGAGATTATAAAAAATGTTGAAAAGTATTAAGGTTCACTTATACCCTGTAGTGCTATTGTTTGCTCTTTTCTCGTGTGTGCAAGTGAGTAATGCGCAACTAGTAAACAATATTGAAGAGTTTAATAAAGCGGTAAAAAACGTTAAAGCTGGCGATAAAATCATTCTAGCTAATGGTCAATGGAAAGACGTTGAGCTTGTGTTTAAAGGTAAGGGTTTGCCAGATAAACTTATCGAGTTAACTGCTCAAACACCAGGTAAAGTAATCATTACAGGTCAGTCAAATTTAAGCTTTTCGGGTGAATACTTACTAATTTCAGATTTAGTATTTAAAAATGGCTCTACTCCCACTGGCGAAGTTATCTCATTTAGAACTTCAAACACAGAGCTTGCTAATCACTCTCGAGTAACTAATACAGTGATTGATAATTTTAGCACTACAGATCGCCCTATGTCGGATTTATGGGTAGCCATGTATGGTAAAAATAACCGCTTTGATCACAACTCGTTAGTCAATAAAAGAAACCGTGGTGTTACGCTTGCTGTTAGATTAAATTCTGAAGCGAGCCGCAAGAACAACCATATTATTGAATACAATTACTTTGGCCCTAGGCAAATCCTTGGTGCCAATGGTGGTGAAACACTGCGAATAGGTACAAGCCACTTCTCACGTGAATACTCAAACACCATAGCGAGATACAACTATTTTGATCGCACTAACGGTGAACATGAAATCATATCAAACAAATCAAGTGGTAATTCATTAATTAACAATGTATTTTTTGAGACTCAAGGCACGCTTACCATGCGTCATGGCCACTTCACCAAAGTTGAAGGTAACTATTTCTTAGGTAACCGCAAGCCTAACACTGGTGGTATTCGTATTATTAATGAAAGCCAAAGTGTCAGTAATAACTATATGTATGGCTTAACTGGTCAACGTTTACGTGGCGCTTTAGTGATTATGAATGGTGTACCTAATTCACCACCAAATCGTTACGATCCGGTTATCGATTCAGCTATGAATAATAACATTGTTATCGACAGTGATTATATTGAACTCGGGGCTGGTGCCGATGAAGAGCGCTCAGCTCCACCAACCACTTCAGAATTTAAAGGTAATATTATTTTAGGCAAATCTAATCTATCGCCATTTACCTTATATGACGATATGTCTGGTATTAATTTTAAAGGTAACTTCTTAAATGAAGAAGCAAGTACTCCCATTAAAAGTGGATTTACTAGTACGCCTTACCAAGTTTCCGTTAATAAACACGGATTAAAATCTCCTTCGCAAGCGCTTTTAGATAAAATAGGTTTTGGGGAAGTAAAATTACCCGTTACAAAAGAAGAGACAGGCGCTAAATTCTATACGAAAAAAGAAACAGCGATTGCTTTTGATAGCGGTAAAACAATTGCAGTACCTAGCGGCACCAATACTATCCTAAATGCATTAGCTGCAAGTAAACCAGGCGACACTTTGGTACTTGAAAACGGTGGTCATTATTTACTAACAAAGTTTGCTGAAATACATCACCCTATTACCATTATGGCTAAATCAGGTAAAAAGCCTATTATTCGCTCGCAAAAGCCAAACTTTATCAACATTGAAAATGGCGGTGCTTTATCGCTAGAAAACCTTTGGTTTGATGGCGCAGAATCTCCAGACTATAAAGGCAATAACGTCATCAGTACGAGCAGTAACTCAATGAACATTAATTACAATTTATCTGTTCGCAATATCAAAGTGACTGATTTAAACGTTAATGGCTACTTCTATTTCTTTAAAGCTAACGCTGGTACTTTTGCTGACACTATTGAAATTTTAGATTCAGAATTTATTAATATTACTGGTGCAGTTTTACAGCTAAACCGAGAAATTGATGACCTTGGTGTATACAGTGTAGAAAACTTAGTAATCTCTGGAAACACCTTCACTGACATCAAAGAAGAAGTCGCAGCAGTCTACCGTGGCGGTCGAGATGAGAGTACTTTTGGCCCTATTGTCACTGTCAGTAACAATACCCTATCTAATGTTGGTAAAGGGTCAACACATAGATCCGGCTCGTCAATGTATTTCCATGGCGTTCAACGTTTGAATATTTCAAATACTCGTTGGAACGAAAGTGCTCCGTTAGAACTATTCCTTACCAATGGCGGCCCTATTACTGTCATCGACAATATCGTATTTAAAGGTACTGATAAAATCCGTGCAAATAGCGATGATTACAAAGCTTCAAATATTAGCTATAAAAAGTAAGTTTCCATATTTACGCTAAAAGCTCAGCCATACTGTACAATCACCCTAGCGGTGATTGTACAGTATTCTTCTAACGACTCTCTTTTTAGGGATAGTTTTAATCGTCAATAAAAAAACTTATGACAAAAAATTCAGTGGGTTATTTACTTAATTTTGTTTTAGGTTTAGCGTTCCTATTCTCTATCAACATTTCGTATAATGGTGTTCTAGTATTAATTGAGTAACAGGGGAGTAATATGGTTATTGTAGTGGGTGGCGTTTCAGGTACAGGAAAATCAACCATAGCGAAGTTATTAGCAAACAGGTTATCGTTACCTTTTTTTGATGCTGACGATTTTCATCCGGAATCAAATGTGCAGAAAATGCAAAATGGCATAGCGTTAAATGATGATGACCGCCAACCTTGGCTTCAAACGCTTTCAAAAGAATTAAGCCAATACGAAAATAATGGCGGTGCTGTACTTGCTTGCTCAGCATTAAAAGAAGCATACAGAGAAGTTTTAGGTTTACACTGTCAAAAGCAACTAAACTGGGTAATGCTTCATGGTTCAAGAGAGCTATTAACGCAACGATTAGCCTCACGACAAGGGCACTTTTTTGATGCTAAGTTACTCGACTCTCAACTAGATACTCTGCAATTGCCTAACTATGGTTGCCTCGTCAATGTCGCAAATTCACCTGATGAAATAGTCAATATCATTTTAGATCAATTGAATTACAACTAGGCAAATAATGACATAAAATAACTTCAACTGTATTACCAATAATTATAGTTTAGCCAAGGCTTATTCCATAATTATTGGTAAAACCAGCACAAGAAAAACACCGCTAAAAAACATTACAAATTATTTCCCCATAATAAAAAACAATTACACAATATAAATAAATCATTAAAATACAAACAATTACATGATTCCATCACGTTTAGACTTAGGAAACAAGTTTGTAACAATGATTATTGCCAATTAGATTAATCTTGAATGCAAATCTTTCTTACCAATAACCATTAATTGGTTGACACTCAAAGAGGTTTTGGTTAGTATTTTAATATTCCTGATTGTTTTAGGTATTTATTCAATCAGTTTATAAAACGAGATAGTAGTAAGTTTGTTTGGATTACGACCATATTTACCACTATTTCGTTTGAAAATTTATTTATGTGTTCATACTTTCAGTAGTCATGTGAAGCAGAGATAGTTTTCAAATTTAAAGAACATACATAATATTTTTAGGAGTTATACATGACTAAACCTACAATTGGCTTTATCGGCCTAGGCCTTATGGGCGGTAACATGGTTGAAAATCTACAAACACGTGGTTTTCAAGTAAATGTAATGGATCTTAACAAAGATGCTGTTGCAAAAGTACTTGCTCGTGGCAATGCTACAGAAGTTACTACAGGTAAAGAATTAGCAGAAAAAAGTGATATTGTAATGCTTGCACTTACTACATCAAAAGTAGTTGAGTTAGTAGTTTATGCCGAAGACGGTATCTTAGCTGGTATGACTGAAGGCAAAACATTAATTGATTTTGGTACTTCTATTCCTGATTCAACTCGCAAAATTGGTGCTGCTCTTGCTGAAAAAGGCTGTGGCATGATCGACGCACCATTAGGCCGTACACCTGCACACGCTAAAGATGGTTTATTAAACATTATGGCAGCTGGTGATATCGATACATTTAATAAAGTAAAACCTGTATTAGACGAGCAAGGTGAAAATGTATTCCATTTAGGTGCTTTAGGTGCAGGTCACACAACCAAATTGATTAATAACTTCATCGGTATGACTACAGTTACCGCTATGTCTCAAGCATTTGCTGTAGCAGAAGCAGCTGGTGTTGATGGCCAACAGTTATTTGACATCATGTCAGCAGGCCCATCTAATTCGCCATTCATGCAATTTACTAAGTTCTACGCAGTAGATGGTGAAGAGAAATTAGGTTTCTCTGTTGCTAATGCAAACAAAGATTTAGGTTATTTTAACCAAATGGTTGCTGATTTAGGCGGCGAATCTTTAATTGCTCAAGGTACTTCAGCAAACTTACAAGCTGCAGTTGATGCAGGTTTAGGTCAAAATGATGTTCCTGTAGTTTTTGATTACTTCAAAACTAAATTTTCGAAGTAGTTAAAATTTGAGCCTACTACGGTGTTTATGCATCGATTGATACAATGCTGTAGTAACGCTTAACACTGTAATTGAGTTTCCACCCACTCAAGTACAAGTGTAGTTTGTTTTATTGAATATGTAGGTTTACACCCTATTTGGCTTCTCATTTGAGAAGCCTTTTTTATGGCTTATTTATAATAAACTCGACGAGCAATATTCGATAAAAAGCTAGTACCTACTCCGCGCATAACTCCTTAACGGCTTTTACTTCGTGCTAACAATAATTATTTTAAAGCCCTGCTTTTAAATATTATTAAATGTTGCTAGCCCATTAGCTTTTTCTACGCTTTTGAAAATTTTAAGCTTGCATCGGTTTATTTCCCACAAAAAACAAAACTAACAAAGCAACTTCGACTTACTTCACTTCACCTTTAATAATGCAACGAATAGAGCCTATTAGTGCTTAAATTGAGTTTAATTTGAATTATTAATACTACTCTCTACATACTACTGGTTTTGTTAACTACAGGAACATTAGAACTCATACCTTTAGTCAGCCTTTGATGAAAGAATTAGTACTGAATGATTTTATCAATACTATGTATAGTAATGTCGTTAAGTTATAAAGAATGGAGTTAAGTGTCTACTAACTAAATTCGCTATCCGCAGGTTAACTTAGCGAATCAAATCTAGGTTTCAACATAGAAGCTTTTCTTATATAAAGCTAACGGAAGCTGTTTTTCAAATTATCAAGTCTTGGCTAAATTTACTTTAAATGTTCTTTTTATTCACACAACGATACTAAAGCAAAAATAATAACCAAAAAAAATGCCGCTATTAATAAGCGGCATTTTTAAATCATGTTTAAAACATTAATCTACAACTTCAAGATGATTAGTCTTCTTTTACTGTTGCTTCAGCAGAACTAGAGTAAGTCACACTTAGATCGTCATCCACAGCATAAGATTCAAAGTCTTCAGACAGCACTGTCGAACCTGTTCCATCAGCAATCACGATATCATCAGCAAGTAATTCTTTAGCTGACTCTTTCGAAGAGCTACCAATACGTACTTGATACGTTTCTGTCGCTGTCCCTGTATTAATTGCAACATAAGGGCCGTAGAAGGTTGTACCACCATCAATTGACACAGAATAACCTGTAGCAGTCCATTCAAGTACTACATTAATATCAGTGTCATCTGAGAAAGTTAAACCATCAATGATTTGCTGAGACTTTGCTGCATCACGGTATTTAACTGTACCATCATTAGTAAAGATAATTTCACCCGTTAGGTTGCTAGAAGAAGCAGAGCCACCGTAAACACTAATATAAGCGGTATTATCTTCAGAAACATCTGGTGTAGCCGTGAAGCCAGCAATGGCTTGTAACTTAATGGTTGTAGAAATAGAGCCTTCAGCAAGTGCTGCCGTTGTTAAACGTAATTCAGCATCAGCCGTTAATGATGTATCCGCCATTCTAGCAACTTTATCCGCACCACCAGCCGATAAGGTCTTAACAGTGGCTTCAGCAGAGCTTGAATAAGTTGTACTTAAATCATCACCTTCAGCATAAGTCTCGAAGTCCTCAGCTAGAATTTCCGTATCATTTGCATCAGCAATCACGATATCATCAGCAAGTAACTCTTTAGCTGACTCTTTCGAAGAGCTACCAATACGAACTTGATACGTTTCTGTCGCTGTCCCTGTATTAATTGCAACATACGGACCGTAGAAGGTTGTACCGCCATCAATTGACACAGAGTAACCTGTAGCCGTCCACTCAATAACTACATCAATATCAGTATCATCAAAATAAGTTAAGCCATCAATAGTTTGTTGACTTTTTGCTGCATCACGATATTTAACAACACCGTCTTTAGCAAAGATTATTTCACCTGTTAGGTTACTTGAAGAGGCAGAGCCACCATAAATACTGATATAAGCGGTATTGTCTTCACTAACATCTGGTGTAGCCGTGAAGCCAGCAATGGCTTGTAACTTAATGGTTGTAGAAATAGAGCCTTCAGCAAGTGCCGCAGTTGTTAAACGTAACTCAGCATCAGCCGTTAATGATGTATCAGCCATTCTGGCAACATTATCTACACTAGATCCCGCTAGGGTCTTAACAGTAGCTTCAGCAGAGCTTGAATAAGTTGTACTTAAATCTTCACCTTCAGCATAAGTTTCAAAGTCCTCAGATAACACAGCCATATCTGATTCATCAGCAATGACGATTTCATCAGCAAGTAATTCTTTTGCAGACTCTTTCGAAGAACTACCAATACGTACTTGATAAGTTTCTGTCGCTGTCCCTGTATTAATTGCAACATAAGGGCCGTAGAAGGTTGTACCACCATCAATTGACACAGAATAACCTGTAGCCGTCCACTCAATAACTACATCAATATCGGTATCATCAAAATAAGTTAAGCCATCAATAGTTTGTTGACTTTTTGCTGCATCACGATATTTAACAACACCGTCTTTAGCAAAGATTATTTCACCTGTTAAGTTACTTGAAGAGGCAGAACCACCGTAAATACTGATGTAAGCGGTATTGTCTTCACTAACATCTGGTGTAGCAGTGAAGCCAGAGATTGCTTGTAACTTGATGGTTGTTGAAATAGAGCCTTCAGCAAGTGGATCCGTGGTTAAACGTAATTCAGCATCAGCTGTTAATGATGTATCCGCCATTCTGGCAACATTGTTATCTCCAGTAGCAACAACAACTGTACCTGTAATTGTGATTGCTAGTTCAGCGGTAGTACCATCAAAAGATTCAATAGTAAATGTATCGATTTCACTCTCACCAACAACAAGTGCAGCAATTGTTGGATCAGTGGTATCAAGAGTATAGGTCCATGAACCATCATCTAATATTTCTAATGTACCGTATGTACCCATTAAGGTTGTCTGAACAATAAAAGCTTCGCCATCATCAGGGTCAAGAACACTAACTGCACCAGTTGTAGTTGTCTCATCACCTGCAATTCTACCAGTTAAACCAAAGAATACTGCTGGCGTAGGTTCTACTGTGCCATCACCTGCATCAAATACAGTAACTTCTGAGTAAATAGCTAAGCCATACTTACTACCTGCACCATCTAAAGTATCACCTATATCATAACCTTCAAAGTCCTCTGAAAATACACTTGTAGTGCCGGCTGTATCAGAAAACACTTCAATGTTATCAACATAGAAAGAACCAAAAGGAATAGTTCTATCATTATCACCGAATCTAAATTGGATAGCTCTCACACCATCTGCGAACCACTGGTCTAAACTTGTAAAATCAGAGTCAACAACAGCAGCTGTAGAGAAAGCACCACCGCCAATTACTTCACCATCAATACTAATGGTAACTTGTTCTGTTGCATCTAGGTCCCATACAATTTCGACATTATAAAATTGTTCTTCTACAAATGGAGCAGTAATTATATCTCCAGGATATGCATCACTGTCAGTATTTCGAACAAAGAAACGTGGCTCTACCGGAGCTTCATCGATAGTCTGGTTACCTTGAATACGTAAATCTACTAACGATTCACTAGAACTACCCGATGAACCATAAAGGGTAATATAAGCATCTTTAACATTTCCATCACTACCAAGAGCAACCTCTTTAGCGAAAGATGCAGTCAGTTTACCTTGACGAAGGTTATCAACGCTAAATCTAATTTCACCCGTATCGCCGCCTGTATCTGATATTTTTACAACCTGAGTAAGGGCAGCAACACGAACATCAATTTCAGCAGTGGTACCATCAATAGAAGCGATCGTAATTGAATCATTTACAGAATCACCTAATTCAAGGTTGGCCACAGTATCGTTTTCAGTGTTAACAGTATATGACCAGCTACCGTTGGCGCTGATGCTAAATGTACCATAATTAAGTGCTACATCTGTTTGCTCAACAATAGCGTCTTCTTCAAAGTTTGGATCAATAATAGTTACTAAACCAGTTAATGGATCCGTAGCTGTATTTTGAACAGTACCGCCAAAATCACCTTCGATAATTGCCGCAACAGGGTCATTGTTATAACCCACAGCAGATCCAATCACGTCAAGTAACGATTCATCAACAGAACTAGCAACTTGTGAAGTAGTTTGTAAATTAGTTTGTGCTGTCTCAAATGTAGCTAAAGATTCTTCTGAAAAAGAACCATCAGCGAGATCAGTAGCGAGTTCTTCAAGAACAGTAGCTAAATCTGCATCTGCGTTGTCAGCATCGAATTGTGATATTAGTGCAAGTACAGAACCATATCTATCAGCTTCTTCAGCACCTTCTGCACCAAGTTCATCAGTACCAACTACAGTTGGAAGTACTTCTGTTACATCAAAACGAATACCAAAACGAGCATTAATGATTTCAGCTTCATCAGCAAATTGGTTTAAATCACTGCCAGCGTTTTGAACAGCCATTTCAGTTAAAGGAGAAACAGCATAAGTAGGTGGTGGTAGTATGGTTTCCACACCATCAGTAGTCTCAACTATATTTTCAACTACACTCACTACAGAGCGTAATTGAGGAGCATCTAAGGTTAAGCCTGTTGATTCATCAGTATAAGTACCGCCGGTACAGGTAATTAAACCTGCACCATCGAAATGTACGTCGGTAAATGTAACGCCACCTGATGCGTCAGAGATTGCAGTCGCTTGCGCAGGAAGTACAGCAGCGCCACTGTCATCTACTTTAAATATTTCACAACTTGCACCATCAACAGGACCTTTAATAATGCTAGCAGTAACATTTAACGTTGGGTTGATAACCGGTGTAGATGCACCAACCCCTTCTGTAAAGCCTGCTTCATCAGTATATCTAGCAGAAACAGAAATTACTGAGCCTTCATCAGCTTCGGTAATCGTGATGGATGTACCTGTAGCACCTGTTGACCATACATAAGTAAGTGTGTCAGCTATAATTCCGTCAGCATCAGTAGCTGTTGCTGTAAGAGAAGCGCCAGCGATAAATTCGCTACCGGTTATTTCTATGCTACCGCGAGTATTACCATCTAGTTCAGCACCGTCATCACCGCCACAACCTACTAGGCCTGTCGCAATGATGAGGGGTATAAGTGATTTATTATTCATTTTTTTACTCCTGAAAGATTTCTTTCTTCAAAATTAACTTGTTTTATTTAAGTACTAGACTTGGCTAGTACTTAAAGCTGACACCTAAGAATAGGCGAGGACCGTAGTCACTGACTTGTCCCAAGTTACCTTTGACATAGAAGTCATCAGAACGAGGTTCGCTGAACAAGTTAATTGCTGAAAATTTAACACGAACGTGTTTGTTGATTTTATATGAAGCACGAGCTTCCCAAACTTCAGCTTCATCAACGAAACGCAGTCTGGTGCCGTTAGAAGTGTATGGTTGGAAGTATTCGCTACGATACTTATAGATTAGCGCGGTATCAAAGTCGCCAATTTGGTAGTAAACCTGTCCATTAAATACATGCTCAGAAAATCCAGGTACTGAGGCAGGAGGAACAATACCTGCTGTAAGCTGTGTGGTTACACCATCTAAATCAGTAGTAAAGGTATTACCGTAATTACTATCTTCAAACTCATAGGTAGTATCTGCATAGTTATAACCAAACTTCACACCAATGCCAGAATCCCAACGATACGAAAATGACGCTTCTATACCATAAAGGTCACTATTCTCATCTGTAGTTACTGAATTAGTAATAGGTAATTCAACCTCCACACCGTCAACGATAAACGTCTCTAAAAATGTTTGCTGTTGGAAACCGCCATTAAATTGCTTGTAGTAAACACCTAAGGCTACAATAGAATCTTCTGTCGGGTACCATTCTGCAGCAAGATCATAGTTCCATGACATTAGTGGTTGCAGATCAGGGTTACCAGAGCCATTAACACCCACTAACAAGTCTTCAACTGATTGAGGGTCATCAGAGTCATCGGTTACGAATGTGCGGCTATAACCCATATCAGATGGATCGGCACGTGACATACCTCGATAAATACCAGCTCTTAGAAGAATATCTTCATTATAATCAACTACTAAGTTAAAGCTTGGTAGTACTTCAGTGTAATCACCGCCACCTTCAATCCCTTCAATATTACCGTTTGGTACTAGAGAGACCACACCTGTGTTCGGATCAGTGACAACATCAAAACCTTCTCTAAAGCCAAGAGATGTAACGTCAGTATTTACAACACGTACACCAAAGTTACCACGAATAAATTTACCAAACATTTCAGTGTCGTAATTAATCATTGCGTAAGCAGAGGTTGTTTTTTCTGTTACGTCAATAGTACCCGAATTCTCATATATAACTTCTGGGTATCCGAATTCGCCTCCTACAGAACCTACTAATGCTTGAGCAAAACATTCGTTATTGTATGTTGCCCAAGAAGCGCCTGTACCGCTTTCTATAACATTACCTGAACTGTCAACATTGGTGATAATATTACCGTCAGAAACATTGTCTAAAAAATCAGTTTCAGGGAAGGCTATTTGACAGCCTTGAAGTACGTCGATGGCTGATATCGCTGATTCATCTAATTCATACGTATCTCTTGAGCCATTACCGTTAGTTCCACCATATTGAACATACGTCAGCTCAGAAACTCGAACACCAGCTTCAACGCTACTAAAAACTTCACTGTCTAGATTATAATGAACATCAACTCTTGCACCCACAACCTCGTTGTCACGTACATTTTCTCTGTCTAGGCGGCTACGAAGATCGCTAGTAAAGTTTGATATATCAGTCACATCAAAATCTGTTAGTGTGAAATGAGGAATATGTTCACCTAAACTCCAAGCAAATGAGTTACCAGTCGTACTAGTTCTTGCTCGGTTTGTTATTTGTAGCTCTTCACGGCTTGTTTTAGAGTAGCCAAGGTCAACATTGATCTTTAGATCATCAGAGAAATTGTGTTCGATGTTTAATCCGTATCCACGATAATTTTCTTCACGTGAATACTGCTCACCCGAAGATTCGATACGGTCTTGACCTTCCCAATGTAGAATACCACCAACATTGTTTGTGATCAGGTTTTCGCCCGTTACGCCCGGTGTAACACGCTTTTGTAAAAAAAGTAAATCATGACGTGCTTCAGCTTGAGTACGATCTGATATTTGAGCGTCTAAATTGATATCCCATTTATCTGAAGGGCTGTATTGTAGAGCAACGAATAAAGCATCTCTTTCATCAGAGGTTTCATTTTGACGAAAGCTTCGGCTTGAGCCAGTAAATGCGTAATCTTTACCATGATCTACTGCAAGATTTGTGTCTGGATCAATATCATTATTATAACCTTGGTTACTAAAGCTACCATCCACGCTATCTTCACAGTCGCCCGCTGAACTACGGAAAAAACCAGTATTAGTATCAGTAGGATCATTCAAACATGCCCATAAAGATGAGCCAGTTGGGCTTGAGCTTCGATACTCAGCTTCTGGCTGACTAATATCTTGACGTTGAACACCCACACTCAAACCAATTGCTTGACCGTTTTCAAATTCAAATTGGTCAACATAACTTAGTGTCCCACGGTAGCCAAAATCACCTTGAAGTGAATTGTCAACGTTTGCTTGCTCAGGGTTGTAGTTACCTTTTATTTCTGCTTGAAAACGTTGCTTACCAAAATCTAAAGGTTTAAGTGTCTCTAGGCTAATAACACCCGCAACACCACCTTCAATCATAGAAGCATCTTGTGTTTTATAAATAGCTACTTTCTTCATTAATTCTGATGGGAACTGAGAAAAGTTAACTGAACGGTCACCACTACCATTGGTCGCTTCACGACCATTAATATGAGTTGCATTTAAGAACGGGCCTAAACCACGAATACTTATTTCAGTAGCACCACCATTTTCACGGTGAGATGATGCACCCGTTAATGTTTCTAGCGCTTCACCAATTGAAAGTGCAGGTAAATCACCAATATCTGAAGCAGATAAACCGTCAACAACCGTAGTAGATTCACGCTTTATTGCAATTTGGTCTTGTATTGTTCTACGTGTACCAACTACTTGAACAACTTCAATATCATCGGCTTTTTCCAGGCTTTCACTTTGGGCTTCTTGTGCTGTTGCCGAAAATGCAAAAGAGCTAGTTACCGAAGTAATAGCGGCAAATTTCACCCATTTTGCTATAGGTGAAAGCCTAAACTTTCCTATTTTATGGATGGGCTTTGTTTTTTTACTCAATTTCATGGACATACCGTGTTTCTCCGCTTTATTTCATTTCTTTGTATTATTCTAAGCATGTTACTGCCATTTATTTTTTATTCTTGTGTTAGAGGGATAGCAATTTCACATATAAAATCCAACCAAATTACAGCCAATTTATTCACATCGGAATTTTTATATAATGAGTATAATATAACCACCGCAACATCGAGCTGTCAACCAAAACAAAAAAGAAGTATTACCAATAAGTAAATATTGGTTACAACTTCGGTATAGCAAAAAGCGACATATTGGCAAACCATCTTTACATATAGCCAACAAAAATATAATTAACAACACCTTACAGAGACTCAAATTATTAATATTGAATAAATCTTATATTCATGATCAATAATGATGTAATGGAATTTCATCCCAGAGCTAAAACGCAGTTTACAAACTACACCATGATTCTTATTGTTTGTGTTTTCTATTATAGTTGCTTTCGGTTAGTTGCTTTCGGTAACTCTTCAACAAGTTCACCATTCACTTTAATTAAGTAGAGAAATCTTCGCTTCTTAGGTATTAGGTTAATGCGCTGAATATTAATAATGGTATAGGCGAATGATTACACGTAGACAAAATAATCATTGGGTAGAAGGTAGTGACTATTTTTGTTTAACAAAACAGTCACTATGAATAAAAACTTGCTGTAATTAATATTGTTATTATATGAAACGACTCAAGCAAGTTACTTGTCAGTAATTTTGATTTAATTTAATTAATAGCCAGTATGACTATTTTCTATTTTATAGAAGGTCGCTTGAACATAATCTTTTGCATTACCAGTATTATTCTGGTTATAAACACCTGCTTTAAAATACATGTATTGGCCACCAAGATCATAACCACTATCAGTCATATCAATAACTTCAATTATGTCGTCATGGTTTTCTCTTGATAAAGTAAAGGTTAATTGATTTCCAGTGACTGAAATTTCATAACCAAAACGTTCATTCAACTCAATACCATTCTCAGGATTACTGGCACTTTGAGATCGCGTACCTATCAATTCAAAATAGATATCATCCCCACCTAAAATTTCATGAGCCAAATAAATAGAACCTTTCTCATTTTCAGGTAGCTTACGATAATAAACACGTATTGGCTCATCATCATTTGCATGTATTTGACCAATAATAACCCGCCCTACTTGTGAGCGGTCTCCTGTTGTCGTGACATGATTTACAGCCAATTCAGCTTGTAAAACCCCATCAACTCCACCGGCCGCATTTTGCTCTGACAATGGTGCACTTGAAAAAACCCAATTATTGCCATTGATACCTTGAGTACTAAAACTAGTATTTCCTCTTCTTAACATCTCTCTTAATTCTGTACGTGTATAACTGGTATTTGTTGACGTTTTTGTCCCTTCAATTGGCGACCTAAATACCAACCCACCATCAACATCTAAGAAGAAAAATTCATGATTAAAGTATCCATCTTCAAGCTCATCCTCTTTGATACTTACTGCTTTTGACGCTAAGCGTTCATCAACAGGAATACTTAAATACCAATCAATCAACTCAATTGATGAGGCTACATCTGAAAGGCAACCAAACGCTTCCACTTCCACAATATGGTTACTTCCATCTACTGTATTGCCTAAGGCAATAATTTTGATGTACTTAGCTGTATGCTCTGAAAGGTTAATAAACTCACTACGTGTTGATAGTGAATCACTCATTTGAGTACTTGTCACTGACACCCAAGTTTCTTTATCTTTAGACACTTCAACATCATAACTATAACTACGGCTATCTTCATTTAGCCATGTTATAGCAAGCCCTTTAACTAAAGATGGTTCGCTAAGCTCTAACTCTAGAGACTGGTCAACATTTAATGTTGACCACCGAGAATCGGCGATAAAATTTTTATCAATAACATTGCTTGCATCAAAACCTGTTAATGAATCGCTAGCTTGTGCGTCTGTAAAGCTCAATTGTGAGAGCCCTGTACATAAAATATCTTCTATTACTGTTTCTTCCTCTTCTATGACAGTATCTTCTTCCTCTTTTATTGGAAGTTGTACTTCTGGACTCGATGATGAGCCACAACCAAATAACAGTAAAAAAACGCAAATATAAATACAAAAGAATTTTAAAGACACTCTACACCTCAAACTAATGGTAACCAATCAATATTACCAATTTAAAGGAAATTGTAAACCAAAAGGGAAGTTTATATATAAAGATAAATATAAAGAAATAAAGGAAACATTAGTAAGCTCTAAAGCCATTTTAAGCTAAAGAGTAATGATAACAATCAGATGCGATAGTTAGTAATGAAATATAGGGTTAACATAAATTGGACTAATAATTACAAAACCATTTGTCCAAAAAGAATAGAGTAGATTAATTAATCTGATCTGGGTTTAAGAAATAATCAACCAATTAATAGCGATGTAAAAATGAATATATTAACGCTCTAGCTTGACAGTTTTACTTAATTCAAGGCAAATTTCGAATTAATAGCTAGCCTATTGCAAGTAAATTTAACGCTGAAGTAAGGAAATAAACTGCTAGAGAAATATTTATTAAGCAAAGCTCAGGCTAATTACTACTAACAGGGTTAGGAATAGAATAAAGCCCTCGCTTTTCACTATTCTTACGTTGTATTTCTTCTAACGCTCTAGACTCAACTGCATCAAACAATGCATTAATTAAACGGTTAAAATGGCTATGCATCGCACTTCGTGCCTGTGTTGCATCACCGGACTTTAAAGCCTGATAAATTGCTTTATGCTCTGCTAAAGTTTTAGAGTTATCTTTACTACAAACACTAGCGTAGTCATTAATTATTTCAGGTGTTGAAGAGCGAAGTTTCCATAGGTTAGTTGCCGATAAAATCATGGCATTATTACGAGTAGATTCAGCAATAATCTTATGGAACTCTTTGTCTGCAGCTTCTACATAGTGACCATCTTCCATATCAACTAAGGTTTGATGTAGACGTTCTAATTCCTCTTCTGTAATGGTTGTTGCTGCTATTGCTGCAACCTCACCTTCAATTAAAGCTCTTGCTTGTGTAACCTCAAAAGCATTTACTTTTTCTTCAGAGCTCAGTTGGTTAACCGATTTAAGCACATAGACACCTGAGCCAGTTTTAACTTCAACTTTCCTTCGAACTTCTAAAGCTATAATGGCTTCTCGAACAGTAGGTCTACTAATATCGAACGTTTCAGCTAATTCTCTTTCAGGAGGTAAACGGCTACCAGGAGGGTAAGCCCCAGAATTAATGGACGCTTCAATTTTCTCTACAATGCTCCAAAACAACCTTCGGTTGCCCATACTAGATCCTTACCAATATATTCAATATATTAAAATGAAAAAACTACAAAAAAAATTACAACGCGTAATCATATACACTTATTTTGCTTAAGGCAAAAATAATAAACAACGTCATTGTTTATTATTTTTTTTATTTTATCAAGTAAAATAACAACAATAACTTATTACCAATTAGTGTCTTTGAATTTTTATTGGTAATATAATTTGGTTGACAAACGATTAGTATGTTGGTTAAATCAAATTCAATAGGATAAAGATAACTTGTCACTCCTGTTTCAAACACGCAGTAAAATATTACAAGTACTCAGGAACAATAAAATGAAACTCAAAAAATACAGACTAATAGGGCAATTACAGTATCTGATAACTCAGACTCAGGTCGTAAGTTCTTCTTAGACGTAAAGCTTCATTTTAATTTAAGTAGTTAGTAGGGTTCTTTATTACAGGAGTAGATTGAACCCTACACCTTATCACCTTATTTAAAGAGTAAAATATGCATCTAATCCAAAAGCTCCCACTGAAATTCCCCCTAGCTTTATCATTGGTATTTTCAATGATATCTATAACTGTATCAGCTAAGGAGTGGCTAGTTGCTAACCAACAAGAATATAAAGCTATACAAGAAAGATTACAGCCTGGCGATAAGCTAGTTTTAAGTAATGGTACTTGGACCGACTTTGAAATTCTATTTAAAGCAAAAGGTACACAAGATAAACCAATTCACTTAACCGCAGAAACGAAAGGTAAAGTTATATTATCTGGTCAATCTAACTTACGATTAGCTGGTGAGCATTTAATCGTATCAGGATTAGTCTTTAAAAATGGTTACACACCAACCAATGAAGTTATTGCCTTTCGACGCAATAAAGAAGATTTAGCATACCACTCACGTGTTACTGAAGTAGTTATCGAAGATTACAGTAATCCAGATAGATTCGAGTCAGATTCTTGGGTTGGCATATACGGTAAACATAACCGCTTTGATCACAACTCTTTAGTAGGTAAAAGAAACAAAGGCGTAACACTTGCGGTTCGATTAAATACAAAAGAGAGCCAAGAAAACCATCACCGCATTGACCATAATTACTTTGGTCCTCGCCCTGCTCTCGGCTCTAATGGTGGTGAAACATTACGCATTGGCACTAGTCATTACTCATTAACAAATTCTTTCACTGTCGTAGAAAACAATTACTTTGACCGCTGTGACGGGGAAGTAGAAATCATTTCAATCAAATCAGGTCAAAATAAAATTTTAAACAACACCTTCTTTGAATCTAAAGGTACATTAACCATGCGTCATGGTAATGGTAACTTGATAGAAGGTAATGTTTTTAAAGGGAATGGTGTTGATCATACTGGTGGTATCCGTATTATCAACCGTGATCAAATCATTAAAAATAATTATTTAGAAGGCTTAACAGGCTATCGCTTTGGCAGTGGCTTCACTGTTATGAATGGTGTGCCTAATTCACCTATTAATCGTTATCATCAAGTGGTCAATGCGCAAGTAGAGCATAATAGCTTCATCAATGTTGATCATATTCAGTTAGCCGCAGGTAGCGACCAAGAACGTTCAGCAACCCCTAAAAACTCAACCTTTAGTAAAAACTTATTTGTGAACGAAAATAAGCAATCACCTTTCACTGCGTTTGATGACATTAGCGGTATCAGCTTTAAGAGCAATATATCTAATCCAGTAAAAAATAATATCATTAAAAAAGGTATTGAATCTCAGTCCGTAACCTTGGTACGTGCAGACAACGGCTTAATGTACCCTAAGTCACAAAAAATCGGCGCAGCTAAATCACTTTCCCCTACAAACAAAGCAAAAACAGGCCCTAGCTGGTATGTTAAACCTCAATTTGTAACTCCATTTGATTCAGGTAAAACCATCAAGGTTAATCCGGGTGAAAATACACTTTTTGATGCAGTAAAAGCTGCAAGCGATGGTGATATCCTAGTGTTAAAAGCTGGTCAATATAACGTAAGTAAAATTATCACTTTTAATAAAACCATAACGATTAAAGCAGCAAAAGCTAAAACCGCGCAAGTTAGCTTTGAACGCTCAACATTGTTTGAAATTAACAATGGTGGTAGTTTAAAAGTTGATGGTCTTATTATCTCAGGTGAAAATAGCCCCGATTCTTCAGGAAATACGCTAATCAGAACGGCAAAATGGGGCATGTTGACAAACTATCGTTTAGCCGTCAGCAATAGTATTATAAAAGACTTAAACAAGAATCACTCTTTCCACTTCTTTGATTCAGGTAGTAGAGCATTTGCAGATAGCATTGATATTTACCATAACCAATTTATCAATGTTACCGGTGATTTATTCAAGCTCAACAAAGAGCTTGATGATTTAGGGATTTACAATGCTGAATACCTCAATATAGAAAACAATACTTTTGAGAAGATTGATGGTGCTTTAGTTAATTTATATCGTGGTGGCAGAGATGAAAGTACCTTTGGCCCACACCTGTTATTCAGCAACAACAAAGTGTCTAATAGCTCACTGGGTAAACGCAATAAAACGGGCGCAAGTATTATGTTACATGGCACCCAAGCAACTCAGATTAAAGATAATATTTTTACAAATACAGCAAAAATAGATGTTGAACATACTGTTGGCGAACCTATCACATCAGTTACAGGTAACGAGTTTACTAATACGCCTGAGCCTATGGTTGTTGAGCTGTATGCGCCAATGCCGCACACAGCTATAATCAAAAACAATCAAGTTAAATAACTTTTTAAATCATTAAGAGTAAATTACGATAAATATGAATAATTCAACAGAACAGCTAGCAACCTTATGTAGTCAAAGCTTTTCCAAGTTTTGCTATCGATTAACAGTAAGTGCATTCATGTTAGCTAGCATTATCTTTATCAGTGCTAAAGCCAATGCGAGTAAGCACCCTAATTTAGTTATTAATCAAAGTGACGTGGTCAATATGAGGGCCGCTATTACCACGCCTGGTAAATTCCAAACAGCTTATTTAGCTCAACAACAAGCCGTTGACGCTGCCATAGCTTTGCCTATGGAAGTGCCTGTACCTAAAGATGGTGGCGGTGGCTATACTCATGAACGCCACAAGAAAAATTATCAGCTAATGTTCAATGCTGGCACTATCTATCAGCTTAGTCAGGATAAGAAATATGCTAACTATGTTCGAGATATGCTATTAGCTTATGCCGAGTTATACCCTACAATTGGCTTACACCCACAACGTAAAGTTAACTCGCAAAATCCAGGGAAATTTTTCTGGCAAAGCCTAAATGAAGCCGTTTGGTTAGTATATACAATCCAAGCTTATGACTTAGTTCATGATTCCCTATCCGCTGATGAAAGAGAAACAATTGAGCAACAACTATTAAAACCCGTAGCTATTTTTCTTTCTGTAGGGCAACCATCAACGTTCGACAAAGTACATAACCACGGTACTTGGGCTGCGGCTGGCGTTGGCATGACAGGCTACGTACTTAATGAATCAAATTGGGTTGAACAAGCACTCTATGGCTTAGATAAGTCAGGTAAAGGTGGCTTTATCAAGCAAATCGAGCAATTGTTCTCTCCGCAAGGTTATTATAACGAAGGTCCATATTATCAACGTTACGCTTTATTTCCTTTTGTTACTTTTGCCAAAGCAATCGAAAACAACCAACCTGAACGTAAAATATTTCAGCAACGTGACGGCTTATTGTTAAAAGCTATCGATACTACTATTCAGCTTAGTTACAACGGCTTATTCTTCCCTATCAACGATGCAATAAAGAGCAAAGGTATAGACACCATTGAATTAGTTCACGGTGTCACTATCGCCTATGGGTTAACTGGAGATACTGGTTATTTAGATATTGCTAAACAACAAAATCAAATTATCTTATCTGGCGATGGCCTTAAAGTAGCGAAAGCATTAGACAAACAATTAGCAACCCCCTATCAGTTCAACTCAGTCGCGTATGGTGATGGCCATGATGGAAAGCAAGGCGCATTAGTTATTAAACGTAGCAACCAACTCGGCGACTCTACTGTGTTATTCAAACCAGCTGCGCAAGGGTTAGGTCATGGTCACTTCGACAAATTAACTTGGCAGTTTTATGACAATGGTGAAGAAATTGTTTCAGATTATGGCGCAGCACGTTTCTTAAACGTAGAAGCCAAATACGGTGGTCGTTATTTACCTGAAAACGAAACGTACGCAAAACATACTGTGGCGCATAATACGGTTGTGGTTAACGAAGTTAGTCACTTTAACAAAAAGGTTAAAGTAGGTAATGCAAATCACCCAACACTTAACTTCTTTGCAACGAACGAGTTTGGCTCTGTATCTAGTGGTGAAATTTCAACAGCCTACGATGGAGTAGAGTTAGAACGTACCTTGGCGCTAATTGAATTACCAGAGCTTTCTAAAGCGGTTGCAATAGATATTTTCAATGTTAAAGCAGAGCAAGCTAGTCAGTTTGACTTACCTTTGCATTATCATGGGCAGTTGATTGAAACGAACTTCGACATTAAAGCTGTGACCAATGGTTTATCAGCGTTAGGTGATGAAAACGGTTATCAGCACCTTTGGAACAAAGGGCAAGCGACACCGCAAGCCGGCTTAGCACAAGTTACCTGGTTACGAGAGTCTAGTGACGCTACGGGCAAGTTTTATACTCAAACTACTGCAACTCAAGGCGATGAAACCTTCTTTTTCACTCAGCTAGGTGCTAACGATCCTAACTTTAACTTACGCAATGAAAGTGGTTTTATTCGCCGAGTGACGAACACAAAACAACATCAGTTTGTTTCTGTACTAGAGCCGCATGGTGAGTACAACCCAAGTAAAGAGTACACATTACAAGCGACCAGTCAGGTGTCTGCATTGTCCTTAACCCAACAGGAAGAACTATCATTAGTTGAGCTAACAATTGCAGATAGAAACTATTTAGTAGTAATTAATAAAGCTGGTTCAACAACCGAATTTACATTTAATAATAAAACATATTCAATAGACGGTCATTTAGCTGTCTACGGTCAATAGGAGTTAACAACATGAAATTGCAACACGAAAGCGCTATTTTTACCGACGGTAATGAAGAGCCAATTGAAGACATCGGTGAAGGTTTGAAACGCCAGATGTTAGGCTATAACGATGAGTTAATGGCCGTAAAGATCTGGTTTGCCGAAGGGATTACTGCCTATGAGCATGCTCATAGACACTCGCAAGTAACATACGTAGTTGAAGGTGAATTTCACTTTACTATTGATGGTGAAACGAAAGTGATGAAAGCTGGAGACAGCTGTTACATTCCTCCTCACGCTATGCATGGCGCAAGTTCTCCAACTGGCGGTATCTTAATTGATACATTCAGCCCAGCTCGTTTAGACTTTTTAGGGGAAGAATAAGATGCAAGTTAAAGGATTGCGTTGGTGGGTTATTGCGTTAATCGCATTAGCTACCGTAATAAACTATATTGACCGTTCAGCGCTTAGCGTACTTTGGCCTGACATTGTAGAAGACTTATTCCCAGATGAATCAGCGCTAGAGCGTAAGCAAATTTATGCCAACATCTCTATAGTATTTATCTTATCTTATGCGTTTGGTCAGGCAATATTCGGTAAAATTTTTGACTGGGTTGGCACACGTTTAGGTTTCGTATTATCTATAGGTGTTTGGTCAATAGCCACAGCTTTACACGCACTTGCACAAGGTGCGATGAGTTTTGCAATTTTCAGAGCTATTTTAGGTGTATCAGAAGCCGGTAACTGGCCTGGTGCAACTAAAAGTAATGCCGAATGGTTCCCAACTAAAGAACGTGCTTTAGCACAAGGTATCTTTAACTCGGGTGCAGCCATTGGTGGTATTATTGCTATTCCATTAATTGCTTATTTAACGGTATTTTTTAGCTGGCAAATGGTTTTTGTTGTTATAGGTTTAGTTGGCTTATTATGGCTTATCCCTTGGTGTATTCTTGTTAAGGCACCACCAGGTGCTCACCCATGGATCACTGAAGAAGAACGTGAATATATTTTAACAGGTCAACGTACAAGCGACACAGTTGAAGAAGCAGATGAAGATGAATACAACCCAACAACAGGTGAGTTATTATCACGCAAGCAAAGCTGGGGCGTAATTATTGCTTCTGCAGCAATTGACCCTATTTGGTGGTTATTTGTATTCTGGATTCCTATTTATCTTAATGAAGTTTACGCAATGGATGTTAAGTCTATTGGTATCTACGGTTGGGTACCTTACGTTGGCGCAATGATTGGTGCATGGTTTGGTGGCTTATTGGCTCAAAACCGCCTGAAAGCAGGTTGGAATACCGATAAAACGCGTAAACTAACGATTACCTTAGGTTGTTTAATTATGCTTCCAGCATTACTTGCTATGGCAAATCCTGGCGGCCCAACAACAGCAGTAATTATTATGGCTGTTATTCTGTTTGGTTTCCAAACAGCTATTGGTAATGTACAAACTCTACCAAGTGATTTATACGGTAAAAAAGCAGTTGGTACCCTAGCTGGTTTTGCAGGTATGGCGGCCAAATTAGGTGCACTAGGCCTAACAGCATTAGTACCTTGGTTAACAGCTGACGGTAACTATACACCCGCATTTGTCATTGGTGCTTCATTAGCAATTATTGCTATGGCTGCAGTTTGGATTCTTATTCCAAAAGTAGAGCCATTGAAGAAAGTACAATAGCTCGACACTTATCGAGTAATTTTTAATTAAAGTTAATAAGGCTTTGTAAATGAAAAACATTTTTTTATTCGGCGAATGTATGGTTGAATTGATGGCATCGAAAAAAGACGATGCAAGCAATACATTAAAGCAATCATTTGCCGGAGATGTTTTCAACACGGCTGTTTATTTAAAGCGCACTTTCACTGATGTGAAAGTGCACTTAGTAACAGCGGTAGGACAAGATAATTTTAGCCAAGATATGGTTCAATATTTCGAAAATGAACATATTGGAACCGATTTTGTTTTTAAATCAGAAACAAAAATACCCGGCTTATATTCTATCCAACTTGATGATGAGGGCGAGCGTAGTTTTACTTATTGGCGAAATGATTCTGCTGCACGTCAAGTGATGCAGCACATTGATGACAATGCTACTAACGCACTTTCTCAAGGTGATATGTTTTTCTTCTCAGGTATTTCATTAGCTGTGATAGAGCCTAGTGCCAGAGCGAGTTTTTGGGTCATGCTCGAAAAGCTTAAAGCAGCAGGCGTAACTATAGTATTTGATCCTAACTATCGCGCCCGTATGTGGGACAACCAGGCACAAGCTAAAGAGCAATTTGAACAAGCTTTCACGATTGCTGATGTATTGTTACCCGGCGTTGATGATTTTGAGCAACTATACGGACTAACAACTTCTGAACAGGTTTATGACTTTTGTAAACCCTATCAATTTAGCGAGTTAGTGATCAAAAATGGTGAAGCAGGCATCTACTGCTATGCTGAAGATCAAAGCTACCATTTTCCAATAACACCTGTAGAGAACGTCGTAGATACCACTTCTGCTGGCGATTCATTTAACGGCATCTACCTTGGCGCTCGTGTAAAAGGACATGATATTACCTCTGCAGTGTCATTAGCTTCAAAGGCTGCCGGCTTTGTTATTCAACATTACGGTGCTATTGTTGATCGTGATACATTTGCTCACTTTATCGAAACACTGAGCTAAACCAACGGAATTAGACCCATAGAGTTAAGTATCTAAGTACAGCCTCAAGCTAGCATCGACACTAACTCTATTTACCTTAGTACAAGGACACATTATGAATTCATTTTCCAACTTAATGGGAACACAAACTCTGCTACCTATCATTCAGGCAAACACTGTAGAACAAGGTGTAGAGATTGCGAAAGCAATGGCTGATGCAGGTATTCACCTCGTTGAAGTAGTGCTTCGAACTGAAGCTTCTATTGATATTATCAAAGCAATCAAAACAGAACTGCCATCGCTAAAAGTAGGCGCAGGAACAGTAATTGATGAAGATATTTTAAATCAAGCCATCGCGGCTGGTAGTGATTTCATCATCACACCAACGATTTCTAATAGCTTATTAACTAAACTTGCTGACTGCGCTGTACCTGTTTTACCGGGTGTTTCAAATGCGGCAGATATTTTAATGGCACGTGAATTTGGCTATAGCCAATTAAAGCTATTCCCAGCTTCATTATCTGGTGGTGCCCCCTTCTTATCTGCAATGTCTTCTATTTTTAGAGATATCAGTTTCTGCCCTACTGGCGGTGTAAACCAAGCTAATCAACAAGACTTCCTATCATTAAACAATGTGTTTGCGGTTGGTGGTACTTGGGTAGCTAAACCTGAATGGGTAGCCGAAGGTCAATGGCACAAAATCACTGAAGCCTGTAAAGAAGCATTAGGTAGTAAGTAACATGAAATCTTTATCTGACTTAATTGAAAGCGGCTTTGTCTGTGGCGATGATTTAAGTGAGCTTTTTAACTATGCAAAAGAAAATCAATTCGCCTTACCAGCTATCAATGTTGTGGGAACAAACTCTGTAAATGCTGCCCTAGAAGCTGCGAAAGAAGTTAACTCTCCGGTAATTATCCAATTATCCTATTCAGGAGCCGCTTTTTTCATCGGCAAAGGTGTGAATTTATCCGCGATGGATGCTGCGATTCAAGGTGGTATTGCCGCCGCGAAGTATATTAAAAGTGTTGCAAAATTTTATGATATTCCAGTCGTGATTCACACTGATCATGCGGCCAAAAAACTTCTTCCTTGGATTGATGGATTGCTCCTTGAAGGTGAAAAATATTTCGAAGAGACCGGTGAGCCATTATTTAGCTCTCACATGATTGATTTATCAGAAGAGACATTAGAAGAAAATATCGAGATATCTGCGCGTTACCTTAAACGCATGTCAGCAATGAACATGACGTTAGAAATAGAGCTTGGTTGCACAGGTGGCGAAGAAGATGGCGTTGATAATACCAACATTGATAATGCTAAACTTTACACACAGCCTGAAGATGTTGCTTACGCTTATGAAAAGCTAAACCCGATTAGTAGTAATTTTATTATTGCGGCTTCATTTGGTAATGTGCATGGGGTTTATAAGTCAGGTCATGTTACTTTAACACCGATGATTTTGAAAAAATCTCAAGCCTATGTAGCTGATAAATTCTCTTTACCTCACCACCCATTAAACTTTGTTTTTCATGGTGGATCAGGGTCTGATATTGGAGATATTAAAGAGGCTATTTCTTATGGCACTATCAAAATGAACATTGATACTGATACACAATGGGCATGTTGGGAAGGTGTTCACCAGTACTATCAGAAAAAATCTAAATACTTACAAAGCCAAATTGGTAACCCTAAGGGAGATGAATTACCGAATAAAAAATTCTATGATCCTAGAGTTTGGCTACGTAAAGCTGAGGAAAGCATGAGCGAAAGACTGCAAAAATGTTTCTTAGATTTAAACTGTATTGATAGGTATATCGCTAAAAAACAATAATTGATGCCTAGTCCTTAATAGCAGAAATAACTTATTAATTATTTCTGCTATTAACCTGAACTCAATAAAACAAAAGTTTATATATTGAGTTCAGGTACGCCTTAAAAAGCTATCAAGTTAAATTCCGACCACTAAAAAGAATATCAAACCTAATCCTGTATACTTAATTTTGTTTGTTAGACTTTCTCATTCACTATTTTTGTTCATCGATATCATCTACAATTGGGCGGCTTTTCCACCAAGAAGCTAAGCTAGAGCCCGTGACATTCATTAACGGTCCAAACACTGAAGGTGCTAAGCCAAGTGTTGCGACACGCCCCATTTCTAAAGCTATTCCTGACGCAAGCCCGGTATTTTGCATTCCAACTTCAAAGGCAATACTTCGGCGCGACTTTTCATCCATACCAAACAAACGACACACGTTATAACCCAAAAGATAACCTAATAGATTATGAATAAGTGAAGCCACTAATAACAACAACCCAATCTCTAGTAATTTCTCATGTCCTGCTGCCGTAATCACGGTAATAATCAAGCCAATAGCAAACATTGAAACATAAGGCATAGCTTTATCTAACCAATCAACCTTGCCATGAAGAAAGTGATTAAAAATTAATCCTGCAATTATGGGTAAAATAACAATTTTAGTAATACTCAACATCATTGCCCAAGAATCGATAGGGATAAATTCGCCTGCAAAGACTTCCATTAAAAAAGGTGTGGTAAAAGGCGCCAATAAAGTTGCTATAGCTGTTAGCGTAACGGACAGCGCTAGATTCGATTTCGCAATATAGGCCATAACATTTGATGCTAGCCCGCTCGGAGAGCAACCAACTAAAATAATACCTGCGGCAATTTCAGGTGCAAAGTCGAATGAGTAAGCGATACTAAAACCAACAATAGGCATAATAGTAAGTTGTAATGCTAAACCTATACCAACAGCTTTGGGCATACGAACTACGCCTGCAAAGTCATTTAAACTCATTGCTGTGCCCATTCCAAACATAATAATTTGCAGCAATGGCACAATTAAGTTTTTCAAATTAAACTCACCAATCTGAGTAAAATATTGTGGAAAAGAAAGTGCTGATACCACAGCACAAATTATCCAGAAAGTGTAAGCAAACCTGCGTAACTGTTGAATTAAACTAAACCCTGTTGCAACAAAAAGACTACTAAACAGAGCAAGAATAGGATTATTACTTGTACCTAAAACTAATAGCGCAATAAAACAGGCCGCTGAAAAAGCAAGACAAGCTTTTCCTAGAACCAAACTGTTTAAGCGAAATGACTGGAAATTTGACATAGTTATTCTCTTATCTTAGGTATTATTATTTTTGGCATCGCCAGATTCCCAAGTGCTGGTTTATCAGTGTGCTCAAATCAAACAATTAAATGTTAAACAAGAATAATACCACATACCGCTGTCCTTTCACCTTCATTTACTATTGAGATATCTGACTGAGATCGCAAAGAAAATATTGAACATTGCTGTGGGCAATTAGCACTAATGTATGCTCAAATACAAGAAACTATTTAGTCAATAATCTTGATGGCGACCTGCAATCATAAAGAAACTTCTAATGCCCGTGATGCGGATATTGAATTTAAATTTCGCGCTGGAGATATTTACACAGAAACTATTAAAGGCTTTGCTACAGAGGAAAGTTGGTGCCAAGTAGAAATGTTTACTTAGTATTAAGCCATAATTTAAATCGAGATGACATCAGTGACAGATTTAAATCTACCGAAACAGGTTTTACTGCTAAGGTAGATTATACGTTTAGGTTTTAGTTAGATTTTGTTTTAAAAATAGCAAAGCTTAATGGCGCAATACTGCCCTGCTGATTTTCTTCTGACTGAAAAATCAAACTTGCTTTACTAAGTTTCGGCAGCATAGTTAAGCTTTTAGCCTTTGTTGCCGTATTAAATACCACAATTAATTGATGCTGATTTTCCTCGCCCTTATACGCTCTTTGGATAGCAAAGATGCCTGGTTTAGCTTGCGAATAGAGCGTACTTTGCTGACCAAAGCGTAGCGCGGGATATTGCTGATATAAATCCGCAAATTGCGCAAAACTTTGGTAAAACAAATGGCTAGTATCAAAATTGTTATCGGCCGTGGTTTTATCGGTAGCTAATAAGTCATCATCATTATAACTGGCAACCATAGACGGCATCATATCTTGACGTGAAGCTTGATCGCCGCCATCTCCCACAAAGCCTTGTTCATCACCATAGTATATGACCGGTACACCTCGGCTGAAGTAGAGTAAAGCATGAGCTAACAAGTTCCGCTCAATTTGTTCTTGCTCACTATAATCATGGTCACTTTCTTTTAAAAAGTACGCAAAACGCCCCATATCATGATTACCGATAAAATTAACTAACTGATTAGCATCAGTATTTTCAATATCGCTATGCGCTGTAGTATAGAGATGATCTTGTGCGAATAAATTGGCTAATTCATCAGTTCCTTGTTGATCAACCAAAGCGCTCCTAATAGCACCTTGCAGGGCAAAATCCAATACTGATGGTAGTTTGGCTTCTGTAGTGAAATAACTTAATGCCTTAGAGTCAAAGCTATACACTTCACCAAACATAAAGAAATTATTTATGCCTATTTTCCTAGCGTGTGCCATCAATGCTGGGGAAAACTCTTGCCAAAACTCAGTGTTAACATGCTTAACTGTATCAATTCGAAAGCCATCAGGTCTAAACTCATCAATAATAGCTTTGTATATATCAATCATGCCATTAACAACATGATCGCTGTTGGTATCCAAATCATCTAAACCACTAAAATCACCACGAAGTGAGCTTTCACCTTGCCAAAAAGAATCACCTTGGTTGTGATAAGCGCTTATATCATTTAACCAACTTGGGGTTTTTAACTGTTCATTTCCTTTAGGAATAATAGGCGTGTATCGGTCACCTTTAGCCATTTGTGCTAATGATTTAAAAGGGCAAGCGTCTCCTTCAACAATCCAATCTAAACCGTCTTCGCCATGACACTCTTTGTATTTAATCACATCGGCAGTATGGTTCGTGATAATGTCAAAAAAAACTTTAATATTGCGTTTATGCGCCTCATCGATAAAGTGTTTTAAATCAGCATTAGAGCCTAAGTGAGGGTCAATTTCGGTAAAGTCTAAAATCCAATAACCGTGGTATCCCGAGCTGCCTGTTTGCACAGCTTGATTACGTAAAACAGGTGTTAACCAGATGGCAGTTATCCCCATATTATCTAAATAGGGTAGTTTTTCAGTCAAACCTACTAGGTCACCACCGTGATACATACCTTTATGGCTTTTGTCGAAACCGCCTCGTGATAAAGCACGTTTTTTATCATCAGGTGCAGCCCCTAAATCATTCGATTCATCACCATTATAAAAGCGATCAGGTAAGACAAAATAGAACACTTCTTCTTGAAAGTCTCGTTGTTGATAAGGAGCGAGTTTGCTCGCTTTCGCAACAAGCTTTTGCTCAGTACTTTTAGAAGCAGTATTGTCTGAGCTATGTTCAGAACTATATGGCTCAGAACTGTATGGCCCAAAGCTATATGCCGTGTGATGACTAACCAAAAAACTTAGCGCCAATAAAGCAGAAGGTAAAAACTGTTTTTTCATTATTATTCCTTGATTTATTACGCTAGCTTTTATGATAAAACCGCATAAAAACAACCAAAAGCGGGTAAAGAAATTTCGCCATCAACAATGTCTGTTGTCTGTAATTGATGATCGTTCAACACGGTTATATTTGACGTCAATAGCTCATGTGCAAAGTGCTGTGCTTGGTTAGTAAAATTAAAACACACTAATAGCTTTTCAGTCTTCTCTTGTCTAATGAACGCCAATATATCTTGTGGCGCGTCAACAAAACTAATCTCGCCGTATAATAAAGCACTGTGAGACTTACGCCATTGTGAAAAATGACGGTAAGCATTTAATACGGAATTAGCGTCATCCTCTTGTACATTTACAGCTTTTTCTTGCTGCGCTTGTGACACAGGTAACCACGGCTTAGCTTGGCTAAAGCCCGCATTAATTTGATCATGCTGCCAAGGGTGTGGGGTACGACAACCATCTCTGCCCTTAAACTGAGGCCAGAAGGTTATACCGTATGGATCTTGCAAATCTTCATAAGCAATATCAGCTTCTGGCAGGCCCAATTCTTCACCTTGGTAACTACAAATGCTGCCTCGCAGTGATGAAATCATTGCGTATAACATTTTCGCTAAATCTGGGTTATCTTCGGCATTTTGACTACTACCCCAACGACTAACGACACGCTGCACATCATGGTTCGATATTGACCAACAAGGCCAACCATCAGCAACATTCGCCTCAAGTGATTGAACAACCTGTTTAATATAACTGGCAGAAAATTCATCGGTGAGTAAATCAAAGCTGTAGCCCATATGTAGCCTTGCATCACCTTGGGTATATTCAGCCATGGTTTTTAGTGAATCTTCAGATGAGATCTCACCTAAGGCAACCGTTCCTGGGTATTGATTTAAAAGTGCACGAATAGACTCAATAAAGGCTAAGTTTTCATCCTGAGTATTATTAAAATAGTGATATTGATAGGCATAAGGGTTTTTCTCATCAAAACCGATACTTTGCCTTAGCTCTTTTGGTTTAGCTGGGTTATCTCTTAATTGTGCATCATGGAAACAAAAGTTAATTGCATCTAACCTAAATCCGTCAACACCACGCTTTAGCCAAAACTCCACATTATCAAGCACCGCTTGTTGTACTTGTGGATTATGAAAATTTAAATCCGGTTGACTTGATAGGAAATTATGTAAGTAATATTGCTGGCGGCGTGGCTCCCATGTCCAACCTGTACCGCCAAAAATAGATAGCCAGTTGTTCGGCGCAGTACCATCTTCTTTGGCATCAGCCCAAACATACCAATCCGCTTTATCATTTTCTTTATCTTCACGACTATCAATAAACCATTGATGTTGATCCGAAGTATGACTTAGCACTTGGTCGATCATAATTTTTATATTCAGGGCATGCGCTTTTTCAATAAGCTCATCAAAGTCCTCAAGGGTGCCAAAAATAGGGTCAATATCGCGATAGTCACTGATATCATAACCAAAATCTTTCATCGGTGATTTAAAGAAAGGAGAAATCCAGATAGCATCTACCCCTAAACTTGCTATGTAATCAAGTTTACTAATAATTCCAGGTAAGTCACCTATTCCATCTTGGTTAGCATCATAAAAACTTCGCGGGTATATTTGATATATTACCGCTCCACGCCACCACATTTGTTCACTCATCCTCAAACCCCGATTATTACTTAGCTTTGCTATCATTACTTAGATAGGTTTATATCCATTCATCTAAAGCAAGAATACGTAATAAACGAAACAGGTAATAGTCTTTGCATACGTATGTATAGGGTTTTTGGTAATGCATACGTATGTATTAATAAAAAACATCAAGTAAACATCACACTAGCATGTTAATACTTGCATACGTATTCAATAAGCGGCTTGGTTATCAGAAGGGTATTATCATTAACTATGTTATCAAGTCATATAATGTATGCATTTATTAAGGATTCACTTTGCGCTTTTCTAGACCTTTATCTTTTGTGAAAACTGTTCTCATTTTAGCGGTATTTTTTCTACAAACATTAAGCTTTGCTCAGGAAAAAAACCAGTATATTAGTCATAGAATAAATAATAATACCTTAACAATAACAACCACTTTAGGTACTGTAGAATTAACAGCCTACGGTGAACAGGCTGTTGAAGTTAGCTATACAGTTACCGCGCAAAATAAACAAAGCCTCCTTGATAAGAATGCTGCAAAATTACCTTCTTTTGCTATTAAAGAATCCGCAAGCAAACAAGCATTTACTTTGGAGGAGCATAAAGAAAGCCTTCATTATATTAGCCCTAAATTAAGGGTAATAATTACTAAAGCGCCTTTTAACATTGCTTTTTACCAATACAATAAAGAAAGCAAACAGTTACTTTTGTCTGAAGAAGCAGGCTTTTTCACTGGCAGCAAAATAGAAGAGAGCAAGCATTATCAAACTCAAGGCTTTCGTTTTAATTTAACATCAAAAGAAAAACTACTCGGTGGTGGAGAACGCGTACTCGGTATGGATAGACGAGGCCATAGCATGCCGCTATATAACCGCGCACATTATGGCTATGAAACACAGTCAAATCAGATGAACTTTAGTTTACCTGCCATCATGTCGAGCAAAAAATACCTGCTTTTATTTGATAACTCCGCCAAAGGTTGGATGGATTTAGGTAAATCTGACCCCGATGTCATGCAATTTGAAGCTGTTTCTGGCCGTATGGCATATATATTTTTCGCTGGTGATAGCTACCCAGAGTTGCTAAAAAACTATGTTGATGTTACTGGCACACAACCTATGCCGCCACGCTGGGCATTAGGTAACTACGCTTCAAGGTTTGGTTATCGAACCGAGCAAGAAGTACGCGATACAGTGAATAAGTTTATTGAATTAGATTTCCCATTGGATGCATTAATTCTTGATCTTTACTGGTTTGGTAAAGACATTAAAGGCCATATGGGTAATCTAGCGTGGGATCACGATGCCTTCCCAACCCCTATCGAAATGATTAGCGATATTAAAGCGCAAGGTGTAAACACAGTCTTAATTACTGAACCTTTTGTTTTAACCACATCAAAAAAATGGCAAGACGCGAAAGATAGCAACGCCTTAGCAAAAGCTGAAAATGGCGAGCCGAAGAAGTTTGATTTTTATTTTGGCAATACAGGGCTAATTGATGTTTTTAGTCAAGATGGCAAAAAATGGTTTAATAATATTTACAAAAGCCTCTATCAACAAGGTGTCGCCGGTTGGTGGGGTGATTTAGGTGAGCCTGAAGTTCACCCAAGTGATACTTTGCATACCTTAGCCAATGGAAATGTGGTCAATGCTGATGCCATTCATAATACCTATGGTCATGAATGGGCGAAAATGGTTTATCAACAGCAGTTATCACTAGCCCCAGAAAAACGCCCATTCATTTTAATGCGTTCTGGGTTTGCTGGTTCTCAGCGTTACGGCATGATCCCTTGGACAGGAGATGTGAACCGTACTTGGGGCGGCTTAAAACCACAAGTTGAGTTGAGCTTACAAATGGGCTTATTCGGTATGGCCTATACGCATTCAGATTTAGGTGGTTTTGCTGGTGGTGAAGTCTTTAATAAAGAAATGTATATACGCTGGCTGCAATACGGAGTTTTCCAACCTATTTACCGCCCGCATGCACAAGACAATATTGCCCCAGAAGTAGTGTTTCACGATAAAGAAACGCAAGATATTTTACGTAAATTTATCAAACTAAGATATAAACTACTACCGTACAACTACACACTGGCCTATCAAAATAGTACTACAGGCCTTCCACTAATGAGACCCATGTTTTTTGAAAATGAGCAAGACGCTGATCTAATTGATAACGCTACAAGCTATTTTTGGGGAGATGCTTTTCTCGTTACCCCTGTTACTGACGCTAAGGTTGACTCAGTTTCAGTCCCTTTGCCTAAAGGTGTTTGGTTCGATTTCTTTACTGGCGAAAGACATAAAGGCAAGCAAGTTATCTCGCAAACAACTCAGTTAGAAACCTTGCCTGTATTAGTGCGCGCCGGTAGCTTTATTCCCATGATTGACGATATCCAATCTACCCAAGAGTACGACAGCAGTAAGCTAACATTACATTATTATGCCGATAATTCCGTAACCTCTGCACATTATGAAATGTATGAAGATGATGGTGAAATATTTCAAGCTATCAAGCAGGATTCTTTTGAGCTATTATCGTTCACTGCTAGCCAGAAACAGCAACGTTTGACCATAGATTTAGCACATAATAACAATAAATATAAAGGTATGCCGACTAGTAGAGAGATGAAACTAGTCATTAATAATTGGCAAGTAAAACCTAAAAGCGTAACAATTGGCAATCAAAAAAATGTAAAAAGCACTTGGCATAAAGGCGATAAAACCTTAACCATTTCGTTTCATTGGCAGCATGAACCTTTAACGCTCTCTATAGATTAATTAGGTAATCTTTAACAATGAATACAGCAGCAACGAAAACAATAAAATTAATTGCCGATATTGGTGGTACCAATATTCGAATCGCTCAAGCAGACAAAGAAAGTGAGCAAAAATTTACTCACATTGAAACTTATCGATGTGGCGAATTTGACAGTTTAGCCGACGTATTAAGTCTTTATATTGCTAATAACCAGCTTGATGGTTGCACTATCAATGCCTGTTTGGCCATTGCCTGCCCTGTTGATAATGACATTATTTCGATGACCAATTTACCTTGGCAGTTTTCTCAAGCCGAGTTAATTAGCCAGTTAAAATTAAATAGTTTAACTATGCTAAATGACTATACCGCCATTGCGATGGCCATTCCGTTATTAAGTGATGAACAAAAAGTTAAAATTGGTGGCGGTGAAACTGTATCTAATAAGCCTATTTCAGTGTGTGGCCCTGGCACAGGTTTAGGCGTTGCCAACTTAGTGCCTGTTACTATTGCAGGAAAAAGCCAATGGCACTGTGTTAGCGGTGAAGGAGGTCATGTTGATTTTGCTCCTGTAGGTGAGCAAGAAATAGCTGTATTGCGCTATCTAAATACTATTAAAGCACGTGTTTCCTATGAACAACTACTTTCAGGTTACGGCCTTGAGCAAATTTATCAAGCATTAGCTAATCAAGCCAACAGTGAAAAAACGCATTTATCAGCGCAAGAAGTTAGCAAACAAGGCATTGAAAATAGCTGCCCACTTTGTCATCAAGCATTACAAATATTTTGCCAAGCACTAGGTAGTTTTGCCGGTAATTTAGCACTAATTATGAATAGCCAAGGTGGTGTCTATATTGCTGGAGGCATAGTGCCACGTTTTATTGATTTTCTTAAAGACAGTAAATTTAGAGCACGTTTTGAAAGCAAAGGTCGCTTATCTAATATCACTGAACAAGCGCCTACCTATGTGATTACTGAAGAGCAACCAGGATTGCTTGGCGCGGCGGCCTATTTACTGCAACAGTAAAAATATCTAGAGTGTTGTTCTAGTCATGAAATTGACTGAATACGTATGTAATAGATAGCTGTTAATTCTCATTATGGGTATATTGAAGAAGTTAAATACACTTGTTCAATATACCTTTTGTTTTATATACCCCTAAATATTTTAGCTTTATATAAAACAACTCGATGTGATTAATATAAGAGTCCGTTACATGACCACAAATAATACCTGTGCTACCTCAATAAAACCTCGCCTGAGTTTCTGGCAAATTTGGAATGTTAGTTTTGGCTTTTTAGGCGTGCAATTTGGCTTTGCACTACAAAATGCTAATGCCAGTAGAATACTATCAGACTTAGGTGCAGATCTTCACTCCCTTTCATTATTCTGGTTAGTCGCACCTATTATGGGTTTGATTATTCAACCCATTGTTGGCTCAGCTTCAGACAAAACATGGAACAAGTTTGGTCGTCGTAACCCCTATATTTTAGCGGGTGGTTTAGCCGCCGCTATCGGCATGTTATTAATGCCCAATTCGGCGACATTAGCGAGCTTTATTACCCCGTTATTTTTTGGCGCTATGATGCTGGCAATAATGGATGCTTCTTTTAACTTAGCTTTCCAACCATTTAGAGCGCTAGTTTCAGATATGGTGCCATCGGAGCAGCGTAATATTGGTTACTCTATTCAGTCTTTCTTAATCAATATAGGCGCAGTATTTGGTTCTATTTTACCCTTTTTATTAACCAATGTTATTGGCTTAGAAAACACAGCCTCAGCGGGCTCTGTTGCCCCGTCAGTTATCTGGGCTTTTTATATTGGCGCAACCGTTATGCTTGGCTCAGTACTCTGGACAGTATTTAGAACGAAAGAGTATGCACCAGGTACGAATGGCTTAGCTCCATTAGATAACAATACCGAAGAACACTCCGTCGCTGAAAAGTTATCAGGCTTTTTTGGCTTAATGAAAACCATGCCTACCACCATGAAACAATTAGCCGTTGTGCAGTTTTTCTCATGGTTTGCCTTGTTTATTATGTGGGTCTACACCATGCCTGCTATTACGCAACATATCTGGGGTATTGACGCCAAATGGTTTGACCCTACTCATTTATCATCAGTTCCGGTCATTCCTGAACATATTGCACAAGCCAAAGGTACGGCTGGTGATTGGGTGGGTATTATCTTTGCCGCTTACTCACTATTTGCAGCGATAGCCTCATTAGTTATGGCTAAAGTTGCTAATAAAATTGGCCGTAAGTTAACCTATTCATTATCATTACTAGCAGGTGGCATTGGTTATTTGAGCATTATGCTACTGCAAAACCCATCGCTAACTTTAGTAAACTTAGGAATTACTCAAATTGAAGTACCCCAAGGTGCAGTATCGCTATTCTTACCTATGATAGGTGTTGGTATTGCATGGGCTGCTATTTTAGCCATGCCTTATGCGATTTTAGCGGGCTCTTTGCCAGTTAAACAAACGGGGGTTTACATGGGTATTTTCAACTTTACCATTGCCGCACCTCAAATTGTCTCTGGTATTTTTGCTGGCTGGATATTAACCGCCGTGTTTGACAACCAAGCAATCTACATCATCATGCTTGCCGGTATTTCCATGGTATTAGCAGCGCTGTCAGTATACTTTGTAAAGGATGGAGTTGAGGAAAATAACACTGTTACTCAAAGTGATGAAGTTACTGCATAAGCAAATAACCTATATACTGGGAAAGTACCGGGAAAGTACCGATAAAGTACCAAGAAAATACCGAGAATATACTGAAAAAGGCGCTATCTAGCGCCTTTTTTGTTAAGTGACTCAGGTTAACTAACACTGAAAAATAAAGGCTAATCTAACTTCCGCAAGACTTCCTGATCACAAGCTCAGGTGGAATTAAGGTAGTTGAAATCGCTTCTCCATTGATAGAATCCAATAAAGTTTCTACTAAAAGCTCACCAGCTAACTTAGTATCTTGCTTAACCGTAGTTAATGGCGGAAAGGTAAAACTAGCAATAGCAATATCATCAAAACCAACCACAGCGACTTGCTCAGGGATAGCAATATTACGCTCTTTCAATGCTCTTAAAGCGCCAATGGCGATTAAATCACTGGCAGCACAAATGGCATCAAACTTTTCTCCACTTTTAATTAACTTACAAGCAGCCTCATAACCAGCTTCCTCTGTAAAAAAGGCATTGAACTGCGCATTCTCATTTATCTCAAGATTGTTATCAGTCAGTGCTTGGCAATGGCCTTTATAACGCTCAAAAAACTCTGGCGCATGACTTGAAGCACTGCCTAAAAAGGCGAAATGTTTTTTACCTTGTTTAATTACATGTTCAGTAATTTCTTTACCGCCAAGAAAGTTATCACAGCCTATAGAAACCACAGGTAAATCTTTAACTTCAGCTCCCCAACGAACAAAATGTGTACCTTGTTCACTTAATTTGACAAGCTTTTCTTCAAAATCAACAAAGTCGCCATAACCTAACAATATCAAGCCATCAGCTTTATTACTGTCTTCAAAGTCAGCATGCCAATCATTACTCGCTTGCTGAAAAGAAACCAAAAGGTCATAGCCTTTATCGGCACAGGCTCGAGTAATACTGCCTAGCATAGAAAGAAAAAATGGATTGATGGCAGAGTCGTCATTTGTCGGATCTTCAAATAACAAAAGCGCTATGGTGTCACAATGTTGCGAGCGTAAGTTACTCGCATTTTTATCAACCTTATAATTCAACTCTTTGGCAATCGCTTGAATTTTTAGGCGGGTCTCTTCGTTAACAAGTGGACTATTACGCAGTGCTCTAGAGACCGTTGATTGGGAAACACCAGCTTGATATGCAATATCAAAAGAAGTCGCTTTTTCTTTCACTAAAGTAAATCCTAACAAAGCCAATAATAACAAGAATATAACTTACTATAACCTTGAAGTATATAGATAAAATATTGAGCGCTTTTCCAACATGTATAGTTAAATTGCCAACAATAACCGCAAACAAAAAAAGCCTAAGTATTAATCAAATACTTAGGCTTTTTATACGATATTATTTAGTTAACTTAGAAAATAGAGCCTATTTCTAAGTGGATCATGCCCATGCTAAGATCACTAGAGTGGCTTAAGTCGACCCAGTTTTGTTGATAACTTGCGCGGAAAAACAAATTGTTGTCTAGCTCATATCGAACACCTGCACCGAGGTTATAAGAGAAGCGTGTATCATTATAAGTACGTTGGTAAGTATCACAAATATAACCCCACCATGGATCCCACCAACAAACAGTATTAGGAGGTCCGTCCGCTATATTACTATCAAGATAACTCCAACCAGCACCCGCTTGCACAAATGGCGTAAACTGCTCAGTAGTAAAATTATAAACAACATTGAACTGACTATTGATCATGCTCATTTTATGTTTAACGGTATATGTTTCATCGTTATCTTCATCAATTAAGGTAGCATTGTACTTGGGTACCATTGATGTGAACTCGTAATTTATTAAGATATGTGGATTCAGGTTATAGCCTAACGAAAAGCCCCAGCCAATATCACTTTTAAAATCAACACCCGAGCCATTATCGCCATTAACATCCGTAGACTGACTGTTAAGCAGCTTAAAACTCGTTTCCCATTTTCCATCACGTCTAGATTGTTTAGCATTAGCATCATCACTCACACTTATAGACAGCAGTGCTATTGCTATGCTTATTAATACAATATTTTTCATACCATTCCTTTTGAAAATATAATTTACGTTAATTTAAAAAAATCAATTACATCCGCCGACTTACTTAGTTCCTGCTCTTGATACATACTCACCAGAGCGCGTATCAATTTTTACTTTCTCACCGATTTGTACGAATAAAGGTACACGTATTACCGCGCCTGTTGCTAATGTTGCAGGCTTACCACCTGTACCTGCTGTATCCCCTTTTAAGCCAGGATCAGTTTCAGTGATGTCTATTTCAACAAAGTTTGGCGGCGTTACTGAAATCGGTGAGTTGTTCCATAACGTAATGGTACAAACATCACCTTCTACTAACCACTTTACGGTATCTGCCACGGCTTTTTCATCTGCTGCAATTTGCTCAAACGTGTCATTATTCATAAAATGCCAAAATTCACCATCGGCATAAAGGTAGGCAAGCTCAACATCCATCACGTCAGCACCTTCAACCGACTCACCAGATTTAAAGGTTTTTTCTAACACTTTACCTGAAACAAGCTTACGTATTTTAACGCGGTTAAACGCTTGTCCCTTACCTGGCTTAACCAACTCATTTTCAAGAATGTTACAAGGTTCGCCATCAAGCATGATTTTAAGTCCAGCTTTAAACTGGTTAGTACTGAAATTAGCCATAATTGTGCTCTTTAATTAATTATCTATTACCATTAAACTACGCAGCATCTAAGGTAGAGATCATAAGTGAAATTAGAATTGTCGCAGATAATAACCCAGATTGACCCTCAATTGCATCTTTGCGATGAAATTTCATGGCAAAAAGATCTGCGCGAAGTGATAACTGACCCGAAAAAATTATTGGCCTTACTTGATATTGATGCCAGTGACTATTTACACCATTGTAAAGCCAGACAGTTATTTCCTGTTCGCGTCCCTCTTTCCTTTATTAAGCGCATGAAAAAAGGTGATTTTAACGACCCTTTGTTAAAACAAGTCATGCCCCTTTCGAGTGAGTTTATTGTCACGGACGGATTTACTGCTGATCCCCTAGAAGAGCATGATACTGTTGCTGAAGGCTTATTGCACAAATACAAAAACCGCGTTTTAATGATTGTTAAAGCAGGATGCGCCATTAATTGCAGATATTGCTTCAGACGGCATTTTCCCTACCAAGATAACAGCCCTAATAAACAGCGCTGGCAACAAGCATTAACTTATATTGCAAAACACAAGGAAATCTCAGAAGTGATTTTCAGTGGTGGCGATCCTCTCATGGCCAGCGATAGCCACTTAAGCTGGTTGGTGTCACAACTTGAGAAAATTCCACACGTTAATCGCCTACGTATTCATAGCCGTTTACCTGTCGTTATCCCGAATAGAATCACGCCTGATCTGGTAGCGCTTTTAGCAAACACACGATTGAAACCCACCATAGTGCTGCACATTAATCACAGCAATGAAGTATCTAAAGACTTTGTTGAGGCACTTGAGCTTTTACGACAAGCGAGAATTCCTCTGTTCAATCAAAGTGTTTTGCTTAAAGGGGTTAATAATAACGCCAAGACGTTGATAAATTTGAGTGAGGTTATTTATGATGTAGGCATTATTCCCTACTATCTACACCTTTTTGATCAAGTACAAGGTGCTGCACATTTTGATGTTAGTGAAGTGGAAGCCGTGAGTATTGCTCAAGAGATGTTAGCGACATTACCCGGTTTTTTAATGCCCAAATTAGTGAGAGAAGTCGCGGGCAAAGCTAACAAAATGCCGATAAATCTGACATAATCACCAACAATTTTTTGCCTACCTTTTTAAATGAAGATGACCCTATGACTAAAGCAATAGAACAACAGTTAATTGAAAATATTTCTATTATTTTAAAAAAATCACTTAGCGCTGATGCAACCTTAGCTGATTTGCGTGAACAAAAAAAAGCAGGCTTTGAAGCTGTATTCAAAAAAGATGCAGGCTTTAATTGCTCTGCCAATACTTTTCAGCCTTACGTAGAAGAAGTTGCAGACGACTTACTACGATGGCAAGCCAATAAAGAGCAGCAACAATTACTGATCCCTTTAGTCAAAAAAATAGAGCAACTATTTACTGTTTTAGCAGGGTTTGAGCAAACTCATAGCGCTTAAACTACCACGTGTTCATTAATCACTTGTAACTGACATTGATGCTGCTCAAGCAATGATATTATCGCTAAATTAATTTGATTAATTTCATTTAAATAAACATCAAAGTCAGTTGTATTAACATAAAGCAAGATATTAAGTTCAATCCCTTTTTGAGTACATGCTTTTATATGCGCCCGCTGCGGTTCAGTCGCTAGTATCTCTTGCGTTAAAAAGTAGGCTCTTAATGCTTGCAAAAATGCCTCTAAATTTGCTGTTTTTACTGACGGCGATAAATAAATGACTGGACGAAAAGCGATGCGCTCACGTTCTGAAAAGTTTTCAATTTCCATATCAACAAATTTTGCATTAGCAATATAAATAACGGTTCTATCTAAGGTTCTGATTCGAGTGGCTCTTAATCCTATTTCTTCAACCACACCGAGGTTTTTACCAAATCGACAAAAATCACCTATTTTCACAGGTGTAGAAGTATATAAAGTAATAGCGCCGATTATATTTTCTACGGTTTTTTGCGCAGCCAAGGCAATCGCCAAACCACCTATACCTAAACCAGCAAGTAATGTTGTTGCGCTAAAACCTAAGTTTTCAAACCAAATCAGCACAGTTACAACGGTAATAATAGATTTTATAACTGTACCTGCAGGCCTAAGTAAATAGACAGCCAAGGGCTTTTCTTGCTTTATAAAGCGTGCAGCTAATTTCACTTTTAATAAATCAACTAAACGAAATAAAACCCATAACCACGCAAGTGCTAATAAGGTTCCTCCTTCAGCTACCGCTTTTGATGCTAACGTTGCATTCTCTTCAGGCAATAAGTTCCTAACAAAAATAATGGTTAACAACACAGCTAGAGAGTTTTCGATAAACCCTTGAGTATCTTTCGAAACCTTGTTGTTAAAAAACTTAATAGTTTTACTGATTAACCAAGTGACTATTTTGGCAAGTATAAAAAAGACAATCAGCATGGCGAAGAAATAAACCCACTGCCACAACATTACTCCTAGAAAGCTTGCTGAAGGTAGGTTTTTTGATAACCACTCTCCCGAGGGTGTATAGGCATATTCTTTACTTAATCGAGGAATTTTATTAACGGTTGCGTTCGATATTTTCCATATTTTAACTCTGTCACCTTCCCTAGGTACTCGCTGCAATAACAAGCTTATTTTGCCTTGTTTGGTTTCAATTGAGCTGATTAACTCTCTATAACTAGGAACACGTTTTTCATCTAAGTCCCCCAGAGGGTCACTGCTAATTAAGTCGCTGTTAATCCATAAAGTACGACTTAACACTACATACAATTGACGAGCTAGCTCTTCCTTGCCTACAGCGAGAACATCGTCATGAACATTTCTAAAGTCAATATAGGCAATAGCCCGGGTATAATCCTGATTTTTTGCTGCTTCTAAAAAGCCCTCAAAGCTACTGCGAGGTTGGCCACGATTAAATTCATCCTCAGGAATATCAAACTCATCCTCTTGGTCTTTAACAATAGCGGGATCTTTTTCTTGTTTATCTTTTTCTAAAATATCTTTTAATGAAACTTTAGGCGAGTGTTGCTCTTGTGCATGAATACTGTTTACCGAAACGAGAACACTAAAGGAAACTAACAGGGCAAGAAGGAATTTCATTAATCATTTCCATGGGATAGTCAATATTGTTAGCTTACACAGGTAACGAAATAACCTCAAGATGGAAGTGAATTAGTGATTTTATTTTGGTCACATAATAAAAACAAAAAAGCTGCCGAAGCAGCTTTTTTCTAATGATGAATTCATAGCAATAACACTAGTCTTTCTTAACAATTTCGTCTTTAAAATCTTTAAAAAACCAATCATCAAGCATCCTTTTTTCATACCCTAGAAAGTCATTTCTATACTTCAAAGTACTACCCGACATAAAACTCATATCTTTTAGTTTTACGGTATCCTCTTTAACAACACTACCGTCAGCATTGACAAGTTTATAGGAGAAATTCATACGAGGAGGATATATATCTTTAACAATGCGAACTCTATGAATACCGCCAGCATGGGTATCACCCGCTAAGTCAACATTTGTTACTTCTATTTTCAACACTTGCCCTTCAGGCAAATTTTCCGCTAGCTTAGTAAAGTGCTTTTCAAAGTTATAAAAGACACGTTCACGAAACTTCTTGCGGTTATCATCACCCTCACGAATATCAGTATATTTGTTAGGTTCGGTCCAAGTTACTTCAGATGTTGCAGCATTCGCTACTCCCTGCAATGAAAAAATTGTAAACAGAACCATTAAAGTTGAAGTTAATATTTTCATAGACAATTCCTCTTGTAGTTGCGACTTATAGTAAAGCACAACCAACACTTTAGTAATGTAATAAAGTGTTAATTGGTTTGGTAAAATTGTTTCATCACGGTAGCAACAATAACTTCAGTACGTTGTTTTCTTTCTTGCTCAGATAGCTCTTCATGAGCAAAGCCTTGCACTATTCCTCGCCACACTCTTTCACCAGTATTTGCATCTTCAATATAAATCAGGAAACTGCCTTTTTTTAAGTCTTTCTGCTCGGGCAAACCCGGTGAAATACCAAATTTTTGATTAATTTTATCTTCAGAAAAATCCTGACTTAATGCCACACCAAAATCTACGTGAAAAATAGCTGATTCAGGATTTTGCGCACTCACAAAGCCATTGGTTTCTAAATCTGACACGATAGCATTTGTATAAAGTTGATAGACAGCTTGCGTTTGAGCAGGCTTCAATGAAGTCTCTTTTACGTATTTAGGCGATAGTGAAAACAAGCTTCCTTGTGAGTATTGAATTGGTAAATCCCTGACACTTGAAACCGCTAATTGGTTCGCCCTAGAGCTTTTTTCAACAGGCACTTGTACACAAGCGGCCAAAATAATAGTAGTCAAAACGAGGGTAAACAGCTTTATTGTTTTTTTCATTTCCTGATCCTAGAAATTGTATTTTTTCAAAATATTTTCAAAACATTAGCGTAATGCTATAAACATCGAAAATGTATGCACCAATACATTCTGACATAAATAATACCAATTCACTAAACTTATATATGCAACAGTGTGTAATTAAGATAACAAGAAACAGTCTGTTTTATTTATTGCTAACCTATGATTTATGTTTACTTGATTTGCATTGCAATAAATAAGGTCATAGTAAAATTTCACTATGACCCTAACTCTTTTTTAGCATTCTTTTATCTGCAATTTATGAAGGAACAATAAGCGTGATATTATTCATAATCAGACGCATAAGTTTCTTCATAACTATGAGAATACAATTCAAATAGGTTACCAAAAGGGTCTTCTAAATAAACCATTTTAGCTGGCTTTGAATCATCTTCTGGGTGATAACGCATCACATCCATTCTTACTTTACCACCATATTCCTCAGTGCGTTTCATCACAGTTTCAAAATCATCGGTTTGTAAACAAAAATGAAATATACCCAGACGATTAAAATTTACCTCGTGGCGATCTTCGCGATCTTTCATTTCAAAAAGTTCAACCCCAATGCCATCTGTAGTTAGCAAATGAGCAATGTTAAAACCTTTAAAGCCTTCACCAAAAACAGCAATACACATTCTGCCAATGGCACTTTCACGCTCTTCAATTACAGGCGTATTATCCATGACAATTTTAAGCCCCAATACTTTAGTGTAAAATTCAACGGCTTTATCCATATCACCAACCATAATACCAACATGATTCATTTTCATCACTGACTCCTAATTTAAAATTATTTACATTCTGTTTGATGAAATAAGTATACGCCCGCCTTTGAATAAAATTAAATTATCATTTATTATTATTTTAATAAATTTTTGTTATGGTGTTTTGTATGATAAATCCCAATTGGTTACACACCTTTAAAACACTCATTGATATTGGCCACTTTACTAAAGCAGCTGAAAAGCTATTTATGACACAGCCCGGTGTTAGCCAGCATATACAAAAGTTGGAACAAGCGTGTGGGCATACTTTATTAACTAGGGATAAAAAAGACTTAGCGCTGACCGAGCAAGGAAAGATTGTTTATCAATATGCGCAACAAGTCTTAAAAGGTGAAATGGATTTACTTGAACGCTTAGCTTTTGATGATCCATTCGCGGGTAGTTACCATATTGCAAGTTCTGGGGCGATTGCTTTGCAGCTATACCCGAAAGCACTTTCTTTACAAACTCAACATCCAGATCTAGTGGTTAACTATAAAGCGGCTCCTAACCAGAACATATTAGATGAAATAGCAGAAGGAGCATTAGATGTCGGTATTGTCACTCACCTACCCAATCCAAATTTATTTACTGTTGAAAAATTAGGCGAAGACACTCTATGTTTAGTACTACCCGCTGAGATTGATATAACAGCAAAGCCTGAAAACCTACTCGCATCCTTAGGACTAATAAATCACCCTGATGCTAAGCAATATTTATCTCTATATTTATCTCAATGCGAAATTCTGGAATTTAAAGGGTTAAACGTTGATGAAATTAAAGTTTCAGGCTCAGTTAATCAAATTAGTCAGATATTAGCGCCAGTCGCTAAAGGACTAGGGTTTACCGTATTACCTAAAAGTGCGATTGAAAATTCTACTGATTCCACGAAAGTGCAAGTTTACCCAGCGCCTAAAGCCGTGTTAGAAACCTTATGGCTTGTTACCAAACGAAATAGACAACTACCTGCCCGCTTCAAGATACTTATCGAGGTGTTAAAAGAAGCTATGGTATAAGACAACTTAAGCTCAGAATTATAACACTTTACTAAAGCAGCCACTCAGGCTGCTTTAGTAAATAAAAATTACAACGAGCTTTGATTTTTGGAGTTATCAACCCACCTTTTTAAAATTACCTAACTTCCAAGAACCGTCAAACCAAGGTTTAAGTGGTGAGTAGTTCCTAAAAAGCACATTGAAAGATTTTCCTTTAACGGTTTGCACCCAGTTATTGGTGTTCTTTGGTTTTGTTGCGCTAAATATAACCGTTACAGAACCATCTTTGTTAACTTCTAAACCTTCTTTTTGGCTATTGATACCAATCTTTTTACTATCAGTCTCTAAACCCGAACGTGTTTGACCTGAATACGGCATAAATGACCAAAATGCACCCGTAAAATTACCCGCAGGTACGGTAATTTCGTAGACATGATCACCCGTTAAAGCATTGCCATTTTCATCTCTAGCGGTATGGATATAGTCAGAGCCTTTACCTAGTAAGTTAACATCACCTGCTGCCGTTTTAACTACACCACCTTTATTGACCATTGCAGGAGTAATACCTGCTGCAATATAGTGAAAACGGGTTCTGTCATCCTGTACCAAGGTGCCATTAACTTTAAAGTCATAGTTTTTATGACCAAATGGGAAGTCCCATAAGTTATCACCACCCCATTTAAAAATACCTTGATCTGTTGGGAAAAATGCCAGTGTTCGAGCTTGCGCATTGGCAATAGCAGCAGATTCAGCTAAAAGCTCTTTTTCTCGCTTGCTAGGGGCAAACTTTTTACCTTTTTCAATACCAATAGAAGCAAGTGTCCCCGTTAATTCATCACCAAGGACACCTACGGGTTCATTTTGCACTATCTCATTCATCTCGTAGTAGAAGTTGATATCGTTGGCATGAACGCCGTTATAATCAACTCCTGACATATTAGTGAATATTTCTTCTTGTTCTCCATCAGCTAGCTTATAAATCTTAAGAGTTTTTAAATTAGCCACAGCCATTTTGGGCGTAATTTTATCATTAACAAACCCTCTAATAAGAAACCAGTTAGAGATAGATTTGGTTTCACGAACAATCATCTCTTTTGGCGCTTCACCCGACCAACCTTTAGGAACAATTAGGTATGTTGCGCCTTGACCTTGCTCTTCACCAAGCATACCTACATCTGTGACATATTTTTGATGTATGTCATCAATAAAACCTAAAACGCCTTTAGGTACTTTAATTACAACAGGTTCATCAACCTCTAATGGAGAGAATGCATAATAAGTCGTGGTGTTAGGGGTGAGGAACAATTGACGCGCATCAAGGTTATCTTCAGCGATTGCCACATCATTAACTTTTACACCGATATCAAGGTAGCCTCGGTTCATTGCGAGTACGCTTGCTGCTGGAATTCCGTTTAAAAAGGCAGTTTTAGCACGTGTCATAAATAAATCTTCACGTGCTTTAATTTGCGTTGCTTTATCAGGAATACCATCTGTAAACCTAAGTGTGCCCATTGTTGAAGTTTTTACTACATCAGGTGTTGTGATGGATTCAGGTACTTTGGCTTTGTACTTCACATCTGCCAATGCTGTCGTTGAAAGCCCAACACTGCTGATTAACGACATCGTAATCACATTTTTTAATAAGTTGTTCATCATTTAATTTCTCAAAAAAAGCCCACTAATCAAAGCAGGCTTGCAAAAATGGATAATGGTTATTTCACCAATTCAATATCATTTAACTCAAAACTGCCGTCACGTAGGCCTTTAGTTGGGCCGTAAAAACGGAATAGTAAGAAGAAACGGCGATCTGGCTGGGTAGGTAACCAATTCGCTTCTTTGCCTTTTGGCGCTTTTGGTCCAAAGTAGATAGTGGTGCTGCCATCTTTGTTTTTCTTCATATCCATGTTGGAGTCAACACTGCTTTTTGGCATATCACGTAAATAAGAAGCAGTTCTCAAGTCATAAACTGTCACAGCCCAAAAATCTTTTGCTGGTACATTAGGTGGAACAGTTAGTTTGTAGTTTTGGCTGCCATCTAGCCATTGACCATCAGCCGTTTCTGCTAAATCAAGATAAAACGTTGCAGAGCCATAATTTTTAACGCTTGAAATAACTGCGTAATAGATAGAGCCACGTGCACTGTAATCATAGTAGCTTGGAAATTCGTAAGTCATTTCTGTCTCGACAGCACCAGGCGGTAATAATAAACTCCACTTCTTACCTGGGTACATCCAAGGGTTTAAATGACGATGATATTGTTCAATCATGAAATCTAATGCTTGTGGTGCAGCTTTAGCAAAAGTCGCTTTTAGCTCTTTAGCCGGCTTAAATGGCTTACCTTTTTCAATACCTAAAAACTTCAATAAGCCCATCATGGTAATGTTTTGCGCTTCAACTACTTCTTCTTGAATTACCTCATGAAGTTCAGCATAAATATTTTCATCTAGAACTGGAGTAGCCTCTAAGATGCGGCCGTAAATATCAACGTAATTGTTTTTAGGTGGATTAGCTGCTTGTGCTAACGGATAAACTTTAATTCTTTTTGCAAAGTCAGCAGCCTTTTTAAGATTTTCTGCCGTGGGACCACCCTGCATAATTGGGCGTAAAATCGCAAAACCATTATTGGTACGTTGTTTATAGGTATAAGCTCTGTCAAGCAAAGCCCCTTGATAATCTTCAGGCAATAATATGTATTTTGCACCACGACCTTTATCTCGGCCTGCTGCACCAACATCATCCATTGGGCGTTGCCAAGCATCCATTAAGGTACCAAAAATTCCAACACCGTCAGCTGATGGTGGTATTTCTACTACCATAGGACCATTTTCAATATTCCAGAAAAAGCTCACATAGGGTGTAGTGTTATTGGGCGTTGCCGTTTGATACTTCCAATCTTGTACTTTACTGTTGTAGGCAATGTCGTTCATTTTAACGCCTAAATCCCAGTGAGCATCTCGATATTGCTTATAGTTGAGAATAGGCATCGCCCACACAACTGCTTCTATCGCCCGAGACTCTGCCATTTTTTCACTAATTGATTGTTCTTTTGCTTGTACAACAAACGTTGACGCGACAATCAATGTCATTGCAATTATTTTCGATAAAAAGCCCATGAGACTTTGTTTACCACTAATTAACATATCCATTCCCCTATAATCGATGTTATTCAATACACTTAACTTAAGTAACAATTTCAACACATTAGTATTAAACAAAAATTAAAAGTTTACAGTGTTATTACTATCCAAATTACGTAAAATCCTGCATTATGTTAATACTAAGCTGTAAATACTTAACGCTAGATTGTGAATAAAGTAAATTAGAGGTCTATAAACCAAAAAGGAGTTTTCATTGGCGACGAGTTTCTATTCTGGGAGCAATATATCAATTGCAGAATATGATGCAGTTTTTTGTGATTATGCAATCAACAATGTTCCTTTTGGTAACATGCCAACACTGGATATTAGTTGGATAAACAATGACAGTTTTACCTTATTAAAACGCGTAAACAACGTTGTAATGCATCAAAATGGCACCTCAACTAATGACGAGTTTATTTTTAGTCTTCCATCTTTTGATCGTAGCTCAATAGAAGAGTATATGACTCACAACGAAGGAAATTATCAAGGGTTTGTTGTGCCGCCTGAGCAGCAAAGTAATTGGTTATTCAATGCTGGCATTGCAACCAATCTATTTTCAATAAAGCAATCTGTGATGCAAGAATACTTAACTCACAGCGAAGTTGATTCATTAATGCAGCGCACAAAAAATAGCAAACGTGTTGATATTCCAATTGATGATCTTAACACTGTCAGCTACCTGTCTTCTTTGCTATTAAATCAAGCAAACAAACAGACACTTCCAATAGCCGAAATAAATGCACAATTAGAAACACTGGCATTTCACACCATGCTATTACCCTCATTTGATGCCACTAGAAGAAGAAATAAAAACAGTCGAACACTGGCAAAAGCAATATCGTTTATTAGAGAGAATTTTCACAAAAAGATTTATTTGGCACAAATTGCGACCTACGCCAATACCACCTCAAGAAACTTACAAATCATTTTTAAAGAAGAACTAGGTATTCCACCGATTGAATATATGAATTATTTCCGATTATACCAATTTCACCGTTTGCTTGATAAAGAACAAATGATTTATAAAACTGCTCACCAATGCGGTTTCACTCATCTTGGACGTGTTTCCACATTTTTTAAACAGGTATTTGGCGTTACACCGTCTCAATACGTTGAACATCCTAAAAGCAAGGGATTAGTTAGTTGGTTTGATGATACAACCAAGCTTAAATTTTTCGCCTAAACTTTTTTCTATTTACAAACTATTCCCAATTTACCACTTTATTTGAGGCCCAGCAGGAATAATGCCTGTTGGATTGATATGGCGATGTGAAAAATAATAATGCTCTTTCATATAATCGATATCTATGGTTTCACGAATACGAGGAATTGAAACCATATCCAACATAAAACGATACAAGTGTTTAAAGGCTTTTAACGGTTTTTTATTGGCTTTAAAATGCACCTCGTAAACCGCTTCAAAACGTACTAACGTTGGCAGCAAAAACAAATCTGATAATAAAATATCATCACCAAATAAGTAGCACGATTGGCTAAGGCGCTTATCAAGCATTTCCATTGCCTCAAAAAATGTCTCACTTGCCTTGTCGTATGACGTTTGATCTTTAGCAAACCCCATGTGGTAAACCTTACGATTAATGTTATCGTGTAGCCATTCATTTAGCGTTGAAATTTCACTACGCAAATGTTCAGGCGCTAATTCTATTGGTTGTTTTGCAAGGGGCAACCAATTAGTTGCCAACTCCATTGCCATTTCAGCTGAGCCATTGCCAACAATAGTGTTACTTTTTTTATCCCATAAAACAGGCACAGTAACACTGCCTGAGTAATTGAGTTTTGCTTTTTGATAAAGTGATACTAACCCATCTAGCTGGTTTATTGGATCTGGATTAGCAGAGTCAAACAACCAACCATTATCGTAGCGTTTAGCCGCCACCGACGAGACAGAAATGGCTTCGTGCAAGCCAAGGTAGTTGATAACTAAATAAGGCCGATGTGCAAAGGGACACGCATAAGACATATAAAGATGATAGCGATTGGTTTGCGGTTGCTGAGGTAGTGTAAATTCATCTACATTATCTAACTGACTAATATCACAATCAGCATACCATTTACCAAATTCCATGACTGCCATAAGGTTCTCACTTCTTAAAGAAATTACCAAAGTTATATTATATTAGTTATTGAGTATAGACTTAGTTTTGGGGATAACATTGTGAACTACAGGTAAATAAGAATATTAAAGAACTATCAATAAAAAAGCCCGAATATTGCTATTCAGGCTTTTTTAAATAAGTGATTAAGCTTACTTAGGCGTGAAGTAAATTGTTTTGTTCAAGGCGCTTTATAGTAATGTTTAGTGTTTCTAAACGAACGATGAAGCAACGAAGAAAAGGCAACTTAATCAAGCATAAATTACATCATACCCGGCATGCCACCCATACCACCGCCCATGCCGCCCATATCAGGCATTGCTGGTGCAGCGTCTTGTGGCGCATCTGTAACCATAGCTTCGGTAGTTAACATTAAACCGGCAACTGAAGCAGCAAATTGTAATGCACTTCTCGTTACTTTAGTTGGATCAAGAATACCCATTTCAATCATGTCACCGTAAGTACTGTTACCAGCATTGTAACCGTAGTTAGCTTCACCGTTACGTACTTCGTTTAATACTACTGAAGATTCGTCACCACAGTTTGATACGATTTGGCGCAAAGGCGCTTCCATAGCGCGAATAGCAACGTTAATACCGTGAGTTTGGTCTTCGTTAGCACCTTCAAGATCTTTAATCACTGTAGCAGCGCGAACTAATGCAACACCACCACCGGCAACTACACCTTCTTCAACAGCAGCACGTGTAGCATGTAATGCATCTTCAACACGGGCTTTTTTCTCTTTCATTTCAACTTCAGTTGCTGCGCCTACTTTGATAACTGCAACACCGCCAGCAAGTTTTGCTAAACGTTCTTGAAGTTTTTCTTTGTCGTAATCTGAAGAAGACTCTTCAATTTGACCACGAATTTGAGCAACACGTGCTTGAATGTCAGCTTCTTCACCAATACCATCGATAATCGTTGTATTATCTTTAGAGATAATTACGCGTTTCGCTTGACCTAAATCTTCTAATGTTGCTTTTTCAAGCTCCATGCCGATTTCTTCAGAAATCACTGTACCTGCTGTTAAGGTAGCAACATCTTGTAGCATGGCTTTACGACGATCACCAAAACCAGGAGCTTTAACTGCCGCAACTTTAACGATACCGCGCATGTTGTTTACTACTAATGTTGCTAACGCTTCACCTTCAACGTCTTCAGCAATAATTAATAATGGCTTACCTGCTTTCGCTACGCCTTCTAGCGTAGTAAGCAATTCACGAATATTTGAAACTTTTTTATCAACTAATAAAATGAACGGGCTTTCTAATTCAACCGTACCATTTTCTTGGTTGTTGATGAAATAAGGAGATAAGTAACCACGGTCAAATTGCATACCTTCAACAACGTCTAGCTCGTCGGTTAACGCTTGACCTTCTTCAACAGTGATAACACCTTCAGTGCCTACTTTGTCCATTGCTGTTGCAATGATTTGACCAACAGTTTCATCAGAGTTAGCTGAAATAGTACCTACTTGTTCAATCGCTTTATTGTCAGTAACTGGCGTTGATGTCTCTTTTAATACTTCAACTGCAGCGATAACCGCTTTGTCGATCCCACGCTTAAGATCCATTGGGTTCATACCCGCAGCAATTGATTTTAAGCCTTCGTTAACAATAGCTTGTGCTAACACTGTAGCTGTTGTCGTTCCGTCACCCGCTTCGTCATTGGCTTTAGAAGCAACTTCTTTCACCATTTGTGCGCCCATATTCTCAAACTTGTCTTCAAGTTCGATTTCTTTGGCAACAGAAACACCATCTTTAGTGATTGTTGGACCACCAAAAGATTTGTCTAATACTACGTTACGACCTTTAGGACCTAACGTTACTTTAACCGCGTCGGCTAATACATTAACGCCTTGTAGCATTTTTACACGAGCGTCATTTCCAAATAATACGTCTTTTGCAGCCATGTTATTTATTCCTATAATTTTGTTTGTTCAATAAAACAATTAATATTTAATTTATACTTTCAAGCAGAATTTTACTTAGGCTAATTCGCTCAAGAGCAAAGAAGAAGCACGGATCTGACGCTAGTCAGTGAGTACTTCTGTTGCCGCTATTGGGATGAAGTAGCGACATAAAAATATCTGTGACTATTCTACGATTGCCAAAATATCAGCTTCAGAAAGAATTAATACTTCCTCGCCATCAATTTTTTCAGTTTTAACTCCGTAGCCTTCAGAGAAAATAACTTGGTCGCCTACTTTTACATCTAATGCACGCACTTCACCATTTTCTAAAATACGACCATTGCCAACTGCCACAACTTCACCACGTGTTGACTTTTCTGCTGCGCTACCTGTTAGCACAATGCCACCTGCTGATTTTGATTCAACTTCTTTACGCTTTATGATTACACGATCATGTAATGGACGAATGCTCATTTACTTTCTCCTGAGAATTTTGAGTGTTTAACAAATTTGGTTATTTAAACCTAGTGAGTAACTTAATGGGGTTAAAATAAAACTTCACAAGTCTTTTAGTGAATTTTTTAACATTTCCCTGCTATGCAATTAATCTTTACGTTGAAAGTCTCCATCAATGGTTTCACCTTGGTGATGCTTTATAGTCTTATTTTCTGAAAATACCTCAGCATTGTCCGCCTCATTCTCGTATGTGTAGCCACGTGATTGAGTATAGGTAGAAGAGTGAAAATGTGCACTGGCACCAAAACCATTGACTTGGCTGGTTTTGATATGTTTTTGAACGGTACTTGCCAACGCTTTACGAACGCTGGGCACAAGTAATGACAACCCAATTATATCAGTTACAAAACCAGGAGTTACCAGTAATACTCCAGCAACTAATAGCATCATGCCGGTCACTATTTCATTTGAAGGCATTTCACCTTGCGCCATTTTAGTTTGCACAGACTGCATAGTTGCTAGACCTTGTTGGCGAACATATTTGGCGCCAAGCCAAGCGCTAAAAATAACAATAGCAACAGTAGGCCATGTACCAATGAGCTCTCCCACTTGTATTAGCACGGTAATTTCAATAATCGGAACAATAATAAATAGTGCAAATAATATGCGAAACATAAAGACTCCTATTTTCTTTGTAAGATATATTGGGCTGTTCGGGTCTTTTTCAAGCGTAGATTATTTTTACCGCAGTTATTACTGGTGTTGTTGAGTTTTTTTTAAGAGAATAAGGTTACCTTATAGTTACTCGAATCAACTATGGAATTTCAATTAGTATTAACCACTTGCCCAGATGAGCACAGTGCTAAAGAAATGGCTCAACTACTTGTATCTGAGCAATTAGCAGCCTGCGTAAATATTTTGCCTGAAATGACATCAATTTATCATTGGCAAGGTGAAATGCGATGCGGCACTGAAGTGCAGTTACTGATAAAAACATGCAGTGAAAAATTTACTCTATTAAACAGTCGTATTAATGAGCTACACCCTTATGAAGTAGCTGAAGTGATTGCCTTGAATATCCAGCAAGGCGATAGCCACTATTTAAACTGGATCCGTGAATATTTGAAGTAGTATTAATGAAAAAATCATCACCCATATTTTGGTTGCTTTTAAATAAACAGGCGAAGGTATTTTTTGCCATAATTTTCACAACAATTATCGCAATAACCAGCTTTCAGCCGCAGTTAAGTTATGCTCAACAATCCATTTTCGATACTTCAAGCGCGTCATTGTTTAGTAATGATGATGATTTTTTGAAAGTTGACCAAGCCTTTATTTTTAATTTCAATCAAGATAACAATCAGCTACACCTCACTTTTGATATTAGCGAAGGCTATTACCTTTATCGTCATCAATTTAAGTTTACCGGTGACAATGCACAATTTTCTGAAGTTGTTTTACCACAAGGCATAGATCACGAAGATGAGTTTTTTGGTGTACAACAAATTTTTACCGAGCAATTAAACCTAGTGGTTAATCTTGAAGCAGTTCAAGACAACGGCAGTATTACCATTCGTTACCAAGGTTGCGCTAAAAAAGGCTTGTGTTATCCGCCAACCAAGAAAGTGGTTTACTTAGATGAAGTGCTTGCCCAAAACGAACAGGGTAATTCACAAGCCGTTATATCCGCTTTAAAAACATCAGAAGAAAATACCGAAACACAACTCACTGCAGCACCGGCAAGTGAACAACACCAACTTGCTGACATGCTTAAACAAGAAAGCTTGTTATTAACCTTAGTCGCCTTTTTTGTTGGTGGCCTACTGCTTTCTTTCACACCCTGTGTTTTTCCAATGTATCCAATATTAACGGGTATTATTGTTGGCGCAGGTAAGCAGCACGATACACCGTTAACCACTAAAAAAGCCTTCACCTTGTCTTTCTTTTATGTGCAAGGTATGGCTGTAACCTATACGCTTTTGGGTATTGTTGTTGCGCTTGCAGGCGCGCAATTTCAAGCCATGTTTCAACACCCAATAGTCTTAATTGCATTGAGCGTGTTATTTATCTTTTTAGCCCTTTCGATGTTTGGCGTTTTCAATTTAGCACTACCTGCTAGCTGGCAAAATAAATTAAATAACTTAAGCAACCAACAAAAAGGCGGCTCTATTTTTGGTGTTATTATCATGGGTGTTATTTCAGGCTTAGTGGCTTCCCCTTGTACAACCGCTCCATTAACAGGTGCTTTACTTTATATATCGCAAACAGGTGACGTAACCTTAGGAGCTTCGGCACTCTATGCATTAAGTTTGGGTATGGGTTTACCTCTACTAATCTTAGGTAGCTCAGGTGGTAAATTATTACCTAAAGCGGGCGCTTGGATGAATATTATTAAAAATATTTTCGGCCTACTCTTATTAGCTGTACCAATATTTTTACTAGAGCGCTTTATTCCACCTATGGCTAGCCAATTATTATGGACCTTCTTACTGTTAGGTTCAGCAAGCTATTTTTATGTTGCTAACCAAAATTCAGCAGTAAATAAACCTCGAGGATTCGCTTATGGTTTACGCTCATTAGTCATTTTCTTAATGATGTTTGTTGGCGCCAATATGCTTTATCAACTTTTATTGCCAAGCCCTAACCAACTAGCACACAGCGACAATCAGCAAATTTCTATGCAGCATTTTACGCAAGTTGATTCTTTGGAAACGTTAGAAAGTGCTATAGCTGATGCAAATGCTCAGGGGAAAACAGTGATGTTAGATCTATACGCCGACTGGTGCATAGCCTGTAAAGAATTTGAGCAATACACATTCCCAGATCCAAAAGTGCAAGAAGCGCTTGCCAACTCAGTATTACTGCAAATAGATTTAACCGATACAGGAACAGAGACAAACGTCGCTATCATGGAAAGTTTTGATGTCTTTGGCTTACCATCAATTCTATTTTTTGATACCCAAGGTAAAGAACTTAGTCAGCAACGGGTAACTGGTTTTATGGGTGCAGATGAATTTAGCGAGCATATCAAAAGAATATTTTAACGGCTTTATATATCAGCTATAAGTGAATACACCTCGCCTAATAATTATCATTAGGTGAGGTGTAAGTTTGTTATGCCTTAGCAGCTTTTTTCTCTACGTGTGTCTTCCAAAAACCGTCTTGAATTTGGTTATCAATAAAGCGTAACAAATCAGCCTCTGGTACTGGTTTAGAAAAGTAATATCCCTGAATAATATCGCAATCGTTTTCAGTTAAACTACGTAATTGCGCCCCGGTTTCCACGCCTTCTGCAATAACCGTTAAACCTAAGTTCTTAACCATAGCAATAGTAGACATTATAATTTGATAATCGGCATGGTTTTCCAGCATGCCAAAGACAAAGCTTTTATCAATTTTAATGACATCGATAGGCATTTTTTTAATATAAGCTAAAGAAGAATAACCGGTACCGAAATCGTCAATAGCAAAACTAAAGCCTTTCACTTTAAGGTTATCCATCATCGCAATGGTATTGTCTATATCTTTAACTAAAGTTTGTTCAGTAAGCTCTAATTCAAACTGCTTCGCTGACAATGAGAATTTATCTAACAAACTCTGTAGATAATCAGGTAAGTTGATGTCAGAAAATTGTCCCGCAGACAAGTTAATGGCAATTTGTAAATCCTCTAAACCTCGATTTTTAAATGCCAAAGCCAATTCAAAACAACGGTTAATAATCCAATACCCTAACTCTATCATATGCTGAGAATTTTCAAGAATAGGAATAAAGTCTTCTGGTGAAATCATGCCACGCTCAGGGTGCTGCCAACGCAATAAAGCTTCAAATCCATATAGCTTTTTAGTTTTGGCGCATAACTGTGGCTGTAAACTCAAGCTAAATTGCTGCTTAGCAAGGGCTTGTCTAACCTCTCCTTCAAGCAATACTCGATGGGCAACGCGCTGATACATTTCTTGATGATAAACATGGTATTGAGCACCACCATTATCTTTAGCTTCATACATGGCTATATCAGCATGAGAGATTAAATCTTCGGCCTTTTCATTAACTGACTCAGTGTAAGCAATACCTATACTTGTAGAGACATAAAAGATACTTGAGCCTAACCTGATTGGTTCTTTAAACTGCATAAGCAGTTGCTCGGCAATATTTACCGCCTCGTCTACGGTGGATAAATAGCCTAAAATCAGCACAAATTCATCACCACCAAAGCGACAAGCCAAATCTATTTTACCGGCACTTAAGCGCACACGTTCCGCAGCTTGAATCAGTAATTTATCGCCCTCGCTATGACCATTACTGTCATTAACTTTTTTGAAATCATCCAAATCTAAAAATAATACGGCAACGCCATGGCCATAACGGCCAATGTTGGCAATTGACTTACGTAGCTGATAATTCAGCATATTTCTATTAGGCAGGCCGGTTAACAAGTCATACATCGCAATGTTTTCTAGCTCTTTGGTTTTCTGCTCAACTTCAATATTCAGTTGTTCTAATTCATAGCTGAGCTCTAATGCAGAGTCAGTTAATACATCTAATTCATCAGAAAATACAATAGGTCTTTTCAACTTCACTTGGCGAAACTGATCAAACTCTTTGTTTGCCAATAAAGGCAAGGCATTTGACAATCGTAATAAACGTTTAGTGAAAGGACTAGCTACAAAATAGACAAAAAAGCTTAAAACAATAAATAGGGCAGTAAGTGAAATTAAAAACTCTTGTCTATATTTAGTATTCTTTGTTTTGAAAGGGGTTACATCGTCAATTAAAGATAAATAGAATTCACGCTCATTACTTTCTGCTAAAGGTAATAAATTAATCAAATAGCTCTGCTCTTTTATATCTTTTTGTAAACCCTTTTCTAAAACACGACTTAAATCACTTTCTTGCTCTGCTTTCAATAAAGATTTTGCTAAGGGCATATTAGAGGCGGAAATAATTTCAGCCCCCTCGCCATTAGCTATCAAAGGAAAACTAACTATGGCAACATCACTATTGAGTGAGGTGTTAATGGCGTATAACATGTCAACCAATGAAGCACTCATGATAACAACAACAAATTGCCCGCTTTTATTAAGTAGCGGCAAACTAAGCAATAACTGGCAATGTTGTTGGCAATAAATTTGGTGTTGAGGCTGTTGGAACCTCAACACCTGTTCAACATTATTTTTCACGGTAAGTGGCACTTGAGAAGTTACAAAAAGTTGATTTCCTTGATCGTCAATTAACCATAAATTTTCAACATTCAAATGTAACTGCAAGCCATCAAATTGCTCTGCAAGCAGCTTTGAAAAGTCATCAAACTTATCTTGTTGGGACAATTGTGTTAATTCTGCGAAAGACTCTAACCAAACCGTTAACTTGGAACGTAAAATATCACTGTGAAGTTCAAATTGAGCTTGACCCTGATCTAAAGTATCTTGCTGATACTGTTTATATTCTTCTTGCAACCTAGACAATGACAACATTGAAAAACCAATGGCCAAAAATAGTAAGGTTGAAATAATAAGCGTCAACAGTTTAGCGGGCACACTAATAAATTTTTTAGTCATTAGTGTCTCCTAAAACCAATACATGAAATGCATTGCCCACAGATTCCAGTTTTCTCGATTATTTACTTGTGCATTTGGTAGAACAACCGGGTTAAGCCGCGCAGTACCTTCAATATAATGAAACTCAAATTGCAGTCGTAAATTATCCGCTAAATCATAAGACAACCCAAAAGTGGCATCATGTTGGTAGCCAAAGTAACTTGGTACTACCCCATTAGTATTATCCTCAAGATCATGACCGTTTTTATCATCTTTGTTGGCATAAAATCGCTCATACCTTGCCAATAACGTTAAATCTGCATTAACTTTGTACCGAGACTGAACATAAAGACCTTGCCCAATATTATCTTGATGAAAACCTTGATAATAAAAATCATTTAACACAAAACGTTCTTGCAAAATTTCTCCACTAAACTCCCATGATTCGCCTTCATAAAGCACATTAGCAATGACCCGCTGCAAGACAATATCTGAGTCAACGAACCTATCACCTTGTTGAGCAGCATGATACTCAAACTCGCTGTCTAATAGCGCCAAGCCAAATCGCCATGGTGACAAAAATGGCTGCCAATATAAGCTAGCTTGTATATCATGAGTATGTTTCATATCACCTAACGCAAGATCACTCATAATAGTTTTTGTTTGTTCATCGGAAATAGGCGATGAACCCGTACTAATATTAAAATCAAAGTCACCTAAATCATCAGAGCTATAACTGACTTTAACCGCGCCGCCATCAGCACCCACAGAAATATCACGAAAACCATCAAAATAAACAGATTGCGGCAAGATAATACTTGGACGAGTAAAGGGAACATCACGCGTACTTGAATATAACCAATGGTAATTTTTATACCGGCCTAGGTATAAATTGACTTGCCAGTTCTGACTGCTATATGCCGACCAATCAATCAGCGCATAATCAACTCTAACCCCATCGTTATAACGGTTACCACCATCAAGGTAAACAACTTGCCCTGCAAGTCTTACTGTAGGCGTTAACGTATATGAAGCATTCAAACCCAATTCGGTTAACTCCGCTGACAATGCACCATCATCATTAACAAAATTACTGCCATTAACATCAATAATTCCTTGAGCAGCAAAACCATGAACTTGAAAGTCTTCTCCATAAGACACATTAGTCACTAACAAACTAGCACACAGCATAGGTAGCAATACTAAAATACGCATGATGACGCGATGAACGTTACTTTTTAATATTGATGACATTTACTGCTCCTTTGTCGACAGTTGTTTCGGTGTAACCTATTGAACCAGGAGTTTTCATCACGGCCTCCATAAGCGCAGCCGGTGTATTCACAAGAATAGGTGCTACACCAAGGCCAGAATAAGTTAACTTATTCCAAATTCGCTCTAGTTGGTAAGGAAAAATATGCAAACGTTCTTTACTAAAACGTTGATGTATTGGGTGCTGTTTAGGTAAAACAAACACAACAATATGATGGCCGTTAGGCCATTGAGTTTGTCGCATTGTATAAATACGACGCAATTGAGATAGTGTGATGTTGGTCTCACTTACTGATGGATGAGCAATAACATCAACAGCATTAACTGTTGAGCTAAAAAAACCAAAGAGAATAAGTAAGCACAATAAATAAAGTGTTTTGATAATACAGTCCTTGCTACACCAATTATTAAGTGGGGGAATTTAATAGGCTTGGCGTTAGCTACAAGAAAAACTCAAACAAATAAATTATAGCTTATTGAAAATGTTATACAAAGATTACATTTTGCAACAAGGTACCAGAATATAGTCCTGAGTTACAACCCTTAGTTACTAACTAAAGTTAAATACAAGCAAATACTATAAAAGCACCTAAAAACACAAACTAACCAATTGAAAACAAACAAAAAATGCTTAACACCCTACTTAATCTGATAAATATAATCCTTTTAAAAACAATGATTTATTAAATTGTTAACACTTTGTAAAGTGTAGTCGATAATTAAAAAATTGCCACTTTTGGTAACAACCAAGAGATTAGACCAGTATTTTGCTGCTATATTCATCGAAATACCCCATAATGTCGCTAATATGAAAAAAAATACTTTTTTTGTTCACAGGGTTGTGATTTTATGCAATTATCAACATCAAATTTATTTTAAAGGCGTTTTTACCGAAGATGACTGCAAAATTCAAAATTTTAGTGCTAAATGGCCCTAATTTAAATATGTTAGGTAAACGTGAGCCTGAAATTTATGGTGCTCAAACTTTAACGGAAATAATTACCAACCTAACAACACAAGCTGAATCTAAGCATGTATTGCTAACTCATTTACAATCAAATGCTGAATTCGAAATTATTGAAAAAATACATCAAGCTTTCCAAGAGGTTGACTTTATAATTATCAATCCAGCTGCTTTTACTCACACCAGTGTTGCCATCAGAGATGCTTTATTGTCAGTAGCAATCCCTTTTATCGAAGTACATTTATCTAATGTGCATGCTCGTGAACAATTTAGACAACATTCGTATTTATCAGATGTGGCTACGGGTGTTATTTGTGGGCTAGGCGCCAAAGGCTATGAGTATGCGCTTGACTCAGCTATAACGTATTTAACACAGAAAAAGTAATACCATAACTGTAGGTAAAGCTCATGTTCATTGCATGGTTTCACATACAGTTATCTAACAAATATTAACAGTTAATGGCTTGTCATTAGCTTACTATTAATTTAAGAAAAACGAACAAAAAGGTATCACAATGGATATTCGCAAAATTAAAAAACTTATTGAATTAGTTGAAGAATCGGGAATCAACGAATTAGAAATTTCTGAAGGAGAAGAATCTGTACGTATAAGCCGTGGCGGCTCGATTGTTGCCCCTGCACCTGTAGTACAAGCAGCTCCGATTGCAGCAGCTGCTCCAGCGCCAGTAAGTGTTGCGCCTGCTGCTGAAGCTAGCGCTCCAGCATTATCGGGACACATTGTACGTTCACCTATGGTAGGTACTTTCTATGCGTCAGCTTCACCTGATGCACCAGCCTTTGTTGAAGTAGGCCAACATGTAAACGCCGGTGATACTTTATGTATTGTTGAAGCAATGAAAATGATGAACCAAATTGAAGCTGATAAATCAGGTGTAATCAAAGAAATTCTAGCGAAAAACGAAGATGCTATTGAATTCGATCAACCGCTATTCATCATTGAATAAGCCCAACCTAAAAGGGTCATTCCATGTTAGATAAAGTTGTTATCGCCAACCGTGGCGAAATTGCATTAAGAATTTTACGCGCTTGTAAAGAGCTTGGTATTAAAACCGTAGCTGTACATTCAACCGCTGACAAAAACTTAAAACACGTACTATTAGCTGATGAAACCATATGTATTGGTAAAGCTCCAGCACCTGATAGCTACCTTAATATTCCTATGATAATTACTGCTGCTGAAGTAACAAACGCAGTTGCGATTCACCCAGGCTATGGCTTTTTAGCTGAAAACGCTGATTTTGCTGAGCAAGTAGAAAAATCAGGGTTTGCCTTTATCGGGCCAAAAGCTGAAAGTATTCGCATCATGGGTGATAAAGTAGCTGCTATTCAAGCAATGAAAGCTGCAGGAGTTCCTTGTGTTCCAGGTTCAGACGGGCCATTAACTGACGATGAAGAAGTTAATAAAGCACATGCAAAGCGCATCGGCTATCCAGTTATAGTTAAAGCCGCTGGTGGCGGTGGTGGTCGTGGCATGCGTGTTGTACGTACTGAAGAAGAGCTGATTGAGTCAATTGCACTCACAAAAAGAGAAGCCGGCACTATTTTCAAAAACGACATGGTTTACATGGAGAAATTCCTTGAAAACCCACGTCACGTTGAAATTCAAGTTATTGCAGATGGGCAAGGTGGTGCTATTCATTTAGGTGAACGAGACTGTTCAATGCAACGTCGCCACCAAAAAGTTGTAGAAGAAGCACCAGCACCAGGTATTACTGAAAAAATGCGCGCTAAAATTGGCGAGCGTTGTTGTAACGCCTGTATCGAAATTAATTACCGTGGTGCTGGTACGTTTGAGTTCTTATATGAAAACGGCGAGTTTTATTTCATCGAGATGAATACTCGTATTCAAGTAGAGCATCCCGTTACTGAAATGATCACCGGTGTGGATTTGATCAAAGAACAACTTCGTATTGCAGCTGGCCAACCGTTATCTTATACCCAAGAAGATATTAAAATTTCAGGTCACTCTATTGAATGTCGAATTAATGCTGAAGATCCACGTACGTTTATTCCTTCACCGGGTAAAATTACTCGCTTCCATCCTCCGGGTGGTTTAGGAGTTCGTTGGGACTCTCATATTTATGCTGACTATTCTGTGCCACCACATTATGACTCCATGATTGGTAAATTAATCACTTGGGGTGATAACCGTGATGTGGCGATTGCACGTATGCGTAATGCACTATCTGAATTAGTTATTGACGGCATAAAAACCAATATTACTTTGCATCAAGATATTTTAAATGATCAAGGTTTTGTAAATGGTGGCGCAAATATCCACTATTTAGAAAAGAAATTAGCTGAATCTGAATAGAATTTAGCTTGTTAATTTCATGAAAAAAGCTCTGCACTCGCAGAGCTTTTTTGTTTCCAAGTTATTTATTATACAATAGCCTGGAATAAACGAACGAGATTAAGCATGACAGAGCAATTAACTAAACCTTTGCCACCTGCAGACGACGACTGTTGCGGTGGTGGTGCGTGTAACCCATGTGTTTGGGATCATTATTACACTGAACTACAAAAGTGGCGAATTGAACAAGCTAAATTAAAAGAACAACAAGCTCAAATCGCTCAGGAATAACTCTTTACTTGGTAATTTGACAATCATTAACCCTCTGTACAAAAAATAACAAAGCTTGACACATACAAACAGTATTCTGATGGCATCTTGATATTATTAAATCATCAAAAATTTATATTTATATTCGAGGTGCAAGATGCTAAACCAACAAAGAAATACACAGCTAGAATACACCCAAGAAGATAGAAGAACATCAGTTAATAGCTATGATAATAATTGGGATAAATTAACCCTAAGTCAGCAGTTTTCACTTTCAAGCTTAGGTCAATTTGGTTACATGTTAACTTATGTACGTATCATTGACGGTGAGCCACTTGCCATATTAGAGCTGAACAACAAACTTGCAACAATCAATGCTGAGGGGATGATTAATATTAAACCCAACATAGCTTTAAGGCATTAGTAAAAAGCAATAAAAGGAGAGACTTCACTCTCCTTTTTGTTATTTCCAAAGCTGAATAATCAAGTTATCCTCAGACACCCTAAACACTATTTATATTAATACAAAGTAATTTCCTCACCTGTGATTTCCTCGAGCATAATTAAAGAAACACATTTTATAGCCTGCATACATAACCAACAAAACAGCCTATAATTTTTTACTGAATATTTATCGACTTAATTCAATGGTAATAACAAGATGACGCCACAAGAACAGTATATGCAGGACTTTATGCGGGTTTTCGACACATTAGATCGTTGGGGCCCAGGAGATGAAAGTGAAACCTTAAAGGCATTGTCTTGTATTACAACAAAACCTGAAAATATTTTAGAAATTGGTTGTGGTAAAGGTTTAGCAACAACAGTACTCGCTAAACACTTAACAGCACAAATAACAGCCGTTGATACTGAGCCATCAGCACTAACGAGCCTAAAACAAAAGCTAAAAGATGAGTCATTAACAAACCATATTGAGCTCCTGTGTGCAAATATGAGCGAGTTACCTTTTAACAAAGCAGCCTTTGATCTTATTTGGTCTGAAGCTTCCGCCTACATAATGGGAGTAGAAAATGCCTTGTCAAAATGGCAGCCACTACTGAAGGAGCAAGGTATTTTAGTCTTTAGTGATTTAGTCTTATTAACACCTGAGCCAAGTATTGCGGTAAAGACCTTTTGGCAAAAAGAGTACCCTGATATCCAAACAGTAAAAACTAGGCGTAAACAAATTTCATCTGCTGGCTACGAGATAATATCTGACTTCACTATTAAACAGTCTTCTTGGGATAACTACTATCTACCTTTAAAAGAAAGGATCGTCGAGCTAAAACCTATTATGAAAGACTCTTCAGCACTGCAAGATATTAGCAAAGAAGTTGAATTTTACTTGAACTATAAAGCGGAATTTGGCTACCAAATGTTTATTTTAAGAAATGCTCAATTAAGTGATTAAACACAACGCAATAACTTTACAATATTTTTATCCGAACTTTTATCTTTACATTTTCCTTAATCCACAAAAAAGCCCCTATAAACTTAACATTAAATAGAGGCTCTACATTTAACTTATGATAGTAATTAATAAAGAAAAACTATTATTTTCTTATTTAATTAACTTAACAAATAATACTCTTTAGTAAGGGCTAAAACGGAATATCGTCATCAAAATCAATTGAAGGCTCTTGTGGGTTTACCTTAGGTGCGGGTTGTTGACCTTGTTGAGCATAGCCGCCTTGTTGTGGTGCTTGCTGTGCAAAACCACCTTGCTGCTGTTGTGGGGCCTGTTGAGCATAACCACTTTGTTGCGGTGGCTTGTTATAAGCTTGCTGCGGAGCTTGTTGTCCTTGCTGAGCGTAACCACCTTGTTGTGGTGCTTGCTGAGCTTGTGGTGCAAATCCACCTTGCTGTTGAGGTGCTGGTTGCTGTTGCCCTTGGAATCCACCTTGTGAGCCACCCTTGCCATCTAACATTTGCATAACGCCGTTAAAGCCTTGCAGTACAATTTCAGTCGTATACTGATCTTGACCTTGTTGGTTAGTCCACTTACGTGTTTGTAATTGTCCTTCAAGATAAACTTTAGAGCCTTTTTTCAGATATTCGCCCGCTATTTCAGCTAGTTTGCCGAACATAACAACACGATGCCATTCAGTTTTCTCTTTCTGTTCACCCGTTTGCTTATCTTTCCATGTATCTGATGTTGCAACAGTAATATTAGCTACTGCACCACCATTTGGCATAAAACGTACTTCAGGATCTTTACCTAAGTTACCAACAATAATTACTTTATTTACACCTGCCATGAAAAATCCTATTGAATATGCATAGCTAAAATAACCATAAAACAGGTTACTTTAGCGTTTTAAAAAATTTAGTAAGAGAGCAATTCTATAGGGAGAATCGATTAAATTCGAGCGCTTTTTGCAATAAACAGTTAATTATTTTTAGCTAATTGATTTTTAAAACGTTAGCTAAAAATAAAATACTTACTTTACGTATAAATGCTTCAAGAATTCGGCACGTATATGATCAGGGATTTTCTCAGATTTTTGTGCTTTATAGTCAAAATGCACCATAGCAGCAACGCCTGAAACACGTTTTTCATTCTGCTGCCACAGTTCTTGGTAAACATCAAATGAAGCACCGCCGATTCGACTTATATAGGTTCGAATTTCTATCGCTTGCCCATAGAACAATTGACCATGATAGTTAACTTCAATTTTCGCAATAATTAAATGCCAGTCATTAGGGTTTAGATCAGGCGTAAACAATTTAAAAATCGGCTCTCTGGCCCCTTCAAACCAATTTGGTACTACAGTATTATTAATATGCCCTAACGCATCGGTATCACTAAAACGCGGCATTAAAGACTGAGTAAACATAAAAAATCTCTTCTACACTTATCAACGGATACTCGTTATATTAACCTTTGCTACTACATAGTTCAGCCTTTATTCACCTCTACTGTTAAGAGTTTATTTATGAGAAAAATATTTATATTAGTTAATGTTCTTATTTGTTTAATAAGTCTACCTGTCACATCATTTGCCAAAGGTGATAAAGCAGCCCCTGATAGAGAGATTGGTGAAGGCCCCTATAAACGCTTAATTTTACGTGGTGGTACAATAATTTCTGGTGAAGGGGCTCCAGCACGTGGTCCTATGGATATCGTGATAGAGGATGATCGCATCACCCAAATCGTAAACGTCGGCAACCCTGGCGTGCCTATCATTTCCAAAAAGCGTCCTATTGCTAGAAAAGGTGATAAGGAAATAAATATTGAAGGACAGTATGTCCTGCCTGGATTTATTGATATGCATGGTCATATTGGCGGTAGCGCTGATAACATCCCTGCCGAATATGTTTTTAAGTTATGGTTAGCGCACGGCATCACCACTGTGCGGGAGCCAGGCAGTTTTAACGGCATTCCTTGGGTTATTGACCATGTTAAACGTAGTGAGAAAAATACCATTGCCGCACCACGTATCATTCCATACTTCGCTTTTGGTTTAGGCTCAGAGAAAGAGATAACTACCCCAAAACAAGCTCAAAACTGGGTTAAATCTATTGCTAAAAAGGGCGCTAAAGGTATTAAGTTTTTTGGTGCACCACCTGAAATAATGAAAGCCGCGCTTACCGAAGCTAAAAAGCAAAACTTGGGCAGTATGATGCATCATGCTCAACTTAACGTCACAGATATGAACGTTATTGACTCAGCCCGATTAGGCTTAAACACCATGGAACATTGGTACGGTTTACCTGAAGCATTATTTGAGCATCAACACATTCAAAATTATTCACCTGAATATAATTACAATAACGAACAAGACAGATTTGGTGAAGCAGGTCGTTTATGGCTGCAAGCCGCTAAACAAGGCAGTGAAAAATGGCTACAAGTACGTGATGAATTATTAGCGCTAGACTTTACCATAAATCCTACCCTGACCGTTTACGAAGCAAGTCGAGATTTAATGCGTGATATGAATGCTGATTGGCATAAAGATTATACGCTTCCTACGTTATGGGATTTCTTCCAACCCAATCGCTATGCACATGGCTCATATTGGTTTGATTGGACAACAGACGATGAAATAGCTTGGAAGAAAAACTATCAACTCTGGATGAGTTTTCTAAACGATTACAAAAACAATGGTGGCCGTGTCACCGCGGGTTCAGATTCTGGCTATATTTTCAAAATTTATGGTTTTAGTTATATTCGGGAATTAGAGCTATTACGCGAAGCGGGTTTTAATGCCTTAGAAGTCATTCAAGCTGCCACTATCAATGGTGCTGAAGCGCTAGGCATGGCAGATGAAATTGGCTCTATACGCATAGGCAAAAAAGCCGACTTAGTGGTGATTAATGAAAATCCATTACGTAATTTAAAAGTGCTTTATGGTACTGGTCACTTCCGCCTCAGCGACGATAATAAACCAACACGTGTAGGTGGCGTCAATTACACGATAAAAGATGGTATCGTTTACGATGCTAAAGCGCTGTTAAGTGACGTAAGAGAAATAGTAAAAAGCGCTAAAAAGCCATAACAAACTCTGATTTAAGCGCTATAGTTAACTATAGCGCTTAGCAATTAATGGGGGTTTATTATAGTAAATCGCAGTAACATTTCTCCTACAGCCCATCTCTTTGCGTTACTTGTTTTTCTGACAAGTTGCATATCTAGTCTCACCTACGCTCAACAAACAGAAAAACAGTGCCTTGAGCCGTCACAAAAAGTGACCTTTAAACCGCAAACCATTTTTGATGAATCCGAAAAAGGCATTATCTTTTTACACCGTTGGGCCAATGCAATTCATATCGATACAAAAGTCATTACCCTTGAAAATGAGTCAGCATTCTTTTTAGAAAAATGTCATAAAAATCATGCTGACTTAGCCGAAATTGAGCGCCACTTGCGCAGCAGAAAATATCTTCGCGATGCCAAAGTAACAGGCGATGAAATGTTGGAAAACATTACAATTACTACTTGGGATAATTGGTCGCTATTACCTACTATCAGCTTTGGCCGTCAAGGGGGAGAAAGTAAATACAGCTTTGGCATTAAAGAGCGCAACCTGCTTGGTTTAGGAATTGATGCTGAGCTAGAGTCGTACAAAAATTCACAACGTACTGGCTATAAAGTTAAAACAACTATTCCAATTTTCTCTAAAAAAAATATTGATGTTAGACTACGATTTGCAGATAACGACGACGGCACTCAAAAGTCTGCTTACCTACAAAAGCACTTTGCTGGTTTTCATACGAAAAAAGCCTACACTATAGGCTTTGATGAAGAAACACGTGACGACACAATATTTCAAAACGGCAGTGAACAAGCCATTTACCGCCATGAAATAAGTTACAAAACACTCAATTATGCATGGTTAAGTTTTAATAATGATGAAAGCTTATTAAGGTATTACCTTGGTATTACCCAAGATTATGACAACTTCTCGACAGCCAAAGAGCCATTAAATCATTACCCTGATCAAACCTTACCCCAAGACAGAGAGTTTCTTTACCCTTGGGTTGGCGTTGATTATTTGCAAAAAGATTTCAAAAAGCTCACCAACATTCACCTGATCACCCAAATTGAAGATTTCAACCATGGCTGGCAATTTAACGGCAAACTCGGTGTAGGCGATGGCAGCAAAGATAAAGCAGCATGGGCATTATTTAACGCAAACATTAGTAAAGGATTTGAACTACATAGCGATGCTTTACTGTTAATGAATCTAAACTTTGAGGGAGATATTTACCAAGAAAATCAACAACGATTGTTAATGACACTTAACAGTGAATACTTTTATCGATTCACTAAATCATGGGGTTTTTACTTAAATAATATTAATGTTATCAGCCATAACCAATATTTAGATCAACCCGTCACTATTGGTGGCGATACGGGGTTGCGTGGTTTTCCTTTGCAATATCAACATGGTGAACACAGCGTTAAGATCACCAGTGAAATTCGCTATTACCCTGAAATTAATTTATTCAAATTATTCGACCTTGCTGGTGCGGCATTTTTTGATAGCGGCAGAACATTTGGTGAGCCTTTAATGGCGAACATCGAAAATAGCTGGCTATACTCGGTAGGTGTTGGTGCAAGATTTTACTCGCCTCATTCTAGCGGTAATCATCAAGTTATCCATGTCGATTTTGCTTTTCCACAGTCAGATAACCCTGATATCAATAAATTTGAAATCAGAGTTGAAGCTAAAAAATCTTTTTAAGCCGGCTAAAGTAAGCGTTTTAAAATGCGATCTATTTGAGCAAAACGAATTCTTTTCAATAATTTTTGTGGTTTTTCAGGATAGTCACTAATAGCATCAAGCTCATCATAGTGAGTTATTTGCTTCGTATGCGCCATTATTGCGATTAACTCTGGCGCTACTTTTGTCATTAACGACTTAGATGGATTATCAAGTAAAATACCGTTTTCTAAATCCAATGACCAAGCACGTGGATTTAAATTACTGCCCGTTAATAAATGATAACGCTCATCACTGATGATACCTTTTAAATGAAAGCTATGGTGTTCATGTTGCCATAAATGCACAGTCAACAAACCTTTATCTACAAACTGCTGGTAGCGTTTAACAAAGCGCTTTAAGAGCATTTCATAAATATAAGGCACTATGCCGATAGTGCTAAAAGATTCTTCATCAGCGATATAAAAATCATTCGCCGTTTTATCACCTACCACCAAGGTAATATGTACACCACGCTTTAAAGCGTTGACAACATCACGAGCTAGAACTGGCGGTAAATTAAAGTACGGAGTGAATATCATTAACTGTTGTTGGCTTAGTTTAATGGTTTTTCGAATCACTTTATTTAAGTGATTTTTCCTGCGTCCACAACCAATTAAAGGGGTCAATGAAATAGGATCAGAAATAACCGATGACGCTTTATCTTTAGCCGCCAAATTCACCGGATAACTTGATGTCTTCACTAACGATTTTAAAGCAACAATATTACGTTTTTGCTTAGCTGGGCTTGGCAATTCATGCTCATTAAGTAAAGGAGCTAACTGAGAATTTACAAAAGTCGTCGATAAATACTGGCAAAAGCTATTTGTAAGCACTTCAGACTTTATTTGATAGTATCGATCTAATCGATATTTATCAGCTTGCTGCATATAAACATTATTAATACTTGCACCAGTATAAAACAGTACATCATCAAAAATCATGCCCTTTAAATGCAAAACGCCAAACAATTCTTTGCGTTTAACACCTATACCGTAAATACCAATTTTTTGCTGATATTTTTCTGCTAATGCGAGGTATAAAGCACGATTACCTAAACTTTCTTTTTCACCAATTAACCCTCGTTGTCCTCGATGAAAGTCGACAAATATTTTGATGTCTAAATCAGGGAAATCCGCTTTAGCTTGATACAAAGCATGCAAAATTTCTCTGCCTGCTTCGTCATCTTGCAAATAAAGTACGGTGATATAAATACGGCGACGGGCATTAGCAATTAATGACAATACTTGTTGCTTATATTGCTTGGGGGTCGAATAAACCTCGATATCACTATTGCTAACAATTAAATTATGCATTTCAAAAGTCAAAGTAAAAATCTTAACTATTAATATATTTGCAGCAGTATACGTCAGTTTTTACTTTTCTAAAGAAAATTTTATTAATTGTTGCGATAACTTATCAACCAGTTGCTATTACAGCTCACCTGATTGACCTCCCCCTTGAACGCCTTGCCTAAAATCACTAGCTCACCTTGCAAAGAAATATTTTAAATTGCCATGGCTAATTCTGCCGCTTGGCGAATAGCCCGCTTAGCATCCAATTCAGCCGCTACATTGGCGCCACCAATTAGATGCACTTTCATACCGCCGGCTTCAAGCATCGCTTGTAAATCACGGTTTGGCTCTTGCCCTGCACAGATAATGACATTATCCACCGCGAGCATTTGTGTTTTTCCATCAACCTCAATCAATAAGCCGTCATCGGTAATTGATTTATAAGTCACACCAGGGATCATCTTAACGCCATGCTTGGTTAGATTAGCTCTATGTACCCAACCTGACGTTTTCCCTAGCCCCTTACCAACTTTAGTCTTTTTGCGTTGTAATAAGGTGATTTGACGCTTAGTTTCAACTTGCTCAAAGAGCTTGTCAGTTTTTAAAGCACCAGACTCTTGATAAGATTTATCAACTCCCCAATTTTTGAGCCAAGCTTCAGCATTAGTGGTGAGGGATTCTCCTGATTCAGCAAGATAGGCTGACACATCAAAACCAATACCACCGGCTCCAATCACTGCAACTTTTTCACCTACAGGAACTTTATCGCGCAATACCTCAAGGTAAGTTAATACTTTAGTGTGATTAATACCGTCAATATCAAGTTGTCTAGGCTTGATACCTGTCGCTAAAATAACCTCATCAAAACCTGCAGCTAACAAGCTTTCTGCACTTTGTTCACTGTTTAAATGTACCTTGATGTTATGTAAAGCAAGTTGCTTATTAAAGTAGCGTAAAGTTTCATAAAACTCTTCTTTACCCGGCACTTGTTTAGCAACATTAAACTGACCACCAATTTCACTACCTTTATCAAATAGCTCAACCTGATGCCCTCGTTCACTGGCATAAACACTAAAAGCCAATCCTGCAGGGCCAGCGCCGATTACCGCCAATTTCTTATTAGCTTTTGAAGGTTCAAAGTTAAGTTCAGTTTCATAACATGCTCTTGGATTCACCAAACAAGAAGCCCGTTTTTGCTGAAAAACATGATCTAAACAGGCTTGATTACAGCCAATACAGGTGTTAATTTCATCTGACTTATTGGCAGCTGCTTTATTCACAAAGTCAGCATCCGCTAAGAACGGGCGAGCCATTGAGACCATATCCGCTTGTCCCGATGATAATATTTCTTCCGCCACTTCAGGGGTATTAATTCGATTCGTGGTGATGAGCGGCACCGACACTTCTTTTTTCATTCGCTCGGTAACCCAAGTAAATGCGGCTCTTGGTACTGAAGTGACTATAGTTGGCACCCGAGCTTCATGCCAGCCTATACCGGTATTAATTAATGTTGCGCCAGCTTTCTCTACCGCTTTTGCCATGGTTACTACATCTTGCCAACTATTCCCCCCTTCCACTAAATCCAACATAGATAAGCGGAAAATAATGATAAAATGTTCACCTGCTTTTTCTCGTACGGCTTTAATCGTTTCAATCGCTAAACGCATTCTGTTTTCAATACTACCACCCCATTCATCATCACGTTGATTGGTGCGAAGACAAGCAAACTGATTAATTAAATATCCTTCACTGCCCATTATTTCAACGCCATCATAACCCGCTTTTGCTGCTAGTTTTGCTGCATGAGCATAGTCATTAATAGTCGATAAAATTTGTCTTTGAGACATTGCTTTTGGGGTAAATGGTGAAATTGGTGATTTGATTTTACTCGGTGCAACGCTAAAAGGATGATAGGCATAACGGCCAGTATGTAATAACTGTAAACATATTTTTGTGGGATATTTATGCACGGCTGCTGTGACTTGTTTATGTTTACTCACATGCCAAAAATGTGAGAGTTCACTGCCAAACGGGGCAATTCTACCGCGTTTGTTTGGACTAACACCACCGGTAACAATTAAACCAACACCACCTTTTGCGCGTTCTTCATAGAAAGCGGCAAGTTTAGCAAAGCCGCCTTTTTCTTCTTCTAAGCCAGTATGCATTGAGCCCATCAAAGTGCGATTAGCAAGTTGTGTAAACCCTAAATCTAATGGCGCCAATAAATGTGGGTAGGCACTTTCAGTGTTGTTATCAGTCATGTTTGCTCTCATCTATCTTAAATGGTCTAACCAGTTATGATAATTTACTCACCTTTAATCAATATTACAAGTTAATTTTGACACCTGTCAGATTAAATAAAAACTTATACGGAATAATCATTAATAGTAGTAGAATCTTCAACAATGCTAAGACAATATCCCACATTAAAATGAACACAGAGCTTATTAATAAAAATACATTAGTTGAATTAATTATCGGTAAACTAAAACAGGAATTAGCTCAAGCAGTTAGCGCAGCTAATGAAGCCCATGCGGCGGCCGTTGACGATGAGAGCGTTGCTGAAACGCAATACGACACCTTAGCGATTGAAGCAAGTTATCTGGCTGAAGGCCAATCAAGAAGGGTGCAAGAATTACAAGCGGCAATTAATCATTATCAGCATTTAAATGTCGGCGAATTTAATGAAGACAAACCGATAGATTTAACCGCTTTAGTGCAGTTAGAAGCTGATCAGCAAAATAATCATTGGTTTTTTATTGGCCCTGCGGCAGGAGGGTTTCGTTGCCAAATATCAACTCAACATATCACGGTGATCACCCCGCAATCACCGATGGGATTGGCACTGATAGGTAAATATCAAGATGATGATATAAAAGTAATGCTGGGGAAAAACCAACTTGAAGATTATATAATACTTATCCGGTGAGCAAACTGTAGGCATACAACTGTCAGGTTTATTTACATTTTATTAACAAACACACTCTGTATAAAAAATAAGCACATATAATTCAATAACTTTGATTTTATGGAATAAATTTTGCCTGTATTTGTGCGAATTAAATTCACATAAAACAAAGGAACTGATTATTATGAATAAACTAAGAACATTGCTTACCCTAGTGCTTTTACTCTCTCCATTAGGCGCTAATGCAACATTAATCACCAATGTCGATCTTATTGACGCTAATCGTTTTGAAATATCTATGAGTGGCACTATTGAAGGGCCAACACCTCACGGTGCTACTTGGCTTTTTATTTTGTTAAATCCCTCTGCTGATCCTACAACCTGTGGTAGTAACATATGTACTGCTCTTTATGAGTCAGGAAACCTGCAAGAAAGTGGTGGTAATCACCCAAATAATCAATGGGTAGCTGATTATTTGGGCGGCCCACATATTCAATTTAATTGGGGTAACTATCTTTCTCCAGGAAATACAATTTCAGGCTCCAGTATTTATTCAATTTCTACGGGCCATGGAATGACAATGAGTGATTTGGTCGACGCTAAAGTATATTGGGGATTTGACCCACTTATAAACAACGGCGTATTCCAAGGCACCTTAACTGCAAACGGGATTATTGGTGATGAAGTCGACGCATCAATACCAGAGCCATCGACATTAGCTATTTTTGCAATAGGTGTAATAACTTTATTATCACGTCGATTAAAAAAACACGCTTAAATTATTAAGTGTTATAACTACAAAGGGCTTTAACAGAGATTACTCTCAATAAAGCCCTTTTCGATCTCTTACTTCAAATACTGATGAATCAATGTCATATCAAGTGTTATTAATGGCATTGCACACTTGCTGAGGTAACTTGATTATCGACAAAGTAAATATCACTTATTGATAATATCAAATCGTCTGATGTTGATAAGGAAATAGGCGATACAAGCTTCTCTAATTGAACTCCATCACTTTCAAAACAATTAAGCGCAACTGAAAGATCATGCCATTGCCCTTTAGGTAGTTGAGACAAATGTTTAGCTATATCAATACTTTTCTTACAGCGCGGTTGCTCATCACCCATGTTTTTACATTCCATTGACAATTGAACATCATTCGTAATGTCACTATCTACTTTTAAATTTATCACTAATGCTGAAGACGCTACAGGTGTCAGTGTACGTTCCATAGTATTACCTTCAATTAAAGAGAATTTAACCCCTGCATTGCTATCACCCGTTGTCGTTAACCTAAAAGCATCCTCTTGCACCACTTTATCTGTAGTTCGATAAGACACACCAGCTAATGAAGCTGCGTTAGACTCAATAGCTAACTCTTGATTATTCGAGGTTAACATCATCTGCCATGGTTGCATGACCTTGCCAGCAAAAACCTTCAATGTGCCAGAATCACTTGTCACTACATCAAACGTTTCTGATAAATCATCAGCCAGTAAGTTGTCATCTGAGTAGCTCAAACCAAACCCATAAGGTAATAGGGGCTGATAGTCTTGATCAAATCGATTCACAACTTGCATTGGCGATTTAGGCCATGAGAAAGATAACTTACCGACGAAATCATTCTGTACATCACCATTTTCAGTGGTAAGTAAGACCTCTGCAATGGCTTTTCCTTCTGAGCCCGGTAGCCAAGCTGCCACAAAAGCATCACTGGCGTTTAGCTCAGCATTAACCCACATTGGACGTCCACTGATAAATACTGAAACAACTGGAATACCTTGCGCTTTGAACTTTTTCAATAAGGCTAAATCACGTTTCACACCTGCTTGATAAGCTAGATTTTCTCTATCGCCCTGACCTTCAGCGTATGGCTCTTCACCAAATACAACAATAGCAACATCAGGTTTTTGCGTATAATCGCCTTGCTCACTCAATGCTATGACACCACCCGCAGCGTTCACTTGCTCTGCAAGGCCATCATAAATTGAACTGCCACCAGGGAAGTCAGTGTTTTGATTATTGGTACCTTGCCAAGTAATTGTCCAACCACCAGATTGTTTACCTATATTATTAGCCGCATCACCCGCCACTAAAATATTCAACTTAGGGGAAAGGGGTAATAAATTAGCTTTATTTTTCAATAGCACTAACGATTCTCTTACCGCTTGTCTAGCTACCGAGCGGTGTGCTTCACTGCCTATTAACTCTGTTTTTCCAGAAAACTGACGTTTAGCTGGGCTAGGCTTTTCAAATAAACCTGCGCGAATTTTCACTCGTAAAATACGGCTTACTGCATCATCAATACGTGCTTGAGAAATTTCTCCACGCTCAACTTGTGCAATGGTATTTTCATACAAAGGTTTCCATGCATCAGTGGGGACCATAAAAATATCTAACCCCGCATTAACCGATTGCGGACAGCTTTCATTCGTACAACCTTTAACTTGCCCATGACCATTCCAATCACCAACAACAAAGCCATCAAAACCCATTTTTTCTTTTAACACTGTAGTAAGTAAATACTCATTGCCATGATTCTTTTTACCATGCCAGCTATTAAAAGAGGCCATTACTGATTGTGAGCCTGCCGCTAAACCACTCACATATCCTTGAGCATGAAGCGCAAATAAGTCTTGCTCTGTATCTAAATTGTTACCTTGATCATCGCCGTTAACCGTACCACCGTCACCCAAAAAATGTTTAACTGTACTTATCACACGATTATCCGCTAAAAAGTCTTCCCCTGCTTTACCTTGTAACCCATGCACAATAGCTTTTGCATAGCTTTTCACAATTTCAGGATCTTCAGAATATCCTTCATAAGTTCGCCCCCAACGATCATCTCTCACCGTGGCAACAGTTGGTGCAAACACCCAATCAATACCTGTTACCATCACTTCTGTAGCGGTAATTTGGGCAATTTTTTCAATCAATTCTGGGTTGTTTGCCGCTCCTAAACCTATGTTGTGCGGAAATAGAGTTGCGCCAATAACATTATTGTGACCATGTACCGCATCCGTTCCCCACATAGTTGGAATAGTGCTGCCATCGAGACTGTCATCAATCGAGGCTTGATACATTTGCTCGGCTAAATTAATCCAATCTTGCGGGGTTGAGTGTTTATTGTTATTTGGAAAAGCACCGCCACCATTGAGGTATGATCCAAAACCATATTTACGCATATCCTCTGGGGTGATATCACGAATTTCAGGCTGTATCATTTGCGCAACTTTTTGCGCTAAGGTCATGGTTGACATTATTTCTTTAATCTTTAGCTCAACTTCAGCCTCTTTTTTGACATCAAAGTTTAAGGCAGGCCAAGTATCCGCCATCGCTTTATCAAGTTGTGAAGTTGTTTCTGAATTTTCATCTGTACGGTTTTCAGACTGCATACAGCCAAACATCGCGATGGGTAAAAGTAGCACTGATAGTGCTTTTACTGAATTGTTTAAGTATTTCATTATGATCTCGCTTCTAAACAGTCCGTTGGTAACCTGCTACCTTTAATGCCATAAAAAGCGATATATAAGTAACAAAATAAAGGTAATATAAAGGCTAGTTGAACACCCAGCCAATCGGCTAAAACACCTTGTAATAAAGGCACTATAGCGCCGCCCACTATAGCTAAACATAAAATACCAGCACCTTGACTGGTATGCTTCCCAAGGCCGTTCAACGCTAAGCTGAAAATGGTTGGAAACATAATAGAGTTACACAAGCCGACGAGAAGAATACTCCACATAGCTAAACTGCCCGAGCTCACAACAGCAATGCTAATAAGTACAACGGCCATAATTGCATTGAAACCTAACACTTTTCCAGCATCAAACTTTTGCATAACAGCCGCACCAATAAAACGTCCAACCATAGCGCCACCCCAAAAATAAGTTAAGTACTTCGCCGCATCTGATTCAGCTAACCCTGCAATATGTTCTTCACCTATAAAGTTAACTAAAAAACTGCCAATGGAAACCTCTGCGCCTACGTAAACAAATATTCCCAAAGCCCCTAAAACTAAATGACTATATTGCCAAGCTGAGCCCTCAATAACTTCATCTTCCTTAGGCTCAGCACTGGCTATTTTAGGTAACTTTAATACCGCAAAAATTGCCGCTAATATTAGTAACATTGCTGTTAACGCTAAGTACGGCATTTTTACGCTGTCTGCTGAAGCCGATGCAGACATTGAATGAGCAGCTTCATTAAGAATAAATAATGCACCTAGATATGGGGCCACAGTTGTGCCTAAAGCATTAAAAGCTTGAGTTAAGGTGAGCCTTGATGATGCTGTTTCACTTGAACCTAACAAGGTCACATAGGGATTTGCCGACACTTGTAATACCGTAATACCACTAGCTAAAACAAAAAGTGCCGCAAGAAAAAAGTTATAGCTATGATAACTTGCTGCCGGATAAAACATTAAACAGCCTAGTGCTGAAACCACCAAACCAATAACGATACCCTTTTGATAAGAGACTTTTTTAACTAAACGCCCAGCAGGTAAAGACACTAAAAAGTAAGCGCCAAAAAAACAAAATTGCACCAACATTGATTGTGTATAAGTTAAGTCAAAAATAGCCTTTAAATGTGGGATCAAAATGTCATTTAAACAGGTAATAAACCCCCACATGAAAAATAATGAAGTCAGTGAAACAAGGGCAAAAGTATTTGCATTATCTTGCTTAGTTCCTTGACTGCTTGGTTGCTCTAAAATAATCGAAGTACCAGCCATGCGGTATACTCCTAGTGTGCTAATTTGGGTAAAACAAAGCATGTGAATGACAAAAAATAATCAAGTCAGCCACATAATCTTAAACGGGAGAAAGTGAATACTTCACAACGCATGAAGTACTCACTTTTAATGCTAAGTATTAAAAACTATAACGACCACCTAAGGTGTAACGAGGGCCATATTGTCGAGCATATAAGAATTGCTCTTCATAACGACCAAACCCTTGCTCTGTTTCATCATTAAGGTTAATGCCCTCAAAGAAAACAGTGAAATTGTCTGTGATGTCGTAGTTAACACTCATGTCTATTTGACCAAACTCTTTGGCAAACTGCGGCGGATTATCCGAAGAGCCTTGTGACTGACCAACACCTATTAAGTATTCATCACGCCATGCATAAGTTAACTTAACTGACAAACCATGCTTCTCGTAAAACAATTGAAGGTTAGCCGAATCACTCAAGCCTGTTAATGGCGTTTGCTGATCTAAACTGTCTACGTCAAACTCAACATCACCATCAACAACCGTTGCATTGACGCCAACACCAAAGCCACTTTCACCAAATACGTGTTGTAATGCGACCTCAAAACCATCCACCGTTTTTTCATCCGGCGCGTTGAACGGTCGAGTAATGTCCCAAATCATCAGCGGATCATCAGCAGTAGGCTCTAAATAACCTTGTTCGTTTAACGCTGAGCCATTCGCTTGAATTTGTGCAAAAATTGCATCGTTAGTAGCCTGATCACCGCGTGCTTCAATATCAGCTACAGCTTGGTTCCAACGAGGACCTAAGTACATATCATGGAAACCATCGATGGTTGTCGACGTAATCTGGCTACCGATGAAATTTTTTACATCCTTTCTGAAGTAACCGACAGAGGCATAACTCGATTCGCCGTAGTAATACTCAATACTGAAATCAAAGTTCGTTGACTCGTAGGGCAGTAAGTTTGTATTCCCTTCACTACCATTTCTTGAGCCAATGCGTGGGCTACCAGACAAGCTTCTGCCACCCGCTAAATTCCCTAAAGGCGCACGAGAGATAGTTTTACCCCAAGAAAGGCGCGTCACTAAATCATCGGTAATATCAACTTTAATATCGACCATAGGCAATAACACATCGTGCTCACCTGTCATTTCAAGAAAGTTATTATCTCCGGGTAAATACTGGGTATGCCATTCACTACCGCCTTGCCACCAAACTTCGGTAGGCACAGGCTGCAATACTTCACTCGTAACATCTGTTTGCTCATACCTAACACCAAGATTCATTTGTACTGGGAAGTCGTAAACATCAAACTCCAATGAACCTTGCAAATAAATACTGGTAGTATCTTCTTTTACTGAACCCGCCGATTGAGTGCCCATATCGTGATAGGCTGTGGTAGCAAAATAATCATCGCCCCCTAGCACTTCATTAGTTAAAAAGGCTTCCGATCTTGCCACCAATTCATCAAAATCAAAGGTGTAATAATAGTGAGGATTTAAATCGCTACCGCCACCGTCAAAAGCATCTAAAAAGTCACTGGTATCATGGCGCGTAAACATACCATCAGGTAGCATGGCGGTAAAATTAGGGTTAAATAAGAAGCCACCAATTAAGCCACTCCATGCACTAGAACCACTCATGGTTTGCTCTGTTCTAGCAATACCAAATTTAATATCCACAAGCGGGATATCAAAAGCATCATTTTCCCAAGTGCCATCAATTTGCACTTGTTCAACTTCTGATTTGCCCGGTGAGTGAATAAACTGACTAAAATGCGAATCAATTTCGCTTGTCGCTAATTCATTAGTACCATTATTCCAAATAATCTCTCCATGAGGAATTTCACCAGTACGGTAATCATAAATTTTGGTATTGAGTTGATCTGACCCTAGCACTAACGAGCCAAAGCTATCCATTCCTTTGTCTTTACCATTATCCGCTTCGTTAGTGGAGTTATGGTAATCAACGCTAAAGTACAAGGTGTCGGTTGCAATCCAATCAATATTGAAACCTATAGACTCTGCATCTACTTCCGTAGTGCCACGGTTGGCACTGAATGATCCATCATTGCCACTGATATCAGCATAAATAACCGTACCATTTTCATCTATTTCATAACCATTGATGTTGCCACCATAATCATTCCACATGCCCCAACCAATAGCATTACTACCTGTTACCGCTTTTGAGGCGGTGTAATCAACAGTAAAGATTAGATCGTCAATTGGCGCATATTGAAAAACTACATAACCATTGGTTCTTTCTCTTTGTATATCAGAAAAACCATAGTTCATGTCTCTTGGAAAGAAGTGATTACCAATTCGATTTCCTTCTTCGTCAAGCGGTCTTGGATCAACCACCATGTCTTCATCAAGGTTATCAGGTAAAGCAACATTGGCTTGCCAGCCTTGAATATTAGCACTTTGCTGTTGAAAATCTCGTCGTTGATGATTAACAGAGAATGAAAAACCTAAGCTTTCATCTGCAAAAGTATTTGAATATAACGCAGAAAACTCTGGCGTTATATCATCACCCGCAACATTTGAACTGTCATGTATCGCCTTAGCAGATACTGACATTTTTTGTCCTGGGCTTGATAAAGGCTTAGTGGTAACAATATTTACTGTTGCCCCTAAACCACCTGTTGGCTTGTCAGCGCGCGCTGTTTTATAAACTTCTAACGCTGAAACGCCATCTGAGGCTAAGTTTTCAAAATTATATGAACGACTATTACCTGTACCTGGCATTTGTCTGCCATTTAAAGTAACAAGGTTAAAGTCTGGACCAAAACCACGGACAGTAATTTGGCTACCTTCACCATTACTACGGCTTACCGATACACCAGTAATACGCTGTAATGATTCCGCTAAATTACTGTCTGGAAATTTACCCATTTCTTCAGATGAAATAGCGTCCACCACACCAGACATATCACGTTTAATATTCATCGCTCGCGTTAAGCTTCCACGAATACCTTGTACTTCAATAACTTCGATTTCTTTTTCATTTGCTTCCAGTGCAGCTTCTTCTGCCATAACACTGGTATTTAAACCTGCAGTAATCGCTGCAGAAATATAAACGGCTAAGCGTTTTTTTGAGAATTTTGAATGTTTCATGATTACCCTACTTTCTTAAATTAGTTTTAATAACGCTGACTACTTAAAGCGAACGTTGTCAATTTGCGCAATAAAGCCGTTCATATTTCCCCATGTTGGGAAAAATGCTAACGGGGTATTCACAATGCTTAAATCTAATACCGAACCATCGTTTGAGACTAAATCTGCTAGCGGAATGCTATAAGATGTCCAAACACCCTGAGCTGGTTTGGCTACGGGGAAATCACCTGAACTACAAGGGTGTACGCAGTCCATTTTAATAATAAAATCTGCAGCGCCATTATCGTTAACAACAAAGATGTCAAACTCAAGCGTACTGTGGCTACTAGCATCAACCGTGTCAGCACTTTGGAAATAAGCTAGGCCTTCATCAGTGTTAAAGGTAAATTGTTTCACAGCGCCATTATCGCCACCAACATCTACGTCTTCGATAGCAATGTCACCACTGGCAGCCCAAAAACCTGCCGCGAAATCAGTGTCTACGTCAGTGAAAACATCGATTTCAGGTACTACAGCTGGCGCGGTAAAACGCACATTATCAATTTGCGCAACAAAGCCATTCATATTTCCCCACGTTGGGAAAAAGGCTAACGGGGTATTTACTATACTTAAATCAAGCGCTGAGCCGTCATTGCCGACTAAATCAGCTAATGGAATACTATAAGATGTCCAAACACCAGCTGCAGGTTTCGCTATAGGGAAGTCGCCCGAACTACAAGGGTGTACACAATCCATTTTAATAATGAAATCTTCTGCACCATTATCATTAACAACAAACACATCAAACTCTAGGCTAGTGAAACCACTAACATCGGTAGTATCCGTGCTTTGAAAGTAACCCAAGCCTTCGTCAGTGTTAAAGGTAAATTGCTTCACTGTGCCGTGTTCGTCACCAATAACAACATCTTCAATAGTAATATCACCACTAGCTGCCCAAAAACCTGCTAGAAAGTCTGTATCAGTATCGATATAAACATCTAATTCAGAAACGGTAGCCGGTGTCGTAAAACGAACATTGTCAATTTGCGCAACAAAGCCATTCATATTTCCCCAAGTCGGGAAAAAGACTAAAGGTGTATTAACCAAGCTTAAATCTAATACTGAACCATCATTACCCACTAAGTCTGCTAACGGTATTTTATACGATGTCCAAACACCTGCCGCCGGCTTAGCAACCGGGAAATCACCTGAGCTACACGGGTTGATACAGTCCATTTTGATAATAAAATCTTCGGCGCCATTATCATTGACGACAAACACATCAAACTCTAGGCTAGTGTAACCACTCACATCGGTTGTATCGTTGCCACTTTGAAAATAAGCAACCGCCTCATCCGTATTAAAGGTAAATTGTTTGGTAATACCGTGATCACCGCCAACATCAACATCTTCAATAGTTACGTCACCATTGGCAGCCCAATGACCTGCAACAAATTCAGTATCGGCATTTTCGAAAACGATTAAATCTGGTAAACCGCCTACAGGTGGTAAAGTCGCTACAGGAGGATTTGGAGCACCACCAATGACTAATCCACCAGTGGGAAATTCTTCACTGGCTTCAATATCGTAACCTGCACGAACTGTTTCACAGCCTCTGCCTGTTTCAAAGTTTTGGCTACATTGATAAACACGTACATAATCGATTTCAAACTTGTTATCCGCATGAAAGGCTGTTTCATCAATGCCTGTTTCATTAACATTTTCTGACCAATCCCCACCTACAGCAAAGTTCAAGATCATGAAGAATTTTCTATCAAATGGTGCACTATCCCAATGCACGGTAAGTTCTCCGGTTACTTGATCATAATATTCAGTGTACCAACCTCTATGCTCTAACGCGGTAACTTCACCTTTACTGTTATAACGAAGTTCAGATTGGCGTTGCGTGGCAAATAAGTAATCATCCATATACCAACGAATTTCACCTTCTTGCCACTCTATGGCGTAAGTATGAAAATCATCAGCTGGATTAACCCCTTCTTGTCGATAAGCTTGACCAGAGTGTGCTTTATTGTTGGTGCTTTCACCGTAATGTAAGGTACCGTAAACATGGTTTTCCGCTGTACCATCATCTCTGGCAACACCCAAGTTGACAGTTTCAAGAATATCTAATTCACCAGAGCGAGGCCAAATACCATATTCACTATCAGTGGGCATCATCCAAAAAGCAGGGTGACTACCTTGACCTGAAGGCAACTTAGCGCGTAATTCCATACGGCCATATTTAAAGTCTGCTTTATATTGAGTGATCATCCGTGCAGAAGTATAAGGCAATGTAGCGCCTTCTTCGGCAGGTAAGGCTACAATATTTAAGATGCCATTTTCTATGTATGAGTTCTCAGCACTATCGGTGTAACACTGCTTCTCATCATTACCGCCTCCCCAACAATTGACTTCATGAGTCCATTTATTGTCATCAATTTTTTCACCATCAAACTCATCACTCCACACTAACTGCCAGTCACTCACCGGTTGTTGCGGGTCAATTTTGCTTGAGTCTGTATTTGTTGCAACATCGCCGCCACATCCGGCAAGTGACATTGCTGAAACCAACACAGCAAGCTGTGTGATTTTGTTCGTCAATTTTTTCATGTTTTGAATCCCAATTACCTGTTTAGGCTTCACTTATGTTTTATAGTTTTTGTACATGAAGTAAAGCAAAGGATAATTAAATAGCTAAACACGCGTTACCTTGTATATAAGCTATCCCCTAGCTTCATAGTGTGTCAGTGACGACAGGGTTACAATTGAAATGCGGCATCAGGTGTCATTAACGCGGCATGCGAATTATTTGTTAAGACAATACGATAAAGCGAAACAAAACCACGTCAACCGGTTATAACTGCTTAGATTCGAGCAACGTTTGGATAGCTGAGCTGAAATTACGGCTGACTTTTAACTGAATATCGTCACCTAATTCCACAATACTTTCACTGTTTCGCAACGCGCGAATACTTTTAATGCAGTTGATATTCACCAAAGTAGACTTATGTATCCGCTTAAAGACTCGCTCATCAAGTTGGGTCTCAAGTTTCTTCATAGTTATACGCACAATATGGGTTTCTTTTTCAGTATGAACACACATATAGTCACCCGCAGCATCAATCCATTTAATGGTATTGACGGGTAAGAAAACTTTTTCGTTATCGCTATTTTTTATGATTAACTCTTGGCAAAAAGAGGTCGGTAGTGGTTTGTCAGATTCAAGCCAGTTTTCTAACTCAGAAATAGAAATACCTGACGTTTCACCAAGGGCATGTAATAACTTAAATTTATCCTTTCCTTTATCAGCTTGTTCATGACTGTGCTTTTGTATTAATCGTTCTACCGTTTTTTTTAAGCGGCCTAAATTAGCCGGCTTTAATACATAATCTATAGCATTTAACTCAAAGGCATCAATGGCATATTCACCATATGCACTAACAAAAACAACCATAGGCAATATATCGGTTTGTAAGGTTTGTACAACTTCAATGCCGTTTAAGCCGGGTAATTGTAAATCTAAAAATAAAACATCAGGGCTGAGCTCTTGGCATAACGCGATTGCTTGATCACCATCACTGCCTTCAGCAATTACATCAATCTCAGGAATTTTTTCCAAGCGTAACCTTAAACCTTCAAGGGCAAGGGGTTCATCATCAACAATAACAGCCGTTAATACTTTTTTATTCATGATAATTTCTCAAAGGGAACAGAAATAGACACTGTGGTACCTTTTAATTGATTTTCAGTAATCTGAATTTCAAAATCGCCATTAAACATAGCATCTAATCGTGCTTTAGTGTTACTCATACCAATGCCAAAGCCAGCACTGACGGCTTCATTTTGTCCATCACCGTTATCTAAAACATCAATAATTAAACGCTCTCCTTGCTTGGCGGCTTTAATGATAATATTGCCACCTACCTTCCTCGGCTCAATGGCGTATTTAATTGAATTCTCCACTAATGGCTGCAATAGCATACTCGGCACTTGGCACGTTAATACTTCAGAACTAATATCAATATCTACCGTTAACCTATCAGCAAAACGTACTTTCTCTATCGATAAATACAGTTCTAATAGCTGTAATTCTTTATCTAAACTGGTCTTGTTTTTAGCGTTATTATCAAGGGAGTAGCGGAAAAATTCACATAATTTGTCCAACATTTCATTGGCAGTTTCATTGTCATTTTTATAAATTAACGTTGAAATAGCATTGATGGTATTAAACATAAAATGTGGATTAAGTTGGTATCGGAGCATTTGCAATTGCGCATCTTTAGCCGACGTTTGGGCTCTCAATAACATTTCATGCTCTTTTTGCAGCTTGGTGTTATATAGCATAATAAAAAAGATAGACGTCCAAGCAAACATGGTGGTGAGAGAAAACAATAGCCAGCCACCAAATTCCAACATGTTCCAGGCATGATTCCATTGCTGTTCGTGTACTATCACTTTAAAAGCACTCAATTTAATCATGTTATAAAGCAAGCCAAGTACGACAGCGAATGAAAAACTTAAGAACAGCATTTTTTTCAGTGGTAAGTGAATAATGCGTCGAATAAACAGCCACTGCGAATAAGATAATAAAAAGCCACTTACCGTTTCAACGATAAGGTTGATTATTTGTCCAGACAAATTAAAGTTTGGATCTACAAATTGCGGCCGGATAATAGCGATAAAGACGAAAAACGCATAGCCGAGCCAACCGGCAATTTGTAACGTCCAAAATTGATGGCTTTGCTTTGAGAATGCTTGCGGCTCTAATTCAAGAGAGCTTTCACTGTGGTATTCTTCCATTATATTAATCATAGCAACCTAAAAGGCAGTTATCACCAGTATTGATTATATTGTGCGTTAGTGTCTATAAAACATTTTTGCGACAAGGCGTGCCAAAGTTGAGACAACTCATTCACATCTAAGTAACGTTACCGCAATGAACCACTTTCACCAACAGCACTAGTGGTTGTGTAATATCCACAATACTTATGTTCAATTTAGACGATTTATTCTATAGTTAAAAAACTGACGTTGTTTTTATCTGAGCTATTTTGAAATTGAAAATACGCATTAACAGCGTTTTCAACAATGTAGAAATAAAAAACGAGTACACTCAATTTGTAGAGGAAACCGCCATGATAAAATCAATATCTCCCTTATTGATACTTATCCGCGCAATATATATTACTGCAGTAATAGTAATACTGTTATCTAGTAAGAGCTGGGCTAAAGACATTATCATCATGAATGAAGGTGAGTCTAATGAAATAGATAAACGCACCGAACATAAAACTGAAGTCGTATTACGTGCCCTCGACTTAACCATACCTGAATTTGGTCCCTACGAATTTACCACTCTAAAAAACTCAATGAACCGCAAAAGAGCCCTTCCAGAAATAGTTCGCGGCACTAACATCAATATTTATGTTTCTGCTGCCACTGATGAGTGGGATAAAAAAACCATCGCGATTAAAATCCCTATTAGACGAGGCTTGTTAAATTATCGCTTACTGTTAATACACAAAGATGTTGCCGAGCAATTTGCCCAAGTCAAAACCCTCGAAGATTTAAAGCTATTTACAGCTGGACTTAGAAATGGTTGGGCCACAACAGATGTTTTTGAAAAGCATGATATGAAAATGCAAAAAATACAAAATTTCGAAGGTTTATTCCCTTTACTCAATAACCATAGATTTGACTATATCCCCCGTGGTAGCTACGAGATTTTTGATGAACTAGAAGCTCGTAAACATTATTTAGACAATATAATTATTGAACCTACCCTCGCCCTACACCTACCAATGCCAACCTATGTTTATGTCTCACCAACAGCTCCTCGTATTGCACAGCGGATAGAAACTGGTTTGAAGCTCATGATAAAAAGTGGTGAATTAGAGCAAATATTAAATAAATATTATGCTGATGATATCCAACGAGCCAAACTTAATGAAAGAAGATTGATTAAAATGGATAACCCTAATTATTCTGATAGCTCCTTGTTAAATAATAAAACGCTATGGTTTCAACTTGACTAAATAGCAATATATCTCAAATTTACTGCAAGACAACTTCATATACGCTATACCAACGAGTGTCATTACATAGAAGCAAACGCGCTTCATGTGATAGGTACTTCGAATCATATTAACCAATACACAGTAAACAGGATCAGGTTATGACAAAAAATACTATAATTAACTCATGCATTTTAGCGTTTAGTTGTTGTGTTTCTTTTACTGGTTTTAGTAAAAATACCAGCAATGGATTTATAGACGATAGCGCCAATGCACAAGGTAAAGCATTAGTAGAGCAACACTGTATCGCCTGTCACCGTGCCAATTTAATCACTAGAAGCTCAGGCTATAGTTATGAAGATTGGAAAGCATTAACGCAAACCATGATTGATTTATCAAAGACACCTGATATTCAACAACAAATATTGAGCTACCTTGCTAGTAATTATGCGCCCAATACTCATCGAGCAGCAAAACTTATAGAGGGTGACAGTAAAATCAGTTTTACTCAATGGCAACCACCTACACTCGGGCAACGCCCTCGCGACCCAATAGAAGGTCATGATGGTGCAATTTGGTGGGCAGGACAACGCGCTAATCTTATAGGTAGACTTGATCCTAAATCAGGGGTGATGACAGAATACATACTGCCCCCAAATGCTATGCCACATACCGTTACAACCGATAAAATGGGCAATATTTGGTATACGGGAAATAAAAATGGCAGTGTCGGAAAATTAGACATTAACACTAAGAAAATTACCGAATATAAAATGCCCGACAAGCAAGCTAAAGACCCTCACAGCGCTATTTTCGACAATAATGGCATACTCTGGTTCACCCTCCAGCACAGCAATATGATTGGTCGTTTAGATCCCACAAACGGTGACATAAAACTAGTCACTATGAATGCACCACGTTCTAAGCCTTACGGCATAAAAATCGATGATAATGGGGTTCCTTGGGTTGCTTGTAATGGCAGAAATTGCCTCGTCAAAGTTAACCCCGACACCATGGAGTTAACCGATATTATGCTCCCTGAAAAAAACAGTAGAGTACGCCGCCTTGATATTGCCGATGACGGTATGATTTGGTTTGTGAATTCGGCTTTAGGGCGGATAGGAAAATACGATCCAAGTACAGGCAAAATAAAAGAGTGGTCCTCACCAAGTGGCAGTAAATCACACCCTTATGCAATCGCCGTGGTTGACGGTGTCGTTTGGTATAATGAATCAGGCATGAGACCTGATCCGCTCGTGCGATTTGATCCAAAAACCGAAACATTTCAAAGTTGGGCAATCCCTTCAGGTGACGTTTTTGCAGGAATAATCAGGCACATGCGCCCCACACGTGACGGTGATTTACTAATTCACCAAAGTAGCAGCAACAAAGTGCTCAGGGTAAATATTCATTAGTAACTAACTTTGCTCCCCAACCGCCTCGTTAATAACCAAGGGGAGCGCTAAATTACTCAGATGAAATAAAGAACTATGGCTATATGGTTTTACTTGAATACTGAAGTAAGGCTTTCACCGCAGGTAAATCCACCACTTTATCGTCAACCTTTAAATAGGCAATAATTTGACTAGTGTCGATAGCGTTTTCAACACCGCCATCTTGTACTAATGTGGCTTCGATGACTCCAGGCATATTGATTAATAATTCAGCCACTTCATCCGCTTTTGCTTCATTCTCGATATTGGTCGCAAAACTAAAACTTTTAGATTTTTTCAGTTGTTGCATGCCAAAACTCAGCCCTAACCAGATAAGACAAATTATAGCCATGGTTAAGAAAATAGCTTTTTCGCCATGTTGACTAGCAATATAGCCGCCAATAAGACCACCTACAAAAGCCCCTAAAAACTGACTACTTGAAAAAATCCCCATCACACTGCCTTTAACGCCAGCAGGCGCTATACGGGATAAAATTGATGGCATAGTGGCTTCTAAATAATTAAAAGCGGTGAAAAATAACACCACAGAAAACACCAAACTCCAAAAGCCCGTAGGTAATAACCAAAGCAAAAGTAATGCAATGGTCAGTAAAGCCACAGCGCCACTAAACATAGGTTTTTCTTTTTGCTTTTTCATGGCAAAAATCATGAAAGGCACCATTAAAAAGAAAGAGCCTAATAAGGTAGGTAAATAAATTTGCCAGTGATCTTCAAGCGCTAAACCGCTAGCGACAAACTGTTTAGGTAAGGTTACAAAACAAGCAGTTAACGCCATATGCAGAATAAACACACCCCAATTTAATCGTGACAATTGTGGATGACGAATCAGCTTACCTATTTGCTCAGGCAAGGCAACACTATCTCCTCGTGGCGCTTTATTTACTGAGTAAGGCACCATGAATTGAATCAACAACATAGCCACAATGGTTAACAGTCCAGTAAACCAAAACAAGCCACTTAAACCAAAGGCATCAGCAACAATAGGTCCTAGAATCATGGCAAACGTAAAAGACAGGCCAATGAACATACCAATAGTTGCCATAACTTTAGGTCGTTGTTCTTCTCGTGTTAAATCCGCAGCTAATGCTAATATGGCACTCGCTATAGCACCCATACCTTGCAAGGCTCGCCCGATAACGACACCGTAAATACTGGTGGAAAGTGCTGCCACCACACTACCAATTAAAAACACCACTAAACCCGCCATAATGACTGGCTTTCGGCCGTATTTATCAGATAAGATCCCCATAGGAATTTGCAATAACGCTTGCGTTAAACCATAAGCGCCAATCGCTACCCCTAACCATAATGGGTTATAGCCAGTTAGTTGTTCACCATAAATAGCAAACACGGGCAAAATCATAAATAGCCCTAACATTCGCACACCAAAAACACTGGCGAGAGAAAATGCGGCTTTTTTCTCGATACGGTTTAAACCTGAAACACTCATTGAATCCTGCACTTAAGAGTTATGAAAATCAAAAAAATCGCGCTAGTTTACCATGCAATTTAAAACAACAACATAAACTAGAACAATAAAGCTGCTACGCAAGCAATAACAACAGCAAAAACTAAATTGAGCACTAAGCCTGCTTGCATCATTTTCTTTTGTGGTACAAGTCCCGATGAAAAAACAATAACTTTTGCGAACCATAAACGAGCACCTAAACTTTTAGTCATGTATTTAACGTTAAACTACCTTCAAATAACAATAAAAATCCCTAGTTGGCTTTACTGACAAACTAATCACTACGTATATTAATAATTCAACTGCAATCGAATTTTAGTTCTTATATAACGCCTTTATTGATAAGCTCTTTTGAAGAACCTAATTAAAAAGGATGATAATAAATGCTCTTTTCAAAGTTTACACGCCACATTAAGTCTCAAAACTGGCTAGGTGTTTTATTAGACTTTTTAGTGGTGGTGATAGGAATTTTTGTTGGGTTACAAGCAGCAGATTGGAATCAATCTCGTCTTGATCGTAAAGAAGAAAACTATCAATTGCAGTTTTTGTATGAAGAGCTAGTCAATAATAGAAACACCCACCAAGTAGAGCTAAAAGAATACCAAGACATATTAGAAAAAAGCTTTGTAGTCAGCACGTTATTAACCAAAAACAACTGGAGTCATGAAGAAAGAAAGGCCTTTGAACAAAATATTTTTTCACTATTTAGTTTTTGGGGCGCGTCTTTTCGTCCTGTGTCTCTAAGGCGATTAATTGACGATGGAAAATTAGATCTAATTAAATCAAAGCCGTTACAAAAAGCTATTCTTCAATTTGAAAATGCTTACCTCGAAGCTATCGAACAAACAAAATACTCAGATGGAAATTCGATGGTTGTCACACCCAAAATCACTGCATCAATAAAATTTGTTGGCAGAGATATTGTCAGTACAGATGATGAATTGCTTAATCATGAAATACTTCGTGGTGTAGTACGAGATAAAGCTATACTCCAACGCATACAAATAGATACCTTGGTTGAATTACAGAATGAACGACAAAAGTTAATTGACACGCTAGAAAAGCTAATAAAATAACGAAGCAATTTCAATGTCTAGGTCAATCACCTTTTAGCTGTTCAAATGAATAAAATAAAAGCATTTATAACACTGAACATCACGCTTAACTATGACATAATACACGGCTGTGATTTTGCTTATGTTGTGGATTAAGAAAGAATGAAGAATATAGAAGTCAGAGGGGCGCGTACCCATAACCTTAAAGATATTAGTTTAGAGATCCCTCGAGATAAATTAATTGTTATTACAGGGTTATCTGGCTCAGGTAAATCATCGCTAGCTTTTGATACCCTTTATGCTGAAGGTCAACGTCGATACGTTGAGTCGCTTTCGGCCTATGCACGTCAATTTTTATCTTTAATGGAAAAGCCCGATGTCGATCACATTGAAGGCTTATCCCCAGCTATATCTATCGAACAAAAATCCACATCACATAACCCGCGTTCAACCGTTGGCACCATCACAGAAATTTATGATTATTTGCGTTTACTATACGCACGTGTAGGCGAGCCACGCTGCCCAACTCACAAACAACCATTAGCAGCACAAACAGTCTCTCAGATGGTTGATAAAGTATTAGAGCTTGAAGAAGGCACGAAAGTCATGCTTCTTGCGCCCGTGCTACAAAATCGTAAGGGTGAACATATCAAGTTACTTGATAACTTAGCCGCGCAAGGCTTCATTCGCGCTCGTATTGATGGCGAAGTATGTGATTTATCAGATCCACCAACATTAGAGTTACATAAAAAACACACCATTGAGGTAGTGGTTGACCGCTTAAAAGTGCGTGATGATATTCAATTACGTTTATCTGAATCTTTTGAAACAGCACTCGGTTTAACAGCAGGCACAGCTAAAGTTGCCTTTATGGATGAACCTGACAAAGAAGAGCTATTATTCTCTGCTAATTTTGCATGCCCACATTGTGGTTACAGCATGCAAGAGTTAGAGCCAAGGTTATTTTCATTCAATAACCCTGCAGGTGCTTGTCAAACCTGTGATGGCTTAGGTATCGAGCAATTCTTTGACAGTAACCGCATTATCGCTAATGACGAGTTAAGCCTTTCTGGCGGCGCAATTCGTGGTTGGGACAAACGTAATTTTTATTATTTTCAAATGCTGCAAGCCTTAGCTGAACACTATGGTTTTGCCATTGACAAACCCTTTAAAGATTTGACAGAAGAAGCGCGTCAAGTTGTGCTTTATGGTAGTGGCGATCAAGAAATTGAATTTAAGTACATGAATGATCGCGGCGATGTGGTCTTTCGAAAACACCCTTTCGAAGGGATTATCAACAACATGCAACGCCGTTACAAAGAAACTGAATCAAACGCTGTGCGTGATGAGCTTTCCAAATACTTAAATAGTCAGCATTGCCCTGATTGTAATGGTAGTCGTTTGCGCCTAGAAGCACGTAATGTCTTTATTAGTGATACACCACTGCCCATTGTTGCTGAATACTCTATCGCTGATGCCCTTGAATTCTTCCTAGGCTTGAACTTAACTGGCCAAAAAGCGCAAGTAGCTGAAAAAATACTCAAAGAAATTAATGAGCGCTTAGGCTTTTTAGTGAATGTTGGTCTTAATTACTTAAACTTATCACGCGGCGCAAACACACTTTCAGGTGGAGAAGCACAACGTATTCGCTTAGCCAGTCAAATAGGTGCTGGCCTAGTGGGCGTAATGTATGTATTAGATGAGCCATCAATTGGTTTACATCAACGTGATAATGAACGTTTACTTAATACACTTATTCACCTGAGAGATTTAGGTAATACCGTAATAGTTGTTGAGCATGATGAAGATGCCATCAGAGCCGCAGACTTTGTTATTGATATTGGCCCAGGAGCTGGCGTACATGGTGGTGAAATTATTGCCCAAGGTACAGTAAAAGACATATTAAAAAGTAAAGACTCACTAACGGGTAAATACCTATCAGGTGAAGAGTGCATTGAAATACCCAATAAACGCTACCCGTTTGACAAAAAGAAAGTTGTCGAGTTAACAGGGGCTAATGGCAATAATTTAAAAGATGTGGATTTAGTTATTCCAAACGGTTTAATGACCTGTATTACCGGTGTTTCGGGCTCAGGAAAATCAACCTTAATCAACGACACTTTATATAAACTAGCGCACATTGAACTGAACGGTGCCACCGTGGATGAACCTGCGCCTTACAAGTCCATTACTGGCTTAGAGCATTTAGATAAAGTCATCGATATTGATCAAAGCCCTATTGGAAGAACACCCCGTTCAAATCCTGCCACCTATACAGGAATATTCACAGCTATTCGTGATATTTTTGCTGCTACACAAGAAGCACGCTCTCGCGGATATAAACCGGGACGCTTTAGTTTTAATGTGAAAGGTGGCCGTTGTGAAGCCTGTCAGGGTGACGGTTTAATTAAAGTAGAAATGCATTTTTTACCTGACGTCTATGTACCTTGTGATGTTTGTAAATCTAAGCGTTATAACCGAGAAACCCTAGAAGTGTTATACAAGGGTAAGAATATTCATGAAACCTTGGATATGACTATTGAAGATGCGTTTGAATTTTTCAGCGCTATCCCAGCAGTTAAGCGTAAACTACAAACCTTACTTGATGTTGGCTTAGGCTATATTAAGTTAGGTCAATCAGCGACAACCCTTTCAGGGGGTGAAGCACAACGGGTTAAACTCTCAAAAGAGCTATCAAAGCGCGATACTGGCAAAACTTTATATATTTTAGATGAGCCCACTACAGGCTTACATTTTCATGATATTAAACAGCTACTTCAGGTTATTCATCGTCTGCGTGACCACGGTAATACCATTGTCGTGATCGAGCATAATTTAGATGTGATCAAAACAGCAGACTGGATTGTTGATTTAGGTCCTGAAGGCGGCTCAGGCGGAGGACAAATATTAGTCACAGGTACACCTGAACAAGTCGCAGAGCATAAAACCTCTCATACCGCTCGCTTTTTAAAGCCATTGTTAAGTAAGTAAGGTTAAGGGATATCATATGGTTATCGTAAAAGATTCCGCAAGGTTAACCTTTCGTCTAATGAGTGAAGCAGATGCCCATGCGCTTTGGCAATTAGATCAAGATCCTGAGGTAATGCAGTTTATTAATGGCGGTAAGCCTAATAGTATGGAAACCATTAACACGGTTTTCATCCCACGAATGCTCTCTTATTTGAATGCTGAAAAAGGCTGGGGCATTTGGCAAGCCTCAGATAAAAGCAATCAAGAATATTTAGGTTGGGTGCTGGCTAGGCCAATGGCATTTTTTACTGACTCACCTAAATTTAATGATATTGAATTAGGCTGGCGATTTTTTAAAAAGTCTTGGGGCAAAGGCTATGCAACAGAAGCCGCTACCGCAATAAAAGATGCCATAGAAAAGCAAACCCATATTGACTATTTTTCAGCGTTAGCTATAGAAGATAACCTTGGCTCTATTGGTGTCATGAAAAATATCGGTATGCACTTTGTGAAGCAATACCTTCATCAAGATCCCATAGGTAACTTTAACGCTGTACACTACCAAATGTCAGTAAAATAGCTTACTCTGAACATTGCATTTATCAACAAAATAACTAAACCACTGAAAGATATGAAAAATACTCAACACTACCCCAATATCCTTATTTATTTACTTGCCTTTACTAGCGGCTTTAGCATCATGGGTATTGAATTATTAGGCGGTAGAATACTCGCGCCATTTTTTGGTAGCTCAGTACATATTTGGGGCAGTATCATTACTGTTTTTATGCTCAGCTTATCATTAGGCTATTTATTAGGAGGAAAACTGTCAACACGCTCCCCCTCTCTAACAATCTATGGCATTATATTTCTTCTTGCTGCAATTACATTGTTACCAATCGCCTTGGTTAGCCAGGGTATCATGGAAGCTATTTTTCTTAATATAGAAGACTCTCGTTATGGCTCATTATTAGCCTCTATGGCTTTGTTTTTCATCCCAACAGTTATCTTAGGTATGCTGTCACCTTATTCAGTACGTTTATTGGTGAAAAGCTCTGATGAAAGTGGTCAAGTGGCTGGCAAACTTTACTTTGTATCGACACTCGGTAGCGCTTTAGGGACTATATTTACCTCATTCTATTTTATTTTATGGTTTGATATTAATAATATTGTCTTTGCTTATTGCGCGATTCTAGCCTGTTTAGGTGTACTCGCCATTGTGATTAATAAGCTTGGCCATTCACGTCAAATGGAGTTAAGCCATGTTTAAGTACATCACACTCTTCATATTCATTTTATTTCTCACTTCGTCTTTTGCAGACGCTAAAATAGTACATAAAGAACGCTCGCTGTATCGCAATATATTAGTCGAAGATAAAGGCGATTTGCGTTGTCTTAAGTTCAATGTCAAAAGTACTAAAACCCAACAAAGCTGCTTTTTGAAAAGCCAACCGGAAAAGCTGGTTTTTAATTACACGAAATTATTAATGTCTAGCTTATTGTTAAATCCTGAGCCAAAGCGCATTTTAATTATAGGTTTAGGAGGCGGCACTATGTCTAACACCCTGACTGAGCTCTACCCCAACAGTAAAATTGATAATATTGAAATTGATGACGCTGTAATTAAGGTCGCTCGTGAGTATTTTGGTTTTGTTGAAAATGACAATATAAAAACGTATAGCCAAGATGGTCGCATTTTTATAAAACGCGCCCTGCTGAAGAAGCAAAGCTACGACTGGATTATTTTAGACGCTTTTAACGGCGACTATATTCCTGAGCACTTATTAACAAAAGAGTTTTTACAAGAAACCAAGTCGCTACTTAGCGAAGATGGCATTCTTAGCGCAAACACCTTTTCACTCAGTGAACTGTATGCGCATGAGTCAGCAACATATCATGCCGTTTTTGGTGACTTCATTCAGGTTTCCAACCAAAAGAATTCCAACCGCATTATCTTAACGGGTAAAAAGCCATTCACTAAACAGAGTATCAATGCTGAACTTATTACACAGCTTAATGAACGTTTAGCGCCTTATAATGTTGATATCGAATCACTTTATAACAATATGGAAAACACCAGAGATCATCAGGATTGGCCAAGTGACACACGCATATTGACCGATCAGTTTTCACCAGCTAATTTATTAAATAGCAATTAATGCCTAAAAATCAGTTACAAACCAAGGGCTAGCCTAAAGTCTAATAGCAATAAGTTGTCGACATTTTATACTAATTTCATAAAATTATTATAAGTGAGGCAGCCCATGGGATTTTTAGAACAACAGCAGAAAGCTAACAACAACACTGAATTGTATTGGAAAGAGCAAGCAGAGCTTGTTTCTTGGTATAAAGCTCCTAACAAAATATTGTCGACAAATTCCGAGGGTTGGCATGACTGGTTTGCTGATGGGGAGCTGAACACTTGTTACCTCGCTTTAGATCTTCACATTGAACAAGGGCGTGGCGATCAAACTGCGCTCATCTATGATTCTCCGGTAACCAATAGCCAACAAACATTTTCTTACTACCAGTTAACAGACTTGGTGGCTAAATTTGCTCACGTTTTACAAAGCCAAGGGGTAACGAAAGGCGATCGTGTGCTCATTTATATGCCAATGATCCCTCAAGCTGTGATAGCCATGTTAGCAACTGCCCGCCTAGGCGCTGTCCACTCGGTTGTTTTTGGTGGCTTTGCTGCCAAAGAACTCGCGGTGCGTATTAACGATGCCGAGCCAAAAGTTATTATCAGTGCCAGTTGTGGTATTGAAATTGAGAAAATAATTCCCTATAAGCCTTTATTAGATCAAGCTATCGACATGGCGGAACATAAGCCAAGCAGTTGCATTATTTATCAGCGAGAGCAATTAACAGCTTCACTAGCCACTGGCTTAGATTTCGATTGGCAAACACTGATGGCTAATGCCAAAGAAGTCGCTCCTGTGCCAGTTAAAAGCACCGACCCTCTTTATATTTTATATACCTCTGGCACCACAGGTAAACCTAAAGGCGTCGTGAGAGATAATGGTGGACATGCAGTAGCTATGCTCTCTAGTATGAAAACAGTGTACGGAATGAATACTGGCGATACCTTTTGGGCAGCCTCTGATGTCGGCTGGGTTGTGGGCCATTCTTATATAGTATATGCACCATTAATGGCAGGCTGTACTAGCATTTTATATGAAGGAAAACCCATTAAAACACCTGATGCTGGCGCTTTTTGGCGGGTATGTGAGCAATATCAGGTCAATGCGCTTTTTAGTGCTCCAACAGCATTTAGAGCCATAGCCAAAGAAGATCCTGATGGTGCCCTACTTAAAGATTACGATTTGTCTCACTTAAGGCGTTTATACCTTGCCGGAGAGCGTTTAGATCCTGCAACTTATCACTGGTTAAAAGAAAAAACACAACTGCCTGTGATTGACCATTGGTGGCAAACAGAAACAGGTTGGGCAATTGCCAGCACACCATTTACTGATGAGAGTTGTGAAGAATTACTGGCAACAAAAGCTGGTTCTGCTGGCTTCCCTGTGCCAGGTTTTAATGTTGAAATACTAGATGCTTTTGGTAAAGCATTACCTGCCAACCAACAAGGAACAGTGGCGATAAAACTGCCTATGCCACCAGGTTGTTTAGCCACTATTTATAAAGATGCTGAACGCTTCAAAGCAAGTTACTTGTCGACACATGAAGGTTACTATATTACCGGTGATGGGGGGTATATTGATGATGAAGGCTATTTATTTATCATGGGAAGAACAGATGATGTCATCAATGTGGCAGGTCATCGCTTATCCACAGGTGAAATGGAAGAAGTGTTATCAAGCCATTATGCGGTAGCTGAATGCGCTGTGATTGGCATTCAATGTCCTTTAAAAGGACAGGTTCCTTTTGGGCTTGTCGTCATTAAAAATGGCATTGAGGAAAGTGATGAAATATTAACTAGCGCCTTAAAAAATAAAGTACGCGCTGAGATTGGTGCTATTGCGGCGTTAAAAGATGTCATTATTGCTGAGCGTTTACCTAAAACTCGCTCAGGCAAGATATTACGCAAAACCCTCAGGCAAATGATAGATGGTCAAGAGGTTGATATTCCCTCAACCATTGATGATCCACAAGTGTTAGATGAGCTTTCTCCGAGATTATCAGAAGTAAGCGTCAGCTGAGTTCAGCGTTTAAGTGCCTAATTGATATTTAAAGCGGTCATTGGGCATTAGCCATTGACCGCGTATCTGATTGGGGTGAAATACTTATGTGACTTGCTATAAGGTTTATTGCTTTTTCTTGAAAGTTAACTTGCTTCGAGTAGCCTTGTTATTGGTTTTATTTTCAGCCTTATTAACATGAATAGTTTGCTTAGGTTTTTTGTGACTTACCGCATTTTCTGGTGCTACCTTACTTGAGGTAGCAACAGCTAGGTTGATTTCAGTCATTTCTGCTTTCGTTAAATCACGCCATTGCCCTGGTTTTAATTGCCCAAGTTCCACATTCATGATGCGTGAACGCTTTAATTTTTTCACTTCATAACCTAAAAATTCACACATACGACGAATTTGTCGATTTAACCCTTGGGTTAAGATAATGGTGAACACAAAACGGCTCTTTACTCTCACGATACACGGCTTAGTAATCGTGCCTAAAATTGGCACACCACGAGACATACGCTCGACAAAACGCTCACTTAATGGCTTATCTACCGTGACAATATATTCTTTATCGTGGGCATTTTCAGCCCGCAAAATTTTATTAACAATATCACCATCGCTGGTCAAAAAAATTAAACCTTCTGAAGGTTTATCTAAACGGCCAATAGGAAATATTCGTTCTTTATGACCAATAGCATCAACAATATTGCCACGTACATGCTTTTCAGTGGTACAGGTAATACCGATAGGTTTGTTATAAGCAATATAAATACGATCAGACTTATTTTTTGCACTTGCTGCAATCGCTTTACCATCAACTTTTACTACATCACCGGGCAAAACCTTAGTGCCTAATTCAGGCAGTTTGCCATTTATAGTAACGCGCTCTTCTTCGATGAGCTTATCGGCACCACGACGTGAGCAAAATCCAGATTCACTAATATATTTATTTAAACGTTTGGCATTAACTGCATTATCAGACATGAAATTTTTATGCGTACTTTAAAGTTTTTAGCAGTATACTAAAAACCATGATTAATGTATCAAACATCTGTGATCGCTATGTTAATTTTTGCCCATCGTGGTGCTAGCGGCGTTGAGCCAGAAAATACGCTACGTGCTATTAAATCAGCATTACAGGCTGATGTTGACGGAATTGAAGTAGATATTCACCAAGTAGATAATACGCTTTTTGTGATTCATGATCGCTGGTTACACCGAACGACAACAGGTAACGGCCAATTATCCCATCATAGTTATGAACAGCTACGAACTTTAGATGCTGGCTTAGGTGAAGCCATTCCCACATTAGATGAAGTACTCACACTGGTGGCTGGCAAATGTACCATTAACCTTGAGATAAAAAGTATTAATAATATTGAGCTATTATTTTCTTATATTGATGATGCCATTGAAAATACCGAAATGTCTGTGAATGACATACTAATTTCATCCTTTAATCATCGTTTACTGTTTAATATTCACCATCAAAGATCAGAGTTTGCTATTGGTGCACTCACCGCCTGTTACCCACTAGAATATGCAAAATTCGCTGAGCAACTCAATGCTTACGCTGTTCACCTTGATGTTGACTTTATAAGTAAAGATTTTGTGCAAGATGCTCACAACCGCGGCTTAAAAGTCTTTGTTTATACGGTTGATGAGTTAGATGATATTAATGCTATGAAGGCACTGGGCGTTGATGGTATTTTCTCTAATTTCCCAACCAGAGCAAAAAGTCATGTTGCGCACTTAAAAGAAGTATCTTCCTGCTAATTGCCATTGTTTTTCAGTTAAATCGACAGGATCATGCTCGTAATAACGTGCAGGTCTATGACTATCAATATAGTTAAATTCTGCCGATAAAAACCAATGTTTAGTTAAACGGTAGCTATGATTTAGGGTGAGCGCTTGGCCATCTTCATTATTATTATCACCCCAAGTATTATCGTTATCAGTAACTGAGAAGTCTTCTACACGTACCGTGGTTTTATGCTTTTTGTTACCAATGACACTTTGCCAATTATAAGTAATAGCTACAAAGCCACTATCATAGTCATTATTAACCATATCAACCAGTTGCGGAGATTGCATTAAGGTACTGCCCGATAAGTATTGTGCAATGAATGAAACATTTTTTGACAAACGCCAGCTAGCACCTAAATGGAAAAATTCAGTTGCCCACCCGTACTGACCATTTTGTACTTTATAAGGAGTAGCATTATTATCATAATAGCCAACGGATAGCTTTCCTTTACCATGCAAAGCCCACTCACCGCGAACATGATAACCAAGGTTATGATCAACTTCTAAAAATGGTTTAGATTTACGGGCTTGGCCAGCAAGTGGCGCGCCCTCTGCAAGCGCTGGAAACCAAGGAAATTCTCGTGCTTCACCCCAAAGTGTTTGTCGACTACTCATAGTCCAGCCATGCCAAGCCAATAATGCACCAGCAGGGTCATTATTTAAAAACGTACTAGCCGAGAATGATAAATCAAAGTTGTTGCCATTCATTCGCCCTAAACGAGTGACTTTTAACTCTGCACCTAAACCTCGAATTTCTTCACCAATCCAAGTATTTAAGGTTGATGAATTCAATGTATCTTTACTTGCCCAAGCAAAAGCATTATTTTCTAACGAAATTTCGGGGTAAAAAATTCCCCCTTTAACTTGAAAGCGATAACCAGCAGAGTTTGGTAGCGACTTATACTTTACATAACCTTCTGTTAGCCCGAGTGCGCTATCTTCTTTATCAAGATAAGCGTTAAATACACCTTCAACACTTAAGCCATTATCCCATTCTGCGCCTAACTCAAGACCCGCTTGGGCAATAGAGAGTTGCTTGCCATCACTTAAGGCAAACTTCCCTTGCCCGCCCGCAATATACCCCTTATCTAAAGAGTCGATACTGCTGGCTCTAACATCTAAAATACCATGCGCTTTATAATCGACTCCTTTACTAGCTGAGGTAAAAAGCAATAACACTAGAGTAATTAAATAAACAAAAGCAGACTGTCTAATTATCACGTACGTTCCTCAGTGGTATTTTATAATTTAGGCATTTAGTTGTTCTAATAACCAAGACGTTAACTCACTTGCAGGTTTTGGTCTACTAATATAATAGCCTTGTGCTAATTCACAACCATGTTCAGCTAACCATGTCAGTGAAAATTCATCTTCAATACCTTCCGCCACAACATGTAACCCCATGTTATGGGCAAGTTCAATAGTAGAGCGTACAATAATTTGATCATCTTCATCTTGCTCTAAGCGTTGCACAAAAGATTTATCAATTTTTAATTCATGCACGGGTAATTGTTTTAACTGAGCTAAAGAGGAGTAACCGGTACCATAATCATCAATTGAAATTTTCATACCATGATTTTTAAAAGCACTTAATAGCTTAATTGCAGATTCAGGGTCTTCAACCACAGAGCTCTCTGTAACTTCTAAAGTAACCTTTTCTGGTGGTACATTTGCACTTGATAATGATTGAAAAATAAAATGATGAAAGTCAGCTTCTTTTAAATTTTCGGCGGAAATATTTACAGCAATATTGACGTTAATGCCTTGTGTTTGCCAAGTATTAAATTGTGCTAAGGCTGTAGTAAAAACCCAGCGAGTTAAGGCTTTAATTTGCCCTGTTTGTTCGGCAATATGAATAAAGTCATCGGGTGGTACCATACCTAAGGTTGGATGCTGCCATCTCACTAGTGCTTCAACATGCGTAACAATACGGGATTTCAGACATAATTTAGGTTGAAAGTGCAATTCAAGTTCGCCATCAGGTATGGCTTGTTTTAAATCATTTATCATACTTAAACGTTCAACAGAATTAACATCTAAATCTGATTGATAAACTTGTAACAACTTGCCTGTATCTCGAGTGTGGTGAAGGGCAGTATCCGCCATCTGTACTAAAGTTTTCGCGTTACTTGAATGCTCAGGTGAAATTGCTAAGCCCATACGTACTTGTAACTGTAAGCTAATTCCTTGATAGTCAAACATAGGCTCTAGCTTTGCTTGTATTTGGGCAACAATCTCATCTACTTCAAGGTCTTGTATTATTAAAACAAATTCATCCGCCCCTAAATGCACCAGTTGTTTAAAATAAGTGCCTTCGCATAGCAAAGTTAAACGACGAGCTAGCTCTTTAATGACATCATCACCAACATCATGGCCTAGCGTGTCATTCACGTCTTTTAAACGACTTAAGTTTAAATGTAATAATACAAAGCACTGCTGTTGCTGAGTGTAACTTTCCAGCAGTTTATTAAGGGCATTACGGTTAGGTAAATCTGTTAATGGATCATGGTTACCAAAATGAGTAATCGCTTTTTCGCGTTGCAGTACCGCCGCCTGCATTTGGTTAAATTCATCAGCTAATTGACCAATTTCATTTTTATCTGTCAAAGTCACTGTTTGTTGATAATCACCACTAGCAATTACTTTAGCTTGTGCAACCAAACGCTTAATTGGTTTGCTTATTGAGCCAGCAATTAAATAAGCACTTGTGAGGGACACAAACAAGGTTAATATTGCTAACATTAAAAATCGCCACCATTGCTCTTGTAACAGGGCAACAAAATTGGCTCGTAATCCATACATGATCACGCCAAGTTCTTGCTCATCATATTCAGTAATCAATGAATGAGTCGCAATATATTGCTCAGGAATCACACCTTGAAGTACTGCTTGAGCAAAAGCTAACTCTTGCGTTGGCATGCTATTTTCGTCGGAAGTGGCGACTAAACGCCATGAGTCATCATATTTGATGATAAAATCTGTATTTAAGTTGGTAATATTGGTAAATTCTCGCGCTAAGCGTTGGTCTATTTGAAAACCAAAGGCTATCCAACCTAGGGTTTTAGTACCAACGCTCACTGGCGATAAACTTAATTGATAAATATCTTCATCGATAATATATAGATGCGAAGATTGCCCAGACTCTAACCAATCAGTAAAACGAAAGGCAGTATCACGCTCTGAACCTTGTTTTATCTTACTGCGTGAATCATTGAGAAAATAACGTTGTAGCTGACCAATAATGACACCATCGGCAGAAATTGCCATGGCCAAATCAGCATCAATACGTTTTCTGTGGTTGTTTAAGGCAACTAATAAGCTGCGGGTGTCATCATTAAATACTTCTTTTAAACCATAATCTTTCGCTGCCGTTTCAGCGAAGGCCGCTAAATAATCTAAACGACGATCAAATAGCTCAGTAAAAATGGTTTTGGCTGTAGTTAACCGGTTATTTATTTCCGCGGCTTCTTGGTTTTTATTACCACTATATAAAGTCCAAAAAGCAATGGCTTGTACTATCAATAATAGTAAAACAAAAAATAAAAAAATCTTGTTTTGTAAGCGCTTCATGGACGTTTCCTTGCTATTTAACTACTCATAATCTGACAAGAAATCAAAATCATCATCACTTTCTTGAGAGGGAATATCAGCTAATTGCTCTGTTAATGCAATAGTAAAAGTCGAATTAGTGTTAATAACTTTTTCTTGGATGATGCGATTATTATCTGTTTGCATTTGTGGGTGCCATACCACAATCCTATATTGACCAAGCCTTTTCAGTTCGAAACTCACCTGACCTTGCTCATCAGTTTTATCAAAATAAGGAGTGTTTACAATTAATAAGTTGCCACTCATCCAGTCATGAATATTACAACCCATTGCAACTGCGCTTTCTTGATCGAATTGAGCTAATGAGTTTGTTTGTCCTGCACGGATTTTAAATGAAAAATTATTGTCACTGCCAGCAGAATAAATATGGTGAGTAATATCATCTTGATTGACAAAATCAACCGTTGCCCCCACTTGACTGACACTAATATAAGGGGAAAAAGTTTTATCTAATTGACCAATAGTAACTTTCTTTGTCGACTTTTCGAGTGTTTGCCCGCCAAGTGGCTCAAGAAAGACTACCATATCAGCTAATGCTTGCTGAGTATTACTTTTAACAACAACTTGCACACAAATAGTATTTGTAGATGTTTCATCACACATATTTGCGCCTAACACTTCAACACTGACCAAATTCAGCATTAAAATCGTAAGCACTGTAATAATCTTATTATTCAAGGAAATATTCATCTCTAACATAGTTTAACCAATCTAATTAAGTGTATATCAAATTTCAATAAAAAGAGCACTTAACTAAGCTTAATTTTTAACGCTTATAAAGCACTAACTATTAGAACAGGAATATATGCTTAGTATTTCATTTATTCGACAGTTAATTGATTAAATAACTTGTTTGCCATTTTGAATTAACATTTTGAGCGGGTTAACGCCAAACTGATAACACAGCTCTGCAGGCTGAGTGATATCCCATAATGCCAAATCAGCATCAAAACCAAGCTTGATCTGCCCTTTCGTTGTTGACAAACCTAATGCTTTTGCTGCATTAGAAGTCACTCCAGATAAGGCTTCACTAGGCGTTAACCTAAATAATGTACAAGCCATATTAAGCATAAGTTGTAACGAACAAATGGGTGATGAGCCTGGGTTAGCATCTGTTGCAATAGCCATAGTTACACCATGTTGACGTAATAATTTTATGGGTGGTAACTGTGTTTCTCGAAGAAAATAAAAGGCACCTGGTAATAAAACAGCACACATATTGGCGTCACTCATTGCTTTAATACCTTGTTCAGATAAAAACTCAACATGATCACTTGAAAGCGCTTGGTAGCCTGCCGCCAATTCAGTACCACCTAGATCAGACAACTGCTCAGCATGCACTTTTATCGCTAAGTTATGTTGCTTTGCCGCGTTAAATACTCGCTCAGTTTGAGCAAGATTAAAGCCGATATTTTCACAAAACACATCCACGGTATCAGCAAGTTTCTGCTGAGCAATGACAGGCATCATCTCGTTACACACTAGATCGATATAACCATCCGCATCATCTTGAAACTCTGTGGGTATTGCATGCGCTCCCAAAAAAGTACGCTTTATGGTCATAGGCAGTTCTTTAGCTAGTTCACCTGCTACCTTAAGCATTTTAATTTCATTCTCGACATCTAAACCATAACCAGACTTTATTTCGACAGTGGTAACGCCTTGTTGATGCAGGGCCGATAATCGGGGTAAAGCACTCGTGAGTAATTCAGCTTCAGTGGCTGCTCTTGTCGCTGCAACCGTAGAGACGATACCGCCACCTGCTTCTGCAATTTCTTGATAACTTTTTCCCTGTAGGCGCATTTCAAATTCATTAGCACGGTTACCGCCATAAACTAAGTGAGTATGACAATCGATTAAACCAGGCGTTAACCATTTTTTCTGCCCGTCTATCACCTTAATCTGCTCTTTATCATAACCAGGTAATTCACTTTCTTTACCTAACCATGCGATTTTCCCGTCACTGATGGCGACTGCGGCATCAGATATTTCACCATAATTATCAGCATCATTTGCCATGGTTGCGACATTGACATTCACGATTAATGTTTGCCAATGCTGACTAGTGTTCTGTGATTGATTTAAATTTGTCATGGGTAAGTAACCGAAATAGAGAGGTAGAGGGATAACTTTAGCTGAGAATGAAAAATTTAGCAATAGTTGTATATACAACTATTGCATTCGTTATAATTTTGTGAGATTGTATATACAACTTAAACTCACAAAAGCATGTTGGCAACCTCATGAGCGCTTCAAAATCTAACGAAAAAACCGCTAAGTACCTTGTTATCAAACAACATATATGCCAGAAAATAGAATCAGGTCAATGGCCTCAACATTATAAGGTACCCTCTGAAAATGAGCTAACCCTACAATTTAATGTTAGCAGAATGACAGCACGTCGTGCACTACAAGAATTAACCGAGCAAGGTATTCTTGTTCGCTCTCAAGGTTCAGGTACTTTTGTCGCGACTTTTAAGTCACAATCTTCAATATTAGAAATTCGTAATATCAGTGAAGAAATTCAAGAACGAGGCCATAAACATCACGCCAAACAACTCATGCTCAAATCGATCGCCGTCACTGAAGAAGTCGCGATTTTACTAAACCTAAAAAATAATGAACATGTGTATTTTTCGCAAGTATTACATTTTGAAAATGATCTGCCCATACAATTAGAGCAGCGATACGTGAACGCCGCTTTAGTACCCGAATATTTACTGCAAGACTATACTGAAATAACCCCGCATGAGTATTTATCTGATGTAGCACCGTTAACGGAAGCGACTCATGAAATTGAAGCAGTGCTTGCTGACGATGACATATGCCAATTACTCAACATAAACAACAGTGACCCTTGCCTACAGGTTAAACGTCGTACTTGGTCGCGAAAAGGGGTGGTCAGTTTAGCAATATTAACAGCACCGGGCAGTAAATACCGCTTAGGTAGCCATTTAGTTTTTTAATTTAGGAGCATGACTATGACATTTAAATACGGTATTGACCGCCTTAATCTTGATATTGTAAATGGTATTGCTGATGGCAGTATTAAAGCAGAGCTTTGCCAAGAAGCGATAAATAAAATTAATACCAGTCGCCAAAGAGTTGAAAAAATGGCTGCTTCTGATGAAGCGGTATACGGTATTAACACAGGTTTTGGCCCCTTATGCGATACACAAATTTCACCTGAAGATACTAATTTATTACAGAAAAACCTACTAATTACCCATGCCGTAGGTGTTGGTGAGCCAATAGATAAAGCCATTTCAAAGCTGATGTTAATCACTAAAGTGCATGCATTAAGTCAAGGCTTCTCAGGCATTCGCCTTGAGGTTGTAGAACGTATGTTAACGTTTATCGAGCTCGACTTGATACCTGTAGTGCCAGAGCAAGGCTCAGTAGGCGCATCAGGTGATTTAGCGCCGCTTTCTCATTTATTCTTACCTTTACTGGGTGAAGGTGAATTTTGGGACAGTAATGACAAAACAGTCGCTGCAGCACCGTTATTGAAAAAACATGGTTTAAAAGTCATAGAGCTGCAAGCAAAAGAAGGCTTGGCGTTAATTAACGGTACACAATTTATTTTATCTCATACCATCACAGCACTCACTAAAATGCGTTATTTATTAGACTTAGCCGATATGACTGGTGCCATGAGTATCGAAGGTATGCAAGGTAGTGAATCACCATTTAAAGATGAGCTACACCAAACACGTGCCTTTAAAGGTAACCTTGAAGTAGCTACGCGCATGAGAAGCTTCTTTAAAAACTCACAAAACATGGCGGATCATGAAGAATGTGACCGCGTACAAGATCCTTATTCATTGCGATGTATTCCTCAAGTACATGGTGCTTCACGTAACGCCTATTATCATTTAGAAGAATTAGCTGAAATTGAAATGAATTCAGTCACTGATAACCCCATTGTTATCAGTAGCGAAGAAGCTATTTCAGGTGGTAGTTTCCACGGGCAACCTTTAGCAATGGTGCTTGATTATGCCTCTATTGCGGCGGCTGAATTAGGTAATATTGCTGATCGTCGTTGCTACTTGTTATTGGAAGGCTTACACGGTTTACCGAGATTATTGACCACAGCAGGAGGATTAAATTCAGGCATGATGATTCCTCAATACGCTACGGCAGCCTTAGTAACTGAAAACAAATCACTTTGTTTCCCACCATCAGCTGATAGTGTACCAACCTCTATGGGCCAAGAAGATCATGTTTCGATGGGAAGTATTTCAAGCAGAAAGCTAAACCAAATCTTAGGCAATTTAGAAAAAATTCTAGCTATCGAATTAATGTATGCGGCACAAGCTATCGAATTTAGGCGTCCTAATAAGTGCTCAGATATTATTGAACTCAATCATCAAGTGATTAGAGAAAAAGTGTCTAAATTGGAAGAAGACAGACTATTGAAACCAGATATTGATGCCATGATCGCGCTAGTAAGATCACAAGCGTTCACCGTTAATTTTAATCATTAATAAAGGAGCATTACTATGACAACAGCAATGACTTTCCAAGAAGAAATTAAGCAAGGTATTCCAAGTGAATTACCGCAAGCCAAGCCTTACCCAGCAAATGCTAACCGTGCCCCCAAACGTAAAGACATTTTAACCGCTGATGAGAAACAGCTAGCCGTAAGAAACGCTTTACGTTATTTCCCAAAAGAGTGGCACCAAGAACTAGCCACTGAATTCGCGCAAGAGTTAAAAGACTTTGGCCGTATTTACATGTACCGCTTTAAACCTAGCTATCATTTAAAAGCACATTCAGTAGCTGATTACCCGGCAAAATGTCAGCAAGCTGCAGCTATAATGTTGATGATTGATAACAACCTAGATCCTGAAGTAGCACAACATCCTGAAGAGTTAATCACTTACGGTGGTAATGGTGCAGTCTTCCAGAACTGGGCGCAATACCTGTTAGCGATGAAATACTTAAGTGAGATGGAAAACGATCAAACTTTACACTTATATTCAGGTCACCCAATGGGGCTATTTCCTTCATCAGAAGATGCGCCACGTGTTGTCGTTACCAACGGTATGATGATACCTAACTACTCTCAGCCAGATGACTGGGAGAAGTTTAACGCTTTAGGTGTAACGCAATACGGCCAAATGACGGCTGGTTCATTTATGTATATTGGCCCACAAGGCATTGTGCACGGTACGACAATAACTGTAATGAATGCCTTTAGAAAAGTATTGAGCAAAGGTGAAAACCCACAAGGTAAAATATTCCTAACTGCTGGTTTAGGTGGCATGAGTGGTGCTCAACCCAAAGCAGGTAACATAGCAAACTGTATTACAGTTTGTGCAGAGGTCAATCCAAATGCAGCAGTTAAGCGGCATCAACAAGGTTGGGTTGATGAATTAATTGATAATATGGATGACCTTATTGCTCGTGTAAACACAGCGAAAGCAAACGAGGAAGTGGTATCAATTGCTTATATTGGCAACATCGTTGATGTTTGGGAAGCGTTTTATGAGCAGAACATTTATGTGCACTTAGGCTCAGATCAAACCTCACTACACAATCCTTGGTCAGGCGGTTACTACCCTGTTGATATTAGTTACGAAGAGTCAAATCGTTTGATTCGCGAAGAGCCTGAAGTATTTAAAGCTAAAGTTCAAGCGACATTAAAGCGTCACGCTGACGCTGTTAATAAGCATACGACTCGCGGTACCTATTTCTTCGATTACGGTAATGCTTTCTTGCTTGAAGCATCTCGCGCCGGCGGTGATGTTATGGCGGAAAATGGTATTGATTTTAAATATCCATCTTACGTACAAGATATTTTAGGGCCTATGTGCTTTGATTATGGTTTTGGGCCATTCCGTTGGGTTTGTGCATCAGGTAAGCCTGAAGATTTAGATAAAACTGATGCCATCGCAGCACGTGTCCTGAAAAAGATCATGGCTGATTCACCTGAAGAAATTCAACAACAAATGCAAGATAACATCACCTGGATTGAAGACGCGAAACAAAACAAGTTAGTCGTTGGCTCACAAGCACGTATTCTTTACGCTGATGCGCAAGGTCGTATGGAAATTGCTAAAGCCTTTAATGATGCAATTAACGAAGGTGAAATAGGCCCTGTGGTGCTTGGTCGTGACCATCATGATGTCTCAGGTACTGACTCACCATATCGTGAAACTTCAAATATTTATGATGGTAGCCGTTTTACTGCCGACATGGCTATTCACAATGTAATTGGTGATAGTTTCCGCGGTGCTACTTGGGTTTCAATCCATAACGGTGGTGGCGTTGGTTGGGGTGAAGTAACTAACGGTGGATTTGGTATGTTACTTGATGGCTCCACAGCAGCAGAGCGTCGTTTAAAATCAATGTTATTATTTGATGTCAATAATGGTATTGCTCGTCGCAGTTGGGCACGTAACTCTGAAGCTAATTTTGCCATTAAGCGTGAAATGGCGCGCACACCTAAGCTAAAAGTTACATTAGCAAATGTAGTTGAAGACGACATTTTAAACAACTTGTCACTATAGAATTAATACTAAGTCTATAATTTTTCAACATCAAAGCTTATCAAAGCAGCTCAAATGAGCTGCTTTTTATTGAGCTATGTTGCAATAACTTCCCATCGAGCAGTTACTTTTAAAAGCTCACCTTTATATACAAAATAGCAAGTTATGATATTGATTGTATACCGCTATATTTACTGAAGGTATTTAAAGATGATCTCTGATCGCCTCTGCTGTTTTCAAGGTACGAATTTCCTGAAACAAGTCATCAGCTTCACGGTATTGTATCTTCAAATATTTAAGCCATTGTTTAATACGGTTGGGGTAGTATTTACTCTTATCGCCATAGGTTTCACAGTCACTGTATTTCAACAATAAGGTTTGCACTGTTGACCATAACATGGGCATTTCCGTTTGCTTTATCACCTGCGCTAAATTAGGTAACATCAGCGCCCCTCTCCCCACCATAATATCTTTACACGTAGACACTTCACGGCACTTTTGGGCATCATGCTGACTAAAAATATCGCCATTGGCAATCACGGGTAAAGCGATATTTTCTTTGATTTTCGCTATCCATTGCCAATGAGCTGGTGGTTTATAACCTTCAACTTTTGTTCTGGCATGAACCGTAAGCTCATTAGCGCCAGCAGCTTCAATGGCTTGTGCATTTTCAATCGCCAGACTTTTATCTTCATAACCTAAACGAATTTTAGCACTAACAATCGCCTCTGCAGGCACAGCGTTTTTAACGGCACTGACAATTTGGTAAAGGTTTTCAGGATCTTTTAATAACACCGCACCACCACGGTTTTTATTCACCATTTTGGCAGGACAACCAAAATTGATATCAACTCCATAAGAGCCCAGCTCAATAACTTTAGCGGCATTGTCTGCCATACAATGAGGATTTTGACCCAGTAATTGTACGCGAACTGGCGTGCCAGCTTCAGTAGTACAGCCATAAACGTTGGCATTTTTTAACTCAGGACAGGCGCGGAAATAAGCCCTATCTGAAAGTAGCTGATCAACCACTCGGACAAATTCAGTAACACATAAATCGTAACCACCAATTTGGGTGAGTAAATCACGCATCAAATGATCTAACACACCTTCCATCGGCGCTAAAACAACGCGCATAACTAACGACCTTTTCGTTGCAGTTTTGACAATAAACGACTCATTAACCAATAAAATAATGTCGTCATTAAAGCAATGAGCAAGTGTACGGTTATCGTCAGTAGTTGACTATTTTCTTGCCACAAAAACACAGGACCATGATAGGTGAAATAAAATAAATCTAACAAGGATACATGCAACCAAATCAGGACAAATATCAGTTTAATTTTGTGACGGGCAAGAAACTTTTTAGACAGTAAATTCAAAGGAAGAGACCATGAAACATTGGAGTTTACATTATAACCAAGCAAGTAAGTCGGGGTAAATAAATGAATGTGTTAATGTTTGCTTGGCTTTTTCGCCACTCACAACACGCGCTTCATTCATATCACCATGCTTAGAAAATTTTGGTACGGGTAATGACAACACGTTAGCTGCTTGCTGATAGTAAGATTTTTTAGTGGCGTGATTATCACTCACACCATTGAAAATGCCATTCGGGGCTTTGATGGCTAATAATGAGACAATCAAACCAACGGCATCTTCTTGGTGAATCAAGTTAATTTTTCCGTCAGCATTATTCAGCACTTTTTTGGCTAATAAAAATTTACCTGGATGTCGGTTTGGGCCAACCAAACCCGATAGTCTTAATACGCATGCTCGAGGAGAAAAAGCTAATACTGCCTGCTCAGCCTCATTCAGAATAGCAACCTTTTCCACTGATAAATCCAAAACACAATCTTCATTGACAACCCCTGATAGGCCTGTATAGATGGCACTGCTTGATAATAAAATAATACGCTGCACTATTCCCCGCTGCCGAGCTGCTTCAACTAATTGCTTAACTTTGTCAGCATAATCCCTTCTCCCTTGTTTAAATTGAGGAGGAATCGCTATCACTAGCGTTTGTTGTGTGAAAATATCATGATGACTCAACTGCTGTTCACCAAAAGGCAAACTTAGTTGTTGGGCATTAATACCCTGGGCATTAAGCTTTTCTACATTTTCAAGGGTTCTACTGGTAGCCAAGATGGAAATGTCACGCTTTAATAACGTTAATGCTAATGGTGTTCCTAACCAGCCACAACCAATAATACCCACAGAGCATTGCACTGGTAATTTTGTCACAAGATCATTCATTGCTGCTGCTCATATTGTTTTATCATTTCAACCACTTGTGAGGTGGCTTCATTGGGTACGAGGAATGCTAAATTATATTGACTGATTTTCCAGCCTTGATGCGTTTTTACTAACACACCTGAGCCTCGGCAAAGGCCATATTTTTTGTTCACCAGTACCTCATCAAAGAAAGCGACTGATTCACCCGCTAACAAGCTGATATTTCTCTCTTTTGGTAGATAAGACCAGCCTTTACCTTGCTTAAAGTAGGGGAGAACAAATTCAGAAAATTGCGTTTTACTCCAGCGTTCACTAGCATCAGTCCCTAGAAAGATAGCGTCTTTCGTGAGTGAATTAAGATATTGCTCGGCATCAGCCTTCGCTGCTGACTGGTGAAATAAATCAAGCGCTTGGTTTATTGATTGTACTTCTGAACTTTGAGATGCTGAAGCAAATGCAATGTTCGTTATAAACAGTAACAGGATCACAATAGAATACTTCATAGCCATTAGCCTTTGATTAGTTTAGGCAAAACGGCATAACTGCCGGTGAATGTTGCCGCAATATTTTCACCACAAAAAATATGTGCAGTTAGATTAATTCGCGCCTTTTTGCCCATTGTTAATGACTCAAGCTGCCCAGAAACATCCGTATTGACAACTTTCCCATACACTAAACCTTTGATAGGGCGATGGTAGCGGATATTAGCATCAGCTAGAACAATATCACCTTGTAAACTCTCTTGATAATCCTCTAAGGCAAGATATACCCAACCCCAGCCTGTTAATGTCGCTAGGGTATAGATACTACCTGCAAACATCGTATTGTGAAGATTTTTATTGAATTCATTATCACAGCGAGTAAGTAATTGCTCACCATCATAATAACTAATGCATAAGCCCATGGCTTTGCTCATCGGAATAGTTTCATGCCAAATGGCTTGTAGTGCTTGTGACTGTTGTTGTCTATGTTGAGGGTGATTTGCTAACGGTTTCGTCATGCGAAAGTGAGTTATCTCATCAAATAAGACATGGGAAATTTCATGCAGTTGATAACCTAATTTTTGGTAAAAACTCACAGCAGCTTCACGAGCATTTAATACCATCTCGGTCATCCCTATTTTACTGGCCTCTAACTCTAACTCAGCAATAACCTTCAGCCCTAACCCTTGTTTTTGTGCTGCCTCAGCAACCGCCATATAACGAATTTGCCCTTGTTTAGAATTCACTTGCTCTAAACGCCCGACAGCGAGGACTTCCTGTTTTTCATTAACAAGCATGCGATGAATACTTTGCTCTTCACGCCCATCTTGTTCACTGCCTAAAGCCTGTTGCCAAGGTTTTCTTAGAATTTGCCAGCGTAAGTGATAGTATTGAGCAAATTCTTCAGAGGATTTTGGGGCTCGCAACGTATTCATTATCTATCCTTATTAGTATTAACCCAATTAATTGGTATTACTCACGAATTATGCAACTAACAAAACACTTGAAGCAAGGAAAGCTTCTGTATTTAAAACAAGGTAAAGAAGCGATATCTGTCAGTGAAAATGAACATTATCGCTGGTTAGCATTTGCCAACGACAATAATGAGCAAATAATTCAAAGTGTGATGCATAAACGTAAACCATTTCAACTGACCTTACCTCATCAAACGGCTTTACTGTTGCCATTGTTATTTTCTCGCCCCACAACCGTGATAGAGCTAGGCTTAGGTGGAGGGAATATAAATCGCTTCTTAACTCACCTTACAGACACTATTAACATACAAAGCATTGAGCAAAGTAAAACTGTGATTGATTGTTTTAATCAATACTTTAACCCTCATGATGCTGATATTAATATTCAAAACAATAATAGTATGCAGTGGCTAGGCATGGAGCATAAAAATATTCCTGACTGGCTAATTTGTGATATTTACCAAACTAAACAAGTGAGTATTATTGAGGCCAATGAGCAACTAAGCACCTTAATTGATAATATGCATAACAACAGTTGCTTATCAATAAACCTACCTGATGCAAGTGATAACGACGTCAATTTATATTTAACCGTTTTACAACAGTTACAAAGCCATCATGATATTTACTACTTTCATATTCCTCATTATCTAAATATTGTCATTCAACTGATTCCCAAACACTGGCCTATTGATAAATTATTAACGCGAGAGCACAACAGTTATTTGTCCAAGCGTATTTTTTTACAATGGCGAAAATTTTGGCAGCATGGCAATAAAGTTACTGCTATAGAAAAACTTATTTAGCTCACAGTTTTATATGGTTAAAGTAAAAGTGACAGGGCCGTCATTGAGTAGCTGTACCTTCATATCTGCAGCAAATTCACCGGTAGGAACAGAAAACCCTTGGCTACGTAATTGCTGACAAAAATACTGATACAAAGCATTACTAAACTCAGGTTTAGCCGCAGAAGTGAAACTTGGCCGCATACCACTTGAAGTGTCCGCAGCTAAGGTAAATTGCGAGACCACTAATATTTCACCGTCGATCTGCTTCACACTCAAATTCATTTTACCTTGTTCATCATTAAAAACACGGTAACCGGCAACACGCTCAGCAAGACGTTTAGCTTTAGCTTCGGTATCTTGTGGCTCTACAGCTAAAAACACCAATAAGCCTTGTGCTATTTCCCCTATTATTTCGTTATTAACAGTCACACTCGCTGATGTTACACGTTGAATTAACGCTATCATTCTTGTTCCTTTTCTAACTCATAATCTTGTAGTGAAACAGTGATCACAGCGCCGCCTAATACGATCACCCATGATAAATACACCCACAAAAATAAAATAGGAATTATTGCCAACGCACCATATATCGCTTGGTATGATGGAAATGCAGTTAAATAAGCTGCGAAGATTTTTTTTGCTAACTCAAAACAGATGGCTGCAAGTAATGCCCCTATAAAAGCATACTTAAATGGTACACTTCTATTAGGCACTAACATATATAACAGCATAAATGCTGCTAGAGAAGATAATAACGGTAAAAACCTAAAAAACATGTTGGTAAAAGCAACGCTTTCTTCAATACCTAAAGTCACTAAAGAAACTAGGTAAGAAGTAATAGCGATACTTCCGCCAACGAGCACTGGCCCCAAGGTTAATATCATCCAATACATTGAGAACGACGTGATAGTACGGCGCTTTTCTGTGACCTGCCAAATATTATTAAAGGCTTTATCAATAGCAGAGATAAGTAATAACGCAGTCACAAATAAAAATGAAATAGCCACCGCCGACATTTTAGAGGCATTATCCACAAACGCGGATAAATATTCTTGTACTACATCACTTGCTGTCGGTACAAAATTGTCATAAACAAACTGCTCTACGCTTTCATGAATATCGGCGAAAATAGGAAAGGCTGTGGCGATAGATAAGGCAACGACTAACAAAGGCACTAAAGAGACCAAACTAACATAAGACAGATAGCCGGCAACTACTTGTAGCTGTTCATGTTGAATGCGTCGTTTCAAAAAATGAAAAAATGAGAGGTAATGGCGCCATGGCAATGAGTGACGCATGGCTCGGTATATAGTTCGCATATAGCTCATCATATTTGCTAACAATTCATTATTTTATCTCTGGATATGATTATATTATGATAGCAACCAAGTATTTACTAGTTTATTAAAATATTGAGAGTTTTATGTCTGGCTCAGGCTCTACTGGCAATGTAATAGCAGCAATATGCAACGTGTTTTTCCCTGGATTAGGACAGCTGGTACAAGGCAGACTTGGCGCAGCAATTATCTTTGCCATTATCTGTGTGGCTGGTTATGCCTTATGGTGGCTAATAATTCCTGCCATTATTGGTGGTGTATTTCACTTATGGTCGATACTAGATGCTGCAACATACAAAAACTATAATAACCTAGGCTAAAACTTATAACCCTTATACCATTACCTAGATTACCATTAAACAGGTCTAGGCTCTGAGATAAAGTTTTCGTAATATTCTTCTCTAACTTGATTAATTTGTGCTAATAATTCTGAGAGCTCTTTTATTTTCTCTGGATTAGCCTTACCTTGACTAAAAATGATGCTGAGCTCTTGTAGTCTCTTTTGTTGTTCAGGGGACATGATGCAACTCCTTTTGCTAATAATAAAATCTGCACAGTCAATTTGAAAAGTTGACCGTCAGGTTAAGTTTAACAGCAAATTAAATATTTGCGCAACTTTTCGTAAGAAAGACGTAACAATATATGTATGGAGTATTGGATCTAGGCCAGTTAGTTTAAAGAAGACAATAATACCAATTTGATTAAATTTCTTCCCTACTCAGAGCTATGCTCGATGTTCAATAACAAGACAAATTTGTTTAGGTCTAGTCATTCTAAATCAAATAAATTTAACGAAGTTAGTGGGCATCGAGTAAGCTCCCAAAGGGCGAGTTTAAAAGGCTTACATGCTGCGTTATTGATTTTGACAAGGACGCTACATGGATGTAGCTTATTAGAGAATGCAGGAGCATATTCTCCTGAATAACCATTCTCTTCAATCAATGCCTTGTCTCTAAGCCTTTTAATTCTCGCTGAGTGGGAAAGAACTTAATCAACTTGGTATAACTTATTCACAAGCCTTGAAAACAAAAAAACGGCATAAAAAAACCGCTTAACCCGATAATCTTAACAAGAGATAAAGGTAAGCGGTTTTCGATCAATTAGAAGTAAGGTTTATTTGCGCTACTTAGCAGCACGCCCTTCTCGTTTTCGGTCACTTTCTTTTAAGAACTTCTTACGAATACGAATACTCTCAGGAGTTACCTCAACTAATTCATCATTATCAATAAATTCTAATGCTTGCTCTAATGTCATCATAATAGGTGGCGTTAAAACTTGTGCTTCATCAGTACCAGAAGAACGTACGTTAGTTAGTTGCTTACCTTTTAGTGCATTAACCGTTAAATCATTGTCACGACTATGAATACCAATGATTTGACCTTCATAAATTTCTACACCATGACCAATCATCATACGACCACGCGATTGTAAATTAAATAAAGCATTCGTTAGCGCTTTACCCGTGGCATTTGCAATCATTACACCGTTTAAGCGCTGACCAAGATCACCACCTTTATGAGGTCCGTATTCAAAGAAAGTATGATAAATCAAACCTGAGCCAGATGTTAAAGTCATAAACTCTGTTTGGAAACCAATTAAACCACGGCTTGGCATAATGAAGTCCATACGAATACGACCAGTACCGTCAGGTGCCATGTCAGTTAATTCTGCTTTACGAAGACCCATTTTTTCCATAATGGCGCCTTGATGTTGTTCTTCAACATCGATCGTAACAGTTTCATACGGTTCTTGTAATTCACCATTAATCTCACGCTCAATCACTTCTGGGCGAGAAACCGCAAGCTCGAAACCTTCACGACGCATATTTTCAATCAAAATACCTAAGTGCAATTCACCACGACCCGATACTTTAAATTTATCAGGATCATCAAGTTGCTCAACGCGTAAAGCCACGTTATGTACTAACTCTTTCTCTAAGCGATCTTTAATATTACGTGAAGTTACAAACTTACCTTCTTTACCACAAAACGGCGAAGTGTTTACTTGGAAAGTCATGTTAACTGTTGGCTCATCAACAGATAATGCAGGTAAACCTTCCACTTCTGACGGACAACAAATAGTATCTGAAATCTTTAACTCACCTAAACCGGTAATAGCAATGATATCACCCGCCTTCGCTTCTTCAGTTTCATGGCGATCAAGGCCTAAGTAACCAAAAACTTTGCCGACTTTACCATTATGAACATTACCAGCAGCACATTGTACCGTGACTTGCTGGTTTGGTTTAACAGAGCCACGAGTAATACGACCAACACCAATTACGCCCAAGTATGAGCTGTAATCAAGTTGAGAAATTTGCATTTGAAATGCACCTTCAGGATCGGCATCTGGCGCTGGTACTTCATCTACAATAGTTTCAAATAAAGGCATCATATCAGTGCCTTCTTCACCTTCTTCAAGTGATGCCCAACCATTAATCGCTGAGGCATAAACCACTTTAAAGTCTAACTGTTCATCAGTAGCACCAAGGTTATCAAACAACTCAAAAACTTGATCCATAACCCAATCAGGACGAGAACCTGGCTTATCAATTTTATTGATAACTAAGATAGGCTTTAAGCCTTGAGCAAAAGCTTTTTGCGTAACAAAACGCGTTTGCGGCATAGGGCCTTCTTGAGCATCAACAATTAATAATACAGAATCAACCATAGACATCACGCGCTCAACTTCACCACCGAAGTCAGCATGGCCTGGAGTATCAACGATATTGATACGATAATCGTTCCAGTTAACAGCGGTATTTTTCGCTAAGATAGTGATACCACGTTCTTTTTCGATATCATTTGAGTCCATCACGCGCTCGTCATGATCACTACGCGAATCTAAAGTACCTGATTGCTCAAGTAATTTATCAACAAGGGTGGTTTTTCCGTGGTCAACGTGGGCAATAATTGCGACGTTACGTAATTTATCTAACACAGGCGTTACTCGCTGTTACTTTCATTAACCGAGCCGTAAAAGCGCGATAAATGAATAAGGCTATAATTGGGCGCGCATTATACAGGAGCTTTGCTTAAAAAGATATTAAATATCGAGGCAGGGCCAAGACAAGCCAGTAAATTAAAATATCCATTAACCAATAACAAATAATCACTTCAAAAGTAAATTAATTACAGGCAAAGATATAAAAATGATTTATAGTAATTCTTAAACAATCAACCCATTGCACCAAAAGAATCAAAAGAGCACAAAATTGGTGCACACAAATTGTTTTAAAATATCTAAGCAACTGTTTATAAACGACTTTATTATTGGCATATTTTTAGCTTGTATGCCTAACACAAAATTCGTATCAAGAAACTTATAATATTAACCCCACTGGAGAGAGAATATGTCACAAGCAGTATTCGATTTAATTAAAGAACACGATGTCAAATTTGTTGACCTTCGTTTTACTGATTCAAAAGGTAAAGAACAACACGTTTCACTACCTCACCACCAAATTGACGAAGACTTCTTCGAAGATGGAAAAATGTTTGACGGTTCATCAATCGAAGGCTGGAAAGGCATTAATGAATCTGACATGGTATTGATGCCTGACGCTTCAACTGCTGTTTTAGACCCTTTCACAGAAGCTGTTACATTAAACCTTCGTTGTGATATCGTTGAACCTGCTACTATGCAAGGTTACAGCCGTGACCCTCGTTCAGTTGCTAACCGCGCTGAAGAATACATGCGTTCAACAGGTATCGCTGATACTATATTATTTGGCCCAGAGCCAGAGTTCTTCGTTTTTGATGACGTGAAATTCCACACAGATATGGCTGGTTCTTTCTACAAGATTGATGACAAAGAAGCGGTTTGGAACTCAGGTACTTCATATGAAGAAGGTAACATGGGTCACCGTCCAGGCGTAAAAGGTGGTTACTTCCCAGTTGCTCCTGTTGATTCGTCACAAGACTTACGTTCAGCTATGTGTTTAGTAATGGAAGAAATGGGCTTAGTTGTTGAAGCGCATCACCATGAAGTTGCAACTTGTGGTCAAAACGAAATCGCTTGTCGTTTTAACACTATGGTTAAGAAAGCTGATGAAGTTCAAATCTACAAGTATGTTGTTCACAACGTAGCACACGCTTACGGTAAAACAGCTACTTTCATGCCTAAGCCATTAGTTGGTGATAACGGTACTGGTATGCACTGTCACCAATCTTTAGCAAAAGATGGTGTTAACTTATTCTCTGGCGACAAGTACGGCGGATTATCAGAAACAGCTTTATACTACATTGGTGGTATCATCAAGCATGCTAAAGCATTAAACGCTTTCACTAACGCTTCTACTAACTCATACAAGCGTTTAGTTCCAGGTTTTGAAGCACCAGTTATGTTAGCTTACTCAGCTCGTAACCGTTCAGCGTCAATTCGTATTCCAATTGTACCTACGCCAAAAGCGACTCGTATCGAAGTACGTTTCCCTGATCCAACTGCTAACCCTTACTTAGCATTCTCTGCAATGTTAATGGCTGGCCTTGACGGTATCAAAAACAAGATCCACCCTGGCGATGCAATGGATAAAGATTTATACGACTTACCAGCCGAAGAAGCTGCAGCTATTCCACAAGTTGCTGCATCTTTTGAAGAAGCTTTAGATGCATTAGAAGCAGATAAAGAATTCTTAACAGCTGGTGGTGTAATGGATAATGATATGATCGATGCATACATTGGCCTTAAGCGTGAAGAAGTTGAATTATTAAACTCAACGACTCACCCAGTTGAGTTCGACATGTACTACAGCGTATAATTTCTCTATAGTTTATAGAAAATTGAAAAGCTCACTTCGGTGAGCTTTTTTGTGAATGTAAATTAATCGCAAAAGAATCCAGTTTTCAGTGGTAAACCTCTACATTTTTGTATAAATTATAAATACCTATGTTCGCGCTTTGCTGTATCTAATGGAAGAAGATATACTTAATTGATTATGATTAAAATTTTATTGCTAACATTGCTGATTCTATCAATTGCCACCCCTGTGAATGCAAGCTCAGCTAAAATTTATGTCTGGCGTAATGAAAAAGGTGAACTAGTTTATTCTGATACGCCGAGACCTGGCGCAGAAGAAATGAAAACCCAACCAGGTAATGTCATAAAATCTTCAACCAATGTTGATACACAAGTACTCGATATTAAAACTAAAAAGATTGAAGACGATTATCAAGTTGTTATCAATCACCCCAAAGATAACGCAACAATTCGAGACAATACTGGCTCTGTTTATGTGAGCGGTAGTATCAAACCAATTTTCAAACGCGGGTTAAAAATTCAACTCATCTTAGATAATAAACCCTACTTAGAAGCACAAACCCACACCATGTTTTCCCTTAGAAATATTGATCGCGGAGAACATCAAATAAAAATGCAACTGCTTAATGAAAAGGGCAAGGTTATTGCATTATCTAAGGCAATAACGTTTTATATGCATAGAGCCTCGGTAAACTAGAAAAATAGCACCAAATAGTAGCATTTAGGCAGCATATATCACTTTTTTCCAATATACTAACAAATGACGCACCACTTTGGTGCTTCCGTTATTTAGGTATGAAGCTTTATGTTGCACAGTAGACAAGAAACTCAAGAGCTTAAATTAAGGTATCAACAAAAACTTGCTAATCAGCTCGTCACCGCTGTTTTGATTCTAGATAGTGATTTAAATATTTGTTATCTCAATCTTGCTGCCGAAGCGCTACTTGTTAAAAGCATGTATAAGCTTTACGGGTGCTCTTTTGATGTAATATTTAAAAAAACGTCTATTAGCAAAGGCCGTTTGAAGCAATTACTCGCCACAGGGCAGGAGTTCACAGATAGCGATATTGTGCTCGAACTTAAAAAGAACCACCGCTTTACTGCTGAAATTACCGCTTCTGCGGTTGAATTTGATCGTAGCCCTCATGTGTTATTAGAATTCAAGCAAATAGATCAGCAAAAGCAAATTAGTTTAGAAGTATTTCAACAACAACAATGGATAGCAGCACGTGACTTAATCAAAGGTTTAGCCCACGAGATTAAAAATCCATTGGGGGGTTTACGAGGTGCAGCGCAATTACTTAATAGAGAACTCAATGAGGAACAACAAGAATATACTGAAATGATCATTGAGCAAGCAGATAGGTTAACCAACCTCGTTGATCGCTTACTCGGGCCAAATCAACTACCTGAAATTCAAAAGCACAATATTCACTCGGTGCTTGAGAAGGTCTATCAGGTTGTAAGCTACTCAGACGAGCAGAATATTAAGTTACGCCGAGATTATGATCCATCCATTCCAAATGTTGAATGTGACCAAGAAAAAATACAACAAGCCGTGTTAAATATCGTCAACAATGCCATTCAAGCGATAGGAACTGATAATACCATCACCCTAAAGACACGCATTGCTAGTAACAAAACAATTAATGGTAAGCGGATAAAACTTGCTGCACAAATTAGCATTATTGACGATGGGCCAGGTATACCCGACCACATCCAAGACACGTTATTTTACCCTATGGTATCAGGGCGCTCTAATGGAACCGGACTAGGCCTATCAATCGCGCAGACTTTAGTAAACCAACATCAAGGTAAGTTATCTTGCCTGAGCACACCAGGTCATACTGAATTTAGAATTTTATTACCGCTAACACCAGAAAAGAATGATTAGCGCTATGAATAACTTACTTATGATGAAAATTTTTCAATTAGATATTACTCAAGAGAATAACCATGATCACTGAACAAGTTTGGATTGTTGATGACGATAGCTCAATTCGTTGGGTTTTAGAAAAAGCATTTGCTAGCGCCAATATAAGCAGCGCTTCATTTGAAAGTGCTAAAAATGTCTTAATTGCTTTAGATCATGATCAGCCTGAAGTGATTATTTCAGATATTAGAATGCCTGATATGGACGGCATGACTCTACTCAATTCAATTAGCAAAGCACACCCAAATATCCCCGTAATTATTATGACTGCACACTCTGACTTAGACAGTGCGGTGAATGCTTATCAGGGGGGGGCTTTTGAATATCTTCCTAAGCCATTTGATATGGACGAAGCCGTAAACCTAGCTAAACGTGCCCTAACCCACTCTCGAGAACAAAATGCTAAAAATCAGCAAAAGGAGAGTGCACCGCTTTCGGCAGGGCTTATCGGTGAGGCACCAGCAATGCAAGAAGTATTTCGCGCTATTGGTCGCTTATCCCGTTCAAGTATTAGTGTGTTAATTAATGGTGAGTCAGGCACGGGTAAAGAGTTAGTCGCACATGCGCTACATTCTCATAGCCCGCGCACTCAAGCACCTTTTATTCCACTGAATATGGCGGCCATTCCAAAAGACTTAATTGAATCTGAGTTATTTGGTCATGAAAAGGGCGCATTTACGGGAGCAAACTCTGTACGCCAAGGTCGCTTCGAACAAGCCCATGGTGGAACATTATTTCTTGATGAAATCGGTGATATGCCACTGGAAATTCAAACACGGCTATTACGTGTACTTTCTGACGGACAATTTTACCGTGTCGGCGGCCACTCTCCCGTACAGGTAGATGTGCGTATCATTGCAGCCACCCATCAAAATTTAGAAGATAGAGTTAAAAAAGGAGAATTTCGAGAAGATTTATTTCATCGACTCAATGTAATTCGCATACAACTTCCTAGCCTTAGAGAACGCAAGGAAGATATTATTCAACTCAGTGAGCATTTCCTTAAACAAGCCGCCAATGAATTAAGTGTTGAGCCTAAAACATTAAGTAAGAAAGCCGCTACTTTTTTACAACAATGCCAATGGCCAGGTAACGTCCGTCAGCTTGAAAACATCTGTAGGTTTCTCACTGTAATGGCAAGTGGCCAAGAGATATTGCTAGAAGATTTACCCAGTGAATTAACAGAGCGAACTGCACAAATAACCCCACAATCTTCATCTTGGCAAGCCGCTTTAAGCGACTGGATGGATCAGCAATTAGCGCTAGGTAGTAGTGCAATTCTTGATACCGCCATGCCTGAGTTTGAAAAAATAATGTTAGAGCGTGCTTTGTTATTTACCCAAGGACACAAGCAAGATGCTGCTAAAAAGCTTGGCTGGGGCAGAAATACGTTAACGAGAAAGTTAAAAGAATTGAATATTAGCTAAACGTAGCATTTATACTTAGTGAGATAAATATTACTAGGTGACGACAATTTATTTATGAGCAGGTTGAGTTTTCTCTTATTCCACCTGCTCTAATTATTAATTAAAATAGAACAGACAAGAAATTTAGGATAGAGAATTAAGAACTACAAACCTCTTCATCACACTGCTTACAGCTATTACAAAGCTTAATATTGATAAAGTGTGCGGCTACTATCAAGCTAGCACCGCCAAGAATAAAATACATTTCTAACGCTTCAGAGAAATCATGCTTCATCCAATAAATTGCCACACCTAGATACAATAAATAAAAAGGATATAAACGCTTATGATAACGTTTGAAGCCTGAAAATAATGCCACAGTGCCGAGTACTGCAGTCATAAGTAGAAAGATATGCTCCCATGTGTGATCCGCTAAGAAGCTTAACCCCACTAAAGGCAGTACAGGTAATAATATAGGCAACAATATGCAATGTAATGCACATAACGATGTTGCTGTAATACCTATTCTATCTAACATAAGAATCTAAAACCAAACTGAAAGTAAAAAATAAGAAACCACTTGCCATCACCTTACTCAACTTAATAAAACGGTAGAAGCAGCTTTCCTTTTTGAGCTGATATGCTTTCAACCTTAGGATGAAAGCACTGAATGTAATAATATCACAATTGAGATATTATAACATTATTAAAATCTGCATAATTTAACAAAATTTAACTTTGACTGATCGGAAAACTTAATACTTGCTCAATATGTTCGGCATTTAATGCCAACATAATCAAACGATCAATTCCAAGCGCGACACCAGAGCATTGTGGTAATCCATGATTTAATGCTGCAATAAAATTATCATCAACGGGCTTTTCAGCCATAGATAAACTACGTCTTTGCGTATTATCTTGCTGAAATCTTGATGATTGTTGCTCAACATTAGTAAGTTCATTAAAGCCATTAACTAGCTCAATACCCCGATAATAACACTCGAACCTTTGAGCAACTCTATTATCTTTTGGGCAAATTTTAGCAAGTGAAGCTTGAGACTTGGGAAAGTTATATACGAAACATGGTTTGTCTTTACCAATATTTATTTCAATTATTTCACTAAAAATAAACTGTAATAAAATATCAACATTAAACTCTCTCGTTAACCAATCACTCAATTTATCATGTTCCTTTATTACCGAAAGTAACTGCTCTTGAGTGGCCGTTAGCGGGTCTATTCCGGTATGATTTATGAATACTTGCTGATAAGTTATTTGGCTTGCTTCTCCGCAGCCTAATACCGTTTTTAATAAAGCCGAAACTTCCTGCATTAAATCAAAATGATCAAATCCTAATCGATACCATTCTAGTAGCGTAAATTCAGGGTTATGAAACCTTCCAGCCTCTTCATGGCGAAACGCTTTAGCTATTTGAAAAATGCATCCGTATCCCGAAGCAAGCAGTCGCTTCATATGAAATTCAGGTGAAGTTTGTAAATACAAGGTTGTAGATTCAGAAATTGAGCTATCATTAAGGAAGTGATAACGGCACGATAACGCTTCTAAATGCACGTCTGTCACCGTCCCTAAAGACAATGCAGGTGTTTCAACTTCAGTTACCTTACGCTCTGCAAAAAACTGTCGAATTTGCTGAATTATTTGCGCGCGTTTTTGCGCATTTTGCCAACTTAGCGTAGGTTGCCAAGACATAATTTCCCCGAGTCATATTTATACCAATTTGATTAAATTTCTTCCCTACTCAGAGCTATGCTCGATGTTCAATAACAAGGCAAATTTGTTTAGGTCTAGTCATTCTAAATCAAATAAATTTAACGAAGTTAGTGGGCATCGAGCAAGCTCCCAAAGGGCGAGTTTAAAAGGCTTATATGCTGCGTTATTGATTTTGACAAGGGAATAACCATTCTCTTCAATCAATTCCTTGCCTCTAAGCCTTTTAATTCTCGCTGAGTGGGAAAGAACTTAATCAACTTGGTATTATATTAAATTCTGCAGAAACAAACCTGCATAAACCACTGTCATTTAACAGCATCAACAAAAAAGGCCGTTTCTTTTTCAAGAAAACGACCTTTCAGTCAATCTATTAACAATTCTAATTGTATGTCATTCGAAGTATTAACGCGGCGTGGACACGGAATTGACGCTAGTCAATGAGTATCCACAACAAAGTTAATACAAGAATAACAGCAATTAAATGCTAATTAGTCGATAATCTTAGATACAACACCTGCACCTACTGTACGACCACCTTCACGAATCGCGAAGCGTAAACCTTCGTCCATCGCTACTGGGTTGATTAACTCTACTACAAATTTCAAGTTATCACCTGGCATTACCATTTCTACACCTTCAGGAAGCTCTACTGCACCTGTGATATCCGTTGTACGGAAGTAGAATTGTGGACGGTAACCTTTGAAGAATGGTGTATGACGACCACCTTCATCTTTTGAAAGTACGTATACTTCTGACTCAAACTTCGTGTGAGGTGAAATTGAACCTGGCTCACATAATACTTGACCACGCTCTACGTCTTCACGCTTAAGACCACGTAATAATACACCACAGTTCTCACCTGCACGACCTTCGTCAAGCAACTTACGGAACATCTCTACACCTGTACAAGTAGATTTTTGAGTATCACGAATACCTACTACTTCTACTTCATCACCTACTTTGATGATACCACGCTCTACACGACCTGTTACTACTGTACCACGACCTGAGATTGAGAAAACGTCTTCGATTGGCATGATGAATGCACCATCAATTGCACGCTCTGGCTCTGGAATGTATGAATCTAAAGCGTCTGCTAATTCAATTACTTTCTCTTCCCATTGAGCTTCACCGTTTAGTGCGCCTAATGCTGAGCCTTGGATAATTGGTAAATCATCACCTGGGAATTCGTATTCGCTAAGAAGTTCACGAACTTCCATTTCTACTAATTCTAATAATTCTTCGTCATCTACCATGTCACATTTGTTCATGAATACGATGATGAAAGGTACACCAACCTGACGTGATAATAAGATGTGCTCACGTGTTTGTGGCATTGGACCATCTGTCGCTGCAACTACTAAGATCGCGCCGTCCATTTGTGCTGCACCGGTAATCATGTTTTTGATGTAATCGGCGTGACCTGGACAGTCTACGTGTGCGTAGTGACGAGTTTCTGTATCATACTCAATGTGAGATGTATTGATTGTGATACCACGATCACGCTCTTCTGGTGCGTTATCGATTTGTGAGAAGTCTTTAACTTCACCACCGTGTACTTTAGTAAGTACCGCAGAGATAGCAGCTGTTAAAGTTGTTTTACCGTGATCAACGTGACCGATTGTACCAACGTTTACATGCGGTTTCGTACGTTCAAATTTTTCTTTAGCCATTTTTCAATTACCTTAAAGTTTATTTAACTATAAAAAATAATAGCAACAGTCAAAGTGACCGCGCTTGTTGTAAATAATTTATGTCGCTCTAACGAGTTTCCATAATTTTTTGTGCTACCAATTTCGGTGCTTCATTATACTGATGAAACTCCATAGAGTAAGATGCACGGCCTTGTGTAGCACTACGCAAGTCGGTAGCATAACCAAACATTTCGGCTAGGGGTACCAATGCATTTACAATTTTCAAACCTGCTGGGCCTTCTTCCATACCGTCGATCATACCTCGACGACGATTTAAGTCACCTACAACATCACCCATGTTAGCTTCTGGTGTAGATACTTCGACTTTCATCATTGGCTCTAATATAACAGGATCTGCTTCTAGCGCACCATTTTTAAAACCAATTGAAGCTGCCACTTTAAATGCCATCTCATTCGAGTCAACATCATGAAAAGAACCATCAAAAAGCGTCACTTTAATATCTAGTAATGGGAAGCCAGCTAATACACCACTTTCCATTTGCTCTTTACAGCCTTTTTCAACTGCAGGAATATATTCTTTAGGTACTGCGCCGCCAACAACTTCGTTAACAAACTCAAAACCTGAGCCTTCTTCTAAAGGCTCCATCTTCAACCAAACGTGACCATATTGGCCCTTACCACCCGATTGACGAACAAATTTTCCTTCCACTTCAACACTTTTACGTATTGTTTCACGGTAAGACACTTGCGGGTTACCCACATTACATTCTACGCCAAATTCACGTTTCATACGTTCAACGAGAATGTCTAAGTGTAGCTCACCCATACCAGAAATGATGGTTTGACCTGTTTCATCGTCGGTATGTACTCTAAACGAAGGATCTTCAGCCGCAAGCTTTCCTAACGCAATTGCCATTTTCTCTTGTGCTGCGATTGTTTTAGGTTCAACAGCAACGGATATTACAGGCTCTGGAAATTCCATTCTTTCTAAGGTTATCACTTTATTAGCATCACAAAGTGTATCACCCGTTGTCACTTCTTTTAAGCCTATTGCCGCAGCAATATCGCCTGCACGAACTTCTTTGATCTCTTGTCTGTCATTAGCATGCATTTGTACAATACGGCCAAAGCGCTCTTTTTTACCTTTAACTGGGTTATAAACACTATCACCCGTTTTAACAACACCCGAGTAAACACGGAAAAAGGTCAGTGTCCCAACGAAAGGGTCAGTTGCAATTTTAAATGCTAGCGCAGCAAAAGGTTCATTATCATCGGCAGGTCTAGTACCTTCCGTTTCATCTTTATCGTCATTGATACCGGTAATCGCTGCAACTTCAGTTGGTGACGGTAAATATTCAATAACAGCATCAAGTACGGCTTGTACCCCTTTATTTTTAAAGGCGCTACCACAGCTACATAATATAATTTCATTCGCTAATGTACGTTGACGAAGACCTGATTTAATTTCTGCCTCGGATAATTCACCTTCTTCAAGGTATTTTTCCATTAAATCATCATCTGCCTCAGCAGCTTCAGATACTAGGTTTTCATGCCATTTTTCTGCTTCTGCTTGCATATCAGCAGGAATGTTTTCATAGGTGAAAGTCATGCCTTGATCATCTTCTGACCAATTTATCGCCTTCATTTTGACGAGATCAACAACACCCTTAAAATCTTCTTCAGCGCCGATAGCCAAGTGCATAGGAACGGCATTAGCACCTAATCTATCTTTTAGTTGTTCAACAACAGATAAATAGTCTGCCCCTGCGCGGTCCATTTTATTGACGAAAACCATACGCGGCACAGCGTATTTTTCCATTTGACGCCAGACTGTTTCAGTTTGAGGCTGTACACCTGAAGAGGCACATAGCACCAGTACGGCACCATCAAGCACACGTAAAGAACGCTCTACTTCAATGGTAAAATCAACGTGTCCAGGCGTATCGATGATATTAATTCGATGATCTTCAAATTGACCTTCCATGCCTTTCCAGAAACAAGTTGTAGCCGCTGAGGTAATAGTAATTCCTCGCTCTTGCTCTTGTTCCATCCAATCCATGGTCGCAGCGCCATCATGCACTTCACCAATCTTATGAGAGAGGCCAGTGTAGAATAATACGCGCTCTGTAGTGGTGGTTTTACCCGCGTCTACATGCGCACAAATACCAATATTACGGTAGCGCTCTATAGGAGTGGTACGTGCCAATTTGAATTCCTCTTCAATCGTATTTAGATGTGAATCAACTCACACTTAATACTAACTTCAATTAAATTAAGTAAACCAATCTACTTGGAATATTGCCAATTAAGCTTAGTTAATTTAACTGTTAAAAACACTTCTTTATAAAACAAGTATGGCTAGCAAGAGAAACCCTTGCTAGCCATGTGCTTACTTTAAGGCATATGCCCTAAAGCAGGCAATACATTCAAACAATACTGCTATCTTACCAGCGGTAGTGAGCGAACGCTTTGTTTGCTTCAGCCATACGGTGAACGTCTTCACGCTTCTTAACCGCTGAACCTTTGCTGTCAGACGCATCTAACATTTCGTTAGCTAGGCGCTGAGCCATTGATTTTTCACCACGTTTACGAGCTGCTTCAACTAACCAACGCATGGCTAGTGCATTACGACGTACTGGACGTACTTCAACTGGAACTTGGTAAGTAGAACCACCAACACGACGTGATTTAACTTCCACTTGTGGGCGGATGTTATCTAACGCTTCTTCAAATAACTCTAAATGAGTTTTTTCAGAATTTTTCTCAGTTAAAATATCTAGTGCACCGTATACAATTTTTTCGGCAGTAGATTTCTTACCATCAACCATAAGGATGTTGATGAATTTTGCTAAAAGTTCGTTATGGAACTTAGGATCTGGCAATATTTTACGTTGCCCTACGACGCGTCTTCTTGGCATCTTAATTCTCCGTGTTATTCAGGTTTTACCCAAAATATATAAATTTTAAAAATTTTTAATTTGGCCTTACTTAACGTGTTTCATCTCTAAATAGAGAATAAGAAACGGTTAAGACTTAGGTCGTTTAGCGCCGTACTTAGAACGGCCCTGTCTTCTATCGCTTACACCAGAACAATCTAGTGCGCCACGAACGGTGTGATAACGCACACCTGGTAAATCTTTAACACGACCACCACGGATTAAAATCACGCTATGCTCTTGTAAGTTATGACCTTCACCACCAATATAAGATGTTACTTCGTAGCCGTTAGTTAAACGAACACGAGCAACCTTACGTAATGCTGAGTTAGGTTTTTTAGGTGTAGTTGTATACACACGAGTACATACGCCACGACGTTGTGGGCAGGCTTGTAACGCTGGAACGTTACTTTTTTGAACCTGCTTGACACGTGGTTTACGTACCAATTGGTTAATAGTTGCCATTATAGCTCCTGATTAGTTAAAACATTGGGTAATCTTATTGACTAAGTTTGCCAAATTACCCGCTTATAAACGTGAAAAATCTAATACCAAATGGACTAATTTATTACACAATTTAGAATTACATTAGCGGGCTTAGAACAAACAAAATTACTTAAGCATAGTCATTCTATGTTTTATTCATTTTGTGCTGTTCTTAGTTTGCTAATGAATTCCCGAAGGGCGAGTTTAAAAGGCTTATATGCGGCGTTATTGATTTTAATAATGAAATAACCATTATCTTCAATCAATGCCTTGCCTCTAAGCCTTTTAATTCTCGCTAAATGGGTAATAAATTAATCCACTTGGTATACCCTTAAAATCCAGTGTCTACTAGGTACAGAATATAAGGTCGCGAAATTCTATAGGTCAATGGTTATGCTGTCAAGTTATTCGTGGTTATTACGCTATATTTTCATGACTATTAAGTCATAAAAAAACCGTACCCTTTACAGAGTACGGTTTTTATTTCGACTATCTGGTGCGAAACTACTTTCAAAAAGTAACTTGGTTTACACCAACGAGTTATTCACTCGCTGCATCTCCACCTAAATCAGCACTTAATGCGTCAGCTAATGCTTGTTCTGCTTCATCTGCAGATACTGTGGTATCTTCATGAGCATCAAAAGCAGCTTTTGCTTTAGCGCGTTCTTGGTGATAGGCATAACCAGTACCAGCTGGAATTAATCGACCAACGATAACGTTCTCTTTCAAGCCTCGTAAACCATCTTTCTTACCAGCTACTGCAGCTTCAGTAAGTACACGAGTGGTTTCTTGGAAAGATGCCGCTGAAATAAATGACTCAGTTGCTAATGATGCTTTAGTAATACCCATCATTTGCATTTCGTATTCAGCAGGTTGCTTACCAGCGGCTTCAAGTTCACGGTTTGCGATATTAACGCGAGCCACTTCAACTTGTTCACCTTTAAGGAACTCTGAATCACCTGCATCAAGAATTTCACACTTACGGATCATTTGACGAACAATAACTTCAATGTGCTTATCGTTAATCTTAACACCCTGTAGGCGGTAAACTTCTTGTACTTCGTTAACAATGTAGTTAGCAACTGGTGCTACACCACGTAAACGAAGAATATCATGTGGAGACTCTGGACCATCGGCGATAACTTCACCTTTTGCCACTGATTCACCTTCAAACACGTTTAATTGACGTGTTTTAGGGATCATCTCTTCATATACTTCCCCACTAGGCTGAGTGATCAATAAGCGAACTTTACCTTTAGTTTCTTTACCGAAACCGATAATACCTGTTTTCTCAGCAAGGATAGCTGGAAGTTTAGGCTTACGAGCTTCAAATAAATCAGCAACACGTGGTAGACCACCGGTAATATCACGAGTTTTAGAACTTTCTTGAGGTATACGTGCTAATGCATCACCAATGTTTACTTCAGCACCATCTTCTAAGTTTACTATCGCGTTACCCGGTAGATAATAAAGTGCAGGAATATCAGTTCCAGCAATCATTATGTCTTTACCCTTTGCATCAACTAATTTCAATGCTGGGCGCATTTCTTTACCTGAAGCACTACGCTGTGCCGCTTCAGTAATTACAATGCTTGATAAGCCCGTTAACTCATCAGTTTGACGAACCATAGTTACGCCATCGATTAAATCAACGAATTGTGCTTTACCTTTTACTTCCGTAATAATTGGATGCGTATGCGGATCCCAATTAGCGATAGTATCGCCAGCACTAACTGCTTCACCATCGTTTTTAGAAAGTACTGCACCGTATGGTACTTTGTAGTTTTCAGTAACACGACCCATTTCATCAATAACCGTAAGCTCTGATGAACGTGAAGTGATAACAATGTGCTTGTCTGAGTTTGTTACAAATTTAGCATTTTGTAACTTCAATGTACCTGAGTTGTTCACTTGTACACTGTTCTCTGCTGATGCACGAGATGCCGCACCACCAATATGGAACGTACGCATGGTAAGCTGTGTACCCGGTTCACCAATTGATTGTGCTGCTACAACACCAATTGCTTCACCCTGGTTGATCATATGGCCACGAGCCAAATCACGTCCATAACAATGTGCACAAATACCAAAGTCAGTTTGACAAGTTATAATTGAACGAACTTTGATTTGATCTACTGAGTTTGCTTCAATCACATCACAAAGAGTTTCATCAATTAAGGTATTACGCGGAAGTAAAACTTCTTCAGTACCTGGAATTAATACATCTTCACAAACAACACGACCTAGTACACGTTCGCGAAGTGGCTCTACAACATCACCACCTTCGATCAATGGTGCCATTAATAAGCCATCTTCTGTTTCACAATCATGCTCTGTTACAACTAAATCTTGTGCAACATCAACTAGACGACGAGTTAAGTAACCCGAGTTAGCTGTTTTCAATGCCGTATCAGCAAGACCTTTACGCGCACCGTGAGTAGAGATGAAGTATTGTAATACGTTAAGACCTTCACGGAAGTTAGCCGTAATTGGCGTTTCAATGATTGAACCATCTGGTTTAGCCATTAAGCCACGCATACCCGCTAATTGACGAATCTGAGCGGCACTACCACGAGCACCCGAGTCAGCCATCATAAAGATAGAGTTGAACGAGTCTTGCTCTTCCATCTCACCATCGCGGTTTTTAATTTGCTCTTTCGATAAGTTGTCCATCATCGCTTTTGATACTTTTTCGTTCGCAGACGACCAAATATCAATAACTTTGTTGTACTTCTCACCAGCAGTTACAAGACCTTGGTCAAACTGCGCCTGAATTTCAGCAACTTCAGCTTCTGATTCTTCAATGATAGTGTACTTAGCATCTGGGATAACCATATCGTCGATACCAACAGATGCACCCGCTACCATTGCGTAATGGAAACCTGTGTACATAATGTGATCGGCAAAGATAACTGTGTCTTTAAGACCTAAGTTACGGTAAGCATGGTTAATCAGTTTAGAGATTGCTTTTTTCGCTAAAGGCTGGTCAATAATGTCGTAAGGTAAACCTTTTGGACATACTTGCCATAAAATAGCACGACCAACAGTTGTATCTCTTAAGCTTGTTTTCTCTTCAAATTCGCCATCAGCATTTCTAATATGCTCAGTGATGCGAATCTTAACACGAGCGTGTAGCTCAGCAGCACCTGTACGGTAGGCTTTTTCGGCTTCTTTAGTGTCAACAAACACCATGCCTTCACCTAAACCGTTTACACAATCACGTGTTAGGTAATATAGACCTAATACAACATCTTGTGATGGTACGATAATTGGCTCACCGTTAGCTGGAGCTAATACGTTGTTTGTTGACATCATCAACGTACGTGCTTCCATTTGTGCTTCGATAGTCAACGGTACGTGTACCGCCATTTGGTCACCATCGAAATCGGCGTTATAAGCCGCACAAACTAATGGATGTAAGTGAATCGCTTTACCTTCAATCAATACAGGTTCAAACGCCTGGATACCTAATCTATGTAGGGTAGGTGCACGGTTAAGCATCACTGGATGTTCACGGATTACTTCATCCAGTACATCCCAAACTTCAGCGCCTTCACGTTCTACTAATTTCTTAGCTGCTTTGATTGTTGTTGCTAAACCACGGCGCTCTAAAACACCGTAAATGAATGGTTTAAATAATTCTAAAGCCATCTTCTTTGGTAAACCACATTGATGTAATTTCAATGTTGGACCAACGGTAATTACAGAACGACCAGAATAATCAACACGCTTACCAAGTAAGTTTTGACGGAAACGACCTTGCTTACCTTTGATCATGTCTGCAAGCGATTTAAGAGGACGTTTGTTAGAGCCAGTAATAGCACGACCACGACGACCGTTATCTAAAAGTGCATCTACAGATTCTTGCAACATACGCTTTTCGTTACGTACGATGATATCTGGAGCAACTAAGTCTAGAAGACGTTTTAGACGGTTGTTACGGTTGATTACACGACGGTATAAATCGTTAAGATCTGAAGTCGCAAAACGACCACCATCTAGCGGAACTAATGGACGTAAATCTGGTGGTAAAATTGGAAGAACATTCATGATCATCCACTCAGGCTTATTACCTGAAGCAGCGAATGCTTCCATTAATTTTAAACGTTTAGTGATTTTCTTACGCTTAGTTTCACTACCAATTTCTGGCAATTCTTCACGCATTTGCGCAACTTCGCCATCTAAATCAATTTGTTGTAGTAAAGCTAAGACAGCTTCAGCACCCATTAAGGCGTCGAACTCATCACCATGCTCTTCTAACGCATCAAGATATTCTTCTTCTGTTAGAATTTGGCTTTTCTCTAATGTTGTCATACCAGGCTCGGTTACAACATAAGATTCAAAATAAAGCACGCGCTCGATATCACGTAATGTCATATCAAGTAATAAACCAATACGCGATGGTAATGATTTCAAGAACCAAATATGTGCTACTGGGCTAGCAAGTTCAATATGACCCATACGGTCACGACGAACTTTAGTTAAAGTAACTTCAACGCCACATTTTTCACAGATAACACCGCGATGCTTTAAGCGCTTATACTTGCCACATAGACATTCATAATCTTTTACTGGACCAAAAATACGCGCACAGAATAAACCGTCACGTTCTGGTTTAAAAGTACGATAGTTAATGGTTTCAGGCTTTTTAACTTCACCATATGACCATGAACGAATCAAATCAGGTGATGCTAAACCAATACGAATACCATCGAACTCTTCTGTTTGATTTTGTTGCTTAAGAAACTTAAGTAAATCTTTCACACTCTTCTCCTGTCGGAGTTAAATCTTAGAAGAAGGCAAGTCATTTGCCTTCTTCCCTTACTGATTTTGCTCAGCGAGCTATAGGGTAGACCTAGTCTTCATCCAACTCGATATTAATACCGAGTGAGCGAATTTCTTTCAACAATACGTTGAATGACTCAGGAATACCTGGTTCCATACGGTGATCACCGTCAACTAAGTTTTTATACATCTTAGTACGACCAGTAACGTCATCAGACTTAACCGTAAGCATTTCTTGTAATGTGTAAGCAGCACCGTATGCTTCAAGTGCCCATACTTCCATCTCACCGAAACGCTGACCACCAAATTGCGCTTTACCGCCAAGTGGTTGCTGTGTAACTAAGCTGTATGAACCAGTAGAACGCGCATGCATTTTGTCATCAACTAAGTGGTTTAGTTTCAACATATACATGTAACCAACAGTTACAGGGCGCTCAAACTTACGGCCTGTACGACCATCAGTTAATACAAACTGACCACTTTCTGGCATATCTGCAAGTTTGAATAACTCTTTGATTTCTTTTTCAGCTGCGCCATCAAATGCTGGTGTAGCAATAGGTAAACCGGCACGTAAATTTGCAGCTAAACGCATTACTTCTTCATCAGAGAAGCTAGCAACATCAACTTCTTGGCGAGATTCACCTACGTTGTATACTTCTTGTAAGAAGTTACGTAGTTTATGAATTTCTTGCTGCGCTTCTAACATACGGTTGATCTTTTCACCGATACCGCGACACGCCATACCTAAGTGAGTTTCTAAGATCTGACCGATGTTCATACGTGATGGAACACCTAGCGGGTTCAATACGATATCAACCGGTACACCATGCTCATCGTATGGCATATCTTCTACAGGTACTACGTTTGAAATAACACCCTTGTTACCATGACGACCAGCCATTTTATCACCAGGCTGAATACGACGTTTAACAGCTAAGTAAACTTTAACAATTTTTAATACGCCTGGTTGTAAGTCATCACCTTGAGTGATCTTACGACGCTTAACTTCGTACTTCTTATCAAAGTCTTCTTTAAGATTGTCGTACTGCTCTGCAATTTGTTCTAATTCAGCTTGTTGTGCTTCGTCAGATAAGTTTTGTGTTAACCACTTATCACGAGACATGCCGGTTAGATCTGCTTCATTTAAGCCTGCAGATAACAATAGTTTCTTAGTACGTGCAAAAATACCGTCTTCAAGAATACTTAATTCATCGCCAAGATCTTTCTTAACTTCTTTAAGCTGTGTTTCTTCAATCTCTATTGCACGAGCATCTTTTTCAACGCCGTCACGAGTAAAGATTTGTACGTCGATGATGGTACCTTTTACTGAGTTAGGTACACGTAAAGAGCTGTCTTTAACATCCGCTGCTTTTTCACCGAAGATTGCACGAAGTAGTTTTTCTTCTGGTGTTAATTGCGTTTCACCTTTAGGAGTAACTTTACCCACTAAGATGTCACCACCATTAACTTCTGCACCAATGTAAACAACACCGGCTTCATCTAATTTAGATAAAGCAGATTCACCTACGTTTGGAATATCAGCCGTAATTTCTTCGCTACCAAGCTTAGTATCACGAGCGATACACGTTAGCTCTTGAATATGAATAGTAGTAAATCTATCTTCCATTGCTACGCGTTCAGATAACAACATTGAATCTTCAAAGTTGTAACCATTCCAAGGCATGAAAGCGATACGCATGTTTTGACCAAGCGCTAATTCACCCATATCCGTTGATGGACCATCTGCTAATACATCACCACGAACAACTGGTTCACCTAAACGACATACTGGACGTTGGTTAATACAAGTGTTTTGGTTAGAACGTGTATATTTAGTTAAGTTGTAAATATCAATACCTGCTTCACCAGCATGCATTTCATTTTCATTTACTTTAACAACAATACGTGATGCATCTACATAAGTAACTACACCGCCACGTTTAGCAACAGCCGTTACACCAGAATCAACCGCAACAGTCTTTTCCATACCAGTACCAACTAATGGCTTATCTACGATAAGTGTTGGTACCGCTTGACGTTGCATGTTTGAACCCATCAAAGCACGGTTAGCATCATCGTGTTCTAAGAATGGAATCAATGACGCCGCAACAGAAATAATCTGCTGTGGTGAAACGTCCATATATTGAACTTCAGATGATGATTTTAATGTAAATTCGTTTTTGTAACGACAGTTAACCAAATCTTGCGTTAACTTGTTACTGTCATCGCGCTCAGCGTTCGCCTGTGCGATGACAAAGTTGCCTTCTTCAATAGCTGATAGATAATCGATCTCGTCAGTGATTAAACCATCAACAACCTTACGATAAGGTGTTTCAAGGAAACCGTAGTCATTAGTTCGTGCATAACATGAAAGCGAGTTGATCAAACCAATGTTTGGACCTTCTGGCGTTTCGATTGGACAAACACGACCATAGTGAGTTGGATGTACGTCACGTACTTCAAAGCCAGCACGTTCACGTGTTAAACCACCCGGGCCTAATGCAGAAATACGACGCTTATGCGTTACTTCTGAAAGCGGGTTGTTTTGATCCATAAACTGTGACAATTGCGAAGAACCAAAGAATTCTTTCACTGCCGCAGAAATCGGCTTAGCGTTGATTAAATCTTGTGGCATAACGGCATCTAAGTCGCCTAGACTTAAACGCTCACGCACTGCACGTTCTACACGTACTAAACCAACACGGAATTGGTTTTCTGCCATTTCACCTACAGAGCGGATACGACGGTTACCTAAATGGTCAATATCATCTACTTCACCTTTACCGTCACGAATGTCGATTAAGGTTTTCATTACTGAAATGATATCTTCATTTGATAATACGCCAGCACCGGTATCTTCCGCTTGACCATCTTCATTACCAACACGACGGTTGAACTTCATACGTCCAACAGTTGATAAATCATAACGCTCTGATGAGAAGAATAAGTTACCAAATAAAGTTTCTGCTGCATCTTTTGTTGGCGGCTCACCTGGACGCATCATACGGTATATTTCAACAAGCGCTTCTAAGCGGTTAGTTGAGCTATCTACACGCAATGTGTCAGACATATATGAACCAACATCAAATTCATTCATATATAAGGTAGATAATTTTTTATGACCAGCTTGGCTTAGTTCAGCTAATAACTCTAAGGTAATTTCAGCATTTGCTTCAGCAATTACTTCGCCCGTAGACTCATCTATATAAGCTTTTGATAATACTTTACCTACAATATATTCTGCTGGTACTTCTAATTTATCAACATTAGCTTTAGTTAACGCACGAATATGACGTGCAGTAATACGACGCCCTGACTCAACTAACACTTCACCTTTTTTGATGCTGATATCAAAAGTAGCTGTGTCACCACGAAGACGTTCTGGAATTAAATCCATTACTAACTTATCGCCTTTGATTGCGAAGTCAGTGGTATCGTAGAAGATATCTAAGATTTCTTCAGTTGAGTATTCCAAAGCGCGTAAGATGATTGACGCTGGTAATTTACGACGTCTATCAATACGTACAAATAAGTTATCTTTTGGATCAAATTCAAAGTCTAACCAAGAACCACGGTAAGGAATAACACGTGCGTTATATAATACTTTACCCGATGAATGCGTTTTACCTTTATCATGATCAAAGAATACACCTGGAGAGCGGTGTAACTGTGAAACGATAACACGTTCAGTACCATTAATTACAAAAGTACCATTGTCTGTCATCAACGGGATTTCACCCATGTACACTTCTTGCTCTTTGATATCCTTTACAGTACCTGCCGGAGCTTCTTTATCGTATACCACTAAGCGTAATTTTACGCGTAATGGTGCTGAATAAGTAACACCTCGTATTTGACATTCTTTAACATCAAATAACGGTTCACCTAAACGATAGCTTACATATTGTAATTCTGAGCTACCTGAATAAGCTTTAATTGGAAAAATAGAACGGAAAGCAGCCTCTAGACCGGTTTCACCTGTTGGATCAATATCAATAAACTTGCGGAAAGAATCGAGTTGAATGGACAACAAGAATGGATATTCCATTACTTGTGCACTTTTACCAAAGTCCTTTCTAATTCGCTTTTTCTCAAAGTATGAGTAAGCCATGGGGTTCCTCAGCTTGCTGGTTTTGGCCAAATCTGCCTAGTGAAAATACATTCAGCTAAACAGGGTATTGCTGTAATATTTACGTCTAAACATTACGGAGTAATTCTTCAAAATTACTCAACACTAAATAATGCACTGTTTTCAGAAAAAAAAATACAATTTTTTCTATTAAAAAAAGCGCAAAAAGGCCGGTGACGTTTAAATCACCAGCCATTGCCTTTTCAGGCAAACAATCTATTTAAAAACAGATTATTTGATCTCAACAGAAGCACCAGCTTCTTCAAGAGCTTTCTTAAGTTCTTCAGCTTCAGCCTTATCAACACCTTCTTTAAGTGCTTTAGGTGCTGATTCAACTAATTCTTTAGCTTCTTTAAGGCCTAGACCTGTAGCGCCACGAACTGCTTTGATTACTGCAACTTTCTTCTCACCGAAGCCAGTTAATACTACGTCAAATTCAGTTTGCTCTTCAGCTGAACCACCAGCGTCACCGCCAGCAACAGCAACAGCAGCAGCGGCAGATACGCCAAACTTCTCTTCCATTGCTTCGATTAATTCAACTACGTCCATTACTGACATTTCAGCAATAGCATTTAGGATATCGTCTTTAGAAATAGACATTATAAAATTTCCTGTTTTTAAGAAACAGCTTTTGTTTTATTTCAGATAAAACATAAAATGCTGTTTGAATAACTATTAATACAAAAAGTATGCTTAATTTTACCAATAAAGTGGTAAAAGTTACGCTGCTTCTTGTTCTTTCTGGTCGCGAACTGCAGCAATCGTACGGCATAATTTGCCGGCAGATGCTTCTTTCATAGCGCTCATTAAACGGGCAATTGCTTCGTCGTATGTAGGTAGCTTAGCTAACATATTTACGTCTACAACATTACCTTCAAATGCAGCTGCTTTTAATTCAAAGTCTTCGTTAGTTTTAGCGAAGTCAGTGAATAAACGTGCAGCAGCACCTGGATGTTCGTTTGAAAATGCAATTAAAGTAGGTCCTTTAAATGTGTCATTTACACATTCAAATTCCGTACCTTCTACTGCACGACGTGCTAATGTATTACGGACAACTTTCATCCATACGCCATTTTCACGTGCTTGCTTACGCAATACAGTAATTGCTTCAACTGTAACACCACGGGCATCCGCGATTACAGCTGATTGAGCGCCAGCGGCAGCTTCTTGAACTTCAGCAACAATTGCTTTTTTATCATCAAGATTGATAGCCATTGGCTTTAACTCCTGGTTCACCGGGCATCATATATGAGCACCGGTATTTACAATCCCTAACCAATAATATGATTGGTTAGGCCATTACGGCGAGGACCAGAATTTAAGGAAAAATATCTGGGTAATCACCATCTACGTAGGAAAAATTAAGTATTTATTTTCATCAGCCTACCAGAAGGTAAACCTATCCAAAAAATACTCCTACGGTCTTGGACGGGGGTCATGTTACTTTCTATTAAAATAGAATCTAACCGACTCCTACCAAAATTTAAGGGGCGAAATTATAGGTTATAATTTCGCCCTTGTAAAGGTTCAATAAATGAAGCCTCACTTTTTCTACATGATTTCTTTTCAGAAATTAAGCTTGGGTTAAGCTAGCTTGGTTGATGGTAACACCAGCACCCATAGTGGTAGAAAGAGAAATCTTCTTCAAGTATTGACCTTTAGCATTTGCAGGCTTAGCTTTCTTAACAGCTTCAAGCAATGCTTCTAAGTTTTCTTGTAATTGAGCAGGTTCGAAATCAGCCTTACCAATAGTAGTATGGATGATACCGTTTTTGTCGTTACGGTAACGGATCTGACCAGACTTAGCGTTCTTAACAGCGCCAGCTACATCAGGAGTTACAGTACCAACTTTCGGGTTAGGCATTAAACCACGTGGGCCTAAGATTTGACCTAACTGACCAACAACACGCATTGCATCAGGAGAAGCAACAACAACGTCGAAGTTCATTTCGCCGGCTTTTACTTGCTCAGCTAAATCTTCCATACCTACAATATCAGCACCAGCTTCTTTAGCTTTTTCTGCGTTTGCACCTTGTGTAAATACAGCAACACGTACTTCACGACCAGTACCGTTTGGTAATACTGTTGCGCCACGAACGTTTTGATCTGATTTACGAGCATCGATACCAAGGTTAACTGCAACATCTACACTTTCACGAAAGTTGGCTGTAGCAAACTCTTTTAATAAAGCTACTGCTTCATTGATATCATATTCTTTAGTTACGTCTACTTTTTCACGGATTAGACGAGCGCGTTTTGTTAATTTAGCCATTGATTAGTCCTCTACCACTAAACCCATTGAACGAGCAGAACCCGCAATGGTACGCACTGCAGCTTCCATAGAACCAGCAGTTAAATCAGGTTCTTTTGTCTTAACGATCTCTTCAAGTTGAGCTGTTGTAACAGTACCCACTTTCTCAGTGTTAGGACGACCAGAGCCGCTTTTGATACCAGCTGCTTTTTTCAATAAGAATGAAGCAGGTGGAGTTTTTGTTTCGAACGTGAATGAGCGATCGTTATAAACAGTAATTACTACTGGAACAGGAGCGCCTTTTTCAATTGAATCTGTTTTTGCGTTAAACGCTTTACAGAATTCCATGATGTTCACACCGTGCTGACCTAATGCAGGACCAACTGGTGGTGACGGGTTAGCTGCACCAGCAGCTACTTGTAGCTTGATTAAAGCTTGGACTTTTTTAGCCATTTTAAAATACCTTTATTGTGGGTAATTAACGCTACTAACTCACATGTAGTTTTCGCTTCCCTGTTTACTAAAGCGACTGTTTTTCAATACCATTATTAAAAAAGAGTCTAATTTTAGGCCGCGCTAAAAAAACGCGGCAGCGGATTATATATTAATCAATGAATAGGTTTCAAGATCTTTTTTAAACGAGTGAAATTTAGGTATGTAATGCTTACGATAACTACAATAAAAAAACCAAAGACAAGGTCTTTGGTTTTCAGAAAATATTTCTTATCTTGCTAGAGTGAAACTAACTGCCTTTTTCAACCTGACCAAATTCAAGGTCAACTGGCGTTGAACGACCAAAGATAAGCACAGATACTTTAATGCGGTTTTTCTCATAATCCAGCTCTTCAACCACACCATTAAAGTCGGCAAACGGGCCATCAATAACTCGAACCACTTCGCCCGGTTCAAATAATGTTTTAGGTTTAGGCTTATCTGTATCAACTAAGCGCTGTAGGATACGATCAGCTTCTCGTTGAGTAATTGGTGCAGGACGATCACTTGTACCACCGATAAAACCAAGTACACGAGGAACACTCTTCACTAAATGCCAAGACTCTTCATCCATTTCCATTTGAACAAGTACATAGCCTGGGAAGAACTTACGAGCACTTTTACGTTTTTGTCCAGCGCGCATTTCTACAACTTCTTCTGTCGGCACTAATATTTCGCCAAACTTTTCTTGTAAGTTGTGAATTTCGATATGCTCAATTAAGGTTTTTTGAACACGTCCTTCATAACCCGAAAACGCTTGTACAACATACCATCTTAGTTTTGGGTTTTGATTAACTTGTTGCTCTTCTTGCGCTTCTTCACCTTCTGGCGAGATATTTTCTTCAGACATATTATAGTACCTTCATACCTGTAACTAAGCCAACTAACCAAAATAATACTGAATCTAAGCCCCATAGTAGTACAGACATTAATAATGTTACTACTAATACAATACCCGTTGTTTGTATTGCTTCTTGACGTGTTGGCCAAACAACTTTGCGCACTTCAGTACGAGATTCTTTTGCAAACTCGACTGCTGTACGACCTTTCAATGTTTGCATTGCAATTAAGCCTGCAACTATAACGGCTACAACAACACCAATAGCACGTATCAAAACTGATTCTTGACCAAAATAATAATTGCCACCAATTGCTGCAGCTAATAATAAGACTACAATGCCCCACTTTAAGCCGTCTAACGAACTACTTGGTTGCTCTTCTGTACTTGCATTCATATTTCTATTCCGTAATTATCAGTCTAGTTTGAAACTAACAACCTCTCTCAAATGAGGTTATTATCTGCCTCTGTATCTATATGACACTATAAAATGGCAGGGGTGGAGAGATTCGAACTCCCAACCGTCGGTTTTGGAGACCGCTGTTCTACCAATTGGAACTACACCCCTATATATCATTAGCAAACTACTAGCTTACTAAAGCAATAGTTACACTTGTCGGGTGAATCTTAGTTTTAGTTTGGGAATTAAGAGATACTCGAGAAGTGAGGCGCTATTATACTCAGCACAGCAGTTTACTCAAGTACTATTTACAAGATATCAGCTTGCCCTCATAACAAAGCCATTACTATCTAAGAAAAAGCTATTTCTATATGGTTAATATTTGAGAATAAATTTAGGTATCAAAGCATCTTTTTCAGCTTTGCGTAATTGGAAAAGATGCTTTGATATTTTCTTTAAAAAGTGAACAAATATAAATCACCGCCAATAGCACAACTCTTTGCTTCATTGCTAAACACATTTCAGGACGAGATATTTGTAAAAACAAAAAAGACGCCGAAGCGTCTTTTATATCTATCTATTAGCAATTCTAATTGTGTGTCATTCGAAGTATTAACGCGGCGTGGACACGGAATTGACGCTAGTCAATGAGTATCCACAACAAAGTTAATACAAGAATAACAGCAATTAAATGCTAATTAGTCGATAATCTTAGATACAACACCTGCACCTACTGTACGACCACCTTCACGAATCGCGAAGCGTAAACCTTCGTCCATCGCTACTGGGTTGATTAACTCTACTACAAATTTCAAGTTATCACCTGGCATTACCATTTCTACACCTTCAGGAAGCTCTACTGCACCTGTGATATCCGTTGTACGGAAGTAGAATTGTGGACGGTAACCTTTGAAGAATGGTGTATGACGACCACCTTCATCTTTTGAAAGTACGTATACTTCTGACTCAAACTTCGTGTGAGGTGAAATTGAACCTGGCTCACATAATACTTGACCACGCTCTACGTCTTCACGCTTAAGACCACGTAATAATACACCACAGTTCTCACCTGCACGACCTTCGTCAAGCAACTTACGGAACATCTCTACACCTGTACAAGTAGATTTTTGAGTATCACGAATACCTACTACTTCTACTTCATCACCTACTTTGATGATACCACGCTCTACACGACCTGTTACTACTGTACCACGACCTGAGATTGAGAAAACGTCTTCGATTGGCATGATGAATGCACCATCAATTGCACGCTCTGGCTCTGGAATGTATGAATCTAAAGCGTCTGCTAATTCAATTACTTTCTCTTCCCATTGAGCTTCACCGTTTAGTGCGCCTAATGCTGAGCCTTGGATAATTGGTAAATCATCACCTGGGAATTCGTATTCGCTAAGAAGTTCACGAACTTCCATTTCTACTAATTCTAATAATTCTTCGTCATCTACCATGTCACATTTGTTCATGAATACGATGATGAAAGGTACACCAACCTGACGTGATAATAAGATGTGCTCACGTGTTTGTGGCATTGGACCATCTGTCGCTGCAACTACTAAGATCGCGCCGTCCATTTGTGCTGCACCGGTAATCATGTTTTTGATGTAATCGGCGTGACCTGGACAGTCTACGTGTGCGTAGTGACGAGTTTCTGTATCATACTCAATGTGAGATGTATTGATTGTGATACCACGATCACGCTCTTCTGGTGCGTTATCGATTTGTGAGAAGTCTTTAACTTCACCACCATGTACTTTAGTTAATACCGCAGAGATAGCGGCTGTTAATGTTGTTTTACCGTGATCAACGTGTCCGATTGTACCAACGTTTACATGCGGTTTCGTACGTTCAAATTTTTCTTTAGCCATTTTAAAATACCTCTAGGTATAAAATTAAGTTTAGATTTACAAGTTTACTAATATTGAAATAATACGAATAGATTAATCTAAGGAATGGTGCTGATAGGCAGATTCGAACTGCCGACCTCACCCTTACCAAGGGTGCGCTCTACCAACTGAGCCATATCAGCATAAATCACATAGATTGGAGCGGGTGGCGGGAATCGAACCCGCTTCATCAGCTTGGAAGGCTGAGGTAATAGCCAGTATACGACACCCGCTAACTCTATCAGATTATCTCTGTTTCAAGTTCACGCTTTTATTGTGAAGCACAAACTAAAAATATGGTGGAGGGAGGTGGATTCGAACCACCGAAGGCGGAGCCGTCAGATTTACAGTCTGATCCCTTTGGCCACTCGGGAACCCCTCCAGTATATTTACCTATTCAACTCAGTTGAAATAGTATTAATGGTGCCGACTGCCGGAGTCGAACTGGCGACCTACTGATTACAAGTCAGTTGCTCTACCAACTGAGCTAAGTCGGCACTACATTAAGTGGTGCGAATTCTAGAGTAATGTTTTGCCCCTTGCAAGGGCAAAATTAAAAAAAATTGATGTTTTTACTTGTTTCTAATCTGTTTGCTTAGTGTTTGATGTTTTTTTATCCATTGAATGGCGTTATTAGGATTCGCTATATGCTTGTAGCCCTATAAAAACCAAATCATCAATGACCTGATTCTTTTGAGATATTAGTGCAGATAATTGTTGAGCATTACCTCCCGTCAATATTAGTTCATGCACTTCAATTCCATGACTCTTACTCTGTTCAATGGCTAAATTCACCATCCCAACGGTTGCTACCCAAGCCGCATTATTTACATTTTCTGAAGTACTAACGCCAAATGCTAAACTTGGTTGTTTTTTATCTTGTGCATGAACCTGAACTGTATTCGCTAATACACTTGATTTAAGCATTTCTGTACCAGCTAATATCCACCCACCTTGATGCTGACCATCAGCAGCCAGTAAATCAACTGTTGTTGCAGTTCCAGCATCAATAATTAATACATTTTTACCTGGCATTGTTGTAGCGACAGCAACTAAGGTAAGCCAACGATCAACGCCTAATTTATTATAATCTTGATATGCAGAAATCAGCGATTGTTTTTTAGCTTCACTCTTTACATGCTGATAAATAATATTATGTGACTTACACCATGTCTCTAGCATATCCGTTAACGCTTGATGGCTAACGCTAGCAACAACTATTTTTCTAACATCAGCAAATTGCTCAGTTAAAAAAGCCTTATTTAATTGGTTATTTTCTATAGCTTGGTGTTTACCCCGAATATTGTCCTTCAATAGGCAATATTTTGTTCGCGTATTACCAATGTCGATTAATAAAATCACTCATCACCTCGAAGGCTAACTTCACCACCGTAAACTGGTTTTACTTGCCCATCAATTTCTAATAACAATGCACCTTGATTATTAATACCCCGACAAATTCCTTTGGTGGTTTTCTCTCCCGTAAGTAATTTCACCCGTTTATTTAAATAAATATCGCGTGGATGCCATTCATTTATCATTTCTGACAAGCCTTCATTTTGATATTGCTTTAACCGTTTTAATAAATGATGGATTAACTGGGCGCTTAATAAATTTCTATCTATTTTATCCTGACAATGGCTTTGTAAATCTGTCCATTTTTGATCAATTCTATCTGCTGCTTGTTGTGGCATATTTAGATTCAACCCTATACCAATCACACTATGACTTGGCTCTAGTGCTTGTCCTTCAAGATCGATTAATATACCCGCCAATTTAACCCCATCTAGATAAATGTCATTCGGCCATTTTAATTGTACTTGGACATTAGTAACTGAATAAATAGCATCACTTACTGCTAGTGCTGTAATTAAACTCAGGCCCATAGCCGCTGACAGGCCTTGCTCTAAATACCAATACATGGATAAGTAAATTTGTGAACCAAAAGGTGAAACCCACTCTCTACCTCGACGGCCTCGTCCTGCACTTTGATACTCTGCTAAACACACTTGCCCCTGTGATAACTGGTTGGGTAAACGGCGCAATAAATAGCTATTTGTAGAGTCAATTAAGCTGTGAACTTCAATAATACAGCGAGTGTCTGTTGTTGATAGCAGTTTGTTAATTTTATCTTTGTTTAATAAATTTAAGGGTTGCGCTAATTTATAGCCTTTGCCCGTGACACTATATATATCAAGCCCCATTTCAGCGATAGCTTTGACATTTTTAGAGATAGCGGTTCTACTAATGCCAAATTGGGCACCGAACTCTTGTCCTGATACAAAGCTACCTTTGGCTAAAGCTTTAATTAACTGCTCTCTTATTACCTTAGCCATGTTGGTTTACCTTTTGAGTGATATTCAAGTCTTTAAAGTCTTTTTCTCCTTGTGCTGTCACCATGCGCACTTCAGGAGAAATAAATATATCAAACTTATCTAACACCTGTTGTTGAACAAATTTCGCCAGCAAAACAAGGTCATAACCCTTTTTACTACCATAATTAACTAACACTAGCGCTTGATCTTTATGAACACCTACTAAATTTTCTTGGAATCCTTTTAAACCTGTTTGTTCTATTAACCAACCTGCTGCTAATTTAAATTTGCCAGTTTTCTGTGGGTAATAAGGCATATCTGGATATGTTGATTGAAGGCTAATTAATTTTTCATAATTAACTATAGGGTTTTTAAAAAAACTCCCTGCATTAGGTAACTGGTTCGGATCAGGCAATTTAGCTTGACGTAAGCTGATAACTTTTTCCATTACCTCCTGCGCACTAGGTGTATCTCCCAGTGTATTTAACCCTGCATAAGAAAGGTTTGCTTGCCAAGTCTTAGAAAAAGAAAATACAACTTCAGTAATAACACCTTTGTTATATAATTTATCTTTAAAAATACTATGCCGATAAGAAAAATTACATTCCTCTCTCGTCAACGTTTTAACCGTTTTCGTTGAAAACTCAAACCATTTAACTTCTAAACAAAAATTAGATAGCTCAACACCATAAGCACCAATATTTTGAACAGGTGCTGCACCCACACTGCCGGGGATCAGAGCAAGGTTTTCTAATCCAAAGATACCCTTGGATAAACATAAACAAACCAGTTCATGCCAATTTTCTCCTGCCCCAACACCAACAATATACTCATCGTCATTTTCGGATACTGTCACACCTTTAAAGCTTGGCTTGATGATTACAGGAGATTTTTGATCAATAAATAGCGTATTACTACCATCACCAAGAATATAAAAATGGTCTGACGTTAAATCAGGTAACTGTTCTAGATCCGTAATTGTTTCAGGAAAATAAATGGTAGAACATGTCGTTTTAACATTAAAACTATTACTATTTTGAAGTGCATACTGATGACTAAATTTCATAAACTCTCTATTGAGATAATTTAAATAAATATATTGTACTTAATATTTGTACCAACACCAGTGAAAGGCTGTGTTTAATAGTTATCATTGTTTTATTAAACACCAAGCAGCAAAAAGCCCGACTCTTTCGAATCGGGCTTT
>NZ_BAAJLW010000005.1:0-228958 GCF_057546125.1 Colwellia sp. SU-HH00943
GGCATATTGCATGGATAGGCTCTTAACTCCTTTTGCAAATTTAGTTTTCCTCGTGTTTGTGGTAATTCATGTGAGTACATATTTTGAACTAGATTTCGCAGTTACAAACGGCTTAATGCCAAAGCTTCACGGGACCGCAATATTGGTTGCGGGTGTTTTTATATTTTTGGCAAAAAGAGTTATCTCAAGCAGCGAGGAGTTTTTTAAGCTTGGTGGTGAAAATGCACCAATATTGCTAGGAGGGCTATTCTTTCCTGTAATGCCATATATATTAATGAATTTTTTCTTATGTATAGCATTACTTGAAGGTGGTAATCCCAAAATTATTAATGGCGCATATTTCCTAGTTCAAAAAGGTACAGTTATCCGAGAAGTTGATTATGCTGGTTATAATCAACTGTTAAGTTATCAATTGAGGCTGTTTACTGGACATTGGGTTCTTATTGGTTGGGCAGCTTTACTTTGCGCCAAACTGATAAAATCGGCTCAGTATAAAAATGCCTAACAAGTCATTAAAGCAGGACAAAAAACAGTTGGTTTTTGCTCGTGCCTCGGTTATTTTAACCAACTATTTTATTGCCTCTGAGTTAGGCGTTATACAAAATTATAGGATTCGCATGAAAATTTATGTTGGTTTAGCCTTATGCTTATTTACTTTGAGTGCTGTTGCCAGTAAAAAAGCTATCACGGAAGAAGGTGATGTTGTCATTCTAAAAGATGATGGAACTTGGGTATATGAAAATGGAAAAGCTGAAGAGGATATTCAACTTGAAATGAACCCATTAACTTTTTCAAAAGATCCAAGCTCAAATTTTATGCTTAAAAGCACTAAGACAAATTCTGCTTTTTGGATAAACCCTAAAAAATGGAAGTTCAAGAAGAATGATAATGGTCATGAATCAGCAGAGTATACTTTTAATATTAAAGGCTCCGATTTATATGGCATGGTTATATCAGAACAATGGGAAATGGATCTCGAGGAATTAGTAAAGCTTGCTGTAGATAATGCTAAAGGGGCTGCACCTGATTTAAGAGTTACTAAACAAGAATATAGAATGGTTAATGGCAAAAAAGTTATATACATGGAAATGGAAGGTACAATACAAAGTCTCAAGTTTACTTATTTAGGGTATTACTATTCAGACAAGTCAGGTGCTACTCAGTACCTTACATATACTGGTTCAAATCTTGTTAGTAAATATAGAAATGATATTGATAATTTTTTGAATGGATTTGATATTCAGCAGTAGTTTTGTATAACAAGCTGTTCAAGACGGGACTGCTAAAGCTTGGCTCAGTTCCACTTCGTTACACAGTTTAGCCAAGCATTATCAGCCCCTTAATGAGGCGTTAGCATTACTATGGAGTTCTACAAAAAATGAAAAGTATAATTTTACTTTTATCACTTACGGTTTCTTTTAATCTTTTTGCTGCTGATTATCAGCAAGAAATTAATAAATTTTTTGAATTATATAAAAAAGATAAAATAGATCAGGCAGTTGATTCGATTTACAGTTCAAATGAATATGTATCTGCAATTCCAGATCAAATTAAAAATGTTAAAACACAGCTTAAAGCTCTAAAAGGGTTAGTTGGTAATGTTCATCATATTGGTCAATTAGATACGTTTTTGGTTGGTGAGTCATTTGTATATGTTACATACCTGGCTACTTACGATAGACTGCCTGTACGTTACGAATTTCAATTTTTCAAAGTGAAAGAAGGTTGGAGAATTTATTCATTTTCATTTGATGACGATTTATCTGAAATACAGCGTCAAGCAAGAAAAGCCGCTTGGTCTGCAAAAAAGTAATGCTAACAAACAAATAAACTAGTACTAATAACAGTTGGCTTTTGCTCCTGCGTCGCTTATTTTAGCCAAGATATTATTTGACCGTTAATGGGGCGTTATGTGCTTAAAGGAGCCCAATATGAAGTATTCACTATTAATTTTACTACTGTTCATACAGTCTTGTGCCACTTCTATGTCTCCATCCACCTTTATCAATGAATTTCCTAAAGTTACACAAAGCACATACATTACAGAAACTAGTGCTGAAAACTGTAAGTTGTTAGTTGCAAACAGAAAGTATGTCGCTCCTATAGGTTTTACAGTCCACGGTGATGTTAGTAATGGGGCAAAAGGTGTTGATGAATGGGTTGTTGCAGATAAAGGGGATTCTTATACCGTAAATAATTTTGAGTGGATTTCAGTTGGTGATCAGGGTAAAACTCAATTAATAATTCACTTCAATACTTTAAGTTGTAAATAATTACGATTAATCAGCACATAACAAGGCAGTTAAACTGAAAACGCTTGGTTTTTGCTCCTTCGTCGCTTATTTTAACCAACTATTTTTAGCCTCTTAATAGGCGTTAGGTGCAAAAGGAGTTGTGGTGAAATCTAAAATTATTTTTTCATTATTCATTTTAAGTGTTTTTGTATTAGGGGCTCTAAGTGGCTTCTATTTTGGTATGGTTGGTGCTACAGGCTCTTATAGCAGTCAATTATATTCTGGTGCTCAGGAGATGAGGCTTGCCTTGATAAATATTCAACAAAACGACATTGATAAAGCAAAAGCAACGCTATGTCGTTCAATTGAAACTAGATTAAAAATCTTAGAACTTGCAACACCTATTCTGCATAAACGTAAAAAAATGGAAGTAAGTGAATTACAACAAGCTTTACTTTATAGAGATATCGAGCAAAACCAAGGTGAAATAGTGGCAATTTGCACCCAACAAGCAAATTAATCAGGGAAAATAACAGTTGGTTTTTGTTCCTGTGTCGCTTATTTTATCAACTATTTTAATGCCTCTTAATGAGGTGTTATTTTTTTAAATAGAATGGAGTCATATTTAAAATGGGTTATAAAAATCAATGCCCCAATTGCAAAAACTTTATTGAGAAAAAGTTAAAATTAAAGCTATTAAAAAATACTGAAATACGATGCCCGTATTGTGCAAAAGATTTACGAATTAGTGAGTCAAGAGCGTTCTTGGTTACAGCACCTTTGTTTGCAGCTTTTGCTTTCGGCTTGCACAAATATACAGACTTGAGTAACGAATTGGCGTTAGTCGCTATTTTGATTTTTGTAGCAGCATCCTATTATCCTAGTCGGAGTATTGAAATACTCTTAACTAAACTAGAGCTAACTAAAGATTAGGTTAGGTGTAATAAAAATATTACAAGGCAATTAAGCACGGATTAAAAAAGCTTGGTTTAGTTCGTGCTTCATTAATTTTAGCCAAGTTTTTTAGCCCCTTATTTGGGTGGTAGGTGTTTAGAGGGGGGGGCTCAGTGAAAAAGTCTGTTATATTTGGAACATTAGCTTATACATTTGTTACGTTTCCTTTAGCTGTTATTTGGCACGTAATATTATTTAAAGATAAGTACACTGCATTTGGTTATTTTGATGGAGAACCTAGTTTGATTTTAGGGTTTGCCACTATAATTATTCAGGGGTTTGTACTTTCCTTTTTATATTCTTATGTTAACTTTTCAGCTGCTGGAGTTACCCGAGGTTTAAAATACTCGGCTTTGTTGGGTATGTTTTTTTGGACATCACATGTATTAGCTCTGGTAGCTAAACAATCCATGTTAAACCCTATTACGTTCATGTTAATGGAAAGTGTTTATTTAATAATACAGTTCGGTATTTACGGTTGCTGTATTGGGTTAATATTCAAAAAAATACAGCGCTAACAATAGCTTGTTAGGTGTTTTATTTATTTTAGTGTATTCTGATGGCTTGGAGGAGTTATGTTGATTTCAATTGTTCTCGTTTCAATCTGGGTTTTTCTAATGTTTCGCTCAGGTTTGGCTGAATATAGATATTATCAATCGGTGAAAACACTTGAACCTAAAATTTGGGAGCAACTAGGATCACCTAAATACCTAAAAATTCCAATAGCATTTGTATCATCAAAAGGTTCAAAGTTATTACGTAGCACTTCTAATAAAACAGTGCGTGAGTTGGCGAATAAGCATAGGCAAGCAGGCATTCAATTTTTGTCGTATGTCGCGTTAGTTTTAGTTGCAGGTATAGTGTTTTTTAAAGTCGCCTAATAATCTGTTTCGTAAGGATAAAATTCAGTTGGTTTTTGTTCCTGCGTCGCTTATTTTAGCCAGCATATTATTTGCCTCTTAACGAGGTGTCAGGTTATTTGAGTATGGGAATTCGAAATGAAAAAATACGGATTTAATATCGCAAGAGGACTAATCGTCCTTGTTTTGATAGTAGGTGGCGCTGCCAAATTGGCCGGCGTTCCTGAGCTTCACGAAAGTTTTTATATTCTTGGGTTGCCTGAATGGTTTGGTTACTTCATTGGCGCTTGTGAAATCGCAGGTGTCATAGGGTTGTTCATCAGACCTCTCTGTGCTATTTCAGCTGTTGGTATCGCTATTATCATGGTTGGAGGAGTGTATTTTCACGTCAAGTATACACCTGTCGTCGAAGGAATTCCTGCATTTGTCATATTAGCCCTCAGTGTTTTTGTCTTTTTAAAAACAAAATCGCAAATACTCAAATTCAGTAAAACCCAACAAGAAACTTAAGCGGGACTGTCAACAGTTTGCTCGGTTTAGTTTCGCAACACATTGTAGCAAACTATTAATTAGTCCCTTCTTTGGGCGTTATAAGTACAAGGATAGTTAAGAGTATGTGGGAAAATTTAAGTAAAACTCAAAAGTTTATATTTATTGCGATAATGTGTTGTGTCGCTCCTTTTGCTCCAGAATTTATTTTGATGGCAGATATTGGTGGTATAGAGCTAGTCTTTAGCTTTTTGGTTTTATACTGCAAACCAATGCTACTTCGTATTCAATCGGCTATTCAGCGGGTAAAGTTTGAAGTTAACATTTGCACTTCTGCACTCAAAAGTAGCTCAATATTTCAGACTAAAGTATATTTTACCCAAGCATTATTCTATACAAGCGCGTTTGTTGTTTCTGGTTCCATACTTTACGCATCAGTATTCTTTTTACCTGCATTTATGCTAAATGGCGTTTTGGTGTAATGTACTGATAACAAGTTTTTAAACAATGACAAAACAAATTGAAATGGAAGGGAGCTTCGAGTCTCTTTAGCCACTTTGAAACGTTAGGTTTCAAATAAGCCTCTAGAGAAAGAAAAAAACCTATGTATCTCTTAACAAGCTACATAGGGTTCTCAATGAATGGTGCCGACCGTCGGAGTCGAACTGTCGACCTACTAATTACAAGGTACTGACGCTAAAGGGTTAAAGTCACTGTTTATGCACTATAACTACATGAATAATCTCTTGAAATACAATAATAGCCCTAGCTGTTCATAGTCTGATTCGTGTGATTATTGATTTTGTTTTGACAGCATCTGGTGTTTAGGAAAAATAACTTCATCTGTATCAAAGCCTAAATCTTTCGACATACTTAAAAACTTATCTACTACAGCTTTATCTGGGTTAGAGCTTCTTGACAATAACCATAGATATGAAGTGTTTGGTCCAGCAACAAAAGCGTATTGATATTGTTCATCTAATTCAAATATCACATAAGATCCATAAAAGGGGCCAAAGAAAGATACTTTTAAAAAGCCTATATCGGTTGTTTCGACAAATTTAGCTTTACCAATGGCTTTACTCCAAGTTTGTTCTTCAGTTGAAAAACCTCTATTGATAACTTTTACATGCCCCTCTGGCATTAATTGATATTCTGCGGTTACTTCGTCTAACCCTTTTTCAAATGAATGGTCAAGGCGGGCAATTTCATACCACTTTCCTAGGTATTTACTGAGGTTAAAATTCTCTACAGGTTTAACGCCTTCAGGCACCGTTGTACAGGCGGACAATAAAGAAAATAAAATAGCGATAAAAGTTACTTTAAACATAATTTTTAACATAGCCACCTCATTTGCGAGCAACTAAATGCACGGTACTGGTTGATCGTTCTAGAAATGCACCTTCGCAATAAGCAAAATAATAAAGCCACAGACGTTTAAACGCTTCATCGTAGCCAAAGCTAGTTAACTCCGACCAAGAATCTAAAAAGGCTGTTCGCCAATCAGCGAGTGTTTTTGCGTAATCTAAACCTATGTCCTCAATAGTTTCTACCACTAAGTCAGAGTGTTTAGTTAAATGATCAGATAACACTGAGATTGAAGGAAGAAAGCCTCCTGGGAAAATATAGCGCTGAATAAAGTCAACATTGTTTTTATAGTAATCAAAACGTTGGTCGACAATGGTGATTGATTGAATTAACAGTTTTCCACCTGGCTTTAAGCAGCGATTACACACCTCAAAAAAGCTAGGTAAATACTCATAGCCAACAGCTTCGATCATTTCAATAGACACTAATTTATCAAATTGCCCTTTAAGATCACGGTAATCGTTTTTTAATAAGGTAATTTGCTGTTCTAACCCATTGGCTTTTACTTTAGCTTGGGCAAACTCATATTGCGCATCTGAAATGGTTGTTGTGGTGACTTTACAACCATAGTGCTTGGCTGCATAAATCGCTAAACCGCCCCAGCCCGTGCCAATCTCTAGTAAATGATCATCTTCTGTTAAGGCTAATCGTTCGCAAATTGTTTTTAATTTATGCTGTTGTGCCTCAGCTAATGTTGCTTCAGGTGATGGGTAAATGGCCGAAGAATACATCATACTGTCATCAAGAAAACGGGTGTATAGCTCATTACCTAAATCATAATGTGCAAGAATATTGCGTTTAGAACCTGTCTGGTTATTTCGGTTTTGCCAATGAAAAAACTGATTCTTAAGTTTGTTTAACCAAGCGCCTTTTTTTTCTAATTGGTCGGTTTGTTGCTGGGCTTTTGCAAATATACGGATAACCGATGTGAGGTCTGGACTGGTCCATTTTCCTTCTATAAATGACTCTGCTGCACCAATACTGCCACCACGAACAAAGTCTTTATAGACACTACTATCATTAATGATAATTTTTCCGTTTACCTTAGCTGTATTTGGGGTGTTAGGAAAGAAACGGTGCTGCTTGCCTTCTACCACTTCTAATACGCCATAACTAATTTTTGAAAATAGTGAGAAAACCAAATTTCGACAGTGACCCTCAAACCAATTCATTCTATTTTTTATGTTGATAGGTGCAATGTTTTCCATGTTTAACTCCGCTTTTTATCTGCTAAGGTTTGGTAACCAATAAAAGGAATGCGCTTAATAACTAACGTTAATGCTTGCCAATAAATACTGGTGACTATTTTCACTGTCATCACAGGTAAACTACACCATGTTTTGAAAATATTTTTTGCTGTTAATGGTTTAGGCTGCATCGCTAAGCCAGCTTCAAAAACTTTGTTCATATCACCATGCGTATTATGGTTTTCTATTTTAATAAGCAATTTATTATTTAGCTCTGGTGGTTTTACCCGCCAGTGGTAACGCATATTTAAGTCCATAAAGGGAGATACTTGGAATTCTTTTTCGCTGACATCTTTTTTTGTTATATCGACTAAATAATAATGTCTTTCATGCCATGGGGTATTACTTACCTCTACCAACATTTGTTCACAGTCATTATTTGTGTTGTAACAAAAATAAAAATTCGCGGGGCTAAAGTAAACTCCAAAGCACCTTACTTGCGCTAGCATGGTGATGCGAGATATCTCTGCATTACCTTTAAGCTGTTGAACTTTATTTGTTATACGAGCAAATAATGGTTTAGGTTCACTTTTATGATAATTTTTTGTCTTGCTGTTTTGTCCTGCCTTTAAGTAATCCTTTGCGTTGAACCAAAGTGGTTTAAAACATGAGAAACCAAACACTCCCGTTGCACCTTGTTTTTTATCCATTTGCTCAACATCTAAGGACAACATAAATAACCGATAATTGAAGCTGTGAACTGTCGGTGTAAATCTACGGTGATAAATATTACCGGTATATATTTGATTAATCGGTGTATTACTCATAGAGTTCGCCGTTAGCCTAGTCTTTAGTTGCGACGTTTAGGGCGCAGCCAAAACGTTTGGCTACTTCAATAGCACTTTTTACGCCATCTTCATGAAAACCGTTATGCCAATAGGCGCCAGCAAAGTGAGTTTTTCGTTGACCACAAATTAAATTGCGCAGTTTTTGCGCTCGACATGACTGTAATGAGAAAACAGGGTGATGGTAAGTAAACTCTTTTAAAATTTTATCGGGATCAATTGCTTGTTTTTGGTTTAAGGTTACGCAAAAAGTGTGCTTTGACTGAATGCCTTGCAGAATATTCATGTTGTAAGTGACACTAGCGTCAGCGTCGCGGTTATCACTTAATTGATAATTCCAACTTGCCCAAGCTTTTTTTCGTTTAGGCAACATTTCAATATCAGTATGTAGTACGACTGAGTTAGCTTTATACGGCATCGCAGACAGCACGTTTCTTTCATTGTCACTTGCATCAGATAAAAGCGCTAGTGCTTGATCTGAATGACAAGCAATAACAACTTCATCAAAATACTGCTCAGGATCATCATCAAAGTTGATAGTGATACCTTCTGTAGTTCTTGTAATATTTTTAATGTTGGCGTTTAAATGAATGTTTTTTGCAAAAGGCATACTCAATGGAGTTAAATAGCTGCGTGAGCCGTTTGGAATAACATACCATTGCGGTCTGTCTTTGATATTGAGTAAGCCATGGTTATAGAAAAACTTGACAAAAAATTGAAATTCAAAAGCTTCCATTTGCGCTAATGAGCTTGACCAAATTGCCGCGCCCATTGGTAAAATATAATGCTCAGCAAAAAATGCACTAAAGCAATGAATGGATAAAAACTCTCCTAGAGTTAATTCTGCTTGGTAGGTATTTTGCTGGTAAGTTTCTTTACATAGTTTGTTAAAACGTAAAATATCTTTGATCAGCAACCAAAACTTAGGTCTGAAGACATTGCGTCTTTGTGCGAATAAAGAATTAAGGTTATGGCCATTATATTCTAGACCGGTTTTACTATTATGAACTGAAAAACTCATTTCAGTTTTTTGTTTATCAATACCAATTTCACCTAGTAAAGCTAAAAAGTTAGGGTAGGTTTTATTATTAAAAACAATGAATCCGGTATCAATAGCATAATTTTGTTGTTCTATAGACACATCAACGGTAGCAGTATGGCCACCAAGTGTTGAGTTTTTTTCAAAAACAGTAACATGGTGCTTTTTTGACAATAGATAAGCAGCGGTTAATCCTGAAATGCCTGATCCTATAATGGCTATTTTTTTCATGTGTTTAATCCCTTGCTCAGTAGCAACCTACTAAAAGATTGCGGTAAAAAAGCTAACAGCTTTAACAATAAAGTTAAGCGCTTTGGAAAATGTAGATAATGCTTTCTTCGTTTAATACCTTGATAAATTCTTTCTGCTGCTTGCTCTGCCGTAAGTAAAAATGGCATGGAAAAGTTATTTTTTTCGGTTAATGGTGTTTTTATAAAACCAGGATGAATAAGACAAACATCAATATGCTCACTCACTAAATCTATCCTTAAACTATTGGCCAAATAGTCTACCCCTGCTTTTGATGCTCCGTATGCTTCTGCCCGAGCAAAGGGTAAAATAGTCGCGCTAGAACTCACTAAAGCTAATTGTCCACCAGCAATGACCTTAGGTAAAAAACACTCTAATAAAGCTCCCATGGAAAGCAAGTTAGTATTCATCACTTCTCTAAAGCTTTTACCATCAAATTGCTTAGCGTTATTAATATAAAGACAAGTACCAGCATTAAGAATAAGTATATCAATATAAACTATTTGCTTAGCTGCCATTTTAATAGCACTAATATCGTTAACATCAAAAACTAAATGCATTGCAGCATCAGGGGTTAGTTGTGCTAGTTTTTCTTTGTTTCGTCCACAGGTGACCACTTGATAACCTAACTTTTTATAATGTAAGTATAAAGCCAGACCAATGCCTGATGTAGCGCCCGTGATGAGTACGACTTTACCTTGAGCATTTAAGCCGAACTTATTCATGCTTACTTGCTCTGCGCTTGATAAAAGCAATTAATTTTCCAACAAACGGAATGTGCTCATAAAGCATCGCGCCAACATCAACAAAGTCTTTGTGATAAATAATTTTATCGTCAATCCCTTGGATTTGAGAACTGCCAGACACTTCAATTTCAAAACCTTTGTTTAACTTAGGGTGGCAAAATTTCATTTGCCAATAAATGGCTGCTTGGTTGCCCTCATGTATCACCTGAACGATGGTGAAATCACAACTGACAAGATTGCTATAAAGGTTTTCGAAATAAGCTTTTAACTTGTCTATTCCATTTAATGAATGTATAGGATCAATAAAGATAATGTCATGGTGATACAATTTGTCCAATAAGTGAAGATTATCTACCGACAACTGGCTGTAGATATCAATAAAGTTATCTAACCAAGGTGGTTGCTGCTTATCTTTATTCACAATGCTTAATTGAGCACTCATAAATTTCCTTTATTGTTTCTTTCAATTGATTGATAAAACGCTATCGCTTTAATTCTAGCTGTAGCATGTTCAACAATAGCTGGCCAATAAATATCTAGTTGATGTTTCTCTAGGTATTTGTGAGGAAAATGTATTTCTTTATCTGGCACAGCGCTTAACTCTGGTAAATATATACGAATGAATTTTCCATAAGGATCAAACTTTTCACTTTGTCTGATAGGATTAAATACTCGAAAGTACGGTTGAGCATCACAACCGGTACTGGCAGACCATTGCCAGCCGCCATTATTAGCGGCTAAGTCGCCATCAATAAGCTGCTCCATAAAATATCGCTCACCCCAACGCCAATCTATTAAAAGATGTTTAGTGAGAAAGCTTGCCGTTAACATCCTAAGTCGATTATGCATCCAGCCCGTGGTATTGAGTTGTTTCATGGCTGCATCAATAATTGGGTAACCGGTTCGCCCTTGTTTCCATGCCTCAAAGTGTTTGGGATTATTAGGCCAATGAACCTGCTGGTATTTTTCTTTGAAGCATTGGTGTTTTGATAGCGCGGGGCGGTGAAATAATAAATGGCGATAAAATTCTCGCCATATAACCTCATTGAGCCAAATGAAGTTATCGCTATCACTGGCCAGTAATAGGTCAGGCCAATGGTTAAGCAGAAGTCTTAATACATATCTAGGGCTAATTACACCAGCAGCTAAGTAAGGAGATATTCCCGAAGTTCCTTTTATGCTCGGAATGTCTCTTTGATCTTTATAATATTTATGTTTGTGATTAATAAATTGAGTTAGCACCTCTTGCTCAAATTCGTCAGCAAGCGGCCAGTTTATTGAAGAGGGGGCTTTTACTTCATTATCACTACTGCTTTTAGAGGGTATATCAACATTATCATCGGTTTGAACTTTGCCTAAATATTCAAAACTATTGCTTTGCACATACTTTAGCCAAGCGCGTTTAAAGGGAGTAAACACTTTAAACATAGTATTAGATTTAGTGAGTATTTTTCCTTTTGGCACTATAACGTCAGATTCAAAGAGGGTAACATTAACGCCATGTTCACTAAGCGCTTTGTCTCGTTGTTGTTCGTTATATTCAAGTTCAGCGTTGGCAACGACTTCTGATATTGCGTGTTGATGGCAATACTCTTTTATGTATTTCGTTTGCTGCTTAAAGGTATCGACATGAACAATATCGAGCTTAATACCTATACGGGCGAGTTCTTTAATCAGGGAATAAGCATGTCTTAAGATAAAGTCTATTTTTATTTCTGACCAATGATGTTGTCGCCATTGAGCTTTTGAAACAAAGAAAATAGCCTTACCGACATCTTCAGATTTTTTATGGTTTAAAAAGTAGTGTAAGGCTGGGTTATCGTGGGTTCTTAAATCATTTCTGAGCCAAAGTAACACTGATATTCCTTAAAGTTTACATAGAAAAGTGTCTAGTATGCGTACCTGAGTTTTAACTGTTCAGGGTAAGGCGATAAATAAGACTGTTTCGCTAAATAAATTTTTGGGTATTGTAAAAGGTAATGTTTGAGCAAGGTCAGCGGTGCCATTAACGGAATCAAGCCTAAACGATAATCATGTATTTGCTGTGTTAACTCTTTACGTTCATTGTATTGAAGGTGTTTAGAGAAGTAGCCTTGAATATGCGCTAAAGTATTAGCATGTTTTTTTCTTGTTGCTAGTGTTTTAAGCGCTTGCATTAAACCGCTAATATATTGTTCTGCCATCGGCTTTAATGCTATATCTGCGCGAGCTAATAATCGTCCTAATTGTTTGTAAGCAATTAAATCGTGACTCATTACGGTATACTTATATTGGCTATGAAAACTGATGAGTTTATGTTTAGTTAGGCCTGATTCATTTAACTGTTGCCAATGTTTGTATGCATATACGCGAGCAATAAAGTTTTCCCTGATCAATGGATCATTGAGTCGTCCGTTTTCTTCACAAGGTAATGAAGGATTTTCTGTCATGATTTCTTTGGCAAAAGCTCCTACACCATTAGCCTTTAAGGCATTGCCTTCAGGGCTATAAACTTTTACACGCTCCATGCCACAAGTCGGGCTTTTCGCACAAAAGATATAACCACTAAGGTTTTTAGTTAAACCAGCCACTTTTTTTCCATAAGCTGCTAGGGCTTGAGTAACATCGCCACTGCCATCGGGTCTCGATACAGTGATCAAGTCGTTTTGCTTAATTTGTCTGATAGTTTTTCTTGGTACGGGTAAACCTATTGCCACCTCAGGGCAAAAGCTTTTAAAGGTCGCATGCTGAGAAAGCTCATTAATACAGAATTTTGAAGGCTTATTACTGGCGTCAAAGCGTACTTTTTCACCAACTAAACACGCACTAATACCTATGTGTAAATCTTTCTTATCAACGTTAAGGATCATGAGGATCTCCTAATTTCATTTAGTAAATAAATGAACCTATTGGATTAAGTAACTTATTTATTCCCTGGGTAAAATGCAATGCATCGTTTGCTACGGTGTAACATAAGCAACCTTCAGGTGAAATTGGATGATGCTGATGGTCACCATTTAACATGATGAAATCCCCTTTTACATATTGACCGTTTTCGTCTTCAAAAGAACCGTCTAGTAATAACGTTAATTCAAATCCTTTGTGTGTATGCTCAGGTACACCGCCTCCAGGTTGAATGTGCAATAAACTGGTGTGAATTTCATTTTCATCAAGTTGAATACGTGCTCGAGATAATTTACCTATGTGCGATGTTTTACCAAAATTCATGTTATGAAGTACAGCAGGTATAACGTAGGATTGCTTGTTAAACTCTATACGCTTTTCTGTTTTAACATCCGTTTCTGTTAAGGCGTTAGATGCGGTTATATCATCAATCATTTGATCAAAATTGATTACTGGCATGTTCTCAATATCGTCATTAGAATCAATAATAAAACGGTCAAGAAAAGCTTCTTCAAATTCGAAGCTATTTTCTGCAACTTGCTCGGTTAGTTGTGCAATTTGACGTTGGCAAGTCGGGCACATGTCAGCGTGAATAGCTATTCCTGCTGATAAGGATGCTGGCAATTCGCCATCAACGAATGACTTGAGTAACTCAAAAGTAGGGTGATGTTTAATCATGCTCTTCTCCTAACTGCACTTTGAGTTTAGCGAGTGCTAAGCGCAACCTAGATTTAATAGTGCCTAAAGGTAAATTTAATTTAGTCGCTAATTGTTCTTGGGACATTTCCATCAAGTAAAAACCTTTTACTACTTCCTTTTGTGCTTCTGGAAGGGTATCAATAACGCTGAGTAAGTTATCTTGAGCAAGATGATCTTCATAGTTGTCAGTCTCACTAACCATGCTTTCGGCAATCGGCCAGATATCATCACTTAAGTTATCTTCTTTGTTCCCTTTAATTTTACGTAACATATCAAAGGTTACATTACGCATTACTGTATAAACCCAGGTGGTAGCAGCACCTTTATCAGCATTGAAAAGGTGTGCTTTACGCCAAACATTACTCATGGTTTCTTGAACCACTTCATTAGCTTGTGCTTCGTTAGGGAATTTACCACGAGCTATCCGTAAAATTTTAGGTGCAAAAAACTTGAACAATACCGTGAAGGCTTGTTTATCTCTGCTTTGTGCGACAGCTTTAAGTTTTAGACAAAGCTGGGAATGATCTATTTCGTTAGACATCTTAATAGATTTAGCATTTGTCTGTGTGCATAGCAAATTAGTTTGCATCGCTGTAAATACCGATTAGTCATCATTTAATTACCTATACGCTGGTAATCAATAAAAGATCACTCAACAGGAAAATTATTTATAAATAACTGAATTAATAAAATCTTTTGCCTGAGAAAAGTCATTTAATTTAACAAATTGGCTTTTTATTTTTAAACCCACAGGTAAAAGTTCTAGCCACCTTGCTATTACCCAATGACTGTTGTTTAGCGCTCTGTGCTGGTATAGGTGATTTAACAAGGTGTTATTATTAATTATATCGTTAAGGGCTGAACTCAGCTCAGATGGCGACAAAAATTCATCCTCGCCTTTATCAGCCCAATGAGAAAGAGCGGTTGCTTGCGCGAAGACTAAGTCACTTTGATCAAGCTGAATGTTTGATAGTTTAACGAGTGTAAAGCAATGCACGTCTATTTCTAGTATGCCATCTTCCCCTTGATTAAAGTCTTGTATCTTTACCAGGCTGCCCCAGTTATTACTATCAATATTGAAAGATTTTGAGATGAGTTGAATAACAAACAGTTGATGAGATGAAATCATGCTCAACATTTTTAGGTATTTAGTTTCAAAAATCCTTAACCTTATCTTACCTTCGGGCAAAATAAATACTGATAACGGAAAGACTGGCAGAGTTAAGTTTTTTAATTCATGTTCAATGAAATTTTTCATATTAGTTCATACGAAGTAAAATGCTTAGGCGATCAAATAAATGTGATTTTTAGTAATAAAAAAGCCCCTGTATAGAGTGTTCAGGGGCAAAGCGTTGCACAGCTAAAGGTCATAATTACTCTAAAATTACCGTGTCAATGACGTGAATAATGCCGTTGCTCGTTATTATTTCGGTAACCGTTACATTCGCACCACCAATCATTAAGGTGCCATTTTTAGTATCGACAGAGACAGCTATTTTACTACCCGATGCAGTGGTGAGTGACTTACCGTTCGCAGCATAAGCATCAATCGTTGAAATAGCACTATCGCTAACCACATGTGTTAGTAACACATTGGTTAATGCTGAAGTGTCTGCTAATAATGCAGCTAGGGCATCAGCATCAATTTTATCAAAAGCAGCATTAGTGGGAGCGAATACTGTAAAAGTTGCGCTTTCATCAGCCAATGTAGACACTAAGTCAGCCGCAGTTAAGGCAGTTACTAAGGTTGAAAAATTATCAGAGTCATCGACTGCTACTTCTACAATGGTTTTTGAAGACATATCAATTGATGTAGGAGGTAAGATAACAGTATCAACAACATGAATGACGCCGTTAGTTGCCATCACATCTGCAGCACTCACTTTTGCGCCATTAGCAAACAGCATGCTATCAACAAATGATAATGCGATTGAGCTTCCTGATGCTGTGTTGGTCATATTATCTGCTGTTTGTGCTAATGAAATAACTGTATCAGACATGACTTTACCTGGTAGTACATGATATAAAAGAATGTCTGATAACTGTTCTGTGGTTAAACTTTCTAAGCTACCTTCTACAAGTTTTGAAAATGCATCATCGGTTGGTGCGAATACCGTATAATTATTATCAAGATCACCCAGTACACTATCTAAACCTGTTGTAACAAGTGCTGATGCAAGTTTTGTAAAATTACCATTATCAACCGCTACTTCCACTAAACTCATATGTGCAGGGATTTCTACTTCACCTACAATCACTGCATCAATCACGTGAATAATGCCATTGGTGGTATAGATATCTTTGATGACAATATTAGCACCTCCAAAAGTTAACTTATCTGTCATGGTATTAATCACTAGGGGTTGCATAGCTGTTGATGCTGTTTCAACAGAAGTTCCGTTTAAGGTATAAGCAGTAACCGAATCAACGGCTGCATCAGAAACGACATGTTGTAAAAGAATGCTAGATAACACGTCAGGATTAGTTAATAGTGTATTCATGGTTTTTTCATCAATTAATGCAAACGCATCATCTGTAGGAGCAAACACGGTGAAATCAGTGCTTTCATCAGCTAATACCGCATCTAAATTAGTTGCCTGTAAAGCACTAACTAAGGTAGTAAAACTGCCATTGGCAATGGCTGTTTCAACAATATTCATTGTTGGCTCAATCATTTCTTCTGGAGGCAATAACACCGCATCTATGACATGAATAATGCCGTTGGAAGTAACTATATCAGTGTCAGTTACAGCCACCGTATTGACCAATAAGCTATCGTTTGCCAGTGACAAGCCTATCTCATCACCACTGACCATTTCGACTTTCGTACCGGCTAGCGAGATCGCTGTACTTGCTGGAATCTCACCGCTAGCAACGTGGTAGGTTAAAATATCTGTCAATGTTTCTGTATCAGCTAACAAAGCATCAATGGTTTCTTGTCCAAGTAAGGAAAATGCTTCGTCTGTTGGAGCAAAAACAGTAAATTTTTGACTGGTATCGGCGAGCGTTACATCTAACCCGGTAGCCTGCATTGCGGCTACTAGTGTGGTAAAGTTCCCTGTAGAAACGGCTGTATCTGCTATCGTCATAGTGGACATAGGTTCATCAGCAACTTCCACAGTTTTATCATTGTCATCATTACACGCTTGCAATAACACGACACTTGCTAAAGTTATGCATAACAGTCTGAATTTATTCACGGGTGTACCCCTCAATTTTAATTAATTTTCATTATTACTTACGACGGTAAAAATCATTTTGATCACTTTTTATATTGAAAATAAATATAATAATTTTTGTGATCTTAAATTGAATATTTATCGTATAAATATGGTTGTAAATTTAAAAAGAGTTTATAAAACAACAGCTAACGGCTTTACTTCTTAGGGTGGTAACTTTACAAATAAGTTAACACCCTAAGTTGCTCTAGTGATATGAGGTTGAATCTGAGCGTTCTAAGAGAAAGTAATAAAGTAGAGTAAGGAGGTGAAAACGAGAAGGAGCTTACTTCCTTAACCTTGGCAATGTTGATCAGGTATGGATTTGTCGAAAAATAAGGTGATGTCGGCAACGGTTACGCCAAACTTTTTCATTTTAGTTTTATTTACCACACGATCACTATCAAGCTGGTACATCCAATCATCTAGATGAAGTACATAAACATCATCATCCACAGGTACTTGTAAACTATACTGCCAATGAAAGGCAAAACCGGCATGTTGGCCACTAGCAGTGCCAATAACATCTTCAGCTGTGCCTTGATAAACGCCATTTGCTAATTTGACAAGTTGCCAGTTGCGGTAAGTGATTTCACCATCGTCAAAATAGAATTTTTCAGCAAGTAATCCTTCATCACCTTGCCAACTCCCTTGAATTTCGACACAAAAACGTCGAGTAACTTGGCCGGAATAATTTTGCACCATACCCCAAGCAACGACAGGCCCGGTAAAGTAAGCCTTAATATCAAATGGTGTATCTACCTTGTTATATTGTTTAATATCAGTTGAGCAGGCATAAAGAAAACCCATCGCTATCGTTGTGAAAATGATCTTAATAAGTTTATTCATTACTCTTCTCTCCTAATAATTGTGAGCGTAACGAAGGTTCACTGGTACTTTCATGTAGCCAAATATTGACAAATAGCTGACCGAAAATTTCATCATGAATTGCGCCGATATACTGGCTATTAAAGTAAAAAATACTTTTATCTTTTTGCATTAATAAAGCTAAACTATCTCCCTTCTTAATGTTTGGCCAAATAGCTGTTAAGGTTTCAATATATTGTTGATAGACTTTTTTTGACACGCCTTGATGTTGCCATTGTTCAATTGTTCGTGTGATTAAGTCTTCATTGGAAATATCAGCTAGGTAAACAATTTGAAATATCAGTTCATCGTTATCAACAGATATAGGATACTTCCCCGATGTTGTTTTTAATTGGCTCTGATACAAATCCCAAAATAAAATTGAAAAAGTCGCGCTACCTGTCGTGATAAATTGTTTAGTAGCCATTACTGATTTAAGATTAGTTTTACTTGCAAAGATTGCCTGTGATTTTAGCGATGTATTAGGTGTACACCAACCAAATGAATTAATAGAAAAGAATAAAATAACACTTAAAAGGGGCTTAAACATAACAAAATTCCTTGTCAAAAAAGTAAGATTTCAACGAGAAAAATAGAATCATAAGTGATCCCCAAATAATAGAAAGAATGACGAAAGTAGTCGTTACGTTTAAACCAAACGATACCGCATTCATCTCGTTACCTGCTATGTAACTTAAAGGGGCAAGCAGTGCACCAATAATACCTTGAAATAACTTTGACTCTTGTAAGAACTTCAAGCTATGACAAAGTGTTGAGGCAAAACAAAACCACAAAGTAATTAACCAAAATGGCATGAATTTCCCTTCTGGGAAAACAAAAATACCTAAATACTGCAACATAGAGTCAACCATTATCCCAATAATCGTTACAGTACAAATTAGGTAAAATTCCTTAATTCTAGTCTTAGATACAAAATAGAAGTGTAGGAGCAACATTAATAATGCAACAGGGATAAAAAAGTTGCCCCAATAAACTAGTCCAAACCAAGCGATATCAAAGCCAATAAGATTAATAATAAACACGATGTTCACCGTAAATAACAGAGTCTTTATAACTAATACGCAGCAAAAGCCGTTTGGGTTTAATATATAGGTGTGAAATATCAAAGAAATTAACTCAAAGGTTAATTGGTAACAGATTTAAGTTGTAGGTGTAATCTTAGTGATTTATTTTAAAAGGTATCAGTAATGACATTATCAGAAATAAAACCAAGAAAACTAACTGTGAAAGCAAATTAAACCAATAACAATCATTAATACTAAAGCAGATGAAACAGACAATAATTAACTAAACTTTTTCTATAAAAAATTATTAATATTTACTTAAGTAAATATGTTGAGAAATAACACCTGTTTTATCTGCTATTCACTGGTTAAGTTAAATCAACTACAGCCCAAACCAATAGCTATCACTGGTGCTAATACCCCGTTCGTATATTTACACCATCAACTAATTTACCCTAATAAAATTCACTCGCAGTTTTAGCGGCCTATGCATCAACCTATGTACCCTAAGCAACGGATTAAATCCTTTTACCCCTAGAAACACCTGAAAAATCATTATGAAAAGTTAGATTTACCCTAATACCCAATTCGCACTAATTGGGTTTATTCAAAATAGGGTTTATTTTGTGCCTATCAATAACACGAAATAAATATTAAACAGGTGTGTAAGTCACGAATATTGTGGGGTAGATAAAATATTGGTGTAAGTGAAATTGATTAAGAATTTAATCAAGCGATAGATACAAAAAAGCCCTAACCGAAGTTAGGGCTTGAATGAATGGTGCCGACTGCCGGAGTCGAACTGGCGACCTACTGATTACAAGTCAGTTGCTCTACCAACTGAGCTAAGTCGGCACACAAAACTGTGTGCAGTATATCAATAGTTAATTAACATACTTTGGCACCGAAATAGTGATTTTATTAAATAAATAATAGCACCATTTCTTTAAATGGTGCCCCGACCCGGAATTGAACCAGGGACACGAGGATTTTCAATCCTCTGCTCTACCAACTGAGCTATCGGGGCATTTCTTTTCGAAGCGTTTTTGCTGCCTCGTTAAGACGGGCGCTATTAGACTGTTTTTAACTTTGTTCGTCAACTATTTTTTTTACTATTTTGAAAAAAAGAGTTTGTTTGCTGTTTTATTATCCTTATTGCGGTTTATTTAACAGTTATTGCTATCTGTTTTGATATAACCGGTTTTTGATGTGGGATATGTAAATGGTTACCTAATACCAGTTGTAAGGTATGTTTTCCTGGGGGGAGTGTTAATTCTGTTTCAGTTTGACCACCACCAAAGTGTTTTATTTTATCTGTCGCGGGTAAAGGTGCGTGCATATCAGGTAACTTATCGGTATCAATGAGTATGTGATGATGACCGGTATTGTCTTTTTTTATCCCTGCTGGCGCAACTCCCATGCCGCTTAAGCCAAATTTTACGGTAAATGTACTGGGCACAGTTTGACAATCGGTAGGGCTAATAAAATACACGCTTGCATTCTCTGGTGATGCTGAAACATGTTCGTGGCTCAATGCCACGTTACTTAGCGCCGCAGCACTTAACGTTGCTAAAGTAAGAGCTAGTGAAAATAATGTGTTTTTCATAAATTATCCTTAATTTTTACAGTATGTTATGCCGATGGTGGTACATAGCCTTCAATATCAGGCTCTTTGCCTTCAAATAAGTAAGCGAGCATTGCGTCTTCTAAAAAAGCGCGATCGTCAACATTCATCATATTCATTTTCTTTTCATTGATGAGCATGGTTTGTTTTTTCTGCCAATTTCCCCAAGCTTCTTTAGAAATATTATCAAAAATACGTTTACCTACTTCTCCGGGGTAAAGTTGAAAGCTTAATCCTTCGGCGTCTTTTTTTAAGTTTTGACAAAATACTGTGCGACTCATAATGTTTCTCAATAATTCTAGTTAAATATGTTTTAGTAGGTTAATTAGTTTTTGGGTAGATGCTGCTAAACCAACATTTTCCTCTATCGATAAATCATACCATTTTTGCGGCCGTTGTTCGTTTATTTCTGCCTTTATTTCGCAGTTAGGTGTTGCTTGGCAATGAACAACAATAGGTTCAATATCTAAATGAAAATGACTAAATGTGTGCCTAAATGCGCAGAGTGCTTCCCTTGACTGCTCTTGCAAGTTTAGGCTAGCTAATAATGCATCAATTTGATGGTGTTTTTCTACTTCATAAAAACACCATAACCCACCCCATATTCCTGCGGGAGGGCGCTTTTCCATAAGCACTTGGCTTGAACCTTCAGTGATTATTTTAGGGATAATCATAATGGTGTTTTTTTCGGGGATTTTTTTCTTCGGCTTTTTTTGTGGGTAGTTGGTTTGCTCGTTACTGGCAAAAGCTAAACAAGTTTCTTTTAACGGGCAACTTTCACATTTAGGTTTGCTTCTTGTGCAAACCGTTGCGCCTAAATCCATCATGGCTTGGTTGAAGCTTGCTGTTTCTACAGCAGGAGTGAGTTGCTCCGATAGTTGCCATAAGGCTTTATCAAAAGCCGATAAACCATTATACCCGGGGACTAAATAACACCTAGCCAGAACACGCTTTACGTTACCATCTAAGATCGGTTGATGTTGATTGAGGGCTAATGACAAAATAGCACCGGCAGTTGAGCGGCCAATACCTGGTAGGGCAATAACTTGTTCAATGTCTTCAGGAAAAATACTGTTGTGCTGTTCGACTATTAGTTTTGCCGCTTTATGTAAATTTCGCGCTCTGGCGTAATAACCCAAACCTGTCCAGTGATGTAAAACATTATCTTCTTCAGCAAGGGCTAATGCTTCAATGGTTGGAAAGCTTTCCATAAACCTTTGGTAATAAGGTATAACTGTAGCCACCTGCGTTTGTTGTAGCATTATTTCTGAAATCCACACTCGGTAAGGGGTTTTATTTTGCTGCCAAGGTAGGTGTTTTCTGCCTTGTTGATGATACCAAGTCACTACTTGTTCGCCAAAGCGGTTTGCTGAGTTAGTTGAAATTTGAGTATTAATGGGAGTCAAGCTTATTGAAATTTTTGGTTAGTGTAACGAAAAGTTTAGCTACGCTCAAAAAATAGTTTTGCTTTAGCTTATAAGTGTTTATATTGGTTTTAATCGTATTAAAGGCTTTTATGGATGAAAATGGATAAAACCACTTCCTTAACTTCACATCGTTATCATATGAATAAATACAGCCCTTATGCGTTACCTGAGTACTTGGTGCGGTCTTATTGGTGGGCTTATTTATCACCTGTAGGGGTGAGCTTTTTTGATCGAGACCTTATCGTAAATCGTATTTTATGGGGCAGTTACCACGCTATTGCAAAAGATGCAGTGTCGTTAATTGCTCGCTCAAAAGAGCATACCGTGGCGGGAATATCTTGTGCTTATGGGCATTTTTTCCCCGACCTTGCTCAACATGGTCAACTAGGTAAATTATACCTATTTGATATTGCGCCGATTCAAATTAGCCAAATGCAGAAAAAAATATCACAGCAAACAATTGATGAAAAATGCCAGTTTTTTATCAGTGATGCTGAGCAAATAGCATTGACTAATCAAAGTGTTGACACGTCAGTATTATTTTTTCTCTTACATGAGTTACCAGAGCAGGTGAGGGCAAAAGTACTAGCACAAGCAATACGTATTACAAAGCAAACTGGTCGTTTGGTAATTGCCGATTATGCGCCATGTGAATATAAACACTTCTTTCATAAACACATTATATTTAGATCTGTTTTTGAAAAAATGGAGCCTTTTCTTGCTAACTTTTGGAGTTGTGATTTATTGGCTGAGCTTGAAGTAAAAGCTCAACTACAAGGGCGCAGTATTAAATTAATCAGTAAACACTACTACTTTAATCAGTTTTATCGCCTGCTTGAGTTCAGTATTGAATAAATTTGTTTTATTGACTGTACTATCCTCTGTATAATAGCGCCGATTTTATTAAAGAGATTCCCAGATGAAACTAAATGCCAAAAATCGCAGCACTCGCTTGCGAAAAAAACTTCGTGTTGATGAGTTTAAAGAACTAGGCTTTGATGTTGCTTGGCAACTTAAAGAAGATATTACTAGTGATGAGTTAGATGCTTTTATTGATAAGTTTTTTACCGAAGTTATTCAACCTAACGGCTTAGGCTTTGGTGGCGAAGGTGATACTTTGTGGCACGGTTTAATTTGTACTCAAAAACTGGGGTCATGTACTGACGAACACAGAGCTGCTGTTGAGAAGTGGTTAACTGATAACGGTGCAACCTCTGTAGCAGTAAGTGAGTTATACGATGTCTGGTGGGCAGAGTAAGCTTCTTAACGTGGTAATTTAATAAGTAAGATAATGACAGATAAAATAGAGAAAACACATAAAACCTTAATGCAAGCAGAGCAAGAAGGTAAGTATATTCGCAAAGTGCGTAGTTTTGTTAAACGTGAAGGACGTTTAACAAAAGGACAAGAGCGGGCATTAAATGAACATTGGGCTGATATGGGGTTAAACCATAGTGACGGTGTTATAGATGCTAAAGCGCTTTTTGCTAATGATAACCCCGTAACGCTAGAAATTGGTTTTGGTATGGGGAAGTCGTTAGTTGAGATGGCTAAAGCGGCACCTGAAGTGAATTTTATTGGTATTGAAGTTCATAAGCCGGGCGTTGGTGCTTGTATCTCTTTAGCGGTAGAAGAAGGGGTAACAAACTTAAAAGTGTATGAGCATGATGCTATAGAAATTCTGGCTGATTGTATCCCCAATGATAGTTTAAGTACTGTGCAGCTTTTTTTCCCAGATCCTTGGCATAAGAAGAAACACCATAAACGCCGTATTGTTTCCGCCGAGTTTGTTAACACTATTCATCAAAAGCTCAAACTAGGTGGTGTTTTTCATATGGCAACAGATTGGGAGAACTACGCAGAATGTATGCTTGAAGACATGCAAAGTGCACAAGGGTATAACAACCTTTCTCCTACGAATGATTATGTGCCGCGCCCAGATTCTAGGCCATTAACTAAATTTGAAAACCGTGGTCAACGTTTAGGTCATGGTGTTTGGGATCTGCAATTTTCAAAATTGTAAGGTTAAACACACTAGCGCCATAAATTGGTAATCTGATAAGCATGAATCATTAGCGTTTAAGTGCGGTAGCTTTTAACTGACAGAATTAGTTAAAAGCTTTTTCAATATAAAATAAATGCTGAGCGTTACGAAGGTTGCCTGAATCTTTTAGCCATTGCTCAGTGATTATTTCTCTGCTGAGTGCCGCGTGTAATATTCGACTTTTGTATTGTGTCCAATAAAAAATGGTTGCTTCTTTGTGGCAATCATTATTGGGAAAAACATCACTTCGGCCTTGCTCTAACTCTTCTATAACGCTGGCAATCACTTTGTCTTTTAATTCATCTTCAATGAGTTGTTTAAAACGATTAAAACGCTTAGCTTGCAATAGTTGCCATATTAACCAAGCTAGCGCACATAATGCTAGCACTGCAATTATTTGCATGTATTTTCTCTGTAAATGGTTAATGAATATCTGCTAATGATATCAAGTCTTTTAAATAAAATACCTGATTATTTTTTATTAATTCGTTAAAATGTAAGCTAATTCAAGATAAGGACTTTTAGATACCATGCACTTTATTAAAGCCATTTTATTGGCAAGTTTACTTTTACTTACCTCGTGTGCCAGCGCTGAAAATACCATTCAAACATTGTATAAATCAGTTAACCCTGCCGTTGTTGAGCTGCATGTAAAAGCGCTTGCTGATCCCAAACCCGGGCAAGCAACCTATCAAGCAAACTTATCTGGCTCGTTAGGTTCTGGGGCGTTAATTAATAAGCGAGGACGAATATTAACTGCGGCTCATGTGGTTGATAAAGCCACATCCATAGAAGTGGTATTTGCTGATGGGACAAAAACCAGTGGTCACGTGGTTTGGGTTGAATCTATGATTGACCTTGCCATGATCCAAGCTGTAGATGTGCCTGAAAATATAGAGCCGTTAAAGTTGGCAAAAGCCAATGACTACCAAATAGGTGAGCAAGTCGTTGTAATTGGCGCGCCTTATGGTGTTAGCCATAGTTTATCTGTTGGATATTTAAGTGGTATTCGAGATGGTAAGACTATCCCTGCAACGGACATTACTCCGCGTCTTTTACAAACAGATGCTTCTATTAATGTTGGTAACTCAGGCGGCCCAATGTTTAATAGCCGAGGTGAAATTATTGGTATTGTTAGTCATATTTTATCAAAAAGTGGTGGTAGCAATGGTTTAGGGTTTGTTGTTTCAACAGACACTATTCATAGTATTATGGATAGCGATCCGGGAACATTTTCAGGCTTTATTCCTTATTTACTCAATAAAAAGCAATCTTATGCGTTAAATAATGCTGCAGGTCATGGCATGCTTATTCAGCATGTTGTACCACGTACATTAGCAGATAAGCTAGGCTTTAAAGGTGGCAATATCAGTGTCACTGTTGGCCATACTTCGATATTACTCGGTGGAGATATTTTGTTATCCATCAATGGGCATAAAATTACTGATATCGAATCAGCTATCAAGATCAAACAACGTTTATCGAGTGTGAAAGAAGGTGATGAAATTTCCTTTACTTTTTTAAGAGCAGGGGAAGTGAAGACCGTTTATTGGCGAGTTGAATCTAATTTTTAAACGCCGTTTTTATAGGGTATCAGGTGTTGTTCTGATTCAATGGTAGAGGTTGTAGCGGTAAACTTAATCAAGTTTACCGCTTTTATTTTATAAAACGTTATTTATTTGGTTTCTACCGCTGTTTTAGCTTTAGGTGGGAAGTTGGCTAATATTGTTTTTACTGTCTCTAATACAGCACTGTTTAACTCTGTAACAGTTAACTCACCGTCAGCTTCATAACTATCTGAGCCATGCCATACCGGCTTATCATGATTACTCATATCAATGATGATTTTATTGATTGTTGTATCATCGCGCTCAATTGGGACATTAGTACTTACTCCAATGCTGCTACCGCCACCACTACTGACCCTTCCGGTGCCAAAGCCAATACTAAATGATGAATTATTAGGTTTCACTTGTTGTTTGAAATTAACGCTAAGGGTTATGTCTGCACTTTGAGCGTCAACATAATCAACCTTGGTAAACCCTTGGGCTAATAAAGTTTCTTCAACAGCTGATTGTATTCTATTCAACATGATAGGGTTATCTTCAAGGTTTGTTTTAGGAAGAGGGTTGAATTGAAAGCTTTTAAAAGTGGTAAAGTCGGTATCTGAGTTAAAATCAATGGTAGTTGTGGGCTTTGTACTACAAGCTGAAATTAAACTGAACATAAAGGTAGCAGATAGTAAAATTAGAATATTCTTAAGGTTTTTCATCGTGGTTACTCTAGAGGTAAGATAAAGGCATAATATATTTTAACTCGCCACTTAGGAAATAAATTTTGTTAACTTATTATATTTAATGTTAAATTAACGTTAACGCTAGAGTTTGTTGTTGACTTTTTATTTAAAGCCCCCTTAAATGGTTAAAGATGGAACACTATGTCAAGGTAATTTATTTAATTCCTTAAAAATTTCAATGAGAAGCATTAATGAATAAAGCAGTTGAAATAAAAGATAAACTAACAAAGCGATTATTGCTTTATATCTTATTATGTAGTGCTTTTGTATCGGTGTGTTCAACATTGGTACAACTTTATGCGTCCTTTGAAGATGACCTAGCCCTTTTAGAGCAACGCTTTAGTAATATTGAAAAAAGTTATATCCCTTCTATCGCCAGCAGCTTATGGGACTTTAATAAACCACTTGTTGCGCAGCAAATCCAAGGCATTGTTGATTTACCTGATATTGGTTTAGTCAAGGTTGAGAATGACTTTGATTATCAGAATCAGATAGGTAATGCTGATATTATCGCTAAAAAAATGGTTGAGTTTCCTATTGTTTATGACGGTAAAAATGTTGGGAAATTAAAAGTTTATGCTGATTATCAAGACATTTATCAGCAATTGTGGTTACAAGCCGGTTTTATCCTTACCTCTGAATTCATTAAAATTTTTATCATTGCCTTTTTTATTATCATTATTGTCGACAAGTTAATTACCAGCCATTTATTTCGAATCACTCGATACGCTCGAGAACTTGCAAGCCATAACTTAGATGATGAGCTCGTTCTTTTTAATCGCCCTAAATCTGAGGATGAGTTAGATTACTTGGTTAATGCAATTAATAACATGCGCCTTAAACTTAAAAGTGAAATTGTGAAGCTTGAAAGTGCTGAGAATGCGCTGTTAACATTAAATGGCGAACTAGAAGTTAAGGTACATGATAGAACTGCTAAACTTGAAGAAAGTAACCAGCAGTTGCAGCAAAGTCTTGATGATTTAACGTTAGCGCAAGATCAGTTAGTGCAATCTGAAAAAATGGCATCTTTGGGTCAATTAGTTGCCGGTGTGGCGCATGAAGTTAATACGCCATTAGGTATTTGTGTTACTTCTATTACAGCGTTAAAAGAGAAGGTTGATAGTTTAAAACGTGCGGTAGAGTCGCAAGAGCTTACCAAGTCTTATTTGTCAGATACATTAAACTTATTGAGTGAATATGAGCAAATTATTGAGCGTAGTTTAAATAAATCAGTAGAGCTTATTCGCAGTTTTAAATCGGTTGCGGTTGAACAACATACCGATCCTAAAGTTAAGATTAATCTACATCAGCATGTATACGATATAGTCAATACGGTCAAAACTATGTTTAAGCATAAAAAGTATCATATACACATTGACGTAGATGAAGACTTTTCACTCATAACTTACCCGAGCGCATGGAACCAAATTTTAACTAACTTTTTGATGAATTCTCATATTCACGGCTTTGAAGATCGCCGAGAAGGAGAAATTTCAATAGCTTTTACGCACTCTAAAGGTTACTTAACACTTGTATACACTGATAACGGTAAAGGTATAGCGGAAGATTTTAAAAAGCGAATTTTTGATCCTTTCGTTACTACTAAGCGTGGTCAAGGTGGCTCAGGGTTAGGTTTAAATATTGTATTTAATTTAGTCAATGCTAAGTTGTCGGGTACTATCAAGTCTATTGAAACAGAACAAGGGGTTTGTTTTAAAGTGAAAGTGCCTATTGCACAAAGCACAACTAAAAAGGAAGAAGAGAACCAACCTTTAGTTACACCATAGAAGCTAAATTCTTATATTTACCTCTATAAGTTTTTCCTTTATAAAAATAGGGCTAAAGCGATGAAATATTGACATTTCTTCGCTAAATCTATACCATCCCCGCCCTTAATCCCCCATGCTTGTTAATAACCATCTATACTTAGCTGTTTATTAACCACTAACTATTTGCGAGTTTAGTGTGTTATCTCGCAACAATAATCAACGAGATCAAAATGTTTGAATTACAGGCCAGTAATGTTTCTAACTTAAAAAATGATGTACTGTCAGGGCTAACTGTTGCTTTAGCTTTAGTTCCTGAAGCGGTTGCTTTTGCCTTTGTTGCTGGCGTAGAGCCTTTAGTGGGGTTATATGCTGCCTTTATGGTTGGCTTAATCACTGCTGTATTTGGTGGTCGCCCAGGTATGATTTCTGGTGCAACGGGGGCTATGGCGGTTGTGATGGTAAGCTTAGTGGCTATTCATGGTGTTGAATACCTTTTTGCCACTGTGGTTTTAACCGGTTTGCTGCAAATACTCGCGGGGGTATTTAAGCTGGGTAAGTTTATTCGCCTAGTTCCACATCCTGTAATGCTGGGCTTTGTTAATGGCTTAGCGATTGTTATTTTCTTAGCGCAATTAGGACAGTTTAAAGTAACAAATGAAGCAGGTGATTTAGTTTGGATGGAAAACAATGCGTTAACCTTAATGGCAGGTTTGATAGTTTTAACGATGGCAATTATTCATTTCTTTCCTAAGTTAACTAAAGCCGTTCCTTCAACGTTAGTAGCGATAGTAACTGTTTCAGTATTAGTTTTTGCTGTTAATCTTGATACTAAACTTGTCGGTGATGTTGCCTCAATTGCCGGTGGTTTGCCTACTTTTTCTATTCCAGATGTGCCTTTTACTTTTGAAACATTCAAAATTATTTTACCCTTTGCTTTAGTGTTAGCGGCGATAGGTTTAATTGAATCTTTATTAACGTTAACGCTTATTGATGAACTAACGGGCACACGTGGCCGTAGTAATAAAGAATGTGTAGCTCAAGGTGCAGCGAATACAGTTAACGGCTTTTTTGGCGCTATGGGTGGCTGTGCCATGATTGGCCAATCAATGATTAATGTTAACTCTGGTGGCCGAGGCAGAGCTTCAGGTATAACTGCGGCATTAGCCTTACTCGCATTTATATTATTTGCTTCACCATTAATTGAGCAAATTCCATTAGCCGCTTTAGTGGGGGTAATGTTTATTGTTGTTATTGGTACTTTTGAGTGGTCAAGTTTACGTATTTTAGGCAAGGTTCCTAAAGGTGATGCCTTTGTTATTGTACTTGTGTCAGGTGTGACCGTTTATTCAGATCTAGCTGTTGCCGTAGTAGTTGGTGTAATTGTCTCGGCTTTAGTTTTTGCTTGGGAGCATGCTAAGCAGATTAATGTTATTCGTACTACACATGAAACGGGCTCTACATTATATGAAGTCAATGGCCCAATATTTTTTGGCTCTATTGCGAACTTTCTTGAACAGTTTACACCAGAAGAAGATGCTGATGATGTTATTGTTGAGTTTAAAAATGCACGAGTGGCTGATCATTCAGCTATTGAAGCAATCGATACGTTGGCTGAACGCTATTTATCTCGAAATAAAACCATGCACTTAAAGCACCTAAATCAAGAGTGTAAACAACTGTTGGAAAAAGCAGATAAGTTAGTCGAGCTTAATGTCATCGAAGATCCTGATTATCATATTGCTACCGATAAATTAGCTTAATTACTTAATAAAAACTAATTCAGTACTATATGCTGTTACATTAATGCTGTTACATTAATGCTGTTACATTAATGCTGTTATATAAAAGTGCGCTGTTAAGTTATAATAAGCTTACAGCGCATTTTTGTTTAAGTAATCACTTGAACATGCATGTTTTTTGTGTGACTTGGTTAGCTTTGTTAGTTAAAGAGTGTCGTTATTTTAATAGGAAAGGGTTAAATGCAGTTAGAGTTTTTTGACGTTCCCAGCCCGTGTGTTGGGATTTGCCAGTCTGATGAAAGAGGCTACTGCCTTGGCTGTATGCGCTCGCGTGATGAAAGACAACAATGGCAAGCATTTGATAGTGATCGAAAACAAAAAGTTATCAAGTTATGTATTCAAAGAAAAAAGCGTAAAAAAAATAAAGGTGACAACCAATCACCGATAGAACAATCTGCACAAATCACTGATGAAGTAGACGTTAATCAACAGCCTTCATTACTTGATCCACCTAGCAAAACAGTACATGTAGATCATAGTGACTTAGACTTTGGTGATTTCGAGTTGTGATGCTATTTGTTAATGTATAAGTGTAAAAAAACGGTTGCGAGCTTTATCGTTTATAGCTATGATACGCGCTCTTTGAAGAACTTCGTTCTTACTAAGAATGCCCCGATAGCTCAGTTGGTAGAGCAGAGGATTGAAAATCCTCGTGTCCCTGGTTCAATTCCGGGTCGGGGCACCATTTAGTTTATGCAATAAACATTAAAAAGCCTGCAGTAATTGCAGGCTTTTTGCTTTCTGTATTCTAATGTTTTTATCTTTTAAAAAAGACTACGAAGAAAGCCTTTAAAGAAAGTTCTTCGAAGAAACATCCTAATATGCTATTTATTAATAAACCTACGTGTAGATAGACCTAACAAACCAAGTGCAAATATTGCTAAGGTTGATGGCTCTGGAATACTGCCGTCAACGTCATCATCAATGTTAATTCTACCTCTCACTAGGAATGTTTCTGCAATGCCAGACTGAGATAAAGCTAATGAACCGGCAATACCAACAGGCGCACCCCAAATATAGCCACCAGTTACATCACCAGGATCACAATGGTTATGACCTGAGCCAAAGAAGCTTGATGCACAAACAATAGGATCATAGCTATTAATTTCAAAAGCAGCTACTAAATCAGATAAATCTGCAAAACTCGCGTTCCAATCGGCTTCACTTGCAAACCTAAAATCATCAATAAGGTTGAGATCATTACCACAGCCATTTTGTCCAGCACAGGGTGATGCGTAAACCCAATCTAACCCGTTATCATCTTCATAATAGGTGTAACTATCTCCTTGGAATATCAGTCCAGCATTAGCATTAAAGCTTACCGATAGTAATAAGATGATAAAATACATAATCCTTGATTTCATAAATATCTCCTAAATTTCTAAAGTTACTGTAATTTTCTTAAAGATTCTGCCAACTTAATCAGAAGCATAAAGCAAACCAATTTGTAAATAAGTTGTTAAATCAGATGGTTGGTAATGTCGTTCGTTTTAATGTATTAGTAAGTGTAAAAAAAGTGGACACTTTTTATACGAATTATGGTTTGAGGTATTAATAAGCTTAGTTTCTGTCCTAAAAATAATTCTAGTTAACTAACGCAAACTAAAATATTTCGATAGTATGAACTAGTATTAAATGTATTTTTTTAAAAGTTAATAAAAAATTATTAGCTACTCCATTCTATAAGTACATCATTTACCAAGGGATTAATTTACTTTACTGGTTAACTTTAATTCAGGTGTAAAAAAACTGGACAATAAATGTACAGTTTTTTTGTGTGAGGGGGCGAATTGTTTTTCTCTTCTTTAAATGACTTAAACGTACCAAAATATCATGAGAAAGTGGCAGGTAGCACCCGCTAAGACAAACAAGTGCCAAATAGTATGGGTAAAGGGAATTTTTTTCTGCACATAAAAGAACACGCCTAAGCAATAAACTAAGCCACCTAGAGCCAGTAATGAGATTGCATTACTGGGTAATACTTTATATAGCTCTCCTAATATAGAGAATGAGATGAAGCCCATACCAATATAGGTGGCTAGCGATATTTTCTTATATTTATTGCCAAACTTAATTTTGAAAATGATACCGCTGATGGCAATTGCCCATATAAGTACCATCAAACTATAGCCTAGTGCGCCATGCAAACTAAGTAACAATAGTGGAGTGTAAGTGCCCGCAATTAATAAATATATGGCACAGTGATCTAGCAGTTTAAATAGCTTCTTTACTTGTTGATTAGTTGTACCGTGATAACAGGTTGAAGCCAAGAAAAGTAAAATAAGGCTTGAACCATATATACTAAAACTAATAATGCGAATAAGTTTATCGTTATTAATGCCTTCAGTGATTGAGTCATTTGTTACTGAATGAGTTAATAACATCACTAGTGCGATAATACTAAGTATTGCACCTAACGCGTGGCTAATGGTATTTGCTAGCTCTTCTTTTACGCTGTAGGCCGGTGTCATATTCGTCATGATGTACTCAGCTATCGTTGATTAGCATTTAGTGTACACGTGTACGCTATTTTTTTGAAGAAGAATTAATTTATTGTTGAGGTAAAACTTGGTGAGAAGTAGCCCTTTTTCGTGGGCATTAATACTATTGCCTTGTTGCCTGTTCATTCTACAGGGATAGTCCAAGGCAATCGTCATTAGATTGATTAGAGTGCTAATTCAATAACCATTTCTTTTAGTTCATCTTTAGATATTGAGTTGCTATGGTTTTTATCGAAGCGATTAAAAATAGACTCACACATACGAATACCCTTGTCTTGTAACAACACATCAATTAACTCGACAAATTCAGTACGACTGATAACGCCATCTTTATCTTCATCAAATACTTCAAATAATTCATCAACCCACTGGTTTAATTCCATAACGTTTACCTTTTAACCGAATTCATTTAACTAAAACCATATACCAACTCTATCCTGTATAAAGGTTTTTTGGAATGGCTAATTATAAATATTTACAATTAGCTACGTTTTAAATGTAACTGAAATAAAATAGAATGTTTGCTTAGTGAAGTTCTTGATTAATGAAATGGAATCGTAAATATGTATAAAAACGGGATATTTCTTCTTTACGTTTTATTGCTGGTGAGTCTGAGTGCTTACAGCAAAAACCAAGCGTTAGTGATAGAAAACTGTCATGTTGATGGCGTAAAATCACAAGTGAAATGTGGGAAACTCAGTGTTCCTGAGAATTATAATAATCTTGAAGGTGATAAAATTACCATCAATTTTGTTATTTTACCTGCTATCGATAATAGTGATAATAAAACTCCATTAATGTTTTTAGCTGGCGGACCAGGGCAAGCAGCAGCTGAACTAGCCGCTCCTTTGCGTAGAGTATTTAATGAAGTACGCAAAACACGCGATTTAATTTTAATCGACCAACGAGGTACTGGCGACTCTCATCCTCTGCAATGCGAAGATACCACAAGCTATGATGTCTACTCATTAATGCCAGAAGACTTCTCAGAACAAGACATAAGAGATTGCTTAGCTAGCTTTACCGGAGATTTAAGTCAATATAATAGTGAAAACGCTATTCGTGATTTTGATGCTGTTCGTAAAGCTTTAGGCCACAAACAAATTAATATTTATGGTGGCTCATATGGAACCAGAGCAGGACTGGTTTATATGCGCATGTTTCCAGAATCATTACGCAGTGTTGTTCTCGATAGTGTAGGACCAATAGAAGTACCTATTGGCTTGTTTGGTCAAAGTACGGCCCGCTCTTTTCAATTATTGCTAGAAAATTGTCAGCAAGAGACAAGTTGTCAAAAAGCGTACCCAAACCTTGAACAAGAATTTAAGGTATTAATAGAACGTTTAAAGCAAGCGCCAGTACAAGTGGATATTGCTCACCCTCGACTGGGTACTCAGACGCAATTTAATATCAGCCAAGCAAAACTCTTAGGCACATTGCGTATGCAATTATATTCTGTTGCATCGCGATCTTTAGTTCCTTTGGTGATACACCAAGCGTATTTAGGAAACTATATGCCACTTGCTGGCTTAGTAGCTCAATCTGAAGAAGGGCAGGGAATTTATTTAGGGCTATTGTTTAATATTACTTGTAATGAAGACTTTCCAAGAATATCGACTGCTGATTTCGAACAAGATGCTGATAATAATTTTGGTGGCGGCGATAGCCATTTCGGCTTTAAAATGGTGTGCCCTATTTGGCCACAATACCGTCCAAGTGAAGAATTCTACCAAGCGGTAACGGCTGATATACCAACACTGATTTTATCAGGAAATTTAGATCCGGTAACACCGCCAAGTAATGGTGAACACAGTGCCAATTCACTGCCAAATAATCATCATATCGTAATTGAAAATGCCGCACATACGGTAGCCATGACTACTTGTGCAAGCGATATTATCAATGAGTTTTTAACCAGTCTTAATCCTAGTGAATTAGATGAATCTTGCATAGAAGATATTCCAGCTGAATCATTTATGACGAATTTGAACGGTGGGGTTATTAATACAGACGATTCTGAGCAGGGAAGGAAAGACTAATGATACAAGTAAATAATTTGCGGAAAACATTTAGTGGCGGTAAAAAAACGCTTTTCAGTCAAATGGGCAATAATAAAAAGCACAATGATGTTATCGCTTTAGATGGCTTATCTTTTTCAGCGAATGACGGTGAAATTACTGGAATTTTAGGCCCTAATGGGGCTGGGAAAACTACCTGTTTACGTACACTTTATGGTTTATTAAAAGCAGATGAAGGCAATGCTATTATTGATGGAATCAATGTTGTTGAAAACCCGCTAGCTGCCAGAGCACGTTTAGGGATTTTCCCTGATAAATTTGGTTTATACGAGCGTTTAACTGCCTATGAACAAATAGATTATTTTGCCAGTATTCATGGTTTGCAAGGAAATGCTAAGCATCAAGCGATTGAAACTATTATTGAAGATTTGGACATGGCAGAACTTGCTCACCGAAAAACCTTAGGCTTTTCTCAAGGACAGCGCATGAAAGTCACCCTTGCGCAAGCTCTTGTACATCAACCTAAAAACTTTGTACTTGATGAGCCAACACGTGGCCTTGATGTCATGAGTACGCGCGTACTACGTAACTATTTAGCGCGCTTTAAAGAAAAAGGACATTGTATTTTATTTTCCTCGCATGTTATGCAAGAAGTCGCGGCTCTATGTGATCGTGTCATCATTGTTGCTAATGGCAAGTTAGCAGCAGAAGGCACGCCAAGTGAGTTATGTGAACTTGCTGGTGAATCTCAATTGGAAGAAGCCTTCGTCAAAATTATTGGCTCTGATGAAGGAGTAGCGGCATGATCCAATTCAAAGCTTTACTCACTAAAGAGTTAAAAGAAGCATTTCGTGATAGACGAGCGATGATGATGGCTATGATGATGGCACTTATGGCACCAGTAATGATTTTTGCCATGTCAAAAGTCATGATCAAAGAAGCTGTAGAAACGCCCGATATTTACATTAAAGTTACCGGTGCAGAGTTTGCACCCAAGCTTATTAAAGCGCTTCAGGATGACAATATTTTATTATTTACTGATGTGCCAAACAGTAAGAAAACTATCTGGGATGATCGTAATTTGAAGTTAACAATTCCTGAAAGCTTTAATCAGGACATGTTAGATGGTAAAACCATTGATATTCACTTAAGTGCTGACTTTAGTGAAAAAGCGAATATGTCACCTATACGCCGAATTAATAATACGATTAATCATTATTCTCGCTCAATTGGCTATAAACGATTACTTGTTCGTGGCATTGACGTACGCTTATTACAACCCATAAAAGTGATTGAGCAAGATACCTCGCTACCTAATTCAAATGCCATGATTATATCTATGATGCTTGGTTTGTACTTATTAATGGCTGCCTTTATGTCAGGCCTTCCTGTGGCAATAGATGCCAGTGCAGGGGAGCGTGAGCGTAATGTATTAGAGATGCTACTTTGCCAACCCGTAAGTACAGTAAAAGTAGTTAGCGCTAAATTATGTTGTGCAAGCTTAATCGCCTGTATAGGTGTATTGTTAACACTGAGCTTGACCTCATTTTCGGTTAGTTTTATTGATTTAACGAAAATAGGTGCGAGCTTTAATTTAGACGCTTTTACTATTACAGCGTTGTTATTGCTACTGTTGCCAATTTGTTTCTTTGCTTCAGCGTTACAGCTTTTTGTTGCATTTCAGTCGAAGAACTTCAAAGAGGCACAGTCAATGGTTTCTATGATCATCATGCTTCCTGCGATGTTACCCGTGATTTTGATGTTTATTGATGATAAGCCTAAATGGTTAGAATGGCTGCCTATTTCAGGCCAATCATTGATAATGGAGGATCTGTTTAAAGGTTTACCTGTGTCATGGGCACTATTAGGGTTTACTGGTTTAGTGACTATTACTATGACTGTGGTTTTGGTGTTACTTATGGCAAATAAATTACGCTCTGAAAAAGTCGTATTAGCGTTAAGCTAATCTTATTCATAACTCTAGTTTTTTAAAATAGCGCATTTATGCGCTATTTTTAATTGTGGTAAAAACTAGTTATCTTGGTTTTAATTTATATTTTATTTGATTTTACTGTATTAAATTCGTTGTAACCGTAATTTTGTTGTTGTATATTTGTATTAGTTGGGGTTGATGCTGGAGTTAAAAGCGTTGAGAGCGGTTCATTTTCTTCTTGATAGATACTGAGTAAGTAATTAGGCATAAGAAAAGAGAAAATGTACTAAAACGAGCCGCTTTTAACGTGTACATTTTGTGCGAATTAAGGCAGAATACGCGGCATTAATTTATAGTCAGAACTTGCGACTAATTACAGTTGCTTATTTGAGGAAAAAACATGTTTACACGTGATATGAATATTGCAGATTTCGATGCTGAGTTATACCAAGCAATGAGCAATGAAGTTGTGCGTCAAGAAGAGCATATTGAATTAATCGCATCAGAAAACTACTGTAGCCCGCGCGTTTTAGAAGCACAAGGCTCACAATTAACGAATAAGTATGCCGAAGGTTACCCAGGTAAGCGTTATTACGGCGGTTGCGAATATGTTGATGTTGCTGAGCAATTAGCCATAGATCGCGCTAAAGAATTATTTGGTGCTACTTATGCTAACGTTCAACCTCACGCTGGCTCTCAAGCTAATGCTGCTGTTTTTCAAGCGCTTGTTACACCAGGTGGTAAAGTTTTAGGCATGAGTTTAGCGCATGGTGGTCACTTAACTCATGGTTCACACGTAAACTTTTCAGGTAAGTCATATGAAGCGTTCCAATACGGTCTTCACCCTGAAACTGGCGATATTGATTATGATGAAGTTGAGCGTTTAGCGAACGAACATAAGCCTGAAATGATTATCGGTGGATTCTCTGCATTCTCAGGCGTAGTTGATTGGGCTCGCATGCGTAAAATCGCAGATAGTGTTGGCGCATATTTCTTTGTAGATATGGCTCATGTTGCAGGTTTAGTAGCTGCTGGACTTTATCCAAATCCAGTTCCTCACGCACATGTAGTAACTACTACTACACATAAAACATTAGCTGGCCCTCGTGGTGGTTTAATTGTTTCAGGTTGTGATGATGAAGACGTTTATAAAAAATTAAACAGTGCGGTATTCCCAGGTGGCCAAGGTGGCCCATTAATGCATATTATTGCGGCTAAAGCGGTAGCGTTTAAAGAAGCATTATCACCAGAATTTAAAGAGTATCAGCAAAATGTGTTAGATAACGCTAAAGCTATGGTTGCTGTTTTACAAGAGCGTGGCTATAAAGTTGTTTCAAATGGTACTGATAACCACTTATTACTACTTGATCTGATTGATAAAGATATCACAGGTAAAGATGCTGATGCCGCGTTAGGTAAAGCACATATCACAGTAAACAAAAACTCTGTACCTAATGATCCTCGTTCACCGTTTGTTACTTCAGGTTTACGTTTAGGTACGCCAGCTATTACACGTCGTGGTTTTGGTATTGAAGAAACGAATGCATTAACCGGTTGGATTTGTGATATTTTAGATGATATCAACAATGAAGACGTAATTGCGCGCGTACAAGGTCAAGTAAAAGAATTATGTTCTCGTTTTCCTGTTTATAAATAATTAATAAATGCAGTTAATGCTAATTATTTGAATACGAAAACTAATTTACTATCCGCGGTAAATTTATATTAAAATGGTCGCAATTAGCGGCCATTTTTGGTTTTGTATTGAGCTTTTAGCCTTTCGACTACTTTACGCTCAGCATGCAAGAAGTGTTCAGGGGTAATGGAATACTCATGTTTAACAAAACAGCCATTTTCCCAGAGCTTGTCGAAAGGATTAACAAAATAAAGGTAAAGAATGTATTGTCCATTTTGTAGTGCACTTGACACCAAAGTAATTGATTCCCGTCTGGTTTCTGACGGTCATCAAGTTAGACGACGCAGAGAATGTTTAGCTTGCCACGAACGCTATACAACCTTTGAGTCAGCAGAGCTAGTAATGCCTCGTATTATTAAACGTGATGGTACAAGAGAGCCTTTTAATGAAGATAAAATGCGCTCAGGTTTAATGAGAGCACTTGAAAAACGCCCTGTTAATACTGAGCAAGTTGAGCTTTCTATTAATAAATTAAAATCTCAAATGCGTGCCACAGGCGAAAGAGAAATTACCAGCGAAATGCTGGGTAATTTATTGATGACACAACTAAAAGAGTTAGACAAAGTGGCTTACTTACGCTTTGCTTCAGTGTACTTATCTTTTGAAGATATCAGCGAGTTTGCTGATGAAATAGCTCGCTTAGGCAAGGAAAATTTAAGTCGAGCTAAAAGCGGTAAGAAAAAAGCAAACTCTTAGCCTAAAGGATAGAAAGTGTTTAGCAAGCAAGATCACCAATATATGGCATTAGCCATTAAGCTAGCCAAGCAAGGTCATTATACTACTACGCCTAATCCTAGGGTTGGTTGTGTACTTGTTAATACTGTTTCCGGCGAAGAGAAAATTATAGGCACAGGCTTTCATCAAAAAGCCGGTCAGGGACATGCTGAAGTTAATGCACTGCGCGATGCTAAAAAGAAGTATCCTGATTCAATTCAAGGTGCTACTGCGTATGTAACCCTAGAGCCTTGTAGTCATTTTGGGAAAACACCTCCTTGTGCGCAAGGCTTAATTGATGCGCAAGTAAAGCGCGTAGTCTCAGCCATGGTAGACCCTAACCCTGAAGTGTCAGGGCGAGGTTTAACTATGCTGAAACTAGCAGGCATTCAAGCTGAATCTGGTTTGTTAGAAAATGAAGCCAAGGCGCTTAATACTGGTTTTATCAAATTGATGACTGAAAAACGCCCTTATGTCCGCGTGAAATTAGCCGCGAGCATTGATGGTAAAACAGCCATGAAAAGTGGTGAAAGCAAGTGGGTTACCTCAGCTGATGCCCGCCAAGATGTACAAAGGTTACGTGCGCAAAGCTGCGCTATAATCACAGGAGCCGATTCTGTATTAACCGATAATGCTAAAATGACAGTGCGTTGGTCTGAATTAGGAACGCTTAAAGCAAGTTATGAGCAGCAGAGTCTTCGTCAACCTGTACGTGTTGTCATAGATACACAAAACCGTTTAACACCAGATTTAACGCTTTTTCAAGAAGCTTCCAAGGTTTTGTTAGTCAGAAGCAATTCGGAACTTGAAAATACACAAATGTGGCCTCACTTTGTAGAACAAGTGCAAGTACCAATCGTTAAAAATCATGCAGGGCAAAGTAAAGCTGACTTAGCGGCATTATTAACCTTGTTAGCACAACGAGGCTGCAATGATGTTTTAGTTGAGTCGGGTGCTAATTTAGCTGGCGCATTTATTGAGCAAGACTTGGTTGATGAGCTTATACTTTATCAAGCACCTAAAATAATAGGTGGTGATGGTAAAAGCTTAATTGAAATGCCAACTATCACTAAATTAGCACAGGCAAAACCTTTATCAATTACCGATGTTCAAATGGTGGGTTGTGATATTCGAATCACAGCTACGTTAGCAAAAACATCAACATAAAATTACAGAGAAGTACTATGTTTACCGGAATTATAGAAGCTGTTGGCACAATTAAAGCGATTAATATCAATGGGCAAGGAGCACGTTTAGTGATTGCTACCAATAACCTTGATATGAGCGATGTCAAATTAGGTGATTCAATTGCTACCAATGGCATATGTTTAACAGTGATTGATTTTGACCAACATAGCTATAGTGCGGATGTCTCTAATGAAACTTTAACCCGGACTGGTTTTGCTCATTACAATGTTGGTATGAAAGTTAATTTAGAAAAGGCCATGTTGGCTAGCACGCGTTTTGGCGGTCATATGGTGTCAGGACATGTTGATGGTATTAGTGAAGTATTATCCATTACCAATAATGGCAACAGTATTGAATATTGGCTTTCAATGCCGAATGATCTTGCCCATTACATTGCCGAAAAAGGCTCGGTAACCGTTGATGGTACAAGCTTAACCGTGAATGCCTTAGGTGATGACAAGTTTAGATTAACCATAGTGCCACACACGGTAAAAGAAACTATTTTTGCAGATTATCAAGTAGGCACTAAGGTGAATTTGGAAGTGGATCTTATTGCTCGATACTTAGAGCGTTTGCTAACCAAAGACAATAGCACTGAAGCCTCAGTAACTAAATCGAGAGTGACAGAATCTTTATTACAAAAATCAGGCTTTATTAAATAAAACCTGATTGATAGCCTTATTAAAAAGCAGAGAGAACCCAATGAATTTAAATACACCACAAGAAATCATCGACGATATTGCTCAAGGCAAAATGGTTATTTTGATGGATGATGAAGATCGTGAAAATGAGGGTGACTTTATCATGGCTGCCGAAATGGTGACGCCAGAAGCAATTAATTTTATGGCTACTCATGGTCGTGGCCTTATTTGCATGCCAATGAGTCGTGAAAAATGTGCAACGCTGAAGTTGCCATTAATGGTAGATAAAAATGATGCGCAATTTAGTACTAACTTTACCGTGTCAATTGAAGCGGCAAGCGGTGTTACTACAGGTATTTCAGCCTCTGATCGTGCAACGACTGTACTTGCCGCAGCAAATAAAGATGCAACGCATCTAGATATTGTACAACCTGGTCATATTTTTCCTTTAATTGCAAAAGATGGCGGCGTACTTAATCGTGCTGGTCATACAGAAGCAGGTGTTGATTTAGCACGTATGGCTGGATGCGAACCTGCTGCTGTTATTGTGGAAATTCTTAATGAAGATGGCACTATGGCTCGCCGTCCAGATCTTGAAGTCATAGCTAAAAAGCATGACATAAAAATGGGTACCATTGCCGATTTAATCGAGTTTAGAAATGCTACCGAAACGACTATTGAGCGAGTTTCACAGTGTAAATTGCCAACAGCATTCGGTGATTTTGATTTAACAGTTTTCAAAGATACTATTGATGGGCAAGCTCATTTTGCTTTAACCAAAGGGGAAATTAAGGCAGAAGAGCCTACGTTAGTACGTGTACATTTAGAGAATACTTTTAGAGACTTATTGTTCAGTCAACGTGAAAGTGTGGCTAAGTGGCCAATGGCTAATGCTTTAGAAAAAATAGCCAAAGAGGGTGGTGTACTAGTATTACTGGGTAAACATGAATCACCCATGGAGTTAATAAGCTTAGTTGAAAAGTACGCTAAAATAGACGCGGGCGAAACAGTAAAAGAAATTAAGCGCCATGTTGGCTCTCGTAATGTTGGGGTTGGCTCGCAAATATTATCTAACTTAGGTGTGAGTAAAATGCGCTTACTAAGCTCACAAACTAAATACCATTCTTTATCTGGTTTTGGCTTAGAAGTAGTTGAATACATAGCAGAATAAAATGACTTAGGAGGCTCAGAGTAATCTTTACTCTGAGCCTCATCTAATCTCTATAAAAAACTTCCCTTTGTTCAACTTTCAATGGTTATTCAAGCTTGAAGCGTGTCACTGAGTCACTTAGTTCAGTGGCTAACGTAACGGTATCGTTAGCTGCCTGTCCATTTTGTGTTGAAATTTGAAAATTCTCCTCGGTTCCATCAGACATAATCGTTAAGTTTTTACTAATATCTTGTGTTACTTGGCTTTGCTCTTCTGTTGATGTCGCCGTTTGTGTTGCTACGTCGAGCACTTTATTTGCAACTTCTGCAATACGATCAAAAGCATCTAATGTTTGTTGCGAGCAGTCTACGGAAGCCTGTGTGGCGGTATTTCCTTTAGATATTGATGTTACTGCTTCTTGTACACCAGCTTGTAGCTTTTCAATCATAGTTTGAATATCTTCCGTCGATTGTTGAGTTTTACTTGCTAGGTTTCTAACTTCATCAGCCACAACGGCAAAGCCCCGCCCTTGCTCACCTGCGCGTGCGGCTTCTATAGCGGCATTTAAAGCAAGTAAGTTGGTTTGCTCTGCAATACCTCTGATCACATCTAAAACAGAGGTAATGTTTTGAGAGTCTTCAGACAGTTTTGAAATGACTGTAGAAGCATGCTCTATAAGTTGAGATAATGCCGTTATTTCGTTTACTGCTTGTTGGGTGATTTGTGTTCCTTCGGAAGATAAGTCGCTCATTTGCTCAACTTCTGTTGCAGTTACTTTCGCATTTCCCGCAACCTCTTTAATAGCAAATGACATTTCATTTACGGCCGTTACAATTAACTCAACTGAGCTTAATTGACTTTTACTGGTATTATAAATTTGCGATGCACCTGAGTTTAACTCATCAACACCACTAATCACTTTACTGGATTGCACAACAATAGATTTGATTAAAACGGCTAAGCCATCGATGAACTCGTCAAAATTATTGGCAAGAAGGCCAATTTCATCTTTTCTTGTTGAGTGTATACGCTTGGTTAAATCACCATCACCACGATTAAGTTCGGTTAATTTTAGTGACAAGTCATTTAACGCATCAGCCATTGTTTTTGGTGCTGAGATGCCTATATAAAGTGTGACAGCAATAACGATTAAAGCAATGATGATTAAAATGAATTGTTGATTAGATACGCTACTTACTGTTTCTTCACTGACTTGAGTACTTTTATTGTCTGCAGATTCACCTGCTTTATCATAGAAGTTTCTTAATGTATTAAACGCAGTATTTGTTTGGCCATCACTTTGCGTTTTTGCTTGCTCTAAATTACCTGCGTTAATTAATGTAAATACTTGTTCTCCACTGCTTTGCCATGAAGAAAAGGCAGCTTTAAAACCATTTAATTTAGCCACTACGTCAGGATATTGTGACATTAACTGCTGATACTTAAGCATGCGATCATAAGCTTGCTGTGCATTTTCTTTAAAGGTTTTATGTTGCTCTGCAATATTGCTTGGTGTGGGGTCTAGTAAAGCCTGCTGCTCAGCAACTTTGGCTTGATATAAATCTCTGTCAGCGTTAATAACAGCTGAAATGGCAGGATTAAAGTTATCACCAAATAGAATCAGGCTATTTTCGGTTTTAGAAATAAGAACTGAGTTCATCAAAATAAGCACTACAAAAAATACTGCAATACTACAAAAAATCATAGTGTACTTTATACGAATACTTTGAAAATTCATGCTATTACCTATAGTTATTATCAGTGTTACCTAATAACTATAGGTTAACGATATTAATTAAGCGAATAGTTTTTTTGCTCTGGATTGTTTACACATTATCTACTGAAATAAAGGAATTAATGAAGGAGTTATAGAAGATAACTTGATCGAATAGGAGAGGCGAAAATATTAAAATCGTGTATTGACAGGCAACAAAAAAGCGAAGCTTAACTGATGTTAATGCTTCGCTTTTTTACAGAATTCTTTTCTCAAAAAGAGAAAGTTGAAAACAATTTTCTGACTATAAATTATAGTGCAGTTACGTTCTCAGCTTCTGGGCCTTTTTGACCTTGTTTAACACTGAACGATACTGCTTGACCGTCAGCTAGAGTACGGAAACCGTCTCCTGTGATTGCGCTGAAGTGAACAAACACGTCAGGACCATTTTCTTGCTCAATAAAACCGAAACCTTTAGTTTCGTTGAAAAATTTAACTTTACCAGTAACTGTATCAGACATACTTACATTTTCCCGTAGTCATAAAAAATATTAATGTGGCACTTCTATAAGAGTTATTTCTAATAGATAGTACCGTTTTCACCCGAGTAAATGCCCTCTACCATAAGTAGTACAGGAAGAGGAAGGAAACAAACCATATTCGTAACAAAGCGTATTTGGAACAAACAATCAGTCTGCATTGCCTAAATCCGTTTGTTAAGAATATTCAAATACATAGGTACCTGATAAATCTAAAACAAAAGTTAGTATCAACCTTCATCCGCAACGCAAAAACTCAACGCTAAGTCAGCATAACACAGTTATTTTTAATATGCTTTATAAAAAATTGAAATAGTTCAATTTTTTTTCGAATATAGCGTTAAAGCTGGGATTCTGGTTGATATACTCCTATTTTTAGGCGAATGTCAGTTTATATTGCTGCTATTTGCGCTTTTTGCTCAAGCATTTTAGCAAGTGCTGATTCAGCCTCGCTTAGTTTAGCTTTTTCTTTATCAATGACTGCTGCAGGGGCTTTACCAACAAAGTTTTCATTAGATAATTTACCACGAGTTTTTGCCGCATCTTTCTCTAGCTTGTCAATCGCTTTATCTAAGCGAGCTAATTCAGCTTCTTTATCAATTAAGCCTGCCATTGGAATTAACACTGAAAGCTCACCAACCACGGCAGAAGCAGAAGCAGGACCTTGTTCATCATCAGCAAGTAGTTCAATACTTTCTAGCTTTGCCAGTGAACTTAAGAACTGTTCGTTTTCAGCTAAGCGACGTTTATCGCTATCGTTAACGTTTTTCAATAATACCGGTAGCGGCTTGCTAGGGGCTATATCCATTTCACCACGGATATTACGAATAGCAACGATAAACTGTTTAACCCACTCTAAATCGTCTATAGCTTGTTGATCACAGTTGTTCTCATTAAATTGTGGGAACACTTGTACCATGATTGAGTCATCAGACTTAGTAAAGTTGCTAAGCGGTTGTACTCGCTGCCATATAGTTTCAGTAATAAATGGCATGATTGGGTGCATTAAGCGAAGTAAGCCTTCGAGTATATTAACTAAAGTATGACGAGTACCACGTTGTTGCGCTTCATCACCTTGCTCTTTGTTTTTAGGAAATAAAACTGGCTTAGTTAATTCTAAGTACCAATCGCAGAACTGGTTCCACGTAAATTCGTATAACGCTTGTGATGCTAAATCAAAACGGAAAGTATCAAACGCTTCGTGTACTGTTTTAATGGTTTGTTCAAATTGACCGATGATCCAACGATCAGCTAACGAAAGTGTCATATCTCCACCGTTAGCGCCGCAGTCAAACTCTTCAGTGTTCATTAATACGTAACGACTCGCATTCCATAATTTATTTGTGAAATTACGATAACCTTCAAGGCGTTTCATGTCCCAGCTGATATCACGACCTGTAGTTGCTACAGAGGTTAGGGTGAAACGCAAGGCATCTGTGCCGTGAGCTTCTATACCATTTGGAAACTCTTTTCTGGTTAGCTTTTCAATTTTTTTAGCAAGCTGTGGTTGCATCATGTTGCCGGTACGTTTTTCTAATAAATCATCTAAAGAAATACCGTCAATCATATCTAAAGGATCAATGACATTACCTTTTGATTTACTCATTTTATCGCCATTTTCATCGCGAATAAGGCCAGTCATGTAAATCTTTTTGAAAGGTATTTGCGCTTTGCCATTTTCATCTTTATTAAAGTGCATGGTCATCATGATCATACGGGCAACCCAGAAGAAAATAATATCAAAGCCTGTCACTAACACATCTGTTGGGTGGAAGGTTTTTAGATCATCAGTTGCTTTTGGCCAACCAAGGGTTGAAAAAGTCCAAAGCGCCGATGAGAACCAAGTATCAAGTACATCGTCATCTTGGGTTAGTTTGATGTCGTCGCCAAGGTTGTTGCTAGTGCGAACCTCTTCTTCTGTACGACCGACATAAACTTTACCGCTTTCATCATACCAAGCGGGAATACGATGTCCCCACCAAAGCTGGCGTGAAATACACCAGTCTTGAATATCTTTCATCCAAGAGAAATAAAGGTTTTCATATTGCTTAGGAACAAACTCTATTTGTCCATCTTTAACGGCGTCTACCGCAGGGCCTGCAAGTTTCTCAACGCGCACATACCATTGATCGGTTAGCATTGGCTCAATGATAACGCCTGATCTGTCACCATAAGGGGCAACTAGGTCATGATCTTTTACTTCAACTAATAACCCTTGTTCATCAAGTTTTGCAACGATAGCTTTACGGGCAGCAAATCTATCTAAGCTTGCAAATTCACTCGGTAATTCAGCACTGTAGGCATCGCAAGGCTCACCTTTAGTATCATAAATTTCGGCACTGGCTAATACGGCGGCATTTTTATCAAAAATATTAATTTGTGGTAAAGCGTGACGTTTACCGACTTCATTATCGTTAAAGTCATGAGCAGGAGTGATTTTTACACAGCCCGTACCTTTTTCCATATCAGCGTGTTCATCACCAACAATTGGGATTAAACGATTAACTAATGGTAATAGAACTTTTTTACCAATTAAGTCTTTATATCGTGGGTCTTCAGGGTTAACAGCAACACCTGTATCACCTAACATCGTTTCAGGACGCGTTGTGGCTACTACTAAATAGTCCAAACCTTCGGCGGTTTTTGCACCATCAGCAAGTGGGTAGCGTAAGTGCCACATGTGACCTTTTTTGTCTTTGTTTTCAACTTCTAAGTCAGAAATCGCTGTATGAAATTTTGGATCCCAGTTAACCAGACGTTTGCCACGATAAATTAAGTCATCTTCATAGAGGCGAACAAAGACCTCTTGTACTGCTTCTGACATGCCTTCGTCCATCGTGAAGCGCTCACGAGACCAGTCTATAGAGTTACCTAAACGACGCATTTGTTTGCCAATAGTACCGCCAGATTGCTCTTTCCATTCCCAGATTTTATCGATGAAGCCTTCACGACCATAGTCATGACGAGTTTTCTCTTCTTCAGCGGCAATTTTTCGTTCAACAACCATTTGCGTTGCGATACCCGCATGGTCACAGCCTGTTTGCCATAAGGTGTTTTTACCTTGCATTCGTTGATAACGAATTAACGTGTCCATGATGGTTTGCTGAAAAGCATGTCCCATATGCAAAGAACCTGTGACATTAGGTGGTGGAATAGCAATGCTGTAACTGCTTCCTTCACCTGTTGGGCTAAAGTAACCTTTCTCTTCCCAGTTGGCGTATAGAGATTGTTCAATGTCGTTTGGGTTGAATGTTTTTTCCATCATTTTTCCGATATAAAAAGTTGTAAATTGTAGGTTGTTAGTATGCGTAGAACTAAACACTTTCCTACTTTATTGTGGTATTGCCACTGCTTGGTTATTGACTTGAAAGCCCCATTGACGACACGTTTTAAAACGCTCTCTCGCCTGTTGCTTTAATGTTTCATCGCTTGGTACAAAGTCAACAACCAGTTGAAACTGATTGGCAAAGTTTGGCACTGTTTCGGTCAAATTTATTAAAACAGCACGGCGGCCTCGTGGCGCTTGGTAGCTAATTTCTACTGCAGCACCTTGTTTAGGGCCTTCGCCAACAAGATTGTGTGGTACAAAGCTGTCGCTATCAAATGACCAAAGAAGTTCATCAATTTTCTCAGCGTGTGCTTGATCTTGTGTATAAATAAACACTCGTTGATTTTGGCGATAAAAATAGCTTGCTTGCAAACAGGCATGGTAAAACGCTGAGCTAGTATCACTAACCTCAGCGTTTTCGCTATTGGCTGCTTTTTCATCATTAAGAATGTAAAACATTACCTGTGTTTGCATGAGATGTATTATTCGCCTTGCTCTTGTCCAGTACGGTTAAGTAAAAATTGCGTTAGCATACTTACTGGGCGACCGGTTGAGCCTTTATCTTTACCGCCACTTCGCCATGCTGTTCCGGCAATGTCTAAATGAGCCCAGTGGTATTTTTTAGTAAAACGTGACAAGAAACACGCCGCAGTAATAGTACCAGCAGCTTTACCGCCTATGTTTGCCATGTCGGCAAAAGGGCTTTCTAACTGTTCTTGGTAATCATCCCATATTGGTAAACGCCATGCTTTGTCGCCACTTTGATCAGAGGCATTAAGTAGCTCATGAGCAAGGGGGTTGTGTGTACTGAGTAATCCAGTAGCATGCTTACCTAAAGCAACAACACAAGCACCTGTTAAGGTGGCTACGTCAATCACGGCATCTGGCTCAAATCGTTCCACATAGGTTAATGCGTCACATAAAACGAGTCTTCCTTCGGCATCAGTATTTAATACTTCAACGGTTTGACCAGACATAGTGGTAAGGATATCACCAGGTCGGTAAGCATTACTGCTTGGCATATTTTCACAGCCAGCTAAAACACCAATCACTTTAATTGGAAGGTCAAGTTCAGCTAATGCGTGCATAGCACCTAAAACACCAGCAGCACCGCCCATGTCATATTTCATTTCGTCCATGCCTGCGCCGGGTTTTAATGAAATACCACCACTGTCGAAAGTCAGCCCTTTACCCACTAAAACAACTGGTTTAGAGTCATCATCAATACCGTTATAGGTCATGATGCTCATCAATGACTCATTTTCAGAGCCGCGACCTACTGCTAAGTATGATCCCATACCTAGCTCTTCCATTTCTTGCTCTCCAACAATTTTAGTTGTTACTTTTTCGTAATCATTGGCTAAAATTTTGGCTTGTTCTGCTAAGTAAGCTGGGTTACAAATGTTTGGCGGCATGTTAGCAACATTTTTACAGGTGCTAATGCCTTCTGAAATAGCAAGAGCATGCGCGATAGCACGCTCGCCGATAGGTAATTCTCTGCGAGTTGGCACATTGAATACTATTTTACGTAACGGGCGACGAGGTTCTTCTTTGTGAGTTTTTAAACTGTTAAAACTGTATAAACCGTCTTGAGTTGCTTCAACTGCTTGGCGAACTTTCCAATAGGTATCACGGCCTTTTACATGAAGCTCAGATAAGAAACAGACGGCTTCCATAGAGCCTGTTTCATTTAGGGTATTTATGGTTTTATTGATTATTTGGCGGTATTGGCGCTCATCAAGTTCACGCTCTTTTCCGCAACCTACTAATAAAACACGTTCGCTTAAAATATTAGGTACATGATGCAAAAGCAACATTTGACCTGATTTTCCTTCTAAATCGCCTTTACGCAAAAGGTTGCTAATGTAGCCTTCACTAATTTCGTCTAACTGCTCTGCTGTAGCGCTAAGACGGCGAGGTTCAAATACACCCACAACTATACAGGCGCTGCGTTGTTTTTCTGGGCTACCACTCTTTATACTGAACTCCATGAGTTCTCCTTTTGCATTTTATTTCTAGTATAACTTGCTAAAATCAGTAAAAAATAGCATTGTTGACTATTAAACTGATAGCGCTAAGGGCTATAATTATAGCCGCATTAATTAAATTTAGTTAATAGCTGACTATATAGTTTAGTTATGAAAACGGCAAGTTTACTAGAAAAACTAGCTGATTGTCAGAAAAAACACAGTTTTTATGGGATCTTTTTGTGATCATCTTTCGGTATTTATTAAAAGAAGTGGCCAAAACACAGCTTGCAGTATTTTTAGTGTTAATGACCATTTTTATCAGTCAAAAATTTGTGCGTGTTTTAGGTGATGCCTCAGAAGGTAGTATTCCAGGGCAAATGGTGATGATTTTTATTGGCCTAAAAGTCCCCGATTTAGCTGGCATGATGTTACCACTAAGTTTGTTTTTAGGTGTGTTACTTGCCTATGGCAGAATTTATGCCGATAACGAAATGACTGTATTACATGCTTGTGGTGTGAGTGAGTGGTACGTGGTAAGAGTCACACTCGTTTTGGCGGTAATCACAGCTATTTTTACTGGCTTGTTTACCCTGTATTTAGCGCCAATGGCTTCTGAATATCAATATCAGGTAAAAGATGAATTAGCGGCCGATTCGGGGCTGAGTACGCTAGTAGCAGGGCGGTTTCAAAAAACAGGCAATAACAAAGCCGTTATATTTATTCATGACAAACACCGCGAAGACAATGGTTTTGATAAAGTGTTTGTTGCGCAATTACCTAATGAAAATAGTCGAGAAGAAAGCATTATTAATGCAAGTTTAGTGTATGCAAAACAAGGGCAAGTTTTTGAAGAGGAATCTGGCTCGCAACGTTTGGTGTTAACTGACGGTACTCGATATCATAGTGATGCTGAAAATGGAGAGTTTCAGTCTGTTGCTTTCGACAAGTATTATATTCAAATACAAGATCAAGAAGTAGAGCAGAAGCATCGCAAATTGAGTGCGCTACCAACGGCGCAATTGTTTTCATCGTCAGAACCCAAGCAGGCTGCTGAGTATGGCGCCACCATTCAATGGCGTATTGCTTTCCCTATCGCCTGTATTATTTTGACGTTTATTGCTGTGCCTTTAAGTGTGGTGAATCCTCGTCAGGGTAAATTTGCTAAAATGTTACCTGCACTGATGCTTTTCTTAGGCTACTTCTTGTTGTTAACCGCTATGCGTTCAGGGGTTGAGCGACAAGCATTGCCCGTTAATATTGGTTTATGGCCTATTCATTTAAGCGCACTATTTTTAGGTATTACCTTATTGATGAAAGAACGTAGTAGTGGCCGAAAAATCAAAGCTAAATTGCCTAGTTTTAAACGCAGTAATGCAAATAAAAATCAGCTAGCCAAAGAGAAAGTATCATGAAAATTTTAGATGCTTATATCGGGCGCATTATCGCCTCAACTACTTTTTTAACCTTAGCTGTATTTGTAAGTGTTAGCGGTATTATTAAATTTGTTGAGCAAATGCGAGCTGTTGGTCGTGGTAATTACGATTTGTCTCACGCTGCTTTGTATGTCCTTTATGCGGTGCCTAGAGATATTGAAGTTTTTTTTCCAATGTCAGCGCTAATTGGTGGCTTAATTGGTATTGGCATGCTTGCTAGTAATAGTGAATTAGTGGTGATGCAAGCGGCCGGTTTATCCCGTTTGAATATTATCAAATCTGTAATGAAAACGGCTGGTTTTTTGGTCATTATTTCCATGGCTGTTGGCGAATGGTTGGCGCCTAATGGTGAAGCAAAGGCGAGAGAAATAAGAGCACAAGCGATTTCTGGCGGCAGCTTAATTTCAGCTAAAAACGGTGTTTGGGCCAAAGATGGCTCTTATTTTGTCAATATTGGTGAAGTATTAGAGCAGGGGCAATTAACCAAAATTCAAATTTATCGCTTTAATGATGATTTAAAACTTGATAGTTGGTTAAGTGCGGAAAGGGCAATATACCAAGACAATGCTTGGGTTTTATTTGATGTTGTTAATACACAGCTGACTGACTCGCTTATTACAACCAGTGAAGCTGAAAGCCAAGTTTGGCAATCGTCACTTACGCCGAAAAAGCTAGGTGTGGTCACAGTTACACCTGAATCGTTATCGATTCAAGGTTTAATCGACTATTTAGATTATTTAGAAGTAAACGCACAAGATCAAAGTCGCTATAAATTAGCTTACTGGCGTAAAATAATGCAGCCTATTACGTTAGCAGTTATGCTGTTAGTTGCTTTATCTTTTATTTTTGGTCCATTACGTTCAGTCTCTATGGGCGCACGTATTATGATGGGCGTAGTCACAGGGATATTATTCTTTGTGACTAATGAAGTTCTTGGTTCGTTAAGTTTGGTTTATCAATTTCCACCAATTATTGGGGCTATTTCACCTAGCTTGTTGTTTATCAGTATTTCTTGGTATTTTATGAGTAAGAAAATCACTTAATTTCAGGCATTATCTTACTCATAAAATTTGTTGATACTTTTTGATTGAGCGTTATGTGTGGTAATTTAACGCTCAAACAAATCTTTATAGTCTGCCTCTGTTCGCTTCTAATGATAAAACCACCACTTCAGTGTTGGTTAATCTATCTTGCAAACTAAGCCTGTTTTTTCTATCTATTAATACCGTTAAATTTCCTAAGCCAAGTAATGTTGGCAGTAAACGCTTTACGCCAGTGAATTTACTGATCAGACTTCCATCTTGGTTTTGAACACGTAAACGCCACGCTCTCATGCCTAACGTTTGACCGCTTTTAGCCCAGAAAAAGATAAAGAAAAAGCTTACCCAGCCGATATTCCAACCGTAAATGAGTGTGCTATACAGTATTGATGAACGCTGTAAATCAATGGCATGTTCAAAGCCCTGCATACTGATCACGCCAAATCGGATAAAGAGATTAAATAAAAGGAAAGACATTGCACCTGCAACCATATAAACAGCAATGGCAAGTAACACATCATAAATCCATGAGCCTAAACGTCTTCTAAAACCTGCTCGTGGAAAATGCTCGTGTTCTGATTGAGGAGTATTCAAAGTAGTCATAAAGCCTTAGCTTGAAGTAAATATTTTCGCTAGTTTAACAAACTTAGATAAAAAAAAGACAAAATAAATATTTAGCTATATAAGTTTTATCTTCTATTGTGATAGTAAGGCTTTAGCATTAGAATAAAATAAATTAATGTTTAAATATATGAGCTTACTGATGGAACCAGTTTTTTCAATTCATGGCAATACGGAAATATCTGTTGAAGAGGGTATTATTACACTTCAATGTGAAGGTCCGTGGAATATAGAGTTTTTTTCTAATCTGCATAAAGAGCTCATTGATATTGTTGTTGAGCACTCTTTAACTGATTACTCAGTGTTATTGATACCGCATGGTGTCGCTATTGCTGTTTATAATGCGATAAACTACCACGTTGCTTTTTTACGTACTACCAATACTACAGCTGTAGCGATTAATTTAGCCCACTGTGATACCTCGGAAATAACCGAAAGCATGTGTCATCAAATATATAAGTCCGCCGATTTAGCACATAAATTTTTTGATAATAATAAAGATGCTCTGGCTTGGCTAAAAAGTACAAAAAAATAAGATTAAAATAGTCATTTGATACGAAAAGCTTAAATAAACATCAAGTAACTCAAAGAAGCACAAAAAGGCTTGTCAACTAAGGTTTTTCTCGTATAATGCCAAGCTCTTAATTGAAGTTGATTAGTGTCATACGTAGCTTTTTAATTAAGAGCTTTATAGTGGTTTACAAAGTATTCAATTTTTAAGTGAAAAGTGAATACTTTGTAAATTGCAAAGTTTACTTCCCCCTTTGCCGGAGTGGTGGAATTGGTAGACACGACGGATTCAAAATCCGTTGCTTTCGAGCGTGACGGTTCAAGTCCGTCCTCCGGTACCATTATATTAAAGCCTAGCTCTTAATCGAGCTGGGCTTTTTTGTAGCTAAAATTCAAACATAAAGAAGAAAAGTGTTGAATTATACTTTGAAGATTAATTGGCTAATCACAATAACTTGTATTTAGCAATAATCAAATCTAGGAATTACTGGACGAGCCTCGATCATTTCAGTATCGTGCTTCATCAAAGCTGAGTGTTGTTAAATTAAGGTTATATCAATGCAATTAGAGGCAGTTAAGGTCGAAAGGCTTTATTTAAAAATCTCTGAACAAATCTCGCAACAAGTGCAGAATGGTGCCATTAAATCGGGTGAGCGCCTTCCTTCTGAACGTGAGCTTGCTGAAACACTTCATGTTAGTAGAGCAACTATTCGTGAAGCTATGATAGCGCTGGAAATTGCAGGAATTATTGAAATTCGCAAAGGCTCTGGCATTTATATCACAGAACCCAAACCTCAACTTACCTTTACCGACAAAGGGATTGGGCCTTTTGAAATTTTAGATACTCGAAACATTGTCGAGACAGAGGCTTGTGCTTTAGCCGCAACAAATATAACTGAACAACAATTAGCGCAGTTAAAACAAACGTTAATTGAAATGGAAGAGGAAGAAAAGCAGCAGGATGCTTCAGAAAAAGCAGACATGAAATTTCACCTTATTATCGCCGAGGCTAGCCAAAACTCAGCGTTGTTAGCAATTATTAAATGGTTATGGGAGCTTAGAAATCAATCTCAATTGAGTAAGGTGTTTATGTCGCGCCTTAGGGAGTCTGGTATTCACCCGTCAATTGATGAACATAAGCGCATAGTAATTGCCCTAGAAAGTGGCAAGTCTGAACAAGCACGTGAAGCGATGAAACTTCATATCAAAAACGCAACTAAAGCGGCTTCTAGTTATTTTAAAAGCATCTAGTTTTTAATTTTCAAACGTCTCCTTTTGTTTCTAACTCGGTAATTATTACCACAACAATTCCTGTTGCTAATATTATCTCGCTAATTTACGCGGGCTTAAATTGGCTATTAACTCAGTTTGGCTCAATATAGTATTTCAAAAACTCAATTATTGTGTTTTAATTGTCTGGGTGGCCTGACCAATTTATTGTTCGTTGATGCTGAGTTTATGTCCACTTTGATATTGTCTATATAGGAGGCCTTACTTTGGCTTTAAATACGATTGTTAAATTTGCCCCTAATCGCGTATGGAGGACATATGTAGGTGGCAAAATCCTTGACTCGATTGAAGGTAAACCGACGAAAGAAGATACTCACTTTCCTGAAGATTGGATTGGCTCAACGGTTGAAGCTCGAAATGTGGATCGTGAACATATTATCGAAGGACTTGCTAGCGCCATTGATAGCAAGGGACAGACTCATATTTTCAAAGATATTGTCGAAAAAAATAAAACTCATTATTTAGGTGAAGGACCAGAAAGCCCGTATAGCTTAGACGATATACCGCTAGTGAAATATTTAGACAGTGCCACTCGTTTGCATTTTCAAGCGCATCCGACACGAGAATTTGCCCAACAACGTTTAAATATGCCAAGGGGAAAAACCGAAGCATACGTAATATTAGCGATTAGAGATGACGTTGAAGAGCCATACATTTATGCTGGATTTCAACGTTCGCCAAACAGAGAAGAATTAAAAAACTGGATAGAGACGCAAGACATTAAGGCAATTGAGCGATGTTTTGACAAAATCCCTGTCAAACCCGGTGATGTATTTTTGATCCCAGGAGGCCGACCCCATGCGTTAGGTGAAGGGATTTTAATGTTGGAAATTATGGAGCCGTCTGACTTGGCTGTTAGATTTGAATTTGAACGTTGTGGCTATGTTATTCCAGAAGCCGCTCGGTTTATGAATCGAGATATTGAAACCGCATTAGATGTATTTAACTTCGACCCCGTAACCCCAGAAAATATTGATGCCGAATTTAGGTGTCAGCCAAAAATCATAATTGAAGAGGCACAAGGCAACCGTTTAGAAAAGTTAGTCGGAGCAGAGCAAACACCTTGTTTTACCGTGAAGCGAGCTCAAGTTAGCAATATTTTTAAACGAGAAAACCCTGCCTTTTTTATTGGCATAGTTACCGAAGGGCGCGGAAAAATACGCATTGGTGATGAAACGATTGAGCTCGATACTTGGGAGCGATTCTTTTGTCCTGCTTCAGTAGGCCAATTTGAATATGAGAGTGATTCTGGAATGACTGTATTGGAATGTTACCCTGGTGGGATCTAATCAAAATCGAATCTTTAGAACTCACAGCTGCACATACAAAGAGGCAAGATAATTTAATGACCATTCTTAGTAATAATACGCTCAGTCAGTTGCCTAACTGTATTGAAACGCCAAATTACAATCGAGAGGCGATAAGCCCTAGCATAGTTCATTTTGGAACTGGCAATTTCCATCGAGCACACCAAGCCGTGTATTGTGACGAATTGTTAAATTTGGGATTAACTGAGTGGGGAATTGTTGGTGTTTCTTTACGATCAAGTACTATTAAAGATCAGCTTAGTCCGCAAGATTATTTATATACTCAATCCACTTTAAGTGAATTAACTAAACATAGAGTTATTGGCTCAATTCAGCAAGTTATAGTGGCGCCTGAATCCCCAAGAAAAGTCATTGCAACTGTCGCATCCGAACAAACTCAGCTCGTCACCACAACAATTACTGAAAAAGGCTATTGTTTACTTAAAGGTGTAGTTAATCAGCAACACCCTGACATTATGGCCGATTTGAAATCGCTTAAAATGCCTATCAGTGTTTACGGTTATTTGGCGGCTGCACTAATTGAACGTTACCATCAGTCGCAGGCAGCCATCACTATTTTATGTTGTGACAATATTACCGCGGGAGGCGAATTATTAGAGCAGGGAGTACGCTTAATTTTAGGTGAACAACCCCATGGATTTAACCATTGGTTAGAACAAAAAGTATCTTTTTGTGCTTCAATGGTCGATCGTGTAACACCGGCAACAAGTGATAATTTAAAGAATGTCGTTAATGATGCATTAACAGTCTCTGACCAAGCCCCCGTTGCGGCAGAGCCGTTTAGACAATGGGTGATAGAAGATAACTTTGCTGGGAAACGTCCACCTTTTGACCGCGTAGGCGCTCTATTTGTTAAAAAAGTCGCGCCTTATGAACATGTGAAACTGAGGTTTTTAAATGCTAGCCACTCTATGCTCGCGACACTGGGGTTTTTAGCGGGTGATGAATTTATTCATCAAGCAATAGCTCGACCGCTTTTCTACCAATTTACAGAATCTGCGTTGCTGCAAGAAGTTATTCCTGTTACTCAAATACCTGAAGGCATTAATGCCAAGCAATACATAGCTGAAGTTTTTACACGTTTTAAAAATTCTCACCTTCCGTATGCTTGCTTACAAGTTGGAACTGACAGCTCGCAAAAAATTCAGCAACGCTGGTTTCCAGTCATAGACGACGCCGTTAGTCAAAATCACGGGATAGAGTATTTCGCATTTATATTAGGGTCGTGGTTGGAGTTCATTAAAAAAGCTTTGCTTTCTAACCAGTTACGAGATCCATTAACTGAACAATTTCAACAAAAAATATCAGCCAATTCAGAGATTGACGTCACATCAATCCTTGAATTAGTTGGCGCAAATAACTTTAAATTCTTTAAACAAGCTGAGTTTATGAACTCGGTAAACCAACATCATTTAGCAATTGCCAGTAAGGGCATTGAATCGGCTATTAAACAATTTTTAACAAACCATAAGGGGAAAAACAGTGCGTGAATCATGGCGATGGTTTGGTCCTAATGACCCGGTAACAATAGAAGATATAAGACAAACTGGTGCCACTGATATAGTGAGTGCACTACATAATATTCCTGCAGGAGAGGTGTGGTCGGTAGACAAAATACGTCATCATCAAGCTCTAATAGAAGCCACTGAGCCTAATACCAACAAACTGACATGGAGTGTAGTCGAAAGCATTCCAGTGCATGAAGATGTCAAGCTTGCGAAACAAGGTCACCAAGTTTATATCGACAACTGGATTGCATCGATGGAAAACTTAGCAGAATGTGGCATTAAAACTATTTGCTATAACTTTATGCCAGTCATTGACTGGACTCGAACCGATTTAAGCTACAAGTTGCCAACGGGTGCTTATGCATTGCGCTTTGATCAGAAAAAGTTTGCGGCTTTTGATCTTTATATATTACAACGAGAAAACGCCAGCAGAGATTATAGCGAACAAGAAATTACTGCCGCAAAAGCAGAATTCGACGCTATGTCAGAACAAGAGCGCAATTCACTTACTGACAACATTATTGCTGGGTTACCGGGAAGAATGACCGACAGTTACGGCATTGAAGGGTTTCGAGCTGCATTGTCACAATATAAAGGCATGACACATGACAAACTTAGAGCAAACTTAATTGCGTTTTTATCTCAGGTATTACCTAAAGCTGAAGCATTAGGGATGAAACTTGCGATTCATCCTGATGATCCACCACGAGATTTGCTCGGTTTGCCTCGTATTTTGTGTACAGCTAATGATTTATCGACATTATTTGACTCACTACCTAGCAGCTCAAACGGCATGACTTTATGTGTTGGCACCTATGGCAGCAGACCTGACAACAATTTACCAGAGATGGCTAAACAGTTTGGCTCACGAATTCATTTTACCCATTTACGTGGCGTAACCCGCGATCCCGAAGAACAACGGTCATTTTATGAAGCCAATCACCTCGACAGTGATGTTGATATGGTACAAGTGATAAAAGAGCTGCTAAATGAAGAACAGCGTCGCGTTCAAAGTGGTTCAACCGACGATAGTATTTTCTTACGTCCTGATCACGGCCATCAAATGATGGATGACATAGGAAAGCAAGTGAACCCCGGTTATTCAGGTATTGGCCGCCTTAAAGGGCTATCTGAAATTAGAGGTGTGATCCGAGCATTAACTGCATAACTTACAACGCTCTATAACAACTATAAATAAGCGAGAATATAAGATGTCATCAACACAGGCAAAATCGCCGAACAAATCGGTAAAAGAGAAACTGGTTATTGCGCTTTCGGCTTTTTTGCCGGGGTTATTTTTACTCGGCTTTAACATAGGGACTGGCAGTGTAACCGCCATGGCAAAAGCTGGTGCAGAATTTGGTATGACCCTTTTGTGGACAGTAATTGCGTCATGCATTTGTACTTATTCTATGATTAACCTGTATGGCCGGTTTACCTTAGTTACCGGCGAGACTGCTCTTCAGGCTTTTCGAAAGCATATTCACCCTAGTGTAGGTATATTCTTTATCATCGCGCTAACTACAGGTGTTGTCGGTAGCGTAATGGGTGTTATGGGAATTGTTGCAGATATTTGTTATGAATGGTCAAAAACGGTGGTGCAAGGCGGTATTTCTCCAGTATTCTTCTCCGCGTTTTTTATCTCCATCGTTTATTTTATTTTTTGGAATGGCAAAACTCAATTTTTTGAGCGAACGCTAGCGGTTATTGTTGCAATAATGTCGGCGTGCTTTTTATTCAATTTTTTTATTATGATGCCTCCGCCATTAGATATCTTAGCTGGCTTAATACCTTCTTTACCCGAGGTTAAAGCCAGCTCTGACAAAGGTCCTTTGTTAGTTATTGCTTCAATGGTCGGTACTACGGTTTTTTCTGGTTTATTCATTATTAGAACGACCTTAGTAAAAGAAGCAGGCTGGACAATTAAGGATTACAAAAAACAAAAAAGCGATGCGTTATTTTCTGTAAGTTTAATGTTTTTAATAAGCGCATCTATTATGGCGGCAGCGGCAGGTACTTTATATGTTGAAGGTTTAACCCTTACCAAAGCTTCGCAAATGATTGGTTTGTTGGAGCCATTAGCAGGACACCTTGCAGCGTCTATTTTTGCATTTGGACTAGTAGCCGCAGGAGTTTCCTCGCAATTTCCAAATGTGTTAATGCTACCCTGGCTGTTGTGTGACTACACAGGTGAAAAACGGGATATGACAAAAGCCAAATATCGGATAATGGTATTTTTCATCTCCTTACTTGGATTAGTGGTTCCAATATTTGAAGCCAGACCTGTAATTGTCATGATAGTGTCGCAAGCTTTTAATGCCGTTATCTTACCTGTAACCGTTGCTTGTATTTTTTATTTAAGTAATCGAAAAGATTTACTGGGTAAATACAGTAACAGTACGCCTACTAACATTTTACTTATTGCTATTTTTCTATTTTCAATATTTACATCATACATAGGTATAACAGGTGTGTTTCAGTTACTTTCAAGCTAGGTAACCACAGCTATACCGTAAAAATAGTAACTAGGGACAAGTTTGTATTAGCAGCAGGGACGCTCTTGATTAGGCGGCAACTCATTCACCATTGCACTTTACCTTTCTAGTAAAAACGTTAGTTTATGATTTTCCAAAGTGAGCATACAGGATATAGAAAAACTTAATGGCTGTTACCATTACAGTCCTGCGATACCATATTTGAGTAAGCTCTTAACAGCATCACTTCATGTTATCTATATCACTTGGTACATAAAGTATAAAAGAGCGCTTTGTGCTTTATAGCTATAAATACTATCTGACTTGATTAAGCACTTCGTTATATTGGTAACCCTTAGCACCTATTTTTTTATTAAACGTATTTAGTTCAATATCGTAATATGAGCACAGAGCACTTAATGATGAAAAATCATTTCGCAGTTTGGTATTAATCATGCTCACCAAAATATGTACATCCGTGACGTCAACATTACTTATTAACATTGATAGATCTCAGTTTCGCTGACTTTCTGGTAAGTGTTTTTACGCTGAATATGCCCTTGCCAAACCTTTTCATGAAAGTAATAAGCGACTGTATTTACCGCTGGCTCGACCATTGCAATGATGCCACCGATAACAAAATCACCTGTTAAGGCGGTAGTCACGGCAAATGCGACAAAAAAATGAGTAGCAGCAAAAGTGACCGTTTTTTGTTTAGCCATGGTATTTTCCTCGTTTGATTAAGTTGAAACTATTATTTATAACTTTTTAAGTTAAATAAAATTGATTAAATTGAATTTATCAATTAAAAAAATTAATCGTTGAGCGATAGCTACATTTAAGGTTACTTCTGAATTTGATTAACTAACATTTACTTACTTTTTCACTAGGAGGTAAGTCGAAGCTTCATCATGAATAGATAGGCTAATAAATCAGCGCAGTCCTACATATAACCCGTATGGTTTTGGTGGATTCTTTTCTTTAGCGCATGTAGATCTTGATAGAGCAGTACACCTTATGTTGGAAGAAAAAGCGAAAAACCCTAAGTGGATAGGACTAGATATTATCGCTGTTCATTATGATTTGAACATTAAAATGCTTGAACACCCACTCATAAAAGAATACTTTGTTAAAGAAGGCAGGTGGATGAATTACTTATCAAAACGGGTTGATAGCTACAAGAATCTGTAAAAGCGAATAGGAGAACCTTGATTGCCAGCATATGCGACCATTGAATTTGAAATATTGAGAAAAAACCTAACTGACACTTTAGTGAAAGAGTTCTATGATGCTATTTTTGTACGGGGGTTGTATTTCGATAAGGTGTTTGCTTGGGGCTGCGATGAAAATTTGCAAATTGATGACATCGTTGCTTGGAATCAGGAAAAATTGAATGCCAATTTTACATTGGGTTTTACCCAGGATGTTTCACACAATTATCGACAACTATTAATTGCTGGCTCACCTTACTCAGTGTGTCGCTTGTTTATTGTTAATTACGGTGAGTCATTTAGTTTTCACATTATTGTGCCAGAAGAAGAAATGCACTCTGTCAATTTAGATCTTTTACTAACAGCATCTGAAAATGTTTGGAATAACTTGCCGATTGAAATTATTCAAAGTTATGGTGAATTGGATGAAGGTCAACAGTTTGATGAAACCCAGTCAGCTCATGATGTATCGATTGAATTTTTCGCCTTCGTTTCTGATCCTGAACTCATTAAAGCCTTAAACCAAAATTACTCAGGTGCTGTGCTAAGTCGGGGCGTTAAGTTTGTCAAATAGTTCATCATTCAATTCATTCTATGACCTGACAGTTACGTAGTCGTTAAGTGTCGTTGGAATCTCGATAATACCTTAAAATATGTCCCTTAAAGTTTTCGTCTAAATAATCTGTATTTTCAGGTTTGCTATGATCACTTTTATAGCCTTGTTCAGTCATTTTTGATCTGAGTTTATTTTTTCTACCTCTCCCTGGATCAACGATGATGATTTCACTTTTTGGCAGGGAGTGTTTTTGTATGAATTGGGCTAATAATGAAACATGCATATCTTCGTATAACAAATCACTACCAATTATCACATCAAACAAACCTAAGTTGCTAGTGTCGTCGGCCCAATCTACACGCTCAAAAGCTATATTTCTTCCATTGTTGAGTTGTATATTTCGCTCTAGAAATAACTTAACTTCTGGGTGGTAATCGGTTGCTGTGATATCGGCTTCTCTTTCATTTAACAAAAGGCTTGATAGAGCCATTCCGCAGCCAATTTCTAGGATTCGTTTGTTTTTAATATCAAAATCCAGCATGTGGTGGGCTAGGACAATACTTGAAGGCCATATAGTTCCGAAAATAGGCCAAGTAGCTGACGAAATACCTAGGTTAAGTGCTGTATTATGAGGGTCTGAATATTGCTGTTTATCACGCAGAGTGCATAAGTGTATATCGTTGTTACCAATTTCGATGGTGCGATAACGTATGCGTATTGGGGCTGTCATGTATATCCTAGGTAGATTAGCAAAGCTAAGTCACCTTTATGGTTATAAATGACGAAACATATGAGCCTTTAAAGTACACTAATTTCAGCGTTATACAAGTCATTTCTGTAGGGCTAATGGTATTTTCCTAAGAATGAGGTTTTAGTTTTTGTTACATTTTCAAGTCATTAACTGTTTTACTTCATGATAAGTTGTCACTTTAAATCAGGGGATAATTATGAATAATTTACAAAAAGCAGGTGGAGTCTCCGCTGTTCTTGAAGCGACTATCTACATTTCAGCTTTCGTATTTTTTGGTGCATATTGGCATTTCCCAGTGGATACTGACGCCATACAAAAATTTACTTTTCTCGCTGAAAATCAAACTCTTTTGTCCATGGTGAATTTCATTATGTATGTGCTTTTTGGCGTCCTTTTAGCGATATTAGTGCTAGCACTTCATGAGCGTTCAAAGGCAAATGCTCCAACTCTTTCACAAGTTGCTTCTCTTTTTGGGGCTGTTTGGGTGGGGTTGGTGATCGCTAGTGGAATGATTGCCAATATAGGTTTAGCAGCGGCGATAGAGCTTTCAGTTAAAGAGCCAGAGCAAGCTATGACCCTTTGGCGGACTATTTCTGTTGTCGTTGAAGGCCTTGGCGGGGGCAATGAAATTGTTGGCGGGTTATGGGTTCTGTTAATAAGTGTTGCAGCTTTGCAAGGTAAATCACTTCCTAAAGTACTTAACTACCTTGGGGTTTTTGTTGGCTTTGTCGGTATTCTGACTATTTATCCTGCTGAAGTGTTCACTGAAATTTTTGGACTTAGTCAAATTGTTTGGTTTTCTTGGTTGGGAGTTTCCATGCTCTCTAATAGTCAAAGTTAATAGCATACTCAACACCAGTGAAGTTTGGTCACTTATAGAAAAAATCAAAATATTTTTTACTGAATATAGAGAAATTTAACTAGGGAGTTTGGCAAGGGAAATAATGAAAAATTTAAACTTAAATCCAGTGCCTTTTTTCGGCGGTCAACTGGCAATAGGGCCTAGGCCTAAGCTGAAAAAGCTTGGTGAGTATAAACAGGCAGGAGTCAGTGCTGTTTTGACTTTACTTTCAGAGAAAGAAGGGGCTAAAGACATTGCAAGGGCTTGTAAAAAAGAGGGGTTAACTTGGCTTTGGCTTCCTCTTGAAAATGCAAAACCACCAGCTGACTCAACAGAGCAGATAATTCATATCTTTAAGCAATGTAGAGAGTTGTTAGCAAACGGAGAGTGTGTTTATCTTCATTGTTCTGCTGGAATACATCGTACCGGTATGATTAGTTATGCGTTTTTACGTTTTTGTGATTTTGATAAAGACAGTGCATTGGCATTATTGAAATCTTTAAGACCTATCACTGGTGCTGACGTTGGTGAAGAGAGAATTTTGTGGGGAGACGACAACTTTAGCGTTTTAAATCCACTGTGTTAGTTTATTCATTATTTAAAAGAGGGATCACGTGTTTAAATTTTTTTTACTTATGACATGTTTATTATTGCTTGCTGATGCTCAAGCTGAGAACGCACAATTTGTTAAACCTGAACAATTTACCTTTGGCAGTAGTGTCGAAGAGGTTAAGTTTAACTTAACACCATTATGCTCTGCTATTCAGGTTAAAAAAATCACACCTATTACCGCACCGTTAGCTCAAGAATCACAATCACAAATTAACTGTTCTGGCTTTATATTTGGCGGTAAAGCGAGAGATATTGAATTGGTATTTCAAGATAACCAGTTAGATATTGTTTGGATTTTATTTCCTAAAGCTGAGAAGCAATCATTCTTAACTCACTTTAAAGCACTCTATGGCGAGCCCTCTATGGATATAGATTATGGTGCCATCTTCTTGCAAGCTAATGCTGCTATTCGAAATGAGCCTTCAGAAGTGTTGTTTGCCTCTAACCGACAGGTTAAAGCCATGTTGCAAATACTTAAAAAGCAGCAAGAACAGCGCTTAGAAAAGTAACTGAATTATTATACTAGTGTTGTTTAAATTGCTGATATAGAATAAATTTTACTGGTTATTATTTAATGTAGGGCATCAAAGATGCAAGAAGTCGATTTTAGTTTACCCATAGGCACACAAATAGCTGAATTTCGCATTTTAGATATTTTAGGTGTGGGTGGTTTTGGTGTCACATATAAAGCACAAGATACACGTCTTGATCGCTTAGTGGCTTTAAAGGAGTTTTTACCTACCGATTTAGCTGCTCGTCCAACAGGCTCGCCTACAGTAATGCCACGCACTAATGTCAGTGAAGATTATCAATATGGCTTAGTTAAATTCCTTGATGAAGCCAAAACCTTAGCAAAATTTAACCATGCGAATATAGTCAAAGTGCTTTCATTTATCGAAGATAATGGCACTGCTTATTTAGTTATGGAGTATGTTGAAGGTGAAGCATTAGATGAACACTTGAAAAAAATACACTTTACTGGTGGTATGCCAGAAAGTCGTATTCGAGAAATAATCGAGCCTTTACTTGCCGGTTTAGCACAAGTGCATAAAGCAGGATTGCTACATAGAGATATAAAACCTGGTAATATCTATTTAAAACAAGATGGCGAGCCGATGCTAATTGATTTTGGTGCGGCTCGGCAAAGTGTCGGTGAAAAATCAAAAAGTATGAGTGCCATTGTCAGTGATGGTTATGCTCCTCCTGAGCAATATAATACTCACAGTAGACAAGGCGCATGGACTGATATATATGCCATAGGTGCAGTTATGTACCACCTAATACATGGCGACAAACCTTTTCCTAGCAGCCATAGACAACATCAAGTGATGGATGATGAGCCTGATCCGTTAATTGAACTTCCCAAGGATAATTATAGTCAGGCCTTACTTGACGCTATTGGAGCATGTTTAAACCTAAAAGCTAAAATGCGTCCGCAAAACATTACACAGTTACAGCAGTTATTAACGACAGGTAAAACTGCTCCTTCAGACACTACGGAAGCTGAAAATAGTGATGTTACGCGAAAAATCACACCTGAAGTATCTGAACCTGCAATTAAGAGAAGCACTAACAAGGCAAAAGTGAACGAAGAAAAGCCAGCATCTAAAACTAAGTATGCGGTTATTTTTTCTCTTGTTTTTTTGATTATTATTGGCGTTTTTTTTGGACAGCCACTGTGGCAACAGCAAACACTCAGTGATGCTGAGCTTGCAGCTCAAAGAAGCTTAAAAGCCTTACAAGCTGCTCAAAACAAAAAACGTACTTTTATGGCTCAGCACAAGATAGATTACGCTTTTCAAGATGAGTTACCTTCATGGTTAAGTGATAGTGTTTGTGAGGATGAGGTTTGTCACCCCTTAGTAATGAACTACGATGAAGAAAAAAGCTGGACTGGGCAAGTTGCTATGTGTGCTATTGAAGCAGTAGTCGATTTTGCACGACTTAACCAGGTAAATGTTCAATCGATGGAGAAAGTTGATACATCCATTACTGAGAATCAAAATGGCTCAACTGATAAGCAATCTACCTTTACCAGTGTATCTAAACAAACTAGTGACATTAACTTTAAAGATATCACTATCAAGTCGTTAGTTGAGTCGTATGCGTCATTGATAAGTCCAGAGGAAGGAGAGAGAGAGTCGCAGCAAACCTTTAAATTAGCAGCAAAAATAGAGATACCTAATACTATAGATACCCCAGTGTTAAGCTATGTTGGGTCAAAACAACAAGATGGTGTCGAAGTAGAATCATCAAGTGAGCAGAAGTATCAAATACATTTTGATAGCGAAGAAAAATTATCAGCTTTATTTACCTCACTAAACACGGCTGGTTTTTCTTTTCCTGTTTTTGCAGAGCTTAAAGAGCAGCAGTTGTTAATTTGTTTAACGTCCATGTCTCGCGCAGATATGAAAACATCTAGCCATCAAGGAGAATAAACCGATGTTAAAATTACCTACTATGCTATTCACGTTTTTTTCTTCAGCTTTTTTCATGATGCTTTCGGCATTTGCTTTTGCTGAGCAAAGTTCCCTTCCTGATTGGGTTTTAAATCCAGTTGTTGAAGAAGGTATAGCGACTTCAAGTTGTGTGAAACGAAATGAAAATATATTAATAGCGACCCGAGATGCACAGTCTCAGGCGTTATTATATCTTGCACAACAAATTGACACTAGAGTCACTACTATTGATCAAGAGTATAAAAAACAAGAACAAACAAGCACTGATACTGCACAGGAGTCTAGTCCTACGGATGTTAGCCAACAAATTACTCAGCAACAACTTAATCAAGTCAAACAAGTTAAATGGGGTTTAGTTACCATAGGTAATGATGAGCATGTTTGTGTGATGATGATGCTACAGGCTGATAATATTTTTGGTTAATGTTGATGAAAATTTTTGTCAATCATTAAGAGTTAAGGTGTTATTTTTTACTTAGTTTATTCTTAGGTCTAATATGGTATCTGATGTAGCATCGAATCAGCTATTGTAAGTAATGAAGTAATAAGGGCGTAAAAATTACTGTTAATCAGGATAATGTTAAATGCGATAAGCATAAATAAGGAGAAGCTTTAATATGAAATATGGATATCAATTAATTTTACTATTACTCGTCACCATTTTATCTGCGGTGGGGTGTTCGTCTATTCAATTTAACACTAATGCTGGCGATTATGCACAGGGTCAAATACGTAAAGCTGTTGTTGATGAATATACAAATTATGAAGTATGGGAGCTAGGTGGCCAACAACTAGGGTACGTAGAAACAAATTACTGCCAAAAGGATTTTGAAGTAACCCAACCGACTAAACATGCATTTATCTCTGAATTAAAAGTGAAAACTCAACTCTTGGGAGGTAATGCCTTGGTTTTTGATTCATGCCTTGTTAATAAAACTACAGCAACTTGTAACACACATACTCTCTGTAAAGGGATGGCTTACTTAGTCACTTATTAGATATAAGTTAAACCATACACGGCAGTTGATAGTTACTTTGAGTATTCACAGGCTTTAAATGAACAAACACGGTGAAATTCTATATCATCAAAGAAAATGTTGAAAGTGATGCAAAAATATTTACATAGGTTAGTAAAGCGTTATCTTGGCTTGAGAGTTGTAAATAGTTATTAATGCCTTAACGAGAAAACTCTTTAGAGAAAATGTTTATTATTCGTTTTGTTCATGGGACTGATGATATTTTGATAAAAAAGTCAGTTGTTCAGATTAGTGAGCAGCTGTGTTATTGCGATAAACTTAGTAGTAAAAAAGGAAAGATAAATGAATCGTAATTTTGTAGTTTCAAGCTTAGCAGTAGTTATGCTTTCTGCTTGTAGTGCATCATATATGCATAATGAAAATAAAGCGCCGGACATTAAACTTGATACGAGTGTAAGTGTGTTGATTTCAACCCCTGCAAATGGTCATTATGGAGAGCGTGAATATACTAGCTCAGGAGATATGACAGCTAAAATTATTAGAGCAGTATTTGCTAAGCATGCAAGCGCTGCCTATATCACCACAAAATGTACTGGCAAAGCCTGTTTGGATACTATAGATAGTGATAAATATGGCTACTATGTAGAGCCTATTATTTTACACTGGGAAGACAGAGCAACTGAATGGTCAGGTAAACCTGATAAGGTTGAAATTCAACTTATCACTTACGACACAAAGACTAAGCAACAAATCAGTAATACGACGTATTCGGGCGAAAGTAAGTGGTTAACATTAGGGGGTGATCACCCACAAGATCTGCTTGAAGAGCCTACAGCTAAATATATTAACTCTTTATATCAGTAGTTTTAGCGAATAGCAGAGTGTCGATGTAACATTGTTGTAGGAAAATAAATATGAAAAAGACAGGAATGAAAAGTGCTTATAGCCTGTTATTTATTGCGCTGTTTTCATTTGGAAGTCAAAGTCAGAGCCAAAGTGAAGAGAAGAACCAGCAAACAGACACTTTGTGTGAACAATACACTTGGAGTAGCGTGTTAGCATTAGTGGAGCCACACCTTGATGATATTTTGTACGTCGCATTAGTTATGCAAGGGCAAAGCTCTGAGTATAATGTTTCTGTCGCAGCAGAGCAGGCTATGGATGAGTCTTTACCGGATGAGGTAAAGGAAATACTTAACGCTATCATTGACGCGGGTTGTCAAAGCTAAACTGAGTTTACTTTATTAAAGTGATATGAACATGGTGAAAATATAAAAGAGGCACATAGGTATCATTCTATGTGCCTCTTTCAATTAGATAAGTTTTATTTTAAGAATTTACTTAACTTCTTCACCTGCTGCTTGCTTGTCCGCATGGTATGAAGAACGGACTAACGGCCCACATGCGGCATGTTCAAAGCCCATTTTCGTGGCTTCTTCTTGGAACATGGCAAAGTCATCAGGATGTACATAACGCTCTACAGGTAGATGATCTTTACTGGGTTGTAAATACTGACCTATAGTTAACATAGTCACGCCATGGCTACGTAAATCACGCATAACTTCAAGAATTTCTTCGTTAGTTTCACCAAGACCAACCATTAAACCTGATTTAGTCGGTACACCGGGGTTTGCTTCACCAAATTTTTTCAATAAATCCAATGACCATTGGTAGTTAGCACCCGGTCTAGCTTTGGTATATAGGCGAGGAGCCGTTTCCATATTGTGGTTGAACACATGAGGTGGGTGCTGGTTTAAAATATCTAATGCTCTGTCCATACGCCCTCTAAAATCAGGCACTAAAATTTCAATTTTAGTATTGGGGGCTTGCTCATTGATTTCTTTAACACAGTCTGCAAATTGTTGTGCGCCACCATCACGTAAATCGTCACGGTCTACCGAAGTGATTACCACGTATTTTAGTGCCATATCTTTCAGGCTCATGGCTAATTTTTTAGGCTCTTCAGGATCTGCCGCTAATGGACGACCATGACCAACATCACAAAAAGGGCAGCGGCGTGTACAAATATCCCCTAAAATCATAAAGGTAGCTGTACCGTGGTTAAAGCATTCTGACAGATTAGGACAAGAAGCTTCTTCACAAACAGAATGAAGATTATGTTTTCTTAAGTTTGCTTTTATGCCGTCAATACGTTCACTAGAGCGAGGTAGCTTAATACGAAGCCAATCTGGCTTTCTTAGCATACTGTCGCGTGTTGAAGGTACTACTTTGATCGGGATATGCGCCATTTTATCGGCATCACGTAGTTTGGTACCGGGGGCAATTCTTGCTGATTTTACTACTGTTTTGTCAGTCATAACTTAATGTGCTCTATTGCTGCTTAAGACATATAAACTTAGGCTATTTTACTCATTGTTGGTAAGCCACTCTTATTGGTTACTTCACTTGCTGATAATAATGCTGTTAAGTGTTTCACAAGTACTTTGCTTGACTCTTCAGTACTTTGAGGGCCCTTGATATCACAGGTTTGTATCATTTCTAATCCGGCATAACCACACGGGTTTATTCGTAAAAAAGGGGCTAAATCCATGTTTACATTTAACGCTAAACCATGAAATGAACAGCCTTTACGAACGCGTAGCCCTAATGACGCTACTTTTTTATCATCAACATAAACGCCGGGGGCGTCAGCTTTCGGGTAAGCTTTAATGTTGTAATCGTTAAGTGCGGCAACAATGGCTTTTTCAATTAACGTCACTAATTGACGCACACCCATTTTTCGACGCTTTAAGTTTATCATAAAGTAAATCACTTGCTGGCCTGGGCCGTGATAAGTCACTTGACCACCGCGATCGACTTTAACGACTTCAATGTCACCGGGCATTAATAAATGCTCAGCTTTGCCTGCTTGCCCTTGGGTAAAAACAGGTGGGTGTTCTACTAACCAAAGTTCGTCTAATGTACTTTCGTCTCTATTATCAGTAAACGTTTGCATGGCATGCCAAACTTGGCTGTAATCCATGGTTTCAAGTTGACGGATGACTAAAGGCATATTAGCTAATGGCTCTGGCACAGAAATTCTCTTTGTAGATTGATGTTATAAAACTTAGGTTAAAAGCTATAAAACGTAACGTACCTGTTCGATAGCATTTAGGGTTTTATATACTTTTTCTATATGCTCTTTGCTCGTAACTCGTACAGGAATCGACACAGAGTGATAGTTTCCTTTTGAACTTGGCGTAATTTTCGTGGTGTAGTCACCCGGTGTGTGTTTTTGAAGTTCGGCAATAATTAAATCGGGTAGTTCATCACAGGCAACGCCCATCACTTTAAAGTTTAATACTGTCGGAAATTCTAATAGTTCGTCGAAATGGGTTTTCATCTTGTTCTCAATCTTGGGTCAACAGACCAATAGCCAAATGCAGCTTTTGCCAATTTTAATGCAATTAGTAAATGCATGAGATAAAAGCTGGCTAGTTAATTGCGCAGTATTTTACCACTAATCTAGTTAAAAGTGCTAATAGAGTGTGATGAGATATCAGTAAAGGTTCTAAAAAACTAGTAGCAAAGTAAAAGGTATGATTTAATAACTGTTATTATTTACAGTGTTTGCCTTGTTTATGAGTATTAGTTTATGAGTGTTGCTTTATGAATATAGACTTTAGCTTGTTTGACCCAGCAGCTTTACTGCTTGTTTGCGTGTTAATTTTGTTAGTTGTGCTAATTGTTATATTTTGGCAAAACGTTCGCATTAAGCAACTATCAGAAAAAATACAATCAGTGACCACGCATTTTGATAATGCTGCGGTCAATGAGCAGCATTATCTAACGCAATTAATGGATAAACAGCAATTACAACTTCGGAATGTTTTTGAGCAGCAGATGGCTGATTTGCGTATAAAACTGTTGAGGGAATTAAGTGGACAAAAAGAGCAACTTAATCAGAATCAAAATCAAGCATTAGATCAGTTAATTCTTCATTTAAATAAAGCCACTCAGGCTAGTCGAGAAGAGCTCAGTAAATCTTTAAGTTTAAGTAGCGAACACATGGCAAAACGTATTGATGCGCTAACTCTGAGCACCGACTTACGTCTTAAAGAAATTAGTCATGGAGTTGAAAAACGGTTGAGTGAAGGTTTTGAGAAAACCACCAAAACCTTTAGTGATATTCTACAACGTTTAGCCTTGATTGATGATGCACAGAAAAAGATCACGGATTTGTCTAATAATGTTGTTAGCTTACAAGAGGTTTTAAACGATAAACGCTCACGAGGCGCGTTTGGGGAAGTACAACTCAATAGTTTAATTCGTAATGTTTTACCTGAGCAAAGCTTTAAATTACAGCATACGCTATCAAACGGGAAAATTGCGGATTGTGTTTTATTTTTACCTGAGCCAACAGGTAATGTCGTTATCGACTCTAAATTTCCGTTAGAAAGTTACCGTACTATGATGGATGTTGAGCAAGATGAATTATCGCGAAAAGCAGCGCAACGACAATTTAAAGTAGATATTAAAAAGCACATTAACGATATTAGTGACAAGTACTTGATTGACAAAGAAACGGCTGATGGTGCCATTATGTTTATCCCTGCTGAAGCTATCTTTGCTGAGATTCATGGTCATCAAAATGACTTGGTTGAGTATGCGAATAAGAAGCGTGTTTGGTTAGCCTCACCAACAACCTTGATGGCTATTTTAACAACGGCCCGTTCGGTATTAAAAGATGAAGCAACTCGTAGTCAAATTCATATAATTCAAGCTCATTTGTCACATTTATCACAAGATTTTTATCGCTTTAAAGGTCGCTTTGCTAATTTAGCTAAGCATATTGATCAGGCTGCTAGTGATGTAAAACAAATTCATACATCTGCTGATAAAATATCGACTCGATTTGAAAAGATAGAACAGGTTGATTTACAAATAGTGGATGAGCCAGATACTATGCTGACGAATAATTAACCTGAGTTAAGGTTAATTAGCTGTTTCAACAGAGTTACCGCCATGTTGCTTAGCTCGGTACAGTGCTTTATCGGCTTCAACCATCAGGCTTTTCAAAGTGTCAGAGCAAGTAGTTTTGCTACTAACACCAATACTAATTCGACATTGAAAAGCATCGCCTTCAGGCGGGTTTATGGTGTGTTCTCTTATTGATAGTTGTATACGTTGTGCAATTGTTTTCGCTTCTGGTAGCGTGGTATCGGCTAATGCAATGACAAACTCATCACCGCCCACACGAGCAAAACAGTCGTGGGCACGACAATGATTTTTAATTTGTTGGCTAACTTCCACCAAAGATAAATCACCAATATGATGGCCATAACTATCGTTGATTTTTTTGAAGTCATCAAAATCAACCAACATTATGCTAAACGGGCGTTGAAGTTTGTTTGCCATGGCTAACGTGTTGTTTGCGTGTTCAAAGAAGTAGTGCCTGTTATGTATTTTTGTTAATGAGTCAATGGTTGCTTGCCTAGTAAGTTTTAATTCATTGGCTTCAATTTCATTGGCAAATAAGGTTAAAACAAGAATTACTTCCAACATATTAAAGAAAAACACTGACTGATAAATTAAATGATTCATTTCGTCACTTAATTCAATGATAGGGGTGAGATTTAGCGTGTTTTCACAATAAAAGAACAGGGCGATAGCGATTATGCTTAAGGCTATTTTTTCAATTTTTTCTTTTAACTCGAAAAGCAAGAAAGAGCCAGTAGGAACGAGAAAAAAGTACAAGTGAAAGCCTGTTTTATTAGTCACGTAAATATTGGTACAAACCACTAAATGCACCATTAACACCGAAAAAAACCATAATTTACTGGCTTTGTGAGCATTGTATTTATTAAAAATCAGGCTAATGCTATAGGCAAAAACAAATATGGTATTGATAAAAGCGACTAAAGGCTCATCTAAAATAAAAATATAATTTAGGGTATACAGAGCAGATAGTGCCATTGTAAGCAAAGTAACAATATTGGTTATCTTTACTTTGTTGGCGACGTTAAACGGCTGGTAGTCTGTGCCTAAGTTAATTAAGGTTTTAAATGTCATTTTGTGTTTTAAACTTTTATTGCCTAAAAAGCAGTATTAAAGAAAACGATAATAAGTAAAGCAGGACAAATAAAGCGTAAATAAAAACCAAAGAGTTTTAATTTTTTATCTTTTTTCAATTGCCCTAAATCTGTAATTTTATTGCCTCGCTGCCAAATCCAACCAACTACGATAAAGTAAAATAGTGACATTAATGGCTGTAAAATGGTTGTTAGTAACTGAATCACTAGGCCAAATAGCGCCTCGAAATTCATAATTATTAACATGCTAGTAATAATAACAATAGTCGATACTAAATTAGTTGCTTTTTTTCTGCTGATATTTTTTGCTTCTACTAAGTATGCAACCACCACTTCTGTTGCTGAAATAGTCGAGGTGAGCGCTGCAATGGCAAGTAAGGTAAATAAGGTAAAGGTCAGAATTAAACCGATAATGCCAAATTGACTAAATAGCGAAGGTAGGATCTGAAAAATCATTTGTCCTTGACCGATAAGCTTGCCATCTTCAAACACTTGCTGGCCATGATGTAAAGCGACAAAAAGAGCTGGGATTATGAGTAAGCCGGCGATAAAAGCTATGAAGGTATCCAATGCTGCAATTGATAGCACTAATTTGCCAATATCTTGATCTTTTTTCATGTAGGAGCCGTAAACCATCATAGAGCCAACGCCTATCGCTAATGAAAAAAACGCTTGCCCCATAGCGGCAATAATTAGGTTCGCATCAGTAATTTGTGTGAAGTCAGGAATAAGGTATGTTTCTACACCTTTCATGGCGCCTTCTTGCTGTAATATATAAATAATCAGTGCGATTAACATCACTAACAATAATGGCATTAACCGAGATGACCAGCGCTCTATGCCTTGATGAACACCTTGGTGAATAATAGCTGCTGTCAGTACAATAAAAATTGGGGTAAAAATAACATTGCGCCATGTACTTGAGCTTGCCAGCCATTGAGCACTTTGGTTTAAGCCAACTAATTCAGCTACAGGGCTTAAACTGTGGGCTATCATCCAGCCTGCGACAATAGTATAAAAACTTAGCATCATCAGTGCACCAATAATACCAATTATGCCAGCACTTTCCCCAGCCTTAGCGAACCGCTCACCACAAGCTTTTTTTAAGGCTGCCACTGGGTTTGTTTGCATTTGGTTACCAATAAATATTTCGGCATATAGTGCAGGTAATGCCAGTAATACTGTGACGATTAAATAGACTAATAAAAATGCGCCACCGCCATTGTTTGCCGCTTGAGTTGGAAAACCCCATATATTACCTAACCCGATAGCTGCTCCAGCAGAAGCGAGCACAAAACCTAGGCGAGAATGAAAAGAATCACGAGTAGTAGTAGACATAGAAAACGTTATAATACTTAAGGTGCTGTAAGCTTACCCAGTAATAAAGATTTAGGGAAGAGCTAAGTCACTAATGTATGCGTTTCAGGCTAGTTTGGTGCTTGGCAGATTTGATTTCTGCCTAGTTGTTTCGCTTGATAAAGCGCTTGATCAGCTCGCTCAAAACAATTCAAGATATTTTCCTTACTTTGATGCTCAGCTATGCCAAAGCTACAAGAGAGCTTTTTACAATAAGGAAAAGTGTATTCATTAATTGCTTTTTGTATTCTGGAGCTTAATTGTACTGCACTTTTGATATTAGATTGTTTTGAAACAATAACAAATTCTTCACCACCCCAACGGGCCAGTAGATCAGTTTCTCGGATGTGCTGACTCAATATATTTGATAACACCATCAAAATTTGATCTCCCGCACTGTGACCATACTTATCATTAATATCTTTAAAATAATCAATATCAATAATAATTAAGGTAACACCTTCTTTATGCTCTCTATGATCTTGAGCGAGTTTTTCATTGAAGTATTGGCGATTATACAGCTTTGTTAAAGGATCATGGTTAGCCGCATATTTTAGCTTTTTATTGGCTGTTTCTAACTCAGTTTTAAGTTTATTTAAGCTATTGTTTTTCTCTTCTAACGTTAAGTTATACCGCTTGATAAAGTAATGTCGTGTTAATAGGCAGAAAAACAAGATTGAAACAATTGCTATGCTTTGTATCCAAAGTTTGTAATCAGTTTGTTTGATCACTTTGATGTTATGCCATTTACGGTAAATTTCTAAGCGTTTACTTTCTGTTATGCTCGCAATAGCTTGATTTATTTGAGGCAGCAGATGTTGTTTTGATTTTATTACTGCCAGCTTTAACCTATCTTCTGGTCCAGCCCAACCAGCAATTTTAAGCTTGGTTAAGCCTTTTTCTCTTATTTGGTTATTCACTGAAAGCATTGAACCAATAAATAGTTTTACTTTTCCACTTGATACATAATTTAAGCCTTGTTGCTCAGTATCAACATACGTTAGCTGAATATTTGGGAAATACTGTTGGATGTATTCTATTAGTCGATAGCCTTTTACAATGGCAACACTTCTATTTTCGATATGCGTTAAATCTTGTAAGAAAGGCTCATCTCTTAAAGAGACTAGAACGTTAGGGGCAGTGAAGTAAGTTTGGCTAAAGCTAAGAAATTTTTTGCGTTTTTCACTGATATTTAACATGGGTGTTAAATGACAATGACCACTTTTAAGTAACTCTAGTGTTTCTACCCAAGAGCTTGTTTGAATGAGCTTTAATTTTATGCCTGTATAGGCGGCAAAATAATTGAGGTAATCACTTGAGATACCTATATGTTTTTGGTTTTCTAATCCTTCATAAGGTTGCCAACTTGGATCAATACAATAGTTGATTATTTGCTGTTCAGCATTATGGTTTAAATCTGATGTACTTTTTGACCAAGCGCTTGTTGTAGAAAAGCAGCTAAGCAATATCAGCAGCTTTATCCTAAACGCTGTTTTTTTTGTTATGCAATGAGAGAGCAGTTGATGAAAATCCATTTTACTTCATAGCTGTTATTATTGAATTGTTACTATTAATAGCATTTATTGAATTTTTCGCAAGTTGTACTTCTCCCACGTTCACAATTTTTGCTACAATTTGCCTCTTTTTAAGATGTATAAGTTAAGTTGAGAGCACTATGGCAAACAATACGTTGCAATATAAAATTATCCCCGTGACTCCTTTTGAACAAAATTGCACTTTGTTTTGGTGTGATGAAACCAAACAAGCAGCCGTTGTTGATCCTGGTGGTGATATTGAAAAAATTATTGCTGCTATTGAAGCTAATAATTTAACCTTAGAAAAAGTGCTTATCACTCATGCACACATTGATCATGCTGGCGCTACTCATGATTTAGCCAGTCATTATGGTGTGCCAATAGAAGGGCCACATCAAGAAGATCAATTCTGGATTGACAGCATTGAAGGTCAAAAACAACGATTTGGCGGTGCTTTTTCGTATGCGAAAAAATTCACGCCAACGCGCTTTTTAGTACAAGGGGATAATGTTAGCTTTGGCAACATTACCTTAGAAGTCTATTTTTGTCCCGGTCACACCCCTGGGCATGTGATTTTCTTCCATCGTGAATCTAAATTAGCGCAAGTGGGAGATGTGTTGTTTTGTGGTTCGATAGGTAGAACCGACTTTCCACGTGGCGATCATGCCACACTCATTAACTCTATTCGTAATAATCTATTTACTTTGGGTGATGATGTGCGCTTTATTCCTGGTCATGGGCCCATGGGCACTTTCGGTCAAGAGCGGCAAACGAATCCTTACGTTAGTGATATGGCTGTAGCGCGGAGATAAATAACTTTTATGGATAGCTTTGTATTTCGCGCTCAAAGGCGTTTAAAAAAAATTGATTCCAGCAAATTGTTTCAAGGCGTTGTTATTGCAGTTATTTTACTTTCTGCACTATTGATAGGGGCAAAAACTCATAACCTGTCAGCCCAAACCATTGCCGTACTTGGCATCTTAGATTTAGCAGTAACCGTTTTTTTTGTTTTCGAAATAATTATTCGCTATTTAGCGTACCCAAATAAGAAAAAGTTTTTTCATAGTGGTTGGAACATTTTTGATACTGTCATTGTTATCGGCAGCTTAATACCAGATGGTGGCTCAGGTGTATTACTTGCTCGCTTATTGCGCGTATTTAGAGTATTACGTTTGGTGTCTATGGTGCCTGAGTTACGTTTATTGGTAAACGCCTTACTCAAAGCTATTCCTCGGATGGGATATATTGCCCTACTCATGTTTGTTATTTTTTACATTTATGGCGCAATTGGCAGTATGCTTTTCCACCAAATTAATGAAGTGTTGTGGGGCGATGTATCCATTTCAATGTTAACGCTATTTAGGGTTGCTACGTTTGAAGATTGGACAGACGTAATGTATGAAACCATGACCGTTTACCCATTAAGTTGGACTTATTACTTGAGTTTTATTTTTCTAACAGCGTTTATCTTTTTAAATATGATGGTAGGTACTGTTTTAGAAGTGATGGCTCAAGAGCATGATAGCCAAAGAGCGCAGTTACATGGTGAAAGTGATGAAGGTGGTGAGCCAGCAAGTCGCGCACAAATTGAAAAATTAGAACATGAATTAGCCGAAATAAAGGCATTGATATTACAAGATAAAAAATAACGTAATAAGTCTGCTAATTATAGAGTAAAGCGTTAGCCCTTAGCTTGCTGATATCTCGTTAGTATACTGTCTAAGTGATTGGCAAAGGCTTGTCTGTCACTTTGACTTAGCGCAGCAGGGCCGCCTGTTTGAACGCCACTTGCGCGCATGGTGTCCATAAAATCGCGAATATTCAGCCGTGATTTTATATTTTCTTTGGTAAAAAGCTCACCTCTTGGGCTTAGTGCTTGGGCAGATTTTTCAATCACCTCACTGGCAAGAGGAATGTCTGAGGTGATGACCAAATCGCCATTATTAACACGTTTTACAATTTCATCGTCAGCAATATCAAACCCTGAACTCACTTGCATAAAGTTAATTACTTTTGAAGGAGGTACGCGAATAGGGTGGTTAGCCACTAATGTCATTGGGATTTTTGTTCTTTCAGCAGCTTTAAATAATATTTCTTTGATTACCACAGGGCAGGCATCGGCATCGACCCAAATTTTCATAGTTGTTCTCAGCGTTGTCGGTTTCTCTGTTGTTATGATACCGTAATCAACCACTTAATATTACTTTTTACGCAACTTTACTTTTTAACCAAATTTAATGGGGTCCTTTTGTCTACGACTATGGTAAATCCGCATTACAAGCAAATATGGCAAACTGTCCAACTTATTCCTCAGGGAAAGGTAGCCAGTTATGGTCAAATTGCCGATCTTGCCGGTTTACCGGGTAGAGCACGGTTAGTTGGTAAAGCGCTTGGCAAGGTGCCTGAATCTGGCTGGCAAGGGAAAACCGTACCTTGGTACAGAGTAATCAATAGCCAAGGGAAAATTTCTTTCCCACAAGGAAGTGAGTCCTTTGAAAAGCAAAAACAAGCTTTGCAAGATGAGCAAGTTGTTGTTATTGATTCAAAAATTAAACTTAACGCCTTTCAATGGCAACCAGATTTAAGTGAAATATTATTCTCCCTTAGTTTTTAAAAGCTATTGTTTTATTGAATAAATTTCAATCAAGTTGTCTTTTTACTTGCCGTTTAGCTTTATGTGTGTATAATGCGCGCCTCGATGAAGGGATGTTGGTTTTTTCAACAAAATCACAATAAACGCTTAATGTTATTAACAAAGATTGATAATTTTTAAGTAGTCGCTTATTTAACAGTATGAAAATAAGCCCATCGAAATGAGTAGGGGTTTTCCGCCCAATAGACTTGCCCAGCTAGTTAATTTCCTTACTAGCAAGAAATATAGCGTGAGAGTACGCTATGCGCCTTAAGTCTTCCTGGTGGTTTCCTCGTATGATGTACGCAGGTTAAAGACTTAGCAATTAAAATTTAGACAGTTCTATCACTTCCACAACCTTGTTGTGCATGAAGATGAGTTTCTTTTGTCGAAAATTTTACCATGCTATTAATGCCTGCCTTGAGAAGATGACATATAAATGACTGATCAAATTAATACTCAAAGCACTCAAGTAGTTAGCTTTGACTCTTTAGGTTTACCTGAAAACTTATTATCTGCTATTACCAATATTGGTTTTACCTCAGCTACGGCTATTCAGGCACAAACGATTCCTCCGCTTTTAACGGGTAAAGATGTTTTAGGTGAAGCGCAAACAGGTACTGGTAAAACTGCCGCTTTCGGTTTACCGGCACTGGCTAAAATTGATACTTCAATTAGAAAACCACAATTAATGGTGTTAGCACCAACACGTGAATTAGCGATGCAGGTTGCTGAAGCTATAGAATCTTTCGGTAAAAACATGAAAGGTTTACGTGTAGCGACTTTATATGGCGGCCAGTCTTATGGACCACAATTTCAACAGTTAGAGCGCGGTGCTCAAGTCGTTGTTGGAACTCCAGGTCGTTTGATGGACCATTTACGCCGTAAAAGCTTAAAGTTAGATGCATTAAGTGTTTGTGTGCTTGATGAAGCCGATGAAATGTTAAACATGGGCTTTTTAGAAGATATTCAATGGATTCTGGATCACTTACCTGAAAACACGCAAATGTGTTTATTTTCAGCTACCATGCCACCAGCCATTCGTAAAATTGCCAATCGTTTCTTAAAAGAGCCTGAGCATATTAAAATTGCGGCTGTTAAAAAAGCGAAAGCAAATATAACGCAGTATGCATGGAAAGTAAGTGGTATTACTAAAATGACGGCGTTAGAGCGTATTGCTGAAATAGCTGATTACGATGCCATGATTATTTTTGTGCGCACACGTAATGACACTGTTGATGTAGCTGAAAAGTTAGAGCGTGCTGGTTACCCTGCATTAGCACTAAATGGTGACATGAACCAAGCACAACGTGAGCGTTGTATTGAGCAAATGAAATCAGGTAAGTCTTCTATTTTAGTGGCTACAGATGTTGTTGCTCGTGGTTTAGATATTCCACGTATTTCGTTAGTAATCAACTATGACTTACCGGGTGATAACGAAGCTTATGTTCACCGTATTGGTCGTACAGGTCGTGCAGGCAGAGAAGGCACATCAATTGCTTTTGTTCGTCCACGTGAAATGTACTCACTTCGTCATTATGAGCGTTTAACTTCAAGCAAAGTAAACATGTATGAATTACCAAATATTCAAGAAATTGGTAAAAAGCGTATTGAGCGTGCTCGTGTTGAAATTACAAGTATCGCTGAAAGTAAAGACTTAGAAAAAATGCGTGAAATTGTTGAGTCGATGGCAAATGAATCTGAAATGTCTATGATTGATTTAGCTGCTGCTTTGTTATACCAAAAGCAATTAAAACAACCATTACAGCCAAAAGAAGATCCTAAGCCTCGTCGTGAAGCGCGTGAAAATAACAGCCGTGACAGAAATGGTCGTGATAGAAATGATCGTGGCAGAGATGGTCGCCGTGATGCTCGTGGTGAAAGATCTGGCCAGCGTGGCTCACGTGAAGATAGACCACGTAAAGCTAAAGTTAATCGTAATGATGTTGATTGGCAAACATACCGCCTTGAAGTAGGTAAAGATCATGGTGCTCGTCCAGGTGATATTGTTGGTGCTATTGCCAATGAAATTTCATTAGACAGCAGCTATATCGGGCAAATTAACCTACATGAAAAGCATAGTTTTGTGCAGTTACCAAAAGGTATTCCTGCCGATTTGTTTAAGCAATTAAAAGGTGTGCGTGTTCGTCGTCAGCCATTAGCTATTAGTGCTTCTGATGAGCAAGTAGCTAGCCAACGTCCAGCTCGTCGTCGTAATGAGCGTCCATCACGTAATAATTAAAGCTAAGCAACTTAGTAAAGCTAAATTAGTGATTTGTTTTTAGTTGAAAAAGGCGCTTTATAAGCGCCTTTTTAATATCTAGTTTGTGAGTAGCTTTCTAGCTTTTAGTATTGAGGTTGTTATTGAGTAACAGTGTTTCAGCTTTTGCGCCTAAATAAACATAAATCCCTAAACCAATTAATAATCCCACCGATGCTCCCATCATTGCCACCGCTTTGGTTAAATACTCGGGTGAGCCTAAAACCGATTTAAACATTAATAACAATGCCTCAATAGAAACTGCAATTAAAATGGTAGCGATAAATCGTGTGATGGTTCTTCTGGTTGAACTATGTCTAAAAATGTCTTTTTTCATTAACACTTCTTCTTCAATAGTGGTTTTCCCTAAATCAAAGATTGCCAGTGCTAAAGTTAAAAATATAATAACCCCAAAAGGCTTTAGTTGAAGGTTTTCTGGTGTTGGCGATAACAATAAGCTGATTATTTCGCTACCCGCTGAATACAAAAGAATAGCAACGATAAAAAATAAACCAACAACAATTAACGAATAGACACAGGTAAAGAATGGGTGGAATTTATTCCGTTTTCTATCACCCATTAAAAATTCAATAGCATGGGCAAGATCTATATCTAAGACCAGTATCCCCATTACTTCGCCTATTTTATTACAATGTTTTATAGCAGCTGAAATACAAAGGTTATGACTAGAAGTGGACAAGTATGGTTCAGTAACAATAATGCCTTCGTGTTCTTTGGCTAGGATATAGTAAGGACGATATGAGCGATCAACGCCTTTATCTTTGTATGTTTTTACACTTTGATTTTTACTGTTAGCAATATTGGGACTTAACTGTGTACCTTTTTCATCGAGTGTAAACATCAGCTCAACAAAAGGGTAATTTTTGCCAAGCCAATTCATTGCATTAGTAAGTGCTTCATCATCAGAGAAAAAAGCTTCGTCAAAAGCTCCTGCTATAATTGACGCCATTAATTCATGGATTGAATTTTTATAGTCATGATACCTTTCAATGACATTTATATAATTCATAATTGTTTTGAATCAACTGTTTGAATAAGTGCTTTGATATATTTGATTATGGCAAGGGTAGTTGTTAGTCACCGTTGCTAGCAACGCTTAATTATTAGGTGAGAGTGTAGTTAATTAAGCGCTGCTAATGCATTAGTTGAATGAATCATTTTTTACCTTTGCTGTCGTGTTTCCCTGTCTAGGAGCATGCTTTTATTGTGGTCGATATCCCATTGGCTAATTGATAGGTGTTTCATTTCCTCAATAAACAAAGTGATAGACTTGAGCGGTTTCATCATTTTATTCATCATACTTTTTACTCCTCGTGTTAGCGTGTATACCTTTAATCAGCTACAAGTTCGTTTGTACTTTCATGTTCAGCTGCTAGATAGTTTTTTACAATTTTGAGGTTACCTTTAGTGATATCGTTAGTATTGATAGACTTAGCTTCAGTTAAATCAGCAAGTGCACCACTAAGATCGTCTTTTAAATAACGGGCAATTCCGCGATTACTATAACTTATCGATTTCAAATAACTTAACTTGCTGCTACTTGAATCCATTGAATTGATTGATTCAATGGCTGCAGTACAAGCAGATTCAGATTTTTCGATATCTTTGTTTTGTAGATAAGCAACGCACAGGCTAGTATTTTTTTCAAAATCACTTGTACCTATAGAGCTTTTAGTTAACTTATTGATACTGTAATCTAATTTACCAGCAATAATTGCTTTGGTTGCCGCTGAGTCTTTGATTACTGCGAGTTTTAGCGTATCTTTTTCAGCTAAAGCCGATGCAGAGCCCATAATGGCTACACCAGCTACCATCGCTTTTAAAGATATAGATTTTAATGACATGATAATTCTCCAATTGAAAGTAGGCACCTTGTTGATGCCCGTTAAATGTAGAGAATTGAGCGCATGCTGACAAACGAGAAAAATACACTTAATGGTTGAATTATTTTCATCCATTAAGTGAGAGGACTTTTAGAAGAAGTTTATGACTAAGTTATAGGGTAAAGCTATAGGACAAAGGTGTCTTTTACCCAATCAGCAAAAACAGTAAGCTCAGGTTTACCTTCCATATTTTCATGTTGAATTAAATAGTATCGGTCATTGGTGTTTAGCTCTTCATCAAAGAGTTTCACTAATAACTGTTCACTAAACCATGTTTTACTCATAGGTAGTGGTACAAGTGCAATGCCCATACCTTGTTGTGCAGCCCTAGCAACCCCAAACATACTGTCGAATTGTATAATTTGTTTAGGATCAAAATCGTCTATACCAACATTGTCGGCCCATTGATGCCATGACCATGGGCGAGATCTATGCAATATTAAAGGTGTATTTTTTAGGGCGTCAAAACCTGATGATTTAAGCTTTTTATAAAGTTTTTTATTACAAGAAGGTGCATACCTTATTGGAAATAAATCCTGAACTATACTTGCGTTGGGTTTACCATTGGCAAGCACAATAGATAAATCAGCCACTTGCGAAGGTTGACTGCCAGCTTTAACCGTTTCTAATTGTAAGTTGATGTCAGGATTTAGCTCAGACCATTCACTTAACCTTGGAATAAATAATTCGCTGGCGAAAAATTCAGGCAAACTGATCACAATTGTTTTGTTTTGCTGAGTATGAGTGAACTCTGAAATAGTTGATTCTAGCTGGTGAATAATAGGCTGTACTGCTTGATAAAATTGTTTACCTGCACTGGTAAGCTCTATCGATCTTGTACCTCGCTTAAATAACGTTAAGCCAAGTTGTTCTTCAAGTTGTTTAATTTGGTGGCTTACTGCCGATGGAGTTAAAAATAATTGAGCAGCAGCATGCTTAAAGCTTAAACACTTTGATGCAACACAAAAAGAGCGTAAACCACGGATAGGAGTTTGAATTGGCATATTATTCTGTAATTTTATTAATGACAAACTTACATAGCAAAAATTAAACCGACATGTAAGTTGTTGAACTTTAATTTAAAAAAAATTGTTGATATAAGTTATAACCTGTTTTTCGCACTATTTTAGTTCGGTTGCACAAATAATTTACATCATGATTAATGAATTTTTTAGATAAAAAAAAGGACATCAAATGATGTCCTAAAAAATAAAGCTAATGAAACATATTGTCTTTAAAAAATCGGGGGAAATTCAAAGAACAAGGCCATAATATTAATATCTTCGTAGTTAGGCAAACGAGATAAATTCACTCGATAGATGAATTTTTTTCACTCATCAATGTGAAGTAAAGGTAAAGTAATTTGTCTTCGGTAAAATTCAGACAAAAAAAAGGACATCAAATGATGTCCTAAAAATAAAGCTAATGAAACATATTGTCTTTAAAAAATCGGGGGAAATTCAAAGAACAAGGTCATAGTATTAATATCTTCGTAGTTAGGCAAACGAGATAAATTCACTCGATAGGTGAATTATTTTCACCTGTCTGTTTTTTAATATGCTGGGTCAATATGTGAATTTAAATACTATCTAGTTCTAATAATTTATTTTTTATTCAATTAGTGTCTGATAATTTTACATTATTGTTAATAAATCCTTTGGGTTTTATTTAACTTTATGTAAAACAAGAATAAATAAAGTTGGCTTGTATTTTGCTTTGTTCTGACTAGGTTTTATTAATAATTTGAATTAAAGGTTCTTCTCAAATGACAAAGATAAGTAAAAGCACTAAAGTAGTATTTGCAGGTATTAGTATTGTTCCTTTATTTGTTCAAGCAGGGGTTATTAATATAGACCCTGCAACCTATGCTAATAATGATGCAATAGATCTAAATGGTGATGGCGTTTATGATTATAACCTAGGATATAGTAATCTAAATGATAACTATAGTCCTTTACCTACACCGACAGCATCAGGTCAAACAGGCCATAGAACTTATGAAAACCACCAAGAATTTACGTTTGGTTCTAATTATTCAAACTTGTGGACGAGCTCTTTATTAACTTCTGGCTCTACAATTGATGAAAGCTCTATTTTCAGTGGTAACACAAGCGATTCAATTTTTTCAAATGATAGTTTGTATTTACAGTCTTATTCCTCTTTCCAAAACTGTTTTAAATCAAGTTGTTGGTATAGCTGGAGCCATAATTCTACAACTCAACTTAGCAACACTCGAACTTTTGGAGCATTACAAGGCCGTGGTTTGATGGGCTTATCATTGGATGTAGCAGGTGAAACTCGTTACGGTTGGATTGATGTAGAATTTGGTGAGAATACTTTGAATATTTTCGGTGGTGCCATTGCTGATGTTCAAAATAGAGGAATTATTGCTGGCGAACATCGATTAGTAAGTAGCATACCTGAGCCAGGTTCAATTGCGCTATTAGCTACAGGGTTAGCTATGGGTGCTGTTGTTAGACGCAGAAAGCTCCGTGTAAAATCAGCAGCTTAAGTTATATATGTTAATACAAGTAAGCGATTCAGAAGCTCTGAATCGCCTTGCTACTCTTGTAAAACCTAGCGATTTTGATGGTATTGAAATCGCTCCCCAATTTTATTCTTTTACTTGCCCAGACAGTGAACATGACGTTCTGCTTTTTTTAGCTGCTGAGCGAAGTGTAGAGTGGCGTTCCATTAAGCTGGGGTTATATTTTGCTGAGCAATTACAAACTCATGAACTTGATCTACTCGTTGCTGCTGTTGAGCTTGAGGCAAAAAAGTGGAATAGCTCTCAAATAACGTTTGTGAGTGATGAACACCAGTCTAAAGTACCTACTTATCTAATTAAGTGTTGCCAATGGATAAGATCGACGCAATATCGTTACTATCATCAAAACTCTCCTAGTCAAAATAGACTATCCAAATTAGAGTTATTTTTAGCAAAATATGAAGATAAGCTTGATAAAATTAAAGGGATAGTTTCTGTTGGCTTTGACAGTATAGATAAGTCAAAACTACATCGTTTTATTCTTGAAAATCTTGGTGAATCTTCTATGCTCACGCATAAATTTAACACTTCAGATTCATTGTTTATGCTTGATAGTGATACTAGAGAAATAGCTGGGTGCGTTATTATTCAAGTTATTAAGCATGAAATGCATGTGATAGGTTGGGGGATTTCTACAAAATTTCGTAATTCTCTTTTAATCCTTTTATTTATTAAACATATCGCAGAAATAATGAAAAAACATGATATTGAAGAGGCTAATTATTATTGCCATGAAAATAATATTGAAATGATGAAATTTTTAAAACGCATAAATATCAAAAACCGCAGTGAAAGATCAACATTGATCAAGAATTTATAGCATGAAAAAAATACTTGTTGTTTTACCAAATATTGGTACTGAATCTGAATCATTTACTCGATTGAAAAAGTGTTTACCTGCTAATGAATACTCTTGCATTGAATTTCCTACGAGTTTTCCTAATCTTAATGAATCATTCTGTACTTCGTTGGTAACAGGTCTTCAACCTTTTGAGCACGGAGTTTCACATTTTTTAAAATATAATGCTCTGACCAAAAGGTTAGGCCGATATAAACAAGAAGATATTAATTCGCAACCATTATGGGAAAAGCTGTCTAGTGATAATAATGTTTGGGTTGTCAATTGGCCAGCTTCTTTAAACCCCAAAATACAATCAAACACAGTCTACCTCGTTTCACCTGAATTTATTAATCCATTGTCTACAACTTATGAATCATGGCCAATTCAACCCTTTAGTGTTTATCCTTCTTCTTTATTAGAACAATTCATGAACTTCAGGTTGCACCCTAGTGACATTGAAGCAAGCGATCTTGACAGTTTAAAAAGTTTTGAAATTATAAAAGCTTCACCTGAAGCGATGAAATTGTTACTTGTGTTGCTGTCTATGATGACTACAATTCAATCACATGCTATTTTTTTTATTAACAGGCTTGAAAAAAGTTCAGGCTTTCTAGTGTTACCTATTTTTACCCTATTAAATAACATCGTTGCAGCAGTTCCTTCAGTTAAGTCTCAAGAAGTACGTGAAGATTTATATCAAGTTGCCGAACTCTTTATATCAAATCTATTTCAAAATGAAGCGGAGTTTATTGTAGTTGGGGATGGGTTTGATAATAGTAATACAAAAGTTAAACCTATGGCATTTGCCCTTAGTAAAGGGGTTGTAAGCCAAAATATTGTACATGTAGAAGATATATACAACTCTTTATGTAAATGGTTCAATGTAGAAGTAGGGCATCATGCTTTAAGTCAAGGTACTCCTACTAGCATAGATGAAAATTTATATTTGTCGGCACCAACAAATTACAGAGCTGACTTTTATTTTTATCTTTCTGAGTCTTTAAGAGCGAGAGATAATTTTTCTCTATCATACAAAGCCATATATGAAGCCTATAAATTAACACCAGAAAATAAACTTATTAAGTTCCGATATATTCAAGCCATTATAGAAGAAGAAAATAAAGAAAAGTTAATGGCAATAATTAACTCTTCTATTTGGGTTAAAGATAAAGCTATTTATATTATTTTTGAGTTTTTAATTAACGTGTTAACAACTGAAAACTATGATCAACTTGAGTTATCGATAACCTCTCAAGACTATGACATATTGCCATTTGTTCAAATGCAGCTGCTTTCTATATTATCTCATTTAGAAAACAACCCTGCTCATTCGTTTTTGTTAAAGTCATTAAGTCCTTTCTTCCTGGATCACACAGTACGTTTATTGTTTTTATCACGTTACTATCAATCAGAGTTGGATTTAAATGAGCTTGAAACTAACTTAAATTCGTCGCACCAAACAACGCTTGTGAAAAATATTCAAGCGCAGGTTATGAATCAATTATTAGCAAATAATCAGCTAGGTCACTTAAGTAAATTCATGTGAGCAATTTGTTTCATTTATTTTAAGAGGATGAAAATCAGGTTTATAAAACTCATCTATCATCAGTTCAAACTTATGGTAAATATTGCCTATCCCTTCAGTGTGTTCAGCTAGCCAATTTTTAAAAGGTGCCACTGGAATTCTATTTATGATTAACATCTGACATGATGTTACTTTATATAATGAAATGATATTTTCTACGGTCGTTTTCATAACTTCATGTAATGTTGTTCTATCATTATAAACTGACATATAGAGATCGAAAGCAACCGACTTGTGTTCTATTTCTTCTTTAGCATGACTCGCCCAAAACTCATAAATCTCTGAATCAGTAGTAATTTTTTCTTTTGGAATAGACAAGTATAAATAAGACAAAATAGAGGTTATATGCTCCATAGTTACAGTACAGGCAAGCCGCTCTTTAAGGGTTGTTTTATTCATATAATCGAAAACACTACTAAAATTATTTTCTAGTTTTTTTTTGTCATAGCCTTTTAGTAAACATAATTGCTCATTATAAGTAGTATGTGCTTTAGAATGTGACGCTTCCTGAGAAATAAATAATTGAATGCCTTGCCTTAATTTGGTGTCTGAAATTAAATTCACATGCTCATTAACACTTTTCATGAATAACTTTTCACCTAAAGGTAAAGCTATTGAAAATGCGTTAATTAAACTGGTGAGATATAAATTATTATTTAGCCAGTTTTTATTTAATGAGTCGGTTATGGCACTTGAATACTGCATAGACATTTTGGGTTTACCTTAACTCTTATTCAAATTTAATAAGTTTTTTTAATGACAATTTTTCAAAATATTACTAAAAAAATATGCGAAATTGTACTTTTAATAAAGGATATTTAAGCTGAACTAAGAGCTCGTGATTTTCCTTACAAACCCTTTATATTAAAGGAAATCCCTTGAATTAGCTAACTATCTATATTAAGGTTTATATGCAATTTATTTATAGAGCTTATTAGGTATCATGCTAGATAGAAAAGAAGTTTACAGCAAAATTATTGAAGCTATTGAGAACTCCCTTATTGTTGAAAATGTCGAGTTAAGTGAAACTACTCACCTAGTCAATGATCTGGATGCAGACTCTATTGATTTCGCAACATTGTTTATGGAACTTGAGGAAGTAAGTGATAAAAAGATACCAGAAGATATTGATATTAGCGTTAAAGATATCACTATAGGCGACTTGGTGGATCTTGTTATTGAGTTAGAGTCTAAAACTTAATATGACAAAAGTTTATGTTACTGGTACGGGTGCAATTACTAGTATAGGTCATTCGTCTCCTTCATTCTGGCAGTCCTGTTTGGATGGACGAGTTAATATAGAGGCAATACCTAAAGACTGGAGTAAGTATTGGACTTCAAAATCTAAATATTGGTCTCCTCTTAAATTACCTGATTATTTAGAACATGGCTTTCGTAAATTTGAAGTAAAACAAAATGACCCTGCGTCGTTAAATGCAATCATTGCAGCAACAGAAGCTTTGAATGAAGCCGGATTTACTTTAAAAACTAATGATAAGCGTCCATTAGCTATTGATATAGAAGAAGCTAACCCTTATAGAATAGGTGTTTTTATTGGAACCGGTGCTGGAGGTATTCAATCTTTACTCGATAACTATTCTTCAATGCTCTATGCCGCACAATTAGATCAAATTAATTCTGATGAAAAAGCTCACATAGCAGCAGATGAGGAAATTCTCACCCTAATTAACGAGTTTTTTAAAGGGAATAAACATGGGAATATCTTTTCATTACCCATGTTTTTACCTAACTCTCTTGCTGCATCCGTAGGAATTAAATTTGGTATAAAAGGCCCTGTAAATATTGAAGTTTACGCATGTGCATCTGGCAACATAGCTATTGGTAAGGCTTCTCAGGCAATAAAACGGGGAGATATTGATGTTGCTATTGCAGGTGGCTCTGAGTTTGTTGATGATCACTATGGTACAACATTCAGAGGTTTTGATGCTTTAAATACGCTAACAACATATCCCGGAAAGCCTGAAGAAGTGAATCGTCCTTTTGATATGGCAAGGAAAAACTTTTTATTTAGCCAAGGCGGGTGTGGGATGGTAGTTCTAGAAAATGAAGAGTCATTTTCAAAAAGAGCAAGTAAACCGCTTGCCGAAATTGTAGGTTTTTCTGAAACATTTGACGCACATCATTTTATGCAATTAGAACCTACAGGTACTGAAATTCGTCGTTTAATCAAGGAAGTATTAACTAAAAGCGCATTAACTTTTGATAAAATAGATTATATCAATGCACATGGAACAGGTACTGTCAGTAATGATCAACTTGAGGCTCAAATCATTATGGACATGTTCGGAGATAATGTTCCCGTAAATAGTACAAAAGGAATACTTGGACACACTCTCGGGGCTAGTGGGGCACTTGAGTCTATTGTATGTGTTAAAACCCTTAAAGAGCAACGGGCTCATCCATGTTTGAACATCGACAATCCTATTCTACCTTTGAATTTTGTAAAACGTTCAGATTCACATAAGTATAATACGGCATTAAACTTATCTTATGGTTTTGGGGGCCATAATGCTGCATTAATCTTTAAGTCGGTATAACGATATGGTAGCGCTGAGTATAGAAATTCATCTATTGAATTAATTGATACTCATTAAAGCTTAAAGATTGAGTAAAAGTTATCACACTTAGCGGTTCGCTATACCTATACAGGAAGGTTTAAGTTGTATTCAGGATATTTTACTAAAGAACGTATTCAAGAAGTATTGAATGAATATTTCACGGATAAAGACATTTTAATTAATGCTATATCGGTGGAAAAATTAAATGACATAGGGGTTGTAGGAGATCTATTTCGTTTAAATATTGAGTATCAAAATAGCGATGATAACTTACCTTATTCACTTATTGGAAAATTTTCTAACAACAGTCAAATTCAACGAAAATTTTTTCATCAAATGTCTCTCTATGATAAAGAAGTGAACTTTTATCAAGTTTTAGCACCAAAAACTAAGTTAACTCTACCTATTTGTTACTATAGCCACATAGACAGTGAAACTGGCTTTAGTTTTATATTACTGCAAGACTATAAGGATTATCATTCGAGTGATATTTGTCATGGGTGTAACTTAGCTGAAATATCTGCAGTTATTCAAAGTTTAACGTCTTTGCATTCTACTTGGTGGGGAAACCCATTATCTTATCAATTACCCTCTGTTAAAACTTCTTTGGAAAATACTTATAAGCTCTTTCATGGATGTTGGCCAAAGTTTGAGCGTAAAATTAAACAGTTAAGTCCAAATACCTCAGTAGCTGATGAACTATTAGAGTTAGGTGAGTTTATGTGTTTGAATGAGCAAAAAATAGTTGAAACGTTAACTTCTTCAACGTCAACTTTAACCCATATGGATACTCACTCAAGCAATATATTTTTTTCTAATGATGATAAAAATAAAGCAGCTCTTATTGACTGGCAAACGTATGTATACGGAATAGGTGTAACTGACTTAACATATTTTATGATTTCTTCAGTTGAAACTTCTATTAGGCGCTCTCATGAATTTTTAGTAGTTGAAGAATACCATCGTCAACTGATTGAGAAAAAGGTTACCGATTACACCCTCGAGCAATGTTTATTGGAATATAAGCAAGCAGCTCTGTGGAATATTTTAGTTTTAGTTGTTGGTATTATATTTGGTCGGAAGAAATTTAAAGATATAGATTTCATTGATATTGTTTTATTTCGCTTAAGTACCTTCATTCATGATCATAAGCTAATTCAAATATTGAATAGTAAGCCTTAAAGTACTGTAGGAAGGTAGCGTTTTCTTTTAAGAAAAAGCTATTGGGGTTCAACTGTAACGGTTCAATTTTTTGTTTTCATTTTAACAATATTAGTGTTTAAGGTTCACTTTGGCTGAAAAGTTGAATTGTATCTCCGTAGTATTTCTTCACGATTTTATCAAATTCACCAGCAGCCTTTAAGCGGCCAATAGCATCGGCTAATTGTTGTTTTTTACCTAAATGCTTAGACTTCACTGATAATTGTATTGCTTGATTTTTAGAGCCGATTTTTAAGGTATTGTTAAAGTCTAACTCTTCGTTATGTTCATGCAGGTATAGATGATAAATTAATACATGAATACCACCAGCAACAGCATTAATCTTCCCCGTTGTTAACATAAAAGCGAGTTCTTTGTAGTCCGTTAACGGCACTTTATTTAGCTTGTCATCGTTATCAAACCTTTTACTTAAATGCGAGCCCCTTGTTTTGCCAATGGCAAGATCATATAAGTCATCATACGTATTTATAGGTTTGTTTTTACTGCCAACTACAACAGTATCTATCTCACGAATCGAAGCGACAACTTCTGTTAGGTGTTTCCGAGCGTCAGAAACAAAAATAACCCCACCATCATGCCTACCAGCTTCAATACTCTTCCATATTCTCGCGTATGGTAAGAGCACTTTTTCAATACATAAATTCGATTCTTTAGCTATAGCCGCTATATAATCAGCATGAACACCTTGAATAGTGTTATTCTCATCAATAAACCCTAAGGGCTTCATTTGCATGACATGAAATGTCATACAGTCATTAGAATTTGGCTTGGCGTTGAAACTTACGCAACATAAAAGTAAAAATACAGAAGTAATTTTGAATGTTCTAAACACAACAATATCCTCCCCAAAAAAATTTAAGCACCTATTTTCAAGTATAAACCTTGAACATAATTAGTCTAATTAACTTTTATATAATGTATTTTTTTTAGCCTGAGTTGTACTTAATACTAGAAAAGCAGAAAAACAGGTATCAAGTAAGTAACTTTATCTGGTTAATATAACGCTTTGCTTAATCTGCGGAGATTAATTCAGGTTCACTTATTTGATTATACGTTTTGGGTTTATCAATTTGGTGAGCGATTAAATTTTGTGGAAGATGCGGTGTAAGTAAATAATTGAAGTTATCAACGTTTGTATTGCTAGTATCTAACCATGAATTTATCAGTGAGTTATCTTGTGGCAGCATTAACGGCATAGCTTTACTGTGTATGTGTTTTAGTTTTTTATGTGGAGGTAAGGTAATCACTGAACATGATGTGGCTATTTCACCTGTGTGCTTATTCATCCAATCTCTTGCTAACCCTCCTAATAAAATCCCACCATTTTCAGCTTGCATATCATAATAATGCACAGGCTTTTTATTTTGAAATTCAGTTTCTCCAAAACCCTTAACGGCAATGATGCAGCGTGATTGTCGGTAAGCTTGGTAACCTGCGCTTCTCGGTGTGTTTAACTTATCAAATCGCGTGTTAAACGATGTGTATTTAGATGGTTTAAAACCGTTTTCGTGTTGATCTAGCAATAGCCACCATGTGGCGTTTTGCACTATTCTACTGTTATTAACATTTCTTATGATTGAAACGGTATCAGCGGCTTTTACAAACCGTTTATCGATAGGTTTATCCATAACTTTATTAATTTTCAAGCTGGTATAAAGTTTTTTTACACCGCTGTCGAAGGTTGCATTAAATCTTCCACACATAATTTAGAGGTTGTTGATTAATCACTTTTATCAAGTTTAACACTTTATTTTGGGTATATGTTGCCAATTAGAGGTGTATTGTGGACTCAGAAAATGGCGTTTCATGTTCCATTTTTCTGTTTGTCCTGCACTGGCAATGTTAATACTGCCTTGACCATAACGATGGTTAATCTTATCTAAACACTGCATTAATTTGGGGTTGGTATTATCTGGAGTAAATAAATCAGCTTGATAAAACTTATTACTTGTAAGTTCGATAGCACCAACACCGCAGCGATAAAAGTTCACCCCTGTTTGATAAATATTGGGTAATACAATGGATATTGCACTGGCTAACTGACTGGTGTTATCGGTGGGTATGGGAAACGGGTAAACTATGGCTTGTTTGTAGTAGTATTCATCATGTGGAGAGCTTGAGGCAAATACCATGACTTTATGGGTTTTTGATGATTGCTTGCGAAGTTTTCTTGCGACAATAGTAGCGTGGCTAGCAAGTGCTGCATGTAATGTATGATAGTCAGTAATACGCTGCCCAAAACTACGGGTAGAAAATATCTCTTTCTTTGGCTCTTTTACTTCATCCCATGAAAGGCATGATATACCGTTTAATTCATTAACGGTACGTTCGGTTACTACACTAAATTGTTTTCTTATTTCTTTTGGATTTTGCACTGCTAATTGTTGAGCAGTTGTAATGCCTTGCATGTTAAGCTTCTTCGCAATGCGGCCACCAATACCCCATACATCACTGGTTTTCATTTTATTTAAAATAGCGACGGCGTCATTGGAGTGTTTAATAACAGCAACACCATCAAACCCTGCTAGTTTTTTAGCGGCATGATTTGCCGCTTTTGCTAAAGTTGCGGTATGTCCAAAGCCCACACCAACAGGTAAGCGTGTTTCTTGCCATATAGCTTGTTTTATTTGCTGGCCGTATTGATGCCAATTATTAATGGCTCGGTGAAAATTATCAAAGTAGAGAAAAGCTTCATCAATTGAATAAATGTGCTGATTATCACAATATCTGGCGATTACCGTCATCATTCGCTCAGATAGGTCAGCATATAGTTCATAGTTGGATGAACGGATCACCACTTGATGTTTATAGAGCAAATCTTTAACTTGAAAGAAGGGAGTAAATTTGGGAATACCTAAGCGTTTGGCAATAGGGCAAACCGCACAAATACAGCCATCATTATTGGTTAAAACAACAACAGGCTTATTGCGAATGCTTGGATCAAATACTTTTTCAGCCGACGCATAAAATGAAGTAGCATCAACTAAGCAATACATGCCACTAACTCAGGTGCTTTATGATGTAATCGAATAGAACGAGTAACCACACCCTCAACTTGAAATTCATCTTGCTCTGAAATACTCACGGGCTGATGATACTTAGAGGCAGATATTAATCGTGCTTGTGCTTTATCAATGAGTTTACATACAAAACAACCATTATAATTGGCAACAATCACATCACCATTTTTAGCCGATAGTGCGCGATCAACGATGAGTAAATCACCATCAAAAATACCAACGCCTTGCATAGATTCCCCTGATGCTTGTCCAATAAAGGTTGCATTAGGGTGTCGTATTAATAACTGATCAAGCGATAAACCTAATTCCTTGTATTCCGCTGCGGGTGATTCAAATCCTGAAATACCTGCGTCAATGTATATGGGAATAACTTTCATACAAACCAAACTATACTGTAAATAAATACAGTATAGTTTTTTAGTTGTCATTAATAAAGTAATTATGAGTGGGTTGTGCAGAACAATTCAGTTAGTTGGTCATTAGCCATGCATTTTTAAAAACTTTGTTAATAAGGTTTCTTCACTTTCTACATGGTTAGGATCAGGTTTTACGCAGTCTATTGGGCAAACGCTTACGCATGTTGGTTTGTCATAATGACCAACGCATTCAGTACATTTGTCAGCATTAATTTCATAGATGTGCTCACCTAAGGTGATCGCACCATTTGGACATTCAGGATCACACATATCGCAATTAATGCAGCTATCTTCAATAAATAGTGCCATGAGTTAATTGCCTATTTATCCGCTTGGTTTTGCGCAAATGGGTGACGGGTTGTGCCGCCGTCAGTTAAGTAGCGCATGATAATACCGAATTCGAGATCTAAGTCGGTTTCTAGTTCAATAGAAACTTTGTGACCTGAGCCTTTAGCATCTGTGATGACTTCGCCATTTTTACTGTTGATCATATGCGTTAAGGTAAAGCTGATATTGCCATTAGGTGTCATCAGCTCTAATGCATCACCCACTAAAAACTTATTTTTAACGTCAATTTCAATTAAGCCTGTCGTTTTATTTTTGCCTGTGACTTCACCAACAAATTGTTGCGTGTCACTTTTTGAATAGCCGTAATCATAATTTTGAGTTTCAGAAGGGCGATGACGTTGTAAAAAGCCTTCGGTATAGCCTCTATGTGCTAAGTGTTCTAAGTCAGTATTTAAAGCTTGATTAAAAGACTTATTTGCTAAAGCATCATTGATGGCATGCTTATATACTTGTGCGGTACGAGCACAGTAGTAGAAAGATTTTGTTCTGCCTTCAATTTTCAAGGAATGCACGCCCATTTTTACTAACCGTTCAACATGTTCAACTGCACGTAAATCTTTAGAATTCATGATGTATGTACCATGCTCGTCTTCAAAAGCAGGCATGTATTCGCCAGGGCGGCCTTGCTCTTGTAGTAACACTACATCATCAACGGGGGCGTTTTCAGGTACCAGAATATCTTTTTCAGGGGTGTAAATTTCAGCAGGTTTTACAGCAATTATGTCGCCTGTTTCTGTTTCTTTGGCTTCATGTGTGTCATATTTCCAACGACATGAGTTAGTACAGGTGCCTTGGTTAGGATCACGTTTGTTAATATAACCTGATAATAAACAACGGCCAGAGTATGCCATACAAAGTGCGCCATGAACGAAAACTTCTAATTCCATTTCAGGGCAATGAAAACGAATATCTTCAATTTCATCTAAGGAAAGTTCGCGTGAAAGTATTACGCGCTCAACGCCTTGTGCTTGCCAAAACTTAACCGTGGCCCAGTTCACAGCATTAGCTTGAACTGATAAATGAATTGCCATCTCTGGGAAATTTTCACGCACTAACATGATCAGCCCAGGATCAGACATGATTAAGGCATCGGGCTTCATAGCAATAACAGGTGCAATATCTTTTAAAAAGGTTTTTAACTTACCATTATGCGGAGCAATGTTATTTACTAGATAAAACTTCTTACCTAAGGTATGCGCTTCATCAATACCAATCTTTATGTTTTCTAATGTAAATTCATTATTTCTAACCCGTAAAGAGTAGCGAGGTTGGCCCGCATAAACTGCGTCTGCGCCGTAAGCAAAGGCGTAGCGCATATTTTTCAGACTGCCTGCTGGCGATAATAATTCAGGTGTAAACATAAAATTAATCTTTTAAATAATGCTCTTATTGTGGAGCCTAAAACTCTTAATATTGAGCCTAAAACATAGGGGCGCGTATTATATACCCAATTTTCGTAAGGATATAGATTTTGTAGGAGAAAAATTCATCATTTTAATCATGAAAGGTAATTATTGTCTGGTTTGTAAAACTTATTGGGAAATTACTTTTGGTCGGTTTTCATATAATGTTGAAAATAGGTAAAAATTTGCAGGGTAAAGAAAAATCTGTGCTACTTTTAAACTAGAGAGTACGTTTTGCCAGAATAATAAAAAGGGGAGCTATATGGCAACTGAAAATGCTTTGTACACAATTTTAATGGAAAAAATAAAACATGATGAATTAGTGTTACCCACCTTACCCGAAGTTGCATTAAAAGTTAGACAAGCTGCGGATGATACCGAAATTAATTTAGGGCATATGAGTGATATTATCTCGCAAGATCCTGCACTTTCTCTTGGCATGATTAAAGTTGCTAATAGTGCGTTGCTTGGCAGAACGTTTAAAGTCGAAACGGTTTCTCAGGCGGTTACTCGTATAGGTTTAAGGCAAATAAAATGCATTGCTACTGCCATGGCGCTTGAGCAAGTGTTTGTGTCTGACAATGACGTTGTGGCCATGTACATGAAAAAGTCATGGCTTAAAACAATCGATATAGCTTCGGTGGCTATTAGTTTAATGAGCTTATACCTTAAAGATAATAAGCATAGCCCATTAACTTTAGACACTATTACCTTAGCAGCATTAATTCATAATATTGGTATTTTACCTATATTAACCGAAGCTGAGCAGCACCCTGACGTATTTGCAAACCCAACTTTTTTACAGCAGGCTATTATTAAATTGTCAGGAAAAATTGGTGGTACAGTTACCCGTGCTTGGGATCTTTCAGATGAATTAACGTTATTGGTTGAAAGCTGGAGTGATTTAACTGTGTTGCCAAAAGAAGTTCATTACTTAGACTTTATTCGTGCCGGCGCTATTTACCATAGCATTTTTAAAAACGCTTCGACTCAAGAAGTCTTGTTAAATAGTTATGTTAAGAAAGGGATTTTACCTTCGGCAGATTATATGCAAAATGATGAGTTTAAAACGATGTTGGCTGATGTTAAAACAATGTTTATTTAGTGATTTAGACTGGAAATAACAACAAAAAAAACAGGTGGGTAACTGCTTTTTTGTTGTTTTTAGCGTGTAAAATTAAGGTGTTATTGACAGGATTACTGTGCAGCAATCATTTGCTCAGCAGTATCTAACATTCTATTGGCAAAGCCCCATTCATTATCACACCAAACTAACATTTTCACTAAACGCTTGTGACTAACACGAGTTTGATTGCCGTCAACAATACATGAATGCGGATCATGATTAAAATCAGATGAGACCAAAGGCTCCTCTGTATAAGAGACGATACCTTGTAAGCCCCCTTCACTAAGCAACTTGTGCTGATTAGATTTTATTACTTGGTTAATCGCATCTATAGTGACATCTTGATTGACGGTTATACTTAAATCCATTGCAGTGACGTTTATTGTCGGTACGCGTACAGCAATAGCTTCAAAACGACTTTTAAATTTGGGTAAAATTCGCTCTATACCTAATGCTAACTTGGTATCAACGGGAATAATTGATTGGCTAGCGGCACGCGATCTACGTAGATCAGGGTGATAAGCATCAATAACTTGTTGATCATGCATAGAGGAATGAATGGTGGTAATAGTGCCACTTTCAATACCAAAAGCATTATCAAGTATGTTTATGACAGGGACTATGCAGTTTGTGGTGCAAGAGCCGTTTGACACTATGCGATCATCACTGGTTAGCTGTTGATGATTTACCCCATAAATTATGGTGGCATCAATATCATGGCTAGCAGGGTGAGAAAATAGTACTTTTTTAGCCCCTTGATTAATGTGCGCTAGACCGTCAGCTTTACTGCCAAAAGTACCTGTACAATCAAGCACTATATCAATATTGTGTTGTTGCCATGGTAAGTCGGTTAACTTATCAACGTGTGATAATGCTATTTTATCCTTGTTGATCAATAAGTGATTATGCTGTAATTCTACAGGAATAGTAAAACGCCCATGAGTACTATCGTATTTCAATAAGTGAGCAATACCTTCAGCAGGTGCAAGATCGTTAATGGCAACGAGATTAAATAACTCATTTTTACCACTTTCGTAAATAGCTCGAACAATGCTACGACCAATACGGCCAAAGCCGTTAATAGCGATATTTATCATAAAGATCTTTCGTTTTTCTTTTAAAGAAAAAGCCACATACTATATAGAATATAGTCTGTGGCTTTGTGCTTATAAGTATACTCTTATAGTGCGTTAACAGTATTTACAACGTTTTCGACAGTGAAGCCAAAGTGCTCAAGTAAAACATTACCTGGCGCTGATTCACCGAAGGTAGTCATACCAACAACCGCACCTTGCAAGCCTACATATTTAGCCCAGTAGTCAACATGCGCAGCTTCAATAGCAACACGTTTAGTTACACTGCTTGGTAATACTGATTCTTTATATTCACTTGATTGTGCATCAAAAACATTAGTAGAAGGCATTGAAATAACGCGAACTTTTGTACCTTGTTCAGTTAATGCATTAGCAGAGTTAACAGCTAAGGCTACTTCTGAGCCTGTTGCAATTAAAATAACCTCAGGCGTGCCTTTACAGTCTTGTAGAATATAACCACCTTTTTCAATATCACTTATTTGTGATTGGCTTCTAGCCATGGCTGGTAAGCCTTGACGAGAGAACACTAAAGCAGAAGGTGCTTTTTGACTTTTCACTGCAGATTTCCACGCAACGGCAGATTCAGTAGCATCACATGGACGCCATGTTGTTAAGTTTGGCGTAGTACGTAAATTCGCTAATTGTTCAATAGGTTGGTGAGTTGGACCGTCTTCACCTTGACCAATTGAATCATGGGTATAAACAAAAATGTTTTGAATACCCATTAAGGCTGACATACGAACTGCGTTGCGAGCATATTCCATAAACATCATGAAAGTAGCACCATAATTGATAAAGCCACCATGTAATGAAATACCATTCATGATGCCGCTCATACCAAATTCACGTACACCGTAGAAAATATAATTACCAGCAGGATCAGTTTCTATGCCTTTTGAGCCAGACCATAAAGTTAAGTTAGAGCCTGCTAAATCTGCTGAACCACCTAACATTTCAGGTAATACTTTACCAAAAGCCTCAATGGCATTTTGTGATGCTTTACGTGAAGCGATATTTTCACCGCTTGCTTGACATTCTTGAATGAAAGCATTGGCTTTTTCTTCAAATTCTTGAGGTAACTCACCTTTGATAACTCGACGCTCAAACTCAGCAGCTAGCTCAGGGTGAGCAGCTTGATAGGCAGCAAATTTTTCATTCCAACTTACTTGGCTTGCTTGGCCTTTTTCGTTTTGATCCCATTGAGCATATATATTTTCAGGTACTTCAAATGGTGCATGCTGCCATTTTAAGAAATCACGTGTAGCTTGAACTTCATCATCGCCTAGTGGTGCACCATGACAGTCGTGAGAACCTGATTTATTCGGAGAGCCAAAACCAATAATTGTTTTACAACAAATCATACTTGGTTTGTCGGTAATTGATTTTGCTTCTTCAATTGCTGCAGCAATGGCTTGAGTGTCATGACCATCAACACTGATTACATGCCAACCGTAAGACTCAAAACGAGCTGGTGTGTTGTCAGTGAACCAACCTTCAACATGACCGTCAATTGAAATGCCGTTATCGTCCCAAAAAGCAATTAATTTACCTAAGCCTAGCGTCCCAGCTAAAGAGCAAGCTTCATGAGAGATACCTTCCATTAAACAGCCATCACCTAAAAAGCAGTAAGTGAAGTGATCAACGATATCGTGATTTTCGCGATTAAATTGTGCGGCTAAAGTTTTCTCAGCGATGGCCATACCTACTGCATTAGAGATACCTGCGCCAAGCGGGCCAGTTGTTGTTTCAACACCTGGCGTATAACCATATTCAGGATGACCTGGTGTTTTTGAATGTAATTGACGGAAGTTTTTTAAATCATCAATCGATAAATCATAGCCAGACAAGTGCAATAAAGAATAAATAAGCATTGAGCCATGACCATTTGATAATATAAATCTATCGCGATCAGCCCAGTTAGGATCACTTGGGTTATGTTTGAGAAAATCACGCCATAATACTTCAGCGATATCCGCCATTCCCATCGGTGCACCAGGGTGCCCTGATTTTGCTTTTTGTACGGCATCCATGCTTAACACACGAATGGCATTGGCTAGTTCTTGACGCGACGACATATTCACTCCAATTAGACTGTTTTTTGGAAAGGGTAAATAACCCTCATTAATTGCGCGTATTTTCCCCTACCCAAAGGGGGATCGCAAATTAATTTATACTATTTATTATATTTTTTTTCATAATTCATTACTTTTACTTTCATATGGATTAATAATAGCGAGAGAGATAGTTGGGGCAGAAGCGGAATAGTGCTACTATTCTTACTCTGATCAAATAGTTATATTTACTTACTGAACTCTAAAATTAATGGATTAACGATACAATAATAATGTTAACTAAACTACAGCGTTTTAATCTTGCCTTTGTTATATATTTCTTCATTTGTGTGGGGACATTTGTCCTTATTGAGCCTTTCTCTTTTATTAGCTTTATTGGCCCTATTGCGGGAGTTACCACAGCTTTAGTTGTTTATTTAGGGACAAGCATATTATTGATGACCATTGCTGTTGTCGTGATTTTTTCAAGTTTTTTACTGTGGCAGCTAAATTTAAATATTAATTTAGCTATGGTTGTCATTACGCTCTTATCCATTGCTTTACAAAGTTATTGGGCAAAGCAGCTCACATTAGCAGAGGTATATCAGCAAAAGTGGTTGAGTTCACGACAGTATCTATTGAGGTTTCTTTTTAAAATAGGTCCATTAACAGCACTGGTAAGCGCTAGTTCAACGTTAATTATTACAATGCTAGACAATGAAATGTTAGCAGGCAATTTATTTTATACGGTTGTTAATTGTTGGTCTGGTAGTACTTTATTTGCCATTTTCTTTACTCCTTCATTGCTATTGACACAAAAGCGACAACAATTAAAAACATCCAAAAGATTTTTTATTATCTTTGCTTCTTTATTAGCGTTTATAGCGATTGGTTTACTCTTTAAAGTGTCTCAAACGGTACAGTTAGATAATCGTGAAGACTCATTTAAGCAAGTGAAAAATGAAGTAAGGCAAAGTATTGAAACAGAAGTTGCTTTAATTACTAATCAGTTAAATAGCTTGTCTGCCTTTATAAAAGCTAATCACGAGGCTACTTCGTCGCAGTTTAATGTGTTTGCAGAGCACATTAGCAATGAAAACTCTGCCATAAGGGCGCTTGAGTGGGCGCCTATTATTTCTCATGAACAAAGAGACCTTTATGAGCAGCTAGCAGGCGCAATCATGGAAAGGGGAAAAAGTAATAGAATACAGCTGGCTGAAGATAGAGATAAATATGCTCCTGTACGCTTTGTTTATCCACAGTTAGGCAATCAAGTTGTGCTTGGCTTAGATGTGCTAACAAATCCAAGCAGTGTCATTTCTATGCAAAACGTTATTTACAGTCGAAACCTTGTCACGAGTGCGCCAATAAACTTGATACAAGATGATCACTCCAACCCCGGCGTATTATTTATTACTGCCGTTTACGATATTAATCAAGTTGATTTATTAGGGTTTGTTATTGCCGTAGTACAGTTTGAAAAGTTTTTTGCTCAACTTTCTAATTTCACCCTGACGAATACCAACTTATTTATAGAAGATATTAGCGCTGCAGAGCCTTATGTTTTATTTGGTGAGCAATTCAACAATATTAATCGTCATGTAGAGCAAATAGATATGGAAATATACTCTCGTCATTGGCAAATTAGCTTTGTAGAACAATTACCATGGCAAATGCAAGCTAAAAGTTGGCAGACATGGGGCATGCTGTTTGGTGTGACTGTTGGTGGCGTGTTGTTTCAACTACTTATTTTGATGATGGCTGCTTATTCTAGCGAATTAAGCGCACAAGTAATGCGAAAAACACAAGAATTGATTCTTGCTAAAAATCAGTCAGAGCAAGAAAGTGTTGCGAAAACTAACTTTTTAAATACTTTAAATAAAGAGTTGCAAACTCCATTACAAGCGCTGAGTTTGTTTACTGAGCAATTAAAAAGTACATCTGATGCGCAACAGAAAAACGTGATTAATAATATTAATTTAGCGCAGAAAAATATGGGGAAGCTGCTTGAAATGGCAGTAGATTTATCAAAAATTGAATCAGGTGAATTAGCTTTAAAGTCAGAGCCATTTGATTTTTATGGTTTCTTATCTCGTATAGATGAAGTATTAAAAACGCAAAATATCGCTAAGCAGACAAGTATTACCTTACTGATTGATCCTTCTGTGCCTCACTTTATTACTAGCGATGAATTACGTATTCAGCAATTTTTAATGGCATTATGTGAAAGTGTTCATGAACTTTATGCTATGAAAAATTTACGCCTGAGCGTTAAGATACATACACATCAACTCAGTAGTGCTACATTGTTATTTGTTTTTACTGCACATAACGATGAACAGGTTGATGCTAAAGCCCCTTTTGCTGAATATATTTCGAAAGATATCTCTTTGTATAGTACCAAAATGGGGATGGCTAAAGAGATTTGCCAATTAATGAAAGGTGATATAAGCCTCGCTATCACTAACTCAGGCGAACAGCTCCTTACGGCTACCGTTAAAATTACTCAAACCACTATTGAGCAACAACAAAACTACCAAGCCTTAATTTTTGATAGTAAATCTGATAATTAATCGGCTGGCTAGATTCAAGCTAAACTTTTACTTGTATTAGTGTTTGAAATGGTTTACTTTTTAAACAGTTTGTACATTTGACCAAGTTAAATGCTTACATGTGGAGTAAAATTTGCATGTGAAAGGCCTCATGTTCGAGCAAATAATCATAATATGTAAGGTAAATAATGAATAAGTCATCCTCTCGAGGATTAAAACTGACAACAGTCATTCTAGCAGTACTAGTTATGGCCGTTTCAGCAGTGTTAAGTAACACCTCAGTTGCTGATGACATGGAAGTAAAAACAGCGCAATCAGAAAAATAACGATAAATTTTTAGTAGGTTTAGACACACAAATACATTGAAAATGTATAACAAAGCCTAGTGTAAATTTATCCGATAACGGAAATTCAAGCCTCAATAACTCTTACGAGTTGTTGAGGCTTTTTTCTGTTTAGTGAACAATAATGGCGTCCTCGGAGGGAGTCGAACCCACGACATCGCCCTTAGGAGGGGCGCACTCTATCCAGCTGAGTTACGAGGACTTAATTTATTTATATGTGCATCATATAAAAAAATTTCAGTAAAGTTAATACACCACCAAGTACATTAATGCGAGCTATTAAGTACTTGGTAAAATAATGGTGGGGTAGGTTTAAAATCTGATAGCTAAATCGTTCCGTTGAATATTTCCCAGCATACTATTATCAATAGTAATAGCAGTCGCACTTTGCCTTGTTAGTTTGGTAACTTTCACTTTATATGGGCTGATATTGTAGCTGGCATAGTGCTTACCTGTGTCGTTAGTAAAGTTATCTAAGTGTAAAAGCGAGAATTCATCACCCAGTTTTACACCATGGTTACGTCCTAAATTAATGACCACTTCGTTACCGTTAACTTGTAATATTTGTCCTTCACTCGGCTCACACATAATCGTCTCATCAATATCAGCGACAGTTTTATCAAGCAGTGAGTTGATCATATTGCCGTAGTCACTTTCCCAAAAAATACTGCTATTAACATCTATGGCATTACGCTTGTTAAAATCCCAAACTGCCGAGTTTTTATAGTCTTTATGCCAAATAAGCTCACCGCTTACGCCATTATATAAATATAAAGTAAAGTTAAAATTTCTAGGGTAAGTTCCTTGTTGCCATATCTTCCAGCTATTAGCTCTTTGTTGCGTTAATGAAGCATCATTGATTTCACTAAAGAGAATATATTGGCTGTCAGTACTATCTGCTAATGATAGAGCTAACTGTTTTATTTTGTCTTCTTGCATACTTTGGTTATAGCGAGAAAAAACCGTACTACTTTTTAATAATAACTTGGTACTTGCATAACTGCTTTGTGAAAGAATACGCTGATTTAGTTGTTTGATTAGCGCTACGTCAATCGCATATATCTCACCAATGTTAGCCTGCTCTCTATGAAGTAGATGACTTTGAGTCAGTAGTATTGTTTTTTTGAAATCTATTGCAAAACACTTCTTTTCTTGAGGGAAAATATCAGCGCGAATGGTTACACTAATGGTATCGCCGCTATGTAATTCATCAACAAGTTCGATAGAGTTAACACTTCCACTGGCACGAATACTGATTTGATCTTGGGTGAGAAGACCATTCACCACTTGTTGAACACTTGAGACACTTGCTCCTGCAACAAGTAGTGCTTTTTTTAAGGCATTCTCAGTGGCTTTAGCTCTAGCAATATCTAAAGAGTTTTTTTCTAAGCTTGCATGACCTTGTGCCTCATACCACTGAGCTTGGCTATAAAAACTCATGAAAGTAAAGCTGGTAAATAAGGTAAGTGATAATAAAAAGGTACGCATAAAGTTTTCCATTAGCAGTATATCTACAAGCTAATATGCATGATTTATGCCTGATATATAATCTTATTATTGTAAGATGCTTTGTTACTATTTATTTGGCTTGAAATGTGCATGAAGTTTAGCATAGTGGCAGAAAATAGAGTTGCCAGTTAACGCGCGCAAGCCTAAAGTATTTTGTAGCGCTGATTTTTTAAGGGGATCACCATGAAAAAGTGGCTTATACCATTACTTTTACCAACATTGTTCTCGTGTAGTATCACACAAGAAGATGACTTTTATAAGTCTACTCAAGTAGATAAAGGTGAAATTGATAGTTATAACCTGCCAAAGCACGCCATTAATGATGTTGTTAAAGGGTTAGCTTATCAAATGTTAGAAAGTAGTGCTTTTGTTAATGCTAAAACGCCTGTAGCGGTAGCTTCTTTTGTTAATTTAAAAGACTTAGAGTCAACAAACTGGTTAGGTAATCAGTTAGCTGAAAGCTTTGTCCATGAATTACAACGCCATGGTTTAGTGGTCATTGATTTTAAAACAACCGGCCATATTCGTGTGACAAAAGAAGGTGATTACGTTTTTAGCCGAGATTGGAAAGAGCTACCTGAACGTCAGATTATTGACTACATAGTGGCTGGTACCATGATTGAGCAAGAAAATGGTATTATGATTAATGCGCGCATGATAGGTATTCAATCACGTGTTGTTGTCGCAACTGCGCAGTCATTTATTCCATCTTGGGTATTAGGCGAAGAAAAAAGCCATAGTGAAAATGTTAAAATAAAAGACGGTATGATTATTCGTAGTAATGCCATGCTATTAGAAAATGAAAGAGCTGTGGAAATACAAAATTAATAGGTGGCCATTATGTTAGATACTCAAATGGGCTTTGCAAGTCAGCTAAAAAAGCAATTCACTAAAATACTGTTTGTAATTATTAGTGTCGTTACATTATCTGCTTGTTCGAATATGTATGATAAACATGTGCAGTGGCAACAAGTTAAGCCAGAAACCTTTCCTATTATTCGTGGTATTGGCTATGCACCTATTAGTTTGCAAAAATCTGATCATGAAACTCAGCGGATGCTAATGGCCATTAAAGCGTCAAAAATTGCCGCTTATGCTGAATTAGCCGAACAAGTCTATGGTCAGCAAGTGAATAGTAAAACAACCATGGCAGATATGCTGATTAAAAATCAAGAATTAGCCGCTTCAGTTCAAGGTTTAATTCGCGGGGCGAAAGTGGTAAAGAGTTACCCTGTTGGCGACACATACACCACAGAGTTGTTGTTAGACTTTAAAGATGTTTATGAAATTTATCAGGCCAGTATAAACCGTAAAGAGATAAAAGAGGTGCAATACTTTTAATTATCGCTGAACGGTTAAATATTTAATTCATTTGGTACTAATATAATTGGTATTAGTACTTTATTCTTACGCTTTTATTCCAATACTTGATAAGCCGCCACTTTTCTTACCTTTATTGTCGTAAGTGATGGCGGTTTTATTATGACTTTCTAATAATGACGTTTTCATGCGCTCAACAGAAAGTTGCGACTGGTTAATTATCTGCCCGTTTATTTGATTTTTACGTTGGCATTCCAGTAATAATGTTTCAATATCAGCAAGCTCTTTTTCTAAGAACTTGGCAGCTTTATCTTGAGCAAATTGTTGATTAACAGAAATTTCTTGATCTAAGCTTTGAATACTCATCAATAATTGGTTTTTTTGCTCACTGATTTGAATTAATTGCTCAGGTTGGTGTTGCTGTAAAATATTTTTTTCTTCAGCAATTATCTTTTCAAGTGCTTGAAGCTGAGTGAACTGTTTAGCAAGTAATGCAAGTGATTGTGGTGAAGCTGGCATGTATAGCACCCGTAAAGGTTATCGTATTAAAGGTGATTATTACTCAGTGTCTCATTGATATCAAACGAAAGCAGTACAAGCAATTCAAATTTTTAGCACTAACTTTGAATTAGATAAGATCAAACTCAAAGTTAGCAATACTTGCAGCAAGCTTTTGCGGGTCTACTTTGTAGTCACCTGAAGCGATAGCTTTTTTTAGTTCATCGACCTTTTTCTGATCAACCACTGGTGCTTCATTGGCTTTTTTCTGTAAATCACTTAATTGTTTTGCTTGAGGTGTAATCGAAACAGAGTCAGCACGAGGTTGTTTTACAGGTGCGTTAGCATTAGCTGCTTGCTCAGCTTGTTGCTTAACCTGTGTTTGTTTATTTTGGTGAACTTGAGCTTGATTGTTCAAGTTATTGATATTTATAGCCATAATATTAACCTGCGGCAAAAGTTTTCATTTAAAATTAATTCGCTAACTTTATATCGGCAAATAAGCTTAAAACTTAAATTAAAATATTAATAAAATTATAGGTGAATAGTGACCTGATTAATAGCACTAACTTTTGGCGTGATCACTTTGCCTGAACGAGAGTTTTTTACATTAATCTGTTGATTAATATTACCATCGCTTAAGGCCACGCCAGTTGTTTTTATCATGAAATTATCAGACTTAGCAATAATAGTAACCGTATCGCCTTTACATACCAAACATACATACTTCCGACTAATTGCTCGTCCTTTACCTATTCTTTTGGTTGCTTTACTGCCTAAAACGGCATTTTTGTCAGACAGTTTCTTTCCGCGTATTTTATTAGTAGCTAAATACTGAATATCAATATTATTTTCAGTGAGAATCATGCCTTTTTCTATCACAGTAGTTGCGACTAATACTGCAAAGGTTTTTTCTATTTTTGCAGGCAAATACATCTTCCATGGCATTGAACCATCACAACTGATTTTTACATTTACATTTCTACCATTATGATTTTCAGGGATATCTGCGGTGATTGCTTGTTGGCAAGGCTTGATGGTTATTCTTGGATCTACTTGAGCGACACTTATAACTATTTTCCCATTTTCAGGTGATGTTATTTTATTTTCAAGGTAGCTTTTTGCAAAATTTTCAATATAGGCACTGTCTAGTGTGTCAGCAAGGCTTAAAGTGCTGTTTGACACTATAAAGTACATAATAAATAAAAAAAATTTTAGTTTAAGCATAGTTTTTGGCGTTTATTTTTTAGGTTAATTCAAATACTCGTCTATGCTTAGATTAAGTCAGCATAGTAGTTAGTCTGTCAATTTTGTGACAATAAGTTATTTATTCTAATATTGTTAAATACTTAGCTAGTAATAATTTGACTTTTTGTTAAGCTATTAGTTACTACTGACAAGTTTTTCGACTTATAATTGACTCATTAATAGAGTAATCAAGAATTGTGCCTTTTTGCTTTTAGTCTAAGAGTAACTAAGAAACATGACTGGTTTTGAACGAGGTTTTTTATGGCAGGTATATTAGATTCAGTTAACCAACGAACACAACTTGTTGGTCAAAACAGACTGGAATTATTACTTTTTAAATTAGTGGGCAGGCAACGATTTGGTATTAATGTCTTTAAAGTTAGAGAGGTTTTACAATGTCCTCATTTAACTTCGTTACCTAAACAAGATTCCTTTATTAAAGGTGTTGCACATATTCGTGGTCAAACTATTTCAGTGATTGACTTGAGTAAAGCAATCGGAGCACCAGCAATAAAGGATACAAAAGATGCCTTTATTATTATTGCAGAGTACAACCGTAGCGTTCAGGGTTTCCTTGTTGCTGGGGTAGAGCGTATTGTTACGCTAAGCTGGAAAGATATGATGCCGCCACCTGAAGGCGCTGGTAAGTCAAGTTATCTAACCGCTGTTACAGAAATTGATCAAGAAATGATTTCTATTTTAGATGTTGAGAAAATCCTAAATGAAATTAACCCAGTTTCTACTGATTTAAGTGAAGATGTCGCTGATGAAGCTGTCGGGGAAGAATTAGGTGAGCGTATTGTGATGATTGCGGATGACTCAACAGTTGCCCGAAACCAAGTTAAGCGCGCACTAGAACCATTAGGGATTAAAATGGCCTTAGCTAAAAATGGTCAAGATGCACTTGATCAACTTACGGCGATAGAAGCTACTTGTGAAAATAGTATTACTGAGAAAGTTGCCCTAATGGTATCAGATATTGAAATGCCAGAAATGGACGGTTATACGCTAACCGCTGAAGTTAAAGGTAATGAACGAATGGCAAAAATGCCGGTGATACTTCATACTTCACTTAGTGGTGTATTTAATAATGCAATGGTTGCAAAAGTGGGAGCTGAAGATTTTATCCCTAAATTTCATCCTGATGAATTAGCAACTGCGGTAAAAAAATGGCTTAACTATGAAGGTTAAGTTAATTGTTCGCAACACAGTATTTAGGAAGTAGTTATAGTGTCAGCAAGACAACTTGACGATAAAAGTTATGATCAATTTAGAACTTTTTTAGAGCAGCAGTGCGGCATCGTTTTAGGTGAAAATAAACAATACCTAGTCAAAAGTCGTTTAGCGCCTTTAATGAGCAAATTTGATATTAGCTCATTGGGTGAACTAGTGAGTAAAACCTTATCTCCTGTTGAACGCCAGTTACGGGCAGCAGTTATCGATGCCATGACGACTAACGAAACTTTATGGTTTCGTGATGACTACCCGTTCAAATTGCTGAAAAGGCAATTACTGCCAGATTTCGCTGATCAAAGAACACCAGTAAAAATTTGGTCAGCGGCAAGCTCCTCAGGACAAGAGCCTTATTCTATTGCTATGTCAGTGCTTGAGTATCAGCAAGAAAACCCAGGTGCTTTCCCTCGTGGTGTTCAAGTCATTGGCACCGATATCTCAACTACCATGTTAGAACATTGTAAATATGGTCACTATGACTCATTAGCCTTAGCAAGAGGTCTATCTATTGAGCGTAAAAATAGGTTTTTTGAAGCGGGTGATAATGGCATGTTAAAGGTGAAAGATGAAGTTAAGAGTATGGTTAACTTCAGGCCGCTCAACTTATTAAACAGTTATAGTTTAATGGGGCGTTTCGATATTGTTTTTTGTCGTAATGTACTTATTTATTTTTCTCCTGAAATCAAAGCACAAATTATTGGTCAAATTCATGGCACTTTAAATAATGCTGGTTATTTATTTTTAGGAGCTTCAGAGTCATTGTCTGGACTGAGTGATGATTTTAATATGCTCAGATGTAATCCTGGAATTGTCTATCAAAAAAGATAATTTTTTGATTAAATATCAATAAAGAATCTCTTGATAACTGAGTTTATCAAGAGATTTATTTTTTCTCTCACCCCAGTATTTTTTTAACTTATTCATTCAGGCTCATCAACCGAAACCCTTGTGTTGAGTTTCTTCTTTCAATCCTTTGGCATAATTTTTGAATATCATTAGTAAAGTTTTATTAATGGTGGTTACTTATGGCTATAGGTTTTGACAAAGGTTTTCAACTACACGCTCAAGGTATGCAAATTCGCGCTGAGCGAGCAGAAGTGATCGCGAGTAATATAGCTAATGCAGACACTCCGGGTTACAAAGCTAAAGGCATGGACTTTCAAAAAGCAATGCAACTAGCCACTTCACAACAGCAAATGGGAATGAGTCAAACCCATTCAAAACATTTTGATCTTCGTACTGAATTGAATAATAAAGTCGATTTTCGTGTACCAAATCAACCAGATACTGGTGATGGGAATACTGTTGATGTACAAATGGAACGAAACTTGTATTTAGAAAACTCATTAGAGTATCAAGCAGGCGTGCAATTTCTTAACGGAAAAATAAAAGCGCTGCAAAAAGTAATTAGCGGAGGTAGATAATTATGAGCTTATTTAACGTATTTAATATTACTGGTACAGGTATGAGCGCACAATCTACTCGCTTGAACACAACAGCAAGTAATATTGCTAACGCAGACAGTGTTAGCTCAAGCATAGATCAAACTTACCGTGCTCGCCATCCTGTATTTGCCGCTGCTATGCAAAAAGCTGCCGCAGGTCAAGAAGGTAACATAGGAGTACAAGTACTTGGTATTGTAGAAAGCAATAAGCCGTTAAATATAGAGCATGCGCCAGATCACCCAATGGCCGATGCCGAAGGTTTTATTTATAAACCTAATGTGAATGTTATTGAAGAAATGACCAACATGATTTCAGCGTCTCGTTCATACCAAACTAATGTTCAGCTGGCTGAGTCAGCAAAAAACATGCTGAACAAAACGTTAGTATTGGGTCAACGTTAGGCTAGCAGAAGTTAGGAGTAAAAAATGGAAACAATTTCAGGTGGCAACCTATTAGATGGTATACGTTGGCAGAAAGAAGAGTATAAAGTTGCTGAAGAAAATGATAATGGCATGCTTACTCAAGAGGATTTCTTTGCGTTATTAACCAAAGAATTAGCAAACCAAGATCCAACTAAGCCTGTAGACAATAACGAAATGATATCGCAAATGACGGCATTTTCTACCACCGATGGTGTGCAACAATTGAACGAATCATTTACCGACTTTGCAACGTCTATGACGTCTAGCCAAGCATTACAAGCATCATCACTCGTTGGTCGTAGTGTGTTAGTGGAAGATAACGTTTTTGGTATGAATGAAGGCGAAGACGTTAAAGGTAAAATTGTCACTGATGTTGATGCCAGTAACGTTAATATTTATGTAGAAAATATTGCCGGTGAAATTATACAAACTGTACCTGTTGGTAATGTTGGTGCAGGCGGCGGTAACTTTGTTTGGGACGGACAAGCATCGAATGGCGAAGCCGCACCTGCAGGAGCCTATCGATTTAGAGTTGCCGGTTTAGTTGACGGACAAGCGTCAGAATTACAAGCCATGACGTATCGAAAGGTAGATAGCGTCACTTTAGCGGGTGCTAACGGTAGTATCTTATTAAACCTTAATGGTGGCAGCTCAATGGCATTAGCCGATGTAGTTGAAGTATCAGAAGGTTAGTTCAGATTTTTTAAGAGGGTTAAATTATGTCATTTAATATAGCATTAAGCGGATTAAACGCAGCGCAAAAAGACCTCGATGTGTCGTCAAATAACATCGCAAACGTAAATACTACGGGTTTTAAAGAATCTCGTGCCGAATTTGTTGATGTTTACGCGGCATCTTTACTTGCCTCAGGTAAAACCAAAGTAGGTGATGGTGTACTAACAGCAGATGTTGCTCAGCAATTTTCTCAAGGTAGTATTCAATTTACTAATAATGCGCTTGATTTAGCTATTACAGGTAATGGTTTTTTTGCTACAGTGCCTGAAATTGACTCGCTTGAGCGCTCTTACACACGAGCAGGGCAGTTTAAATTAAATGCTGAAAATTTCGTCGTTAACTCTGCGGGCGGTCATTTATTAGGTTTCCCTGTTAACTCTGATGGCTCTTCTTCTTCAGTAAGTTTAAGTACTGCTGAGCCTGTACTTATTCCTACCGCTTCAGGTGCACCGACTAAAACAAGTAAAGTTGATATGCGCATGAATTTACCTGCAGGCGATGCATACATTGCTACAGCACCAGGTAACTTTGATCCAGATGATCCATTAACGTATAACAATTCGACGTCAGTAACTATTTTTGACTCTTTAGGTGATAGTCATGTCATGACTTATTATTTTGTTAAAGATGACCCAGCAACTAACCCTAATGAGTGGTTAATGTTTGCCGCTGTTGATGGTAGTGTTATTGATCTAGAAGATCCTAATGGTACAGCCGTAGCTGATGGGCGTGTTGGTGGTACAGTTTCAGGGCCTTTATCACCGGGTGGTGTCACAGGTGCTAGATTAGTGTTCGATGCTTCTGGTGATTTTACAGGTCAATTCCCACCATTAGCTGATGGTGGCATTATTACTCGAGACTTTACTAACCATTTACCCAATGGTGCTGATATCACGCAAACGGTAGAAATTGACTTTAACTTAGATCCAACTGGGCCTAACCCGAATGAACCAACACAATTTGCGTCTAACTTTGAAGTAACCGCGTTAAATCAAGATGGTTTAGCAGTAGGGCGCTTAACAGGTATAGATATTGGCTCGGATGGTTTAGTTCGTGCAACTTATTCAAATGGTACATCACAACCACTTGCTCGTATCGCCATGGTAAACTTTGCAAATGAGCAAGGATTAACACAAATAGGTAACACGAGCTGGAAAGAGAGTATTGTCTCTGGTGAACCGTTAGCAGGTGAAGGTGGCTCAGGTACTTTTGGTACGATTAATTCTTCAGCGCTAGAGCAATCAAACGTTAACCTAACAACAGAATTAATTGATTTGATTTCAGCGCAGCGTAATTTCCAAGCTAACTCAAGAGCTTTAGAAGTTGATAATCAGCTGAACCAAACCATATTACAAATTAGATAATAATTAGGCGGGAGTTTACTCACGCTATAAAAGCCACCAATACTTTATGTACTGGTGGCTTTTATTTTTTAGTAGTTTATCCGTACTTGTCTCTTTTAACCCACTCGTATTCCCGTTTCTGGCACCTTCTTTGCATTTACCTAATAAAGCGTTAATTAATCAATTCAACCACATTGGAGTTCACTATGGATAAGCTGTTATATGTCGCCATGAGTGGTGCCAAACAGAATATGCAAGCATTATCAATTAATGCTAATAACCTTGCCAATGCCAAAACTACAGGCTTCAAAGCCGATCTTGCGCAGGCGAGAAGTATGCAAGCTTTCGGTGAAGGACAACCTACTCGAGTGTTTTCTATGACAGAGCGCTCCAGCCAAAATTTTGACTCTGGTGGCATATTAACCACAGGCAGATCGTTAGATATTGCCATTGAAGGTGATGGTTGGTTAGCAGTACAGGATGACACTGGTGAAGTGGCTTACACTCGAAATGGTCAACTACGTTTAACTGAAGAAGGTGCTTTAGAAACCAATACCGGCAAGCTTGTTGTGGGTGATGGTGGTCCAATTTACTTACCGATACCTGTGAATAATATTGAAGTGACCCGTGATGGAACCATTATGGTTCAGCCAGAAGGTTCACTGGGCGGTGTTCAAGAAGAAGCGGGTAAGTTAAAACTGGTTAACCCTGATGTACGTATGCTTGAAAAAGGCAATGATGGTTTGTTTCGTCGTAAAGATGGCGCCCTTGAACAAGCAGATATTAGTGTGACTGTGTTAGGTGGAAAACTAGAGTCAAGTAATGTTAATCCAATAAGTGAAATGACAGACATGATTGCGCTGCAAAGACAGTTTGAAATGCAATTGAAAATGATGAAAACCGCTGAAGAGATTGATGCGAGTTCAGCTGCACTATTACGTGCATTCTAACAGCTTTGTCAGTGGACTATCGGTTATCTAATAACCGAATTTAAAGAATTTGAATTTGAGGTGATGTATGAACCCAGCATTATGGATTAGTAAAACCGGCTTAGATGCGCAAACGAAAGATATTGCGGTAATTTCTAATAACTTAGCAAACGCAAGTACTGTAGGCTTTAAGAAAAGCCGTGCCGTTTTTGAAGATTTACTTTATCAAAACATAAACCAACCGGGTGGACGAACTGCCGATGATAGCGAAGCGCCGTCTGGCTTGATGTTAGGTGCGGGAACCAAAGTGGTTGCTACACAGAAAATACACACCCAAGGTGATATGTTAACCACAGATAATGCCCTAGATTTGATGATTCAAGGTGAAGGATTTTTCGAGGTGTTAATGCCAGATGGTACTTCTTCTTATTCTCGTAATGGCCAATTTACCATGGATGATGAAGGAAATGTGGTAACACCAGGGGCTGGTTATTTATTGCAGCCACAAGTTACTATTCCTCAAGATGCCCTTAGCATTATTGTTTCTCAAGATGGTGAAGTCTCTGTGACCTTGCAAGGTCAAGCTGAGCCAGCTGTCGTTGGTCAAATCAATACCGTTAACTTTGTTAACCCAACAGGACTTGAGCCAATAGGGCAAAATTTATTTACAGAAACACAAGTCAGTGGTGCGCCACAAGAAGGTGTTCCAGGCCTTGAAGGTTTCGGCATGATAGTGCAAGGGGCACTTGAAACTTCGAATGTTAATACCACTGAAGAATTAGTTAACTTAATTGAATCGCAACGTGTGTATGAGATGAATTCAAAAGTCATTTCAGCCGTTGATCAAATGTTAAGTTATATCAATCAGCAACTATAGGTCAGGGTAAGTTGACTATTATGGAGGCGATTATGAGATTTAAATTTTTATCCCTTTTCACAGCACTGCTTTTAACGCAAATAACAGCTTGTAGTAACACTGTTGAGCTGAGTAAAGCACTACCTAATGATCCTGATTTTGCGCCAATTTTACCGGCGGAAGAAGAAGAGTCTATCGTACCTACAGGTTCTCTTTTTAAAACAAATTATGTCAATAACATTTATTCAGATTCTAAAGCACACCGTATTGGCGACATTATTTCTGTCATTTTAGAAGAAAATACGCAAGCGAAGAAAAACGCTAAAACAGAATTGAAAAAAGAGAACAGCACCGAACTTGATCCTTTAATTGGATTAGGGGGAACACCGGTAACCATTAATGGTCAATCTGTGCAATTTGGTATCAACCAAAACTCTAATTTCAAAGGTGATTCTAAAGCGGATCAAGGCAATAGTTTAAGCGGGAATATTTCAGTACACGTACTAAAAGTGCTGCCAAATGGCAATTTAATGATCCGTGGTGAAAAATGGATCACCCTAAATAATGGCGATGAATATATTCGTTTAACAGGTGTTATTCGTTCAAAAGACATTAACTCTAATAACACTATTTTATCTACTAAGGTAGCTAATGCCCGTATTCAATATGCTGGTACAGGTAGTTTTGCCGATGCTAATGAACAAGGCTGGTTAACGAAATTTTTCAATAGCAGTTGGTGGCCACTATAGGAACAGCTTTTTCGCTGCTATATAAAGCGCGAATAAATGCTCGCCTACGAGGGGGAGATAATATGAAAAACATAAACCGAGCGCGAGTAAATTCCCGCCAAGCAAATATTATGAAAGCAGTACTGACAATTATCATCACTTTGTTGGCTTTTACTAGCCATGCGCAGCGTATTAAAGATTTAACCGATGTTGCAGGTGTACGTTCAAATCAACTCATTGGTTATGGGCTAGTTGTCGGCTTACCGGGCACAGGTGAGCAAAGCCCTTTTACAGAGCAAAGCTTTAAAACTATGTTAAGTAACTTTGGTATTACCATGCCAGAGAACCTAAAACCTAAAATTAAAAACGTTGCTGCCGTTGCGGTTCATGCAGAGTTGAATGCTTTTAAAAAGGTCGGCCAAACTATTGATGTAACAGTATCAAGTATGGGGAGCGCACAAAGTTTACGAGGCGGCACCTTATTGCAAACTATCTTAATGGGGATTGACGGTAATGCTTACGCCGTAGCACAGGGCTCGCTAGTAGTTAGTGGTTTAGGTGCTGAAGGTTTAGATGGCTCGAAAGTTATCGTAAATACCCCAACAGTCGGTCGAATTGCAAACGGTGCAACGGTTGAACGTGAGGTTAAATCTCCATTTGCTACGGGTGATTATATTACCTTGAACTTACAACGTTCAGATTTTACTACTGCCAAACGCCTGTCTGACACCATTAATGATCTAATTGCTGGCTCTGCTCGTGCTATAGATGCAACATCAGTTCAAGTAACCGCTCCGCGTGATATTGCTGATAGAGTAAGTTTTTTATCAGTGATTGAAAATTTAGAATTTGAGCCAGACTCAAGCTCTGCAAAAATTATTGTTAACTCACGTACTGGCACCATAGTGATTGGCTCTGAGGTTCGCTTATTAGCCGCTGCTGTTACCCACGGTGGTATTACAGTGTCTATCAATGAAGTACAAAATGTTTCTCAACCAAACGCGTTTGCCGAAGGCGAAACCGTTGTGACTAATGAGTCAGCGGTAAATGTTACGCAAAGTGATGCACGTATGTTTGTCTTTAGGCCAGGAGTTACTTTAGATACCTTGGTTCGCGCCATCAATGAAGTCGGCGCAGGTCCTGGTGATGTAATGGCGATATTAGAAGCACTCGATCAAGCGGGTGCGATACGTGGTGAGTTAATTGTAATCTAAGGTAATGTTCAGCTCATGATGGTGAACATTAAAAAGAGTAATTGCAGGCGAATATGACTATGGATACTAACTTTAAGCAAGCTCAGAATTTTTTAGAAATTAATGGCTTAAACTCTATTCGTCAGCAATCTAAAAACACCGATGGTGATGCTAAGCAAGCCGCTTTACAAGAAGCCGCTCAACAGTTCGAAGCAATATTTACACAAATGTTGCTTAAAAGCATGCGTAAAGCGCAAGAAGTGCTTGAATCCGATAGCCCCTTTAATTCTCAATCCACTAAGTTTTACCGTGATATGCATGATCAGCAAATGTCATTAGAAATGTCGTCTAATGGCTCCTTGGGTTTGTCTGAGTTAATTGTAAGGCAATTAGGTGGAGACAGTGACAACTTCACACCAAGAACCGTGTTGCGTAATGACGCTAACCTTGAAGAAATTAAAAAACTTGCTAAAGAAGATAGACTTAAAGCATTACGAACAAACGATGATGACGCTTACCTTACTAGCTATTTAAGTCGAGAAAATTCATCATTGACAGATGAAACGCCAATTCCATATCAAGTAACAGAAAAATCTGTAAATCAAAATCTAACCAAACAAACAAGCGTCAATTTTTCCACACCTAGCTTTGCTGCGCCAAAAGACTTTGTTACCGCACTGACTGAGCCTGCAAAAGCGGTACAAGAAAAACTGGGTGTTCCGTTTCAAGTGGTTATTGCTCAAGCAGCACTTGAAACAGGCTGGGGTCAAAAAATCATCAAACATGATAACGGTGCTAGTTCAAATAATTTATTTAACATTAAAGCTGATAGCCGCTGGGCTGGAGAGAAGGTTCAAAAAGACACCTTAGAGTTTGAACAGGGTAGTATGGTGAAAAAATCAGCACCATTTAGAGCTTATGAAAGCCTTGCTGAGAGCTTTAATGACTACGTTGATTTTCTTTCGGGAAGCGACAGATATCAAGGTGCTCTACAAAACTCAAGTGATGTGGAACACTTCCTGCATGGTTTACAAAAAGCAGGCTATGCGACAGATCCACAATATGCCAATAAAATTATGGCGACGCTGCGTACAGTCTCAAATTTAATTAGCAAATAAGTTGTAGTGTGTAGTTTTCTACACCCTATGTTGAGGCCAGTATTATGACAATAAGTTTATACCAAACAGGCGTGAGTGGCTTACTAGCTTCTCAGCAGCAGTTGGCGACAACAGGTCATAATATTTCTAATGTTAATACCGAAGGCTATACTCGTCAGCGTGCAGAGCAAAATGCTTCTTTAGGCTTATCTTATGGACCTAATTATGTTGGCTCAGGTACGTATGTTGAAGATATTACCCGCCTATATGATCAATTTACTTACAAAGAGCAATTACTGAATCAGTCTAATTTAGGTAATGCCGATGCGCTAAATAGTAGTTTAAACCAGCTTAACGATGTGATGAGCTTTTCTGGTCAGGCTATTATGAATTCGGTTGATCAATTCTATCAAGCCGTCAACGGTGTAGCTGATAACCCAAGTGATGCAGGTTTACGAAGCATAGTACTTAATCAAGCTGAAAGCTTAGCAACAGATTTTAATGCCTTAAATCAAAATTTTGATGATATTGAAAAATCTATTAATGGTGAAATAGAACAAATCGCCAGAAAAATTTCGGAAATATCTACCGAACTGGCGAAAATCAACGAAACAATTTTACAAGCAAAAGACTTAACACAAGCAGGACAACCTAATGACTTGCTTGATAAGCGTGACCAATTAATTAATGAATTGGGTCAATATACCAAAGTGAATACCGTCGAAGATAACAATGGTGTAATGACTGTAATGATAGGGCAAGGGACCACACTAGTGGCGGGTATTACTCCGCTCACCGTCAGTGTAGAAGCGGGTGACCCTGATCCTTTACAAACGAAATTGCGTTTAGAAAGTACCAACTCTTCTGTGTCAATAAATGGCTCTACATTAGGCGGCGCATTAGGGGGGAATTTTGAATTTCGTGATGAGCATTTAGCTGAGCTACGTAGTGAAATTAATCGTCTGTCGATGGCGATATCGTCTACGTTAAATAGTAGCCAAGCCCAAGGGTTAGATTTAAATGGTCAGCAAGGCGCTGATATTTTTACCGATATTAATACGCTTCAATTACAACAAGGGCGGGTATTACCCCTTAATAGCAATACAGGTAATTTACAAGCGCAAGTAAACATTACTGATGTTTCTGCCTTGCCTACTGATGAATTTGAAGTGCGTTATAACGGCACTGATTACATCATGACCAATATGACCACTAACGCTACAACGAATTTAGGGGCAGCGGGTAGCGGTACCTATACTACACCGTTTGGCTTTGAATTTATTGAAACCAGTGGTGCGCCTGCTACTGATGACTCGTATATTGTCCGTCCTGGTGAAAATAGCGCAGCACTAATGGCGGTTACCTTAACTGATGGTTCAGCAATTGCAGCGAGCTCAGCGGTGGAAATAACCCCTTCCGATAATAATATCAGCGCAGGGAAAATCGCTATTGTTGATGTCTTTGATCCTGTAAGTGCGCAAACAGCAATGCCAATTCGTATTGATGTGCTAGAAAACCCAATAGGCACTTTTAATTATACAATTACCGATAACCTTGGTGTAACGTCAGCACCTATTGCTTATACGCCACCAAGTCAGACTGTTAATTTGCCGCCATTACCGGCAACAGCAAGTTTTCAGGTGGAAATTTCAGGTACGCCATCAGGTGATGCACCTAACGCTCCAGAGCAATTTTTTATTGGTGATGCATTTGGTTTAGGTAATAACACCAATATGGTTGCCATGGCTAAAACACAAGAAAACGGAATTCTTAATGGTGGCAAGGAAACCTTTAGTCAAAGCTTAGCAATTTCTACCTCAGTTGTGGGCTCTAAATCTAGTTCAGCAAAATTAGTGTCTGAAACGGCAGAAGCATTATTTACCCAAGCCTTTAATCGTAATCAAGAAGCATCTGGGGTTAATTTAGATGAAGAAGCAGCGAATCTTTTAAAGTTTCAACAAGCTTATCAAGCGGCTTCACAAATTATTTCGGTCGCTAATACCATTTTTGACACCCTATTATCGGCTGCTAGGTAGGTTAGGAGAAGTTTATGCGTGTATCAACTCAACAATTTTACTTTCAAAATGCCCAGCAGCTTAGCAATAAGCAAACGGATGTTAATGATCAGATAAAGTATTTATCTAGCGGTAAACGCGTTTTAACGGCTAAAGATGATGCTGTATCTTACGGTACTTTAGCGGGCTATAAAGACAGTTTAAGTAATATTGAAAAGTACCAACGTAACTTAAATCAAGCGAATAACAGAAATAGCTTACAAGAAGTTGCTTTTGCTAGTGCTGAAGATGTTATGCAGCAATTGAAGCAGTTATTTATTCAAGCGAATAACGGTACCTTAGATGATGACAGTATTCGTTCATTAGCTGAGCTTGCGAAAAACAGCCAGTCTGAATTGCTTGATATTGCTAATATGCAGGATGAATCGGGTGATTATATCTTTGCAGGTTATCAAATTGATGTTCAACCTTTCTCATTACAGCCAGATGATACGGTAAATTATCTGGGCGATACTGGTGTTCGAGAATTACAGATCGCTAAAAATGTTACTGTGGCGATAAACCAATCTGGTGATGATGCTTTTGAAAAAGTTCCAAACGATATTGGCGACTTTGCTGCAAATTACAATGCCAATACTTCAGGTATCACTGTTAACAAAGCGGTTATAGCTGATCCTGGTGCTTATGATTCAGTCACCAATCCACCGGATTATAATTTTAGTTTCACATCGGCAACCGATTTAACCGTTACTGATGGTAATGGCGCTGTTGTATTTAATACTAACACCTACTCACCAGGGCAAACGGTTGCCTTTAATGGCGTGGAAGTACAAATAAGTGGCAACCCATTGCCGGGTGATGACTTTGACTTAACGCCTCAAGAGAGCATCAGTATTTTTGACACTATTAAAAGCGTGGTTGATTGGATGAATGTCGGGGTGTCCCCAGCAGATCCTGTACAACACGAGGTGGATTATGACGTTATTCTGGGTCAGTTAGATGAAGCATTAAAGCATATGACGGGCAGAAGAGCAGAAGCAGGGGTTCGTTTAAACTTGATTGAAAACCAAGTATCAAACCACCTTGATACCGAATTGTACTTATCGTCAGGTCAATCGAATATAGAAGATCTTGATTTTGCTAAGGCTGTGGCGACGTTTGAGCAATCACAGGTGTCATTACAAGCTGCGCAGCAAAGCTTTGTACAAATTAAAAATTTAAGTTTATTTAACTATTTATAGTTAATGAAATGTATGTTGGCACACAACATGCATTTTAAACAGGTAGAGATTTTTAATAAGCGTTTTCCTTGCTTGATTAAAAATTTAATTAAAAAAAGTAATTTAGAAAAATGTGTGGTTCCCAAACGATTTTGTTATCTAAGAGCCACCCTAAAATTAGGAGATGATAACAATGGCTTTAGTCGTCAATAGTAATATCGCATCGTTGAACTCACAGCGTCAACTGGCTCAATCTACCAATGACTTGACAACTTCATATGAACGTTTGTCTTCTGGTAAAAGAATTAATAGTGCCAAAGATGATGCCGCGGGTTTACAAATTTCAGCCCGTTTAACGTCACAAATTAATGGTTTAAATCAAGCATCTCGAAATGCTAATGATGCCATTTCTTTGGCACAAACTGCAGAGGGTGCGTTAAACGAATATACTAATACAGTACAGCGTATGCGTACCCTAGCGGTACAAGCCTCAAACGGCTCTAATACTGAGGTTGATTTAGCTGCACTTAATACTGAATTTACAGAGCTTGAATTAGAACTTGATAGAATTTCTAACGATGCCAGTTTTGGTGGCGTTAACTTACTTGACGGTACTTATTCTGCTAACTTCCAAATTGGTGCTGATGCAGGTCAAACTATTTCAATTACCATAGCGGCAAGTTTCTCTGCTACAGCGGTAGGTGCTGTTGGTACTATCACAAGTTTTGATGGTGCTCAGTCTCGTATTACTGACTTAGATTCTGTGTTAGCGACGGTAAACAGCACGCGTTCTGATTTAGGTGCGAAACAAAACCGTTTCTCAAGTGTTATTCGTAGTAATGATAATGCGGCAGAGAATGTGTCTGCATCACGATCTAGAATTCAAGATGCTGACTATGCAGCAGAATCTGCGCAGTTAGCACGTAATTCTGTATTGCAACAAGCGTCAAGTTCTATGTTGGCTCAAGCAAATCAACAGCCACAAATCGCTTTATCGTTACTTCAGTAATTAATTGATATTATTTAATTAATTAAAGTATCGTAAAGAAAATTATAGAAAAGCTTACTTTGCTATTTAGCGAAGTAAGCTTTTTTTATAAAAAAAATTAAAGTATTTCTAAATTCATCCGATAGCGAGTTAACGGCGGTAAATTTATTCAATTATTTACTGTTTTACTTTTAACTGCGAGGGTATAGAGATGGCTTTAAGTGTAAATAGTAATATAGCTTCATTAAATTCACAGCGTCAGCTGTCGAATTCAACCAATGAATTAAATACAAGCTACCAACGTTTATCATCAGGTAAGCGTATTAACAGTGCTAAAGATGATGCAGCAGGTTTGCAAATTTCTAGCCGTTTAACGTCTCAAATTAATGGTTTAAATCAAGGTTCACGTAACGCAAATGATGCTATTTCATTAGCTCAAACGGCTGAAGGTGCGCTTGATGAGTACACAAATACAGTTCAACGTATGCGTACGTTAGCGGTACAAGCATCAAACGGTTCAAACACTGATGCTGATTTGGTGGCATTAAATACTGAGTATAGTGAACTTGAGTTAGAGCTAGATAGAGTTGCCGCTCAAGCATCATTCGGTGGTACTAACTTACTAGATGGTACGTACTCAGCTAACTTCCAAATTGGTGCTGATGCTGGTCAAACGATTTCAATTTCAATCGCACAAAACTTCTCATCAGGCAATATTAACGCTGCTGGCTCTATCACTAGCTTTGATGGTGCGCAATCACGTATTACTGATTTAGATACTGTGCTTTCTACCGTAAACAGTACGCGTTCTGATTTAGGTGCGAAGCAAAACCGTTTTTCAAGTGTTATTCGTAGTAATGAAAATGCGGCGGAAAATGTATCAGCATCACGTTCACGTATTGAAGATACTGACTATGCAGCAGAATCTGCTCAATTAGCACGTAACTCAGTATTACAGCAAGCGGCAAGTTCAATGTTGGCACAAGCGAATCAGCAGCCACAAATTGCCTTGTCATTATTGTAATAAGCATAGTGTGCTTACTGTATTTATGAAAAATATAGTAAGCATTTCAGCTGGTTAATAAATATTCAAAAAAAATAAAAATAATTACTAAAGTAATTTAAGTATCAACCGATAACCTAATTAGTAAGTATTTTTATAACAAATTAAAGTTGTACATAGTAAACGGATAGAAATCCTATAGGGGCATATCATGGCTTTATCAGTAAATAGTAATATCGCATCGTTAAACTCACAGCGTCAGTTGTCGAATTCAACCAATGAATTAAACACTAGCTACCAACGTTTATCATCAGGTAAGCGCATTAACAGTGCTAAAGATGATGCAGCAGGCTTACAAATTTCTAGCCGTTTAACGTCACAAATTAACGGTTTAAATCAAGGTTCACGTAACGCAAACGATGCTATTTCTTTAGCACAAACCGCTGAAGGTGCACTTGATGAATACACTAATACAGTTCAACGTATGCGTACGTTAGCGGTACAAGCATCAAACGGTTCGAATACGGAAGCTGATTTAGCGGCACTTGATACTGAGTATTCAGAGTTAGAGCTTGAATTAACACGTATTTCTGAGCAAGCTTCTTTTGGTGGTACTGCATTATTAGATTCTACGTATTCAGCTAACTTCCAAGTTGGTGCTGACGCAGGTCAAACAATTTCAATCAGTATTAGTGCAAGTTTCTCTGCAACTGCGATTGGCGCGGCAGGTAACTTAACAACATTTGCTGATGCACAATCGGTAATTACTAACTTAGATAGTGTACTTTCAACAGTAAACAGTACACGTTCAGATTTAGGTGCGAAACAAAATCGTTTCTCAAGTGTAATTCGTAGTAATGATAACGCAGCAGAAAATGTATCAGCATCTCGCTCTCGTATCGAAGATACTGACTATGCAGCTGAGTCAGCACAATTAGCACGTAACTCAGTATTACAGCAAGCGGCAAGTTCAATGTTGGCACAAGCGAATCAGCAGCCACAAATTGCATTGTCATTACTGTAATTGTGATTGCCCTATAGGTAATTGAAAGGGCACTCAGCAACGAGTGTCCTTTGATCGTTTAGGGTTGCTAGCACTAATGGTTAGTACTAGCTAAGTAGGTAGGGGTTTTATTATGTCCACATCGGTAATAACGTCTCACAGTACGGGATTGAATGCAGATATTTCTGTGCCGAGTCAAGTTAACACTAGGCAAAACCGAAGTGAGTTAGCAGCAAGTGAAGCATCTGAACCAGTTAATGGTAACCAAGTACCAGTAAAAAGTTTAGAGCAACTTAGAGTGGCTGATGCTGCTGCGAAAGCTCAACTCAAACAGGATGAAGCTCAGCAGCAAGAGGCTGAGCAGTCTAAAAGTATTATTGAAGAGTCTGTTGAGTCAGTTGCCAATTTTGTTAATTCTGTCAACAAGAATGTTGATTTTTTAGTTGATGAAGATTCAGGCAGAACCGTGATTAAAATCATTGATGTTAAAAGCCAGGAATTGATCAGACAGTTCCCTTCAGAAGAAATTATCTCAATGGCAACACGCATCAAAGAATTACAAGATCAAATTAGTAGCAAAACCGGTTTGTTTTTAGATGAAAGTGTTTAACGAAAATTTAATTAAATAAACCTAACTAATGAATAACACAATTAAGCCCGAACAAGGGCTTTTTTTATGGCCGATTTTTAGTTAACTTATCGTTAGTTTTTTGGGGCTTTTGTTTCTTTAAGTTTTTGTTATTTTTATTCTTTTATCTAATTTAAAAGTATTTAATAAAAAAGAGAAAATAATATTAAAGCTTTTTTAATCTTGGTCGATATAGAAATTAGAACAGGAAATACTTATTCAATTTAGTTAACTATTTTCTGAAGAGACAAATCACTAGAGTAAAGGAAAGTATCATGGCCTTAAGTGTAAATAGTAATATCGCATCATTAAACTCACAGCGTCAGTTGTCAAAATCAACCGAAGAGTTAAGCACAAGCTATCAACGTTTATCATCTGGTAAGCGTATTAATAGCGCGAAAGATGACGCAGCAGGTTTACAAATTTCAAGCCGTTTAACATCACAAATTAACGGTTTAAATCAAGGTTCACGTAACGCTAACGATGCTATTTCTTTAGCACAAACCGCTGAAGGTGCACTTGATGAGTATACCAATACAGTACAGCGTATGCGTACGTTAGCGGTACAGGCGTCAAACGGCTCTAATACCGCAGCCGATTTAACGGCACTTGATACTGAGTTTGGTGAGTTAGAATTAGAATTAACTCGAATTTCAGAGCAAGCTTCGTTCGGTGGTACTAACCTGCTTGATGGCTCTTATGCTGCTGAATTCCAAATCGGCGCAGAAGCTGGTCAAACAATCTCTGTATCAATCGCTCAAGATTTCGACTCAGGTGTTATTGGTGCATCAGGTTCTTTATTAACTTTTGATGGCGCTCAATCACGTATTACTGATTTAGATTCAGTATTATCAACGGTAAACAGCACGCGCTCTGACTTAGGTGCGAAGCAAAACCGTTTCTCAAGTGTTATTCGTAGTAATGATAACGCGGCAGAAAATGTATCAGCATCACGTTCACGTATTGAAGATACAGACTATGCTGCTGAATCTGCACAACTAGCGCGTAATTCAGTTTTACAGCAAGCAGCAAGCTCAATGTTAGCGCAGGCTAATCAGCAACCACAAATTGCACTATCGCTACTATAATTAAATAGTCGCTAGTAAAAAGTTTTAAGGCGACTACTTATTAGTCGCCTTTTTGATTTTAATTGGTTAAAAGCATGTTTTTGGCATATATTTTGATAAGAGATAGTATAGTATTAAGATTAACTAATACTATCTAATACAAATAGTCAGCTTTTTTGGAGTTATTATGGCTAACATTACCTCGCTGGGCATCGGCTCAGGGTTAGATTTAGAAGGTATAGTAACCGCATTTATTGATGCCGAAGCTATTCCAACTGAAATTCGACTTCAAGAAAAGGAAGAAAGGTTAACGTTAGAGTTGTCTGGTATTGGTAGTTTTAAATCAGTCCTGTCAACATTCAATACTACCCTTGAAAAGCTTGCTGCTGAAGATGCTTTCAACCAGCAAACTATCGATGTTTCCACAGAAGATATCAGTGTTACCACCAATGGCTTTGCCAGTAACGGTAATTTTTCAGTAGAAGTACAGCAATTAGCACAGGGCAGTCGATTAAAGTCTGACTCATTTACCAGCTCAGCTGATACCGTTGGCTCAGGTACTTTAACACTAACTGCTGGTAGTAATACCTTTGATGTTGCTATTGATGCTGCCGATGATTTATCAGCTATTCGCGATAAAATTAACGCAGAGTCTGAAAATTTTGGCGTGACAGCAAATATTATCAACAGTGATACGGGCTCATATTTAGTTTATAGCTCTACGATTACTGGCTTAGCCAATAATTTGACGGTAACAACTTCAGATGCCTCATTAGATAAAATATCTACAAATAATCTCACCGAGCAAGCCGCCACTAATGCCATTATTAGTGTTGATAACAATACCATCACCAATGACACCAATGAATTTAAGAATGTGATTGAAGATGTCACCATTACTGCTGAAAAGGTGAACATTGGTACTCCGGCTGTTTTATCTATCGCTCAAGATGAAGAAAATGCTACTGAGCTTATCAATGAATTTGTTGATGGCTTTAATGATGTGATGTACAACATTACTGGCCTAGGAGCTCCTGAGTTAGGGCGTTTAGCGTTTGATCCTAACTTGCGTCAAGTTAAACAAAAGCTTACTGATATTGTTATTAACAGTGTTGCTGGGGTAACTGGCGATTTAGACTCGTTAAGTAAAATAGGCATAGACCTCAATAAAGAAGGTCAGCTAGAAATCTCTAGCTTTAGTGATAGTTCATTACCGAGCGGTGAAGAGCGTTTGAGTGACGCTTTACAAAACAACTTAGATCAAGTTGGCGAGATATTTGCTTCAACTAATGGTATAGCGACTCAAATGACAGCGTTCATTGATACCTATACTAATTCTACTGGTGTATTAACGACCAGAGAAACAAGTTTAAATGAGCAAATCTCTGACATAGATCAGGAATGGATAGACCTAGAAGCTAGGTTACGTGACTATGAAGAGACATTAAGAAAGCGTTTTACTGCACTTGATGCAACATTGGCTGGTTATAATGCCACCCTTGATTATGTTACGTCTACATTAACTAATATTACTGGTTCGAGTAAAGATGATTAACGGTGTAGTGATCACTAAAATTTATTAAGGTGAATCCAATGAGAAGTAATTTAAAAACCTATCAAAATGTAAATCGCGAAAGTAGCTTATTGGCTGCAGAGCCGCATACCATTATTCTTATGTTATTTAATGGTGCCCTCGAAAGTATTGCTTTTGCTAAAGGTGCGATTGAGCGTAAAGACTTTACGGTGAAAGCCGAAAAAATAACCAAAGCGGTTAATATTATTAATTCACTACGAACTTCATTAGATAATGACTCTCAACCTGAAATTTCAGCTAATTTTGATGCTTTATATGAGTATTGTGCTGATCGTTTAATGAATGCTAGTGCAACATTAAACGTGGCTATTTTAGATGAAGTTATCACTTTATTGAAACCTTTACGCGATGCTTGGGCAGAAATGTCTGAAGCTGATAAAAGTGAAGGTCATCAATTATTAAGAGAAAAAGAGCAACAAGCTTAATACGTACTCTTGTTGATAATTTCTTATGACTGATACCATAGAGCAGCAAATCAGTGAAATTAAGCAGCTGACCTTGTCTGCTGCTCAATTTACTTTTGATGATGAAATTGAATCTTGCCAACAAGCGCTTGCAAAAAGGCATGAGTTATTAATTTCTCTTGATAAGGTTATTCAGTCTTATTTACCTGAACATAAAGATTCTCCCTCTGTAGCCAGTTATATCGAATTAATGTCATGGATTCTACAAAATGACGAAGCAGCGATTAAAAAGCTTAACGAAGAAAAGTCAGTTATATTGCAGCGTGGGGTGAAGCAATCAAAAACAAAATATGCTTTAAAACAATATCAAGCTAATTATCGTTAGTTTTCAAAACATCAACGAAAGGTTATAGTTTTAATATTGTTATAGATCTTCTCACAAAGGTTACTCATTTTGTCTAAGCAAATTCCCACTCAAGCAGAGCTCGTAGAAAAAATTCGTTTATTAGAAGAAAAAGCACAAGCCGTTGAGCAAAAACTAAAAGGCCAGACACACTCCTCCAAAACAGAAGAAGATTTACAAGCTATCGCTGATACTATGTCTTTATTGGCCTGTAATGAAGAAATATTACTGGCGCAATTTGATGAGAATTTAGCGGCTTTTGAAGAGTATTTTCCAGACATTTACCATGTGGTAAAAGATTATCAGCCTAGTCGTTATTTCATCGAAATTGTTGATGGTTTTGCTAATATTTTTGATGAAGAAATCCAACAGCACATCTACACATATCCAGCTTATTTGATGGCTACAGCTCAGTTGACTCAATATCAACAAGCACCACAATCAACACACTCTACTTTTGAAATGAATGAAGAAAATAAAGGTAACTTCCTTCATTCAACACATTTAAATGAAGTGATAAAAATATTAACTCATCGAGTAGAGCAAGAAAACTCTCCTAATAAAGGTTTACCTGAAACTATCGGCTCTTTAGTCGTTTTTGGTGCTGGCGTTGGCTATCATATCGAACTGTTAATCAATCAACATACGATAAATAACCTGTATGTTATAGAGCCAGAATTGGATCTTTTCTATGCTTCACTTTATACCGCAAATTGGCGATATATATTTGAACGACTAAATAGCCAAAAATGTAATTTACACTTATCTATCGGGGTCAAAGATCACGACTTTTTTGATGACTTATTGTATCAAACCTATCAAAACGGCCGCTATGATGTAGTAAAAACCTTTGGTTATGTGCACTACCAATCGCCACTTATTGAAGAGCTACTCGGAATTTATAAAAGTCGTTTCTATGAAATGATACAAGGCTGGGGCTTCTTTGATGATGGGGTAATGTCGCTATCTCATACATTATGCAATTTAAAAAGTCATATTCCATTATTGAAAAAGTCAGCACAATTTAATGACGCGTTAAAAGATATTCCGGTTTTTGTAGTGGGTAATGGCCCATCATTAGATCAAACCATTGCTTTGGTAAAAGAATATCAAGATAAAGCGATAGTGATCAGTTGTGGATCTGCATTAAGTGCTTTGATTAATTATGGTATCAAAGTGGACTTTCATTGTGAGCAAGAGCGTACCTTGCCTGTGGCTGCTAAAGTGAAAGACTATGGTCATGCTGACTTTGTGCGAACCCATATGCTGTTAGCTCCTTCGACTGTACACCCTGAAACGTTTAAGTTGTTTGATCGGGCAATTATGTGTCCCAAATCAAGAGAGCCATCAACGGATATTATAGTCAATGATATAGTTGGCAAAGACTTGTTTGAGCCAACGGTTTATATCAACCCAACCGTATCTAATACTGCAATGGCGATGGGCTACTTTTTGGGCTATCGAGAATTTTATCTTTTTGGTGTTGATTTAGGGCATAAACAAGGTGGACAGCATCATAGCTCTAAGAGTATTTATTACGATCAAAAAGGGGAAGATCTTTCTTTATACTTAACAGAAGACTCACAAAATCGTATTGAAGGGAACTTTGGTGGCGAATTTGTGTGTAATGATTTTTTCAACATGTCACGCGCCATGATTGAAAAACTACTCTTATCTCGATCTGATATTCGTTGTACCAACTTAAGTGACGGTGCAAAAATAGTAAATGCTCAGCCAGCTAAAACTATTGATTTAAGCCATAAACAGGATATTGATAAAAAACAATTAGTGGATGATGCTTATAACCAATCCGCCTGGTTTGATGAAGATAATGCTCTTTATCAACGTGTGATTGACAAAGTAGATTGCAAGAAGTTTGAAGAAATATGTCAACACTTAAGTGAAATTATTGATAAAGATATCAGTGATATAGCTGAGGGTGTTACTATGATTAGAGAACAATCAAGGGCCGCAGCCAAGTTAGAAACCGGCGAATATACACATTTTTCATTGTTGCTTGATGGAACCCTTTTACATTATCAAGCTATGTTAATGAGAATTCTTTATGAAGCGCGAGAGGAAAGTGTTGCTGTTGCAGATTTCAATTTAGCTAAACAGCATTATCAAAACTTCTTTAAAGAAGCGCCAACGTATTATCGGGAAAATTATTTAGTCCCTCATATTACTACTTCAGATTGGTGGAATGATTAAACCTTTAATATAAAGTCTTGGTATAGCTATTGCTTGTTTATAAGGAAAAGGACCATTCCGATAGGGGAATAAGCAATGTCAGTTACCGAGTTAAAGCGCGAAGAATTATCCTTAGGTGATCAAAACTACCAATTGATGGCTAATGCACATAAGGAAGTGTTTAAGTTTTTTGAACACCAACATGGTTATCATGAGATTACCGAGCGAGCAAAATCAGCCTACCAGCGTACATCGGTCGCTACACCGTTAAAAAATGAGCATATTCATGTGCTTAGAAATCATATCCCTGAAGAGCTTTGCCAATCATTAATTGCTGAGTTTGAAAATGATGAAAAAGGCATTCAACACCCGTCAGTGTTAGAGGCGTTATTACCTTTAGTGTTTTCTGAAGAAATAGATGATCATTTACGTTCATATTTTGACAGTGAGTATTGCATTTTTTGGTGGTCAATCAATAAGGTACAAATTGATGACGAAGAAGACTGGTATTCAACTAAGTGGCATTGTGATGGTGGACCAGCCAAGCATCTAAAACTCATCACTTATTTGAATGGTTATGAAGAACATGGAAGTGATACGGGTTATCTTGATCAACCAACAACACTGGCGTTAAAAGAGGTTGGTTATATTTTTAATCAAGTGCATGAGCGTAATATTGATATTGAACCTTTGTGTCAGCATTTTAATATTAACTTTCAGCCTAATGGCATCAAAGCGAATACCGGCGATACTTTAATTTTTAATCCTAATCAGTTAGCTCATAGAGCTATTCCGCCAAAAGTCGGTGTACCACGATATGCGCTAAACTTTTGTATTGTTCCAAGCGAAATACATTGGAAACAGGTTGTTGAAGAATATTTTTTCCCTATTTATGATTGCCAAGACTTTAGAGACTTCACTGAAATTAGTAAAAAAATTACCTTAGATGTACCTGAATTGAAAGAACATATTGAAATTGGTCTAGGGTATGATGTTGAGAACTTCGAACATGTTGAATATTTATTAGCCAATATTATTAATAACTTATCAACGGCAGTGGCACTAAGTAACCACCTTAAAAAAACGGACCCTAGTTTAAGTGAATGTAATTCAGTTTTTAAGTTATTAACGCATGTTAAAGACATCATAATTAAGCAGTTATCTCCAGAAAAAGTGATGGACAGCAATTGGTTAGAGGCCTTGTCAGATATCGCTAAGTATGAAGCTAACTTTATAGATAGCATGGGGCGTTATGCTTTAGGGGGTAAACCTAACCCCAATGCTGTTTTTTGGCCAAACCCTGATCATGAGAAGTACCCACAATCTAAGTTCGATATGCTACCGTTCGCTAAAAAACATCCTATTATGGATATGAACACAGCTATTGGCTCTGCAGGCAGTTGTTTTGCTTTTGAAATAGCGAAGTACTTTCAACAGGAAGGTTACAACTATGTGATCACTGAGCGAAATGATAATCCATACTCTGGCATGCAGGTTGATGGCTATACACCGGGCGATGAAATTGCAAAATTTTGTGCGAATTACGGTATTTTGTTTAATACGCCTAGCTTTTGCCAATTAGCTGAAAAAGCGTTTAATGTCAGACCTTTTAATAAATTATTGATCAAATCTGAAACGGGTCATTTTTTAGATCCTTATCGTGAAAATGTTGCCTTTAATTCTCAAGAGGCCTACTTAGCTGATTACGAGCAACACATAGATGCGGTTAAACAAGCTTTTCTTCAATGTGAAGTGTTTGTTGTTACCTTGGGTCTAAATGAATGTTGGCAGTTAGCGGATGGTACTGTTATGTCAAGAAACCCCAGAGATAATATGTATCATTTGGTGAAGCATAAAACGCTTACTGTTGAAGAAAACGTTGCTAATATCCAACGCTTTTTCGATATTATTAAACAGCATAACCCTAACTTTAAGCTTATTATTAGTGTTTCACCTATCCCGTTCTTGGCGACAGGAAGAGCAGGCGAACAGCACATTATTAGCGCTAACTGTCATTCTAAAGCGGTGTTAAGAGTTGCTGCAGATCAGTTGGTAGCGTCAAATAAAGATATGTACTATTTACCAAGTTATGAGCTTGTTACTGAGTGTACAGTCGATGCTTGGGAAAGTGATACTCGCCATGTAAAATCATCAACAGTAGCGAAAGTGGTTAATATGTTTAAGGAAATTTTTGTTAGTGAATCTAATTCTGAATCATGATTTCCGGCAGTGATGCTTGTTGATGATCAAACATACAAACCTGCACTAAATCACAAGGCTGGCCATTATCAGTATAATGGTCAGCAAGCACACCATCATTTATATAACCAGATTTTAAAAAGGCCTTAGTGCTGCCAACATTGGCTTGATATGCGCCAGCGCAAAGTTTACGTAATTTTAATTGCTCAAAACTAAAACGAGAAATCAATTGAATTGCTTGGCTGGCAATGCCTTTTCCCCAGGCATTTTTATCGCCAATAAATAAACTCACATCACCAATATTATGATGTCCATTGATGCCGCCAATTTTAATATTGCCAATGTGCTTATCATTTTCTGATAATCGAATAGTAAATAAATGTTCGTTGGGGTTGGCTATCATGCTACGAATAAATTCCACCACCGCGTTTAAATCTTGCGGATAAAAGCGGGTTTCTAGGTATTGATTGATCATGGGATCATTAAGCCACTGAACGTATTCATCACTGGCATCTTGCTCAGTAATGCTTTGTAGATAAACTAATGGGATTTGTTGGCTAGAAACTTTCACTGTAGTCATGACATTACCTTTACTTAACCTTACCTAATATGATTTATCACTAATTAACAGCTTATGCTCAAGCCACTCTTGTATGTAGTCATGAACTTCTTGAGCAGGTAATTGGTATTTTTCTGCTAACTGATGCACAGTTAAATTATCATCAATATCTCGTGGCAAGCAATTCATTAGCTTATTCCAACGACCATGCAATGAATTATAATCGACGCCTGTTTTACTTACCGGTGGAATTGCTTTGTATAAACCATAAGCCGATAAGCACACTAAACCTTGAAAGTTTATTTTATAGTGTTGATTAAACTCATTATTTTCATGCTCTTCTTTTACTAAATCATTACTTATCTTTGGTATTACTTCAGTACATTTATCTGAGTTGCTTTTCTTTGAGCAACTTAAAAGTGATTCAGCTTCATAACAATCAATAATATTTAACACTAAATCAACGCAATCTTGTAGTTGTTGTTCTGATAAGGTGTCAGGTGTGTCTAAGTCACTATGATATTCACTAAACGGCCAACGGGTTAATGAGATGGTTGGAATATTATAAGGCGGTGCTTCAAACACTGTTTCATCATTACCGTAAATACTGCGAAATGCACCTTGCTCAAACTTTCCATATTGTTTGCTAAAAGCAGCTTGCGCCGCTTTATCTAACGCTTGATCCCCCAAGTAACTTCTCTGTAAACGCATTGGAGCATCATTACCGACAGACTTAAGTAAAATACAGCCTTTAAGTTGTGCTTGTTCAGTTTGGCTCATTTCGTGTAACCAGAACATTGGTCCATGAAGCTCAGGCGCAATGACTACACGATAACTGTATTTGAGTTTTTTAATCTTTGATTGTGCTTGTAAGGCTTGGATAACCCGAATAGCAACGGCGCAACCAGATATATCATCATTTGCTTGAAAGGGATGACAGTTATGGCCATTTATAACAATGGTTTCGGATTGCTCGCCTGCTAATAAGTAATCTAATACTTTCATGGTACTAGGCGTTAACTCTGTTTCTATTTCAACATGATAATTTACATCGGCTAACTTTTCTCTTTGTTGGTGAGGGATAGAAATACCCCAGTCCATCTCTTTGGGACGATATAAATTTTGCCATTGATACAATACTGCACTAGGTAGTGCTTCATCACTTGCTAAGTGGGTATTTAACGCCTGTAATGATAATTCCCCCGAGAAACTTGGCGACAAGCTTGCTACACCAAGGGGTGATAATTGGGCATCATAAATGAGTTGTTCGTTGTGATAAATAGCCGCTTTATTAACCCGCCAAGCATGGGGTATAAACCAACCATTTAAACTTTGACCTGACGCATATTCATGAACAGTGAAATCTAACTCAGTTAAGTATTGCTCAATAGCATCATCATTACCTTTACCGGTAATCGAGTAACTAAAAGGAAAGAGTTTTTTGACTAAGGCAAGTACCGTCATCACGATTAATCCTTAAAACCTTGGCCATCAATGACCACTTGATAAGCGAGTGCATCATCCAGTACTTTTTGTGGTGTATGAAAACGCATACCTTCTTTTAGCTGCTGCTTGACACATTGTCCTTGCTCGTTAAGTACTTCGCCTAACTCAATAAAACCATCTATTGCTGCAACTACCAACTGAGCTTGTTTATTTTTGATTACTTTGCGAATAATTAGCCCAGCGCAAAAAGGATGCATTGGTGGTATTTCATTACCAGCAAGATCCGTTAATGTAATTAGTTTTGCTTTTTTGAAACGAAGCATTGTATCAGCGATAAAACTGGCGGCGCCAATATAAGGGCTATCAAATCCCTGACAAAAGCTAATAACGTCTGTTGCGCTCCATTGCCAATTGATATAACCCTGCTTATCTGTTCGTAATCGAGGCAGATATAGTCTGTCATCATTTAACGGAGCGTAAGGTGTGGGAGTAAATTCCTCTCCTTCTTTAAACATCGTGGCTAACGCTTCAATAAAATTACAGCCTTGTTTAATGTTTTCGACAAAGTAATCATGGGGCGTATTGGCACGCGGGTTAATACTAAACTCATGTTTGGCAAAAATATCACCTTGGTCAAGGTGTTTGGTAATTTGTTGGAAAAAGCAGCCGCCCTCAAGGTTGTTATTCAGAAGTTGCCAAGTATAGTGTGCACCCCCTAAATAATGGGGAATAGGGATAGCATTAATATTAAACATACCAAAGTGAAATTGATTAATGATTTGCTCACTGAAAACCCAAGCTGGCCCGTAGCAGATCGCCATTGCGTTTTCTGGTATTAGTGCTTTTAATTCATCGACATTCAACTGGTTAAAATCATCAACTGCATGCTGGCATAATGACAACTCATCACAGGCTTGCGCTAAGGTTTTATCAGATAAAACAAGCTGTTCATTGATATGACGAGCAGCGGCAATAATGCTGACAATAAAGCCAGCGTTGTGAAAAATTCTGGCGCTTTGAGCCATTAAATCACCGCCGCCAATTAACACGATATGAGTTAATGATGCAAAGTTGAAAGTGTTATTGTCTGGATAAGTTGAGTTTGACATAGCTAGACCTTTTTAAATGGAAGATCATAGTTGGTTAAATAATTTTTAGCGCGTATTGGATTACTATCAGAAAAGTTAAATAAACTACCGCAACCTAGAGCGCTAACATCGGTTTCGACAAATGCTTCTCTAAGATGTTGGTAATCACCTGAGCCACTACAACCTATTACTGGCGCATCAGCAAGTTGCATCACTTGTTTTAATAAGGGTAAATTAAAACCTGCCATCATGCCATCGTGAGCAATTGACTGGATCATAAATTCACCTGCGCCTGCTTGTTGGCAAGTTGCTATATGCTCAGCTAATGTCACGCTTTCTTGCTGCTTTCCACAATGTGAATACAGTATGTGTTCACCTGTGTCTAAAGTGTTAGCATCAATACTAACAATCACAGCTTGTTGACCAAATTTATTGGCTATTTGGCTAATAAGTTGTGGGTTTTGATAAGCGCTAGAGTTAATGATTATTTTATCCGCGCCTTGATTAATTAAATAAGCGGCATCTTCTAAACTGTTAATACCACCACCCACAGACAAAGGCATAAAACTCACTTCTGCTATTTGTGGAATTAAAGTGGCTAGTTGGTCAAGACTTCTGTTTTCGCGGCTAATGTTGAGTAGCACTAATTCGTCAGTATATTGTGAGTTATAAACACTGGCACTTTTGACTGGGTCGCCAACATTTCGCCAAGTATCGAATTGGCTGGTTTTCACTAGGTGCTCATCAAGTAACATCATGATGGGAATAATGCGTTTCTTTAACATCAGAATTCACCGTCCCATTCACAAAAATTTTCTAGTAACTGCATGCCGTTTTTTTGGCTTTTTTCTGGATGAAATTGCACACCGACAACGTTCTTGTGTGCTGCAACACAAACGAAATCTTCACCGTAATCTGTTGTGGCAATAACATTATTGCTATGCTCGCACACCATGTGATAACTATGTACAAAGTAGAAATCACGGCTATCTTTTATCTCGTCAAAAATTGGGTGGGCTTGGCTAAATTTGACCTCATTCCAGCCAACGTGTGGAACTCGTATCCTTGTATTACCACTAGACACAGAGGACATTTTCTTCACGTTAGCTTTTATGGCATTAAAACCATTCGTCATACCGCCTTCTTCACCTTGAGTTGCTAATAGTTGCATGCCTAAGCAGATCCCCAAAGTGGGTGTACCACGTGCAATTAAAGCTTGTATAGCCTCAACAAAACCAAGTTGCTGCATACGGTTCATCACCGCATGAAAGTTACCGACACCGGGTAATATAAAATGCGTTAATTCGTCCAGTGCCTCTGGAGAATCAACAAAAACAGGGTCGTAGCCATTTTCATAAATGGCATTATAAACCGACTGAACATTGCCTAAACCAATATTAAGAATACCTATCACACTGAGTTCTTCGCTATTATGCCTCTGTCTTGAGGATCTTCTCGATACCAACGATCGAAATCGCTAGTTTTAGGCGCGTATTCCATACCGTCGAAATCAGGTTTGAATGGTGGAACAACGGTCTTGGCGACAATCTGATTAAATTGATCTTCACTAATGCCTAAGTACTCTAAAAATAAGGTTAACGAGGGGGGCTTTCTACCTTCGTAATCGGCAATGAGTTTATCAGCGTATTCTTTAGCGATTCTACCATTACGTAAGTCTAGTGCTGTCATTTGGCTTACTCGGCTATAACCTCGTTTTAGGTATTTAATGTAATCACGCATACCTTGCATGGAGCACTCTATTTTTTCATAAGAGTATTCGTCCCACGGCATGCCTTCTACTTGGTCACCTTGCCAGCCTAATTCATCTTGAATAATTTTAGTATTGGCTTTAACGTCCCAAGGAATATATGAGCCTAGACACACTGACTGATATTTAAGTTTTTTCAAGTCTCTCAATTTGGGGTATGTATATGGAATAAGTTCACGAGGATCGCATTGATAATCATCTTTGATCATCGAATACATATCTTCTGCGGTGATCCCTAAATTGATAAAACGGTTAAAGCGGGTTTCATCAACTTGTTCTACTTCATCATCTTCATAATTATAATAAGCAGTATATTCTGATGAAGGCTCACCCCAAAAAATAAGCGGCACTTGGTACTTCAGCGCAATGTGCATAGGATAAGCAAAAATACCCGTATGGCAATGCCAACAAAAGTCCCCTTTTCGGATTAAGGTTTCAAGCATTAAACGCTTAACTAACTTCCAGTTTGGAGTAAAAGAAATAACATCAACCCCAAGTTTTTTGAAGGTTCGACGGTTATTTTCTAATAAGGTGTCACGCATAAAACCATGGTTAAATTGTACAACCAGTGGGCGAATATTGAAGTGTTTAACTAAATACCATAGTGTGTAGGTGGAATCTTTACCGCCAGAAAATGGCAGAATACAGTCATACTCGTACTTTCCACGATGTTTTTCTATCACGGTTGCCAACATTTCGGCGCGTCTTTTCCAATCTATTTGTTCGTCTTTATAAACTTTTTGTCGACAAATATTACAGACACCATGTTCATCAAACTCAATGGTTTCATAGGTTTCAGGTAAGTTGCAGGCGGTACATTTTTGCATAATGCTTTTTCCCAGTGCTATTTATGTGGTGTACTTGTTTTCATTAAATGCAGCAAATTAAATGCCATGATTTGCATTGCTTTTTTCCGTTTTTCACTTGTCTAAAATTCGTTCTACTTGAAAAGCCTCTGCTTTTTCAAAACCATTCGCTTCACCACGTAAAATGGCTAGTGCTTTAATACACTCTAGAGAGCGGCTATGCGGGCTAGTACGTAATTCGGTTTGATAACAAACAAGTGCTTGCTCTTTTAATTGCCAAAATTGACTTACATCGACTATATATTGAGGCTGAAAACTTGGCATGTTAGGCGATTGCCACTCAGTACTTGATAGTACTTCAAATGAGAATATTTTATTGACACTACTGCCTTTTATCGGGCGGCAAGCTGTCATGACTGCTTGATGGGTAATTCGATGATCTATATTTAAGTCATGGGCAAAGTGGCTATAAATAATAGTTGGTTCAAATTTTTGGATAACTCCTTCAATCGCTTTAACTACGCTCAGTAATGGCACTGAATCCATTTGATTGTCTGGAAAATCAAAACATTGGTATCCTTTGACGCCTAGTGTTTTTAAAGCTTGTTCCATAGCTGATTGACGTTCACTTTTATCATGGCTTGAACTACCAGCTCTTGAAGATACACCATTCGTCATAAATATTACGGTGACCGTATCTCCATTAGCGATATGTTTAGCTATTGTACCACCACAGCCAAGCGCTTCATCATCGGCATGAGCGGCAACGACAAGAACGTTTTCTTTTACTTGTTTAGCAATCATTATTGATTAACTCCCATGACGTAGCAGTACCGCGAACAATATTTTGTGTTACTTTTTTTCCAATCAATTCATCAAAGTATTTAGGCGCTAAACCGTAGCCTGGTCTTATTCTTTTGATATGTTCTTTGGTTATTGTTTCGCCTTGTTTGATGTCTTGCACAAAATAGAGTGAACGACGAAACTTCATACTACTTTCTTCAACAGGTTTTCTTTCGTAACCTGCCACACCAATAGCTTGATGGGCTGCTTTGGTTTCATTCACTAAACGAGTAAGATCGTCAGGCTCAAGTGAAAACTCTGCATCAGGTCCTTTATCATTTCTATCTAAAGTAAAGTGTTTTTCTATTAAACTTGCGCCTAAGGCGACACTGGAAACAGACACTACTGTACCCAAAGTATGATCTGAAAGCCCAGAAATAACATCAAAACGTTGGCTAATATCAGCAATAGTCGCTAAATTAGCTTGCTCAAAGGGAGCAGGGTAAGCACTAATACAGTGTAAAACGACAAGCTCTTTACAGCCATTGCTTTTGGCAGTGTTTATGGCATCGGTTATTTCTTCTAAATTCGCCATACCAGTAGAAATAATTAACGGCTTACCTGTTTGAGCTATTCGTTTAATTAACGGTAAGTCGGTTATTTCAAATGAAGCGAGTTTATAGGCTGGGGCATTTAACTCTTCAAGCAATTCAACGGCGGTTTCATCAAATGGCGTTGAAAATAATGTGATGCCAACTTCTCTTGCTTTATCAAATAATTGCTTGTGCCATTCAAAGGGAGTTTGTGCCCACTTGTATAAGTCGTACAGTTTATAGCCGTCCCATAAGCCGCCTTTGACTTGAAAGTCTTCTCTATCACAGTCTATGGTCATAGTGTCAGCAGTGTAACTTTGTATTTTTATTGCGTCAGCACCACATTTGGCTGCAACCTCTATACTTTCAAGTGCTTTTTCGATGCTACCATTATGGTTTGCTGATAATTCAGCAATAATATATGGCTTAAATGCAGGGCCAATTTTTGTGCCATTGATAGTGATAAAGTTGTCAGTCATTAGATTGTTTTCTCAGTTTTTTTGTTGCTTTTTAAAAGTGACTGTAGCAGTTAAATTATCTTCATTTAACGCTGCCTTTTCAAAGGTTAAGGTATAATCACCGTAATGTAAAAAGGCTTTTGGGTAACTTTCTGCATCGAGCATACGTATAGTGTTATAGAGTGTGGAGATATTTTCGTCACCCATTATTTGACTTTGTTCCGGCGTTCTACGTTTAAATAAAGTTATTTCACCTTGTTGAGCTATTGGCTCAGGCTCTATTTTTATGATGCTTGAGATCATTTCAAACGTAAGTTCCGCACTACGTTCAAATATATCTTGAGCACTGCCGATAAGTGATAAAGGCGCTTTTAAATACACTGGGCCAGCATCAAGTTCAGTAGTCATTTTAAGCGCTGTTAATTTAGTTTCTTGATGGCCTCTGATAATCAAGTTTTGTAAGGGGCTCCCACCTCGACCGTAAGGTACATCGGTCATATGAAAACAAATACAGGTAAATTCATTCAATATTTCTTCAGGTACTATCCATTGCCAGTGAGGAAAGAAAATGTATTTAGGATTAATTAACCTTAAATGCTCAAGCGTCAGTTGAGTAGGGTCGCTAATTAGTGACCATTGACCATCAAATGAAGGAGTTCGTTTGTTGAACTGATTTATTTGCCAGTCTTTGATAGTGGCAACAACATAATTAGTTGTCATCGCGTACAACCTTTAATTTATATTTTACGCCATCTTTTATAAAAAAAGCAGGGTAGTTTTCATTACTTACCACCCGCAATAAATTAAATTGTTCGCTAAGATTTTTATTCATATCTAGTTCACTATCTTCAGCGCTTCTTCGCGGGTAAAAACTCTCTTCACCTGTTTGCTTTCTAGGTGTTAGGCTTTGATATTGTTCAATAAATTTCTTGACTAAAGCTAGCGTCATTTTTCCTTGCTTATCTCGCCATTCATCATGCAGTTCAGTGCCATTTAGCTCTATGGTATCGCTTAGCCAAATATCACCACTATCTGCTTGCTCACTTGCTTCAAGTAAGCAGATTGGAATGGTATTAACCCCTGTGAGTATTTGCCAACTCATGGGAGCGAAACCTTTTCCTTGGGGAAGGGCGCTTTCATGAACGACTAAATTATGATGGTTTCTTTGTAATACTTCGCTACTGACCAGTTGTGTGCAACCAAGTAAAAAGCATAAATCACCTTCAGGGATTGCTTGCGCTTTTTGTACTAGTTGGCAGTGATAGTTTATTGATAGTTCATTAACTAATTGCTGAGCGTAGGGTAGTATCCACGAGTCATTATCCACTAATAAAGTAATAGTGCTGATGTTGGCTAATTTACAGCTCATAGGTTTGACACCTTTTTATTAATATTTTAGCAACTCTACTTGCCCCTTGACCATCACAGGCATCGAAACAATGATCAACCATAGTCAAGTAAGCTTGCTTATCATTAAGTAAACATTTTAACTGTGTTGCTATTGTCTGAGCCGTTATCTCTTCATGCCATCCTAAATTGAGGCTTGTGCCAGCTTCAGTTAAGTTATTCGCTATAAGCAGTTGGTTGTCGGCATTGATTGATATTAAACTGGGTAAGCCTAAACAGCAACGCTCCCATGCTGTCGCACCACTAGCGCCAATGGCTATGTCAGCCTTTAACATTAATTCACTCATATTTTTACTGTCGACAATGAGTTGGCACCAATCAAACGCTTGTTGTGTTTTTTCTATAGTACTTAGATGTTTAGCTTGCTTAGACATGACAAGAGTAGCCCGTAGTTCAGGAAAATCATCTCGTAAGCTGTTTATTGCAAGAAGTGCGCGCTCAGAAAGATTATCAGGGTCACCACCGCCCATAGTGATCAGAATATTGGCTTTTGATAAGTGCTGACTTTGTTGAAGTCGTTTTTCTTTAGCCTGCTTTGATAACTGGGCAAACTCTTCACGCAATAGCATAAAGTTTTGCCCTAGTAGCAGTTGACAAGCTTCAGGCACTAAAGACTGATATTGCTCAGCATGACGATTTAAGGTTTGATCCAATAAAATATCAGCATTGAGAACTCTATTGGCTAAATCATCAATTACCATAAGTTGTTGGTAACAATCATTTAACAGCTCCTGCCATTCATTGCTTATGGCGTAGTGATCAACAACCAGTAAATCTATATCAGGTAGTACTTTTATCGCTTCACGTGTTTGTCGGGCATCTTGCTCTTGTGTGCAGCCAAGCCAGGTGCTGCTATCGCTTTGTTTTATTAATTGCTCGCCCGTTGCGATGAGTACCAGCTGAAAACCGGCGTTACAAATTAAGTGATTGATATTGCCTTGGTTAGCTTTGGTGATAAAACTTATATGGAGAGATTTTTGAGCATGAACAAGGGCGTGTGCTAAGGTTAAGCACCGCATTACATGGCCATGACCTATAGTTGTTGAACTGTCGACACGAAAGGCAATATGCATGAAATAAACCTTAGCAGTTATCGAACTTTAAACACGGGTTCAAGTAATTCACCCTGAAAACGTGAATCAAAATCTTCATTGTTAATGGTATCAGCCAGTTGTGGTAATACTATTTTATAAGCTTGTAGCAAAGCTTCAATATCATGACTTTTATGGGCAAAGTTGAGGTTATGTCCGCCACCGAGTAAAAAGCCTTGTTGTGCCATTTCTTGTAAAAAGAGTGACTTTAATTGGATCGCACTATAAGCACCGCAGTCACCAATATTTAAAAATGACCACACAGGATGACCGCTAATACTAAGCCAGTGTTGTGCTTGCATATCGTTGATAATGTCTTGTAAACCTGCTTGTAGCTTTTCACCCATAGCATTGAGGTGTTCTACGACATTGTTGTCAATCATAAACTCTAATGTGGCTTTTGAAGCGGCTAGCGAGAGTGTTTCGCCGGCAAAAGTGCCTGAGAAGAAAATATCAGTCATTAAACACATAATATCTTTGCGACCAACCACTGCTGAAATGGGGTAGCCATTCGCCATACCTTTGCCAAACGTGGCGAGATCGGGTGTAACGCCAAACAACTGTTGAGCCCCGCCTAAGCTATAACGAAAACCAGTGATGGTTTCATCAAAAATCAAAACGGCATCATGTTTTTGACATAGGTCTTTAACTTGTTGCAAAAAGTTATTTTGTGGAAACTGGACATTCATGGGCTCTAGAATAACAGCTGCCATCTTACCTTTATTTTCTTCAAATACTTGTGCTAACGAATCAATATCATTGTAAGTAAAAGTATGCGTGAGCTTTTTTGTTGCTTCAGGGACACCTAAATCGCGAGTTGTTGAGCCAATATACCAGTCTTGCCAGCCATGATAACCACAGACAGCAATGTGATCTTTTTGTGTGAAAGCACGGCTTAAACGAATAGCCGCAGAAGTTGCGTCACTGCCATTTTTACCAAAGCGTACCATTTCAGCGCAGGGTATAAGTTCGACGAGCTTTTCAGCCACTTGCATTTCAAGTGGGTGTGGTAATGAAAATGTTACCCCAGATTGTATTTGTTCAATGACTGCCTTATCTACGGCATCATTTTTATAGCCTAAGGAAACGGATAATAAGCCACTGACAAAGTCGGTATATTGATTGTCATCGGCATCCCAAACTTGGCAACCTTGTCCGCGTTTAATAAACAGTGGCGAGACATTTTTAGGGTAGGCTATTCGGCTTTTACTAAAAGTTTGAGAGCCAAGAGGAATGGTTTTTTCAGCGCGCTCAAGCCATAAGTTTGATTGGCTAAATTGTTTATTGTTGCTTGTACTCATGACTATTGATCCATTGCTTTGTCGGCTAATTCAGATTTGAGTAAACCTTCATTTCGAATAATTTGATTATTTATTGTCGTCAATTCTGGTTGCTTCTTCATTAAATTAACCATGTCATCCAAAGTAAATAAAGGTTTGTCGGCATAGAGTGCTTGGTAGATTTTAGTTATCAATTCAAAATCAGTTGGCTCATCAACTGTCCAACGAAAATGTGATAAATCCACACTGTGCTGATAATTTGTTTTTGAAAATAGTGCTGGGTTATTACGAATAAAAGGCGTTACATGTTCGCGCTCTGAAGGTTTTTTAGCTTGTTGATAAGCAAGCTCTAATGCTTCAAAACTAAACACTTCCACATCTAAACCATCAGGTAAAGTTGCTGGCTCACAGTTTGAGCAATAATCAACATTGCTTGTGAAGTATAATGAGATAACGTTATCAACAATTTCACTATCTATAACGGGGCAGTCGCCAGTCACCCGCACTATAGTATTCACTTGTTTATTTGGGATAACGGTATGATTAAAGGCTTGTGCAGCTAAGTAGTATCTGGCTAACACGTCGTCTAAAGGGCCACGAAAACAACTGATATTCAGCTTAGTGCATAAGTCTTCAATTGCATCATCACTACAGTCATCACTGGTCGCAACCACTATCTGGTGAGGTGTTTTTACTTGCGCCAGTCGGGTAAGTTGGTGAGCAAGCATAGGTTTGCCTAAAATGGGCATTAACACTTTATTTGGTAGCCTTGATGACGACATACGTGCTTGTAAAATAATTAGAGTTTGAGGTGCTTTCATTGTTTACGACTCAGTACTGCCTATTATGCTTTTCAAATTAAAGTGACCATAAACTTGGGTTTATGAATTCAAGCCTAGTATCTGCTAAAGCCTGCAACTCTGCAGGAGAAACAGGTAAAGTCTTGGCTAATTGGTAGGCATTTACTATTTCAGTTAATTGCTTGGTAGAGCAAACACCAACCACGACTTTTTCAATAATATTATTCGCTGCAAGCTTATCTAAATAAGGCAACTCTTGTGCCACAATAGCTAGCGCCAGCGTTAATTTTGAACACCCTAAATGGTCTGCTAGCTGTGAAAAAGCGGCTAGCTTGTCTTTAAAAGGATGAAAGTGAGCCGCTAATCGATGTTCAGTTAAAAAGATTAAACCTTGTAAAAACAGCGACCTAACATGCAGCTTTATACCTTGTTGCTGGCATAAGCTTAAAATATTGTTAGTAATAAATCGTTGGTCAAAAATATTCAAAGGCACTTGCGCAACATCAATGTCATATTGCTTAGTAATTGTCAGTAATTGCTTTGGAGAATAAAGTGAGGCGCCAACTCTTCTAACTTTTCCTTGAGCTTTTAGTGCTTCAAGTTGCTTAAAAAGAGCCAATTTGTTTGGGTGAGAGATAATATTTTCAGCGTGATGAAAAAGTAGTGTATCTATCTTATCAACCCCAAAATGCGCAAGGCTTTGGGAAAAATATTCATTTATGCTGGACTCATTATTGTCTAGTGCAGGAATTTTACTGACAAGGGTAAAGATATTATTGGCAGAAGATGATGCTAAAACTTCACCAATCACTTGCTCACTGTTGCCGTATGCACCAGCGCAATCTAAAGTATCTATGCCTAGCGTGTTGGCTAGCGATAAAATATCAGCAACCTCTGACTTATCCACTTGTCCATGGCTATTGCTGATGCCGTAATCTAGCCCAAATTGTACTGTTCCTAAAGCTAACTTCATTATGCTTGTTCGCTTGTTTTGCTCTCGGTGTTATTTTTATGTGTGAGAGAAATATTGTCTACTTCGGCCAATACTGTTGAAATAATATAAGCTTGCTCTTGTTGAGAAAGTTGTGGGAATAAAGGTAATGAAATAGCTCGTTCGTAATACTCTTCCGCTGCTGGAAAGTCACCCTCTTTGAACCCTAAACCTTGATAATAAGGCTGTAAATGGATAGGGATGTAATGTACATGCGCTAAGATATTTTTAGCTCTTAAATTTACAATTATTTTTTTATGAACTGCTCTACGCTGTTCTTTATCGGCTAATCGAGGTAAAAGGACTAGGTACAAGTGATAAGCAGAGTAGCTGTCTGAATTAGGTGTTAGTGTGGTTAAAGCACTGTTTGCAAAGGCTTGATCATAACAATTTGCTAGCGCATTTCTTTTGCTAACAAACTCTTGCAAACGTTTTGTTTGGCTAACGCCTAATGCTGCTTGTAGCTCAGTCATACGGTAATTAAAGCCAAGGGATTGTTGTTGGTAATACCATGGGCCATGACTCGGCTCTGTCATTTCACTGGGATCACTAGTAATACCGTGACTACGCAATGAACGCATTTTTTTAGCCAGCTCAGCAGAGTTGGTTAATGCCATACCACCTTCTGCACTGGTGATAATTTTAACCGGATGAAAACTAAAAATACTGATATCACAATAGCTATTACTGCCAACAGCATTACCTTGATAACGTGCCCCTATAGCATGAGAGGCATCTTCAATTATGGCAAAATGATATTGTTCACTTAGTGCTTTAATTGTCTTCATATCGCAAGACTGTCCAGCTAAATGCACGGCAATCACAACTTTAGGTAAATTATTGTTTATTTGAGCTTGTGCTAATTTAGCCTCGAGGGCTTCAGGGCACATATTTCCTGAAGTTAGGTCAATATCGACAAAATCGATTTTAGCGCCACAATAAAGGGCGCAATTACTGGATGCGACAAAAGATACAGGGGAAGTCCATACGCTATCTCCTGTTCCTACCCCAAGGGCTAAACAAGCGATATGTAGGGCTGAAGTGGCACTGTTAGTGGCGATTGCATGGGGAGTATTATCACTATTGCTTTGACATGCTGTTGCTATGGTTTGTTCAAACTCAACGGTTTTCGGCCCTTGAGTAATTAAATCAGATTTTAATACCTCAACAACCTCAGCAATATCATCGTCACTAATATCTTGTTTACCGTAAGGGATCATAGAATCTGGAGTCATGGATTTTTCCACTATAAGCAAGCTTGCTTGTTAAATTCTTTAATTTCTTCAATGGTTGAAAAATGACTGTTATTTCGAGAGTTATATTCAAACTCATGCGCGACCGGTTTGCCGCTTTCGTTAATGGCATTGATGGTGAAATCATTACTACGGCTTGAAAAAATAATACTAGGAGCAATGACAAAATGATCTTCATATTCAAAAGTATGATATGAGTCATCAGCAGGGCACATTACCTCATGAAGCTTTTCTCCGGGTCTAATACCTACAACTTTTTGTGGTAATTCAGGCGCCATTGCTGTGGCTAAATCACAAATTTTAATGGAAGGGATTTTCGGAACAAATATTTCTCCACCCAGCATGCGTTGAAAATTTTTCAAAACAAAATCAACACCTTGTTGTAGTGTTATCCAAAAACGAGTCATTTCCATATGAGTGATAGGTAAATGATCGCTGCCTTCTTTGATCAGCTTTTCAAAAAAGGGCACAACAGAGCCTCGAGAGCCAACCACATTACCATATCGAACCACGGCAAAGGTGGTGTTATGGCCACCAGAAATATTATTAGCGGCGACAAATATTTTATCGGAGGCTAACTTAGTTGCGCCGTACAAATTAATTGGGTTGGCAGCTTTATCGGTTGATAAGGCAATAACTTTTTCAACATTGTTGTTCAGCGCTGCATCAATGACATTTTCAGCGCCATTGATATTGGTTTTTACGCATTCCATGGGATTATATTCAGCGGCTGGCACCTGCTTCATCGCAGCAGCATGAATGACATAATCAACACCACGCATGGCTCTATTTAGACGCTCTTTATCACGCACGTCGCCTATAAAGTAACGCATACAAGATTGGTTGAATACTTGCTGCATTTCAAACTGTTTAAGTTCATCACGTGAAAAAATAATGATTTTTCTAGGTCGATGATTTTTTAATAGTGTTTCAACATACTTCTTACCAAAAGAGCCGGTACCGCCAGTAATTAAAATACTCTTGTCATCAAACATTGTTGTCATAATCGTTTCTCAAACTTAAGGGTGTTAATCAAGATGATATTAATATAGCAAATTATATGCCCATAGCACTAAATTAATTGATTTTGTTGGTTTTTACAGCGCTTTGTTTAGAATTTATTACTTTTATTTTTAGCAGTCAAAAAACTGGCCTTTATTTACTTTAAACCGTCAATTTTTTGTTGCTTAATTATTGTGAGTAGCTAAAATTGTTATTAAGGTTAGTCATCAAGTAATACTTATTTATGCCACAAACAGCGTCTGAATCACCACTGTCTCATCTTCATGGTCACAAGCAAATTTTGATTGTTGATAATGACAGTGCAAGAGCACATCAACTAGCAACAGTGTTGTCTTTTGTGGGCGAGCATTTTGTACAATGTGGTCAGGATGAAATTACAACAGCATTTAAAAACCATGACCATATCTTAACCGTTATTTTGGCGGGGGATATTTCTTCCTCAACTGCTGACATTGTAAAGCATAATCCTAAAACACCTTTTTTATTACATGATGTTCTCGATGAAAATAGCATCAATGGCTGTGTAAACGTGATTGGTAATTTATCAACGCCACTTAATTATGCGCAACTAACTGAGCTTGTGCATCATTGTCATCAGTATCACAATAAATTACCTCGCTCTGGCGGCAAGCTTGGTGCTAGTCCTTTATTTCGCTCTTTAGTGGGTACAAGTAAACCAATGAATGAGGTTCGATTTTTAATTGAGCAGGTTGCTAAAACGCCGGCAAGTGTATTGGTTTTAGGTGAGTCAGGTACAGGTAAAGAAGTTGTAGCGCGTAATATTCATAATTTATCTGAACGCAGCAATGAAACTTTTGTACCTGTTAACTGTGGTGCAATTCCGGGTGAGCTATTAGAGAGTGAGCTATTTGGTCATGAAAAAGGTGCTTTTACAGGTGCCATTTCTGCACGTAAAGGCCGTTTTGAGTTAGCCGAAGGTGGAACACTTTTTCTTGATGAAATAGGTGATATGCCACAACCAATGCAAGTCAAACTCTTGCGTGTTCTTCAAGAGCGCACTTTTGAACGTGTTGGTGGCACAAAAAGTATTAAAGCCGATGTTCGAATTGTCGCTGCCACTCATCAAAACTTAGAAGATATGATTAAATCAGGCGATTTTCGTGAAGATTTATTTTATCGCCTAAACGTTTTTCCTATTGAAACTCCAGCGCTTCGAGATAGAAAAGAAGATATTCCGTTACTGCTAAAAGAGTTACTTAGCCGCTTTGAACACGAGCAAGGAAAAACAGTACGTTTTACTGACAGAGCCATACAGTCATTGATGGAGCACCCTTGGGCAGGCAACGTACGTGAATTATCAAACCTCATTGAGCGTATGTTAATTATGTACGGCGAACAAATTGTTGATGTAGCCGAACTACCTCATAAATATCAACATATTGAAGCAGAAGAATACACCCCAGAATACCCTGAAGAGTTGCAAGAGCAAGATGCGATTAATGAGCTATTTGCGGGTTTTGATTATGATGATGAAGACGACGAAACTGAAGCTAGTAGTGAAGCAGTTAGCGCTGAAAATACCGGTTTACTGCCTGATGATGGTTTAAATTTAAAAGAATACTTAGCAGAATTAGAAGTCTCGTTAATATCACAATCACTGATTAAGCATGACTATGTTGTTGCTAGAGCCGCGGAAACTTTAGGGATGCGCAGAACAACTTTAGTTGAGAAAATGCGAAAGTATGATTTGCAAAAGCCAATAGTTTGACGCCATTATTAACCATTGTTTTGTTGTAATATACTGAAAAGTATAGATAAAAATAATGGTACGTAAAATGCTTTATACAAAGTAAATAAATATTTATTTGGACTTTGTTTATGGCACTAGCAGAGCATTTCGATGCCAACCATACCTTTAACCCAGCCAATGTTGCCTTTGATTCTAAAGGAGGCTTATTAGCACAAGAAGCTTTTCCTGGTGAATTATCAGCATTACGCAATGAGCTTGCTCAGTTAAAGCAAAGCACTCATAAGTTAACCACGCCTTCTGTTCCCGTGCCTTCTAAGCCATTGAAACAAGCACAAATGGCAGATCAACTGATCGAAATGATGCCAACAGGTTTAGTGATGCTAGACGGTGATGGCGTTGTGGTAAAAATTAACAAAGTAGCTAGAAACTTACTTGAAGAGCCTATTTTAGGGCAGTTATGGTTTAATGTGATCGCTCGCTCCTTCAAGCCTAGAGCCGATGACTGGCACGAGGTTTCACTCAAAGATGGCCGCCGTGTTAAGTTAGAAATAGCCAGTTTAGGTGATCAACCGGGACAACTTATTATGATCACCGACTTAACCGAAACGCGTTTGCTACAAGATAAAGTAGGTCAAATGCAGCGTTTATCGTCGCTGGGTAAAATGGTTTCAACCTTAGCGCATCAAATTCGCACGCCATTATCTTCTGCCATGTTATATAGCGCTAATTTATCAAACAGAAAATTATCTGATAGCGCTCGAGCAACGTTCCAAGAAAAGCTCACTGCACGTTTGCACGACTTAGAACAGCAAGTGAATGATATGTTGCTGTTCTCTAAAAGTGGAAATGAGCAGGTGGTGGCGCCACTGTTAGTGGATGAATTAATTAATGACTCTGTACAGGCTATGGAAGCATTAGTCACCAAAGCAAAAGCTGTTGTTAATGTGAAATTAAATGATGAACATAGTCAAATATTAGCCAACAAGAACGCTTTGTCTGGTGCTATACAAAACCTTATTCATAATTCTTTGCAAGCAGCTTCAGGTGAATCAGAGCCTGCAGTTATTAACATTCAAGTTTACTCAGAAAAAGACGCTATTTTTGTCAGTGTTAAAGACAATGGTCCAGGCATTGATTCAGCCATAATCGACAAAATTTTCGAGCCTTTTTATACCTCAAGTTCAAAAGGCACAGGCCTTGGGCTTGCGGTAGTCAAATCGGTAGTAGAAGCACACCAAGGTCAAGTGAGTTACTTGAGCGGAACAGGGCAAGGGGCACACTTTTGCTTGAAACTACCATTGCTAGCCAAAACTAAGCGAGGAGTATCCAAATGAGTCACCATAAAATTTTAGTGGTTGAAGATGATGCTGGTTTACGTGAAGCATTAATTGATACCTTAAGCTTAGCTAATTACCAATGTGTGGAAGCAGAATCTGCCGAGACAGCTTTGTTACTACTTAAAAATCATAAAATTGATTTAGTAGTAAGTGATGTTCAAATGGGCGGCATGTCAGGTTTATCGCTATTAAAGAGCATTAAAAATCAATTACCCAATATGCCAGTACTGTTGATGACTGCTTTCGGTACTATTAATGATGCTGTACAAGCTATGAAAGACGGTGCTTGTAATTATATTGCTAAGCCTTTTGCGCCAGAAGTATTGTTAAATATGGTTAGCCAGTATATTCCACCTTCATCGGTAAATAGCAATACGCCCATAGTTGCTGATAAGCGCAGTATTGAGTTACTTAATCTTGCCCGTAAAGTTGCGACTACGGAAGCGTCAGTGATGGTACTTGGGCCAAGTGGCTCAGGTAAAGAAGTCTTATCACAGTATGTCCATAATAACTCACCGCGAGCGAAAGAACCTTTTGTTGCGATTAACTGTGCTGCTATTCCTGAAAATATGCTTGAAGCTACCTTATTCGGTTATGAAAAAGGCGCTTTTACGGGCGCTATTCAAGCCTGTCCAGGTAAATTCGAACAAGCTCAAGGCGGTACTATTTTGCTTGATGAAATTACTGAAATGGATTTAGGCCTACAAGCTAAAATTCTTCGGGTATTGCAAGAGCGTGAAGTAGAACGTTTAGGTGGCAGAAAAACTATAAATTTAGATGTGCGTGTTATTGCAACCAGTAACCGAGATCTAAAAGAGGCGGTAGCGAAAGGGGACTTTAGAGAAGATTTATACTATCGTCTAAATGTATTCCCACTAACTTGGTTACCGCTTGCTGAGCGTGTTGATGATATCTTGCCTTTAGCGCAACACTTAGTTGAAAACTACTGTCAAAAAAGTGGCGAGCAAGTAGCTGAATTTAGCCCTGCAGCACGTAGTAAATTAAATGCATACCATTGGCCGGGAAATGTACGTGAGTTAGATAATGTTATTCAACGGGCGCTGATTTTACACAGCAATCAGATCATTGATGCTCAAGACTTATTGATTGAAAACTTTGAAACTGCCAAGGTGAGCCAAGTAGAGCAACAAGCACCAACAGAAGATAAATTAGGCAGCGAACTTAAATTGCAAGAACATCAAATTATTCTTGATACTTTGCAAGCCTGTCACGGTAGTCGAAAAGAAGTGGCTGAGCGATTAGGTATCAGCCCGAGAACCTTGCGCTATAAAATTGCCCGTATGCGTGACTCTGGCATTCAAATTCCAGCATAGCTATTTTTTAAACACTTCTAAAAGCCATAAATACTAAGATATTTGTGGCTTTTTTATTCGTATTGGCTTTTTCTTAATCATCCCCTAAGCCACGCCAGTTATAGGCTGTGTTTTTGGCACCATGCTTGCAACATCTCTACTAACAGATAATTTACAGCTTTTATCAGCAAAAAATTGACACAAGCGAGCTCATTATGGATATCAAAACTAATTCTTTATTTGCCCAAATGCAAAGTATGTCAATGCAAGCAAGCAACGGTAACTTGCCTGCTGTTGGTGGCGACTTACAAGCCGTAAATGCAAGCAAACAAGTAAACCAGTCAAGCAGTAATTTTGGTGAATTACTTACCGATGCATTAAAAACAGTGAATGAATTACAACAAGATACTGGCGCCAAAAAAACCGCCTTTGAAATGGGTGATCGCAGCGTCACCTTAGCAGAAGTGATGGTAGCTTCAAGTAAGTCAGGCATTGCCTTAGATGCAACAGTGCAAGTGAGAAATAAATTCGTTGAAGCGTATAAAGAAATCATGAGTATGCCAGTCTAGTTTTCTGGTTTACACATGGGTTTTGCGCGTTAAAAAGAAAGCACTAGGCGCATTATTTTCAATAAATAATCGTACTAAAGCTAAGAAAAAAGCTAATAAAAAAGTAAATTCAGTAGTAATCGGAGAAGTTAAGTGGCTGACACAAATACAATGGTAGCAACTGATGGTGGAACAGACATTATTGCCAGTGATAGTGGTGATAACGGTGCCATGCAAGAGCAAAAATCAGGCTTCTCTGCAACCCTAGGGAATGTTGACATTTTACGTCAAATTACTTTAGTGGTTGCTTTGTCTATTTGTTTAGCGATTGCGGTTTTTGTTATTATTTTAGCGAATGAACCTGAATACCGCTTTTTATCAAAATTACCTACCGAACAACTGATAAAAACCATGGATTTTCTTGATGCCAACCACGTTGAGTATCGCCAAGAAAATAACACCATTTCTGTACCTGCTGAAGAATATCAAAATGTAAAACTATTACTTGCTCGTGAAGGCTTAACGAAGGAGCCTTCACAAGGTGAAGACGTATTGATGAAAGACATGGGTTTTGGTGTCAGTCAACGTATGGAACGAGAAAGACTCAAATATGGTCGAGAACAGCGTTTAGGCAAAACTATTGAGCAACTGCAAAGTATTTCACAAGCAAAAGTACTTTTAGCTATTCCAAAAGAAAATATTTTTGCCCGCCGTGAAAAGAATCCTTCTGCAACGGTAGTTTTAACCATGCAGCGTGGTCGTTTGTTATCGGCTGAAGAGGTTGATGCAGTAGTAGATATTGTTGCTTCAGCAGTACAAGGCTTAAGCCCGAATAGAGTAACAGTTACCGATCAAAATGGTCGTTTACTTAACTCTGGCTCTCAAGACTCAATATCTTCTCGTTCACGCGGTGAATTTGAAATTGAGCAAAAGCGCGAACAAGAATATAGAGATAAAATTGACAGTATTTTGATCCCCGTGGTGGGCTTAGGTAACTATACAGCCCAAGTTGATGTCACTATGGATTTCACTAGCACAGAAGAAACAGAGCGTCGTTATAATTCAGACCTGCCAGCACTTCGCAGTGAAATGAAAGTTGAACGTAACTCAATTGGTGGCGCATTAGGTGGCATACCTGGCGCATTAACTAATCAGCCGCCGCTTGAATCAACAATTCCTGAAAATGCTACGGGAGGGCAAAACAAAGCTATCCCGAGTGATAAACATAGTGAATCTACTAAAAACTATGAGTTAGATGAAGCTATTAGCCATACTAAACAGCAAACGGGTATTATTCGAAAAGTTAGTGTATCAGTCGCCCTAGATTATGTTAACAGTAGTGCACCTTCGCCAACAACTGATAGCGAAGGTGGTGAAGGTACTGCAGCATCTGTGGCGAAAGAGCCTAGAAGTGTTGCAGAAATTGCCGCGATTCGTCGCTTATTACAAGGCAGTATCGGTTTTGATTTACAGCGTGGTGATATTTTGGAAGTGATCACTATTCCGTTTAGCCGTTCTGATTTTGGTGCTGTCGAAGAAGTACCTATTTGGGAACAACCTTGGTTTATGAAGGTGCTAAAATTAGTGATGGGTGCTTTGGTTATTATCGTGCTTATATTGGCTGTTGTTCGTCCAATGTTGAAACGCTTGATTTACCCAGATAGTACACCAGAAGATTATGGTGATAAGTCACTAGATAGCCATATTGATTTGGGTGATGAAACCATGGATATGCTTACCTCTGATTTTGATGCAGGTAACGTTGGTTTTGCACCAGATGGTAGTTTACAGCTACCTGATCTTCATCGAGATGAAGACATATTAAAAGCGGTTCGTGCCTTAGTTGCTAATGAACCTGAATTATCGTCGCAAGTAGTGAAAAGTTGGTTGAACGAAGATGAGTGATGAAAGTCAAGAAGTCGGTGAACTAACCGCAGCACCAGCAGGGTTTGATGTAGATAAACTTGAAGGTGCGGAAAAAGCAGGTATTTTATTATTAAGCTTATCTGAAGAAGATGCCGCGCAAATTTTAAAACATCTTGAGCCAAAACAAGTACAGCAAGTGGGTACTGTTATGGCGGCGATGGAAGATTTTACCCAAGAAAAAATCACAGCGGTTCATAAACAATTTATTCACGAAATCCAAAACTTCTCAACCATAGGTTTCCAAAGTGAAGAGTTTGTTCGAAAAGCCTTAACGGCAGCTTTAGGTGAAGATAAAGCCGGCAACTTAATTGATCAAATTGTAATGGGTGGCGGTGCTAAAGGTTTAGATTCTCTGAAATGGATGGACTCTAAACAGGTAGCTAATATTATTCGAAATGAGCATCCTCAAATTCAAACCATCGTTTTATCTTATTTAGAGCCAGAGCAATCTGCTGAAATTATTGGTCAGTTTACTGAAAAAGTTAGATTAGACTTAATGATGCGTATTGCTAACCTTGAGGAAGTACAACCAGCGGCACTACAAGAATTGAACGAGATTATGGAGAAACAATTTGCTGGTCAAGCAGGTGCACAAGCTGCGAAAATGGGCGGCTTGAAAGCAGCAGCAGATATTATGAACTACCTAGATACCAATGTTGAAGGTATGTTAATGGACTCAATTCGTGAAAGTGATGAAGAAATGAGTCAGCAAATTCAAGACTTAATGTTTGTCTTTGAAAACTTAGTTGATGTTGATGATCGCGGTATGCAAGCAATCTTGCGTGAAGTACAACAAGATGCCTTAATGAAAGCGATCAAAGGTACCGATGATGCCCTTAAAGAGAAAATCCTTGGTAACATGTCTAAACGTGCGGCAGAAATGTTGGCTGACGATCTCGAAGCCATGGGCCCTGTGCGTATTAGCGAAGTAGAAGCAGCACAAAAAGAAATTCTTTCTATTGCTCGTCGATTATCTGACGCTGGTGAAATTATGCTTGGTGGCGGCGGTGGCGGCGATGAATTCTTATAATAGTTTTCATCATATTACCGGCTTAATATTCTGTTGTTGTGGATAAATTATCATGAGTAAGTCACCTGTTCGTATTATCAAAGCAGCACAAGAAAATACTGATGTTTGGGCACTTCCCAGTGTTGAAACAAAGCCTACCCCTGAGCAAGAAAGTCAAACTAATGCTTTAGGACAAAAAGCTAACTGGCGCTTTGAACCACCTGAAGAGCAAGAGGTTGAAGTTCAGCCGCTAACTGCTGAAGAAATTGAAGCGATCAGATTAGCGGCGCATGAAGAAGGTTTTAATCAAGGTAAAGAAGAAGGCTTTGCTACGGGTTATGAAGAAGGGAAAGCCAAAGGTCATGAAGAAGGCACTGCACAAGGTTTAGAGGAAGGAAAAGAGCAAGGCTTAACTGAGGGGAAAGAGCGCATTGAAACATTAAGTGCTCATTGGCAAGGTCTAATTGACCAACTTACAACCCCTTTAGCTAGCGTTGAAAAAAATGTTGAAGAGCAATTACTTAACCTTGTTGTTCAGTTAACTGAAGCTGTTGTTTTACAAGAAGCTAAAACTAACCCTGATATTTTAATGTCGGCTATCAGCACAGGGATTAAAGCCTTACCAAGTAATGAGTCTAAAACACAAATTCACTTAAATCCTGAAGACATTAAACTAGTTGAAGAACAGTTTGGTGAAAAGCATCTGTTAGAGAGTGGCTGGCAATTATTACCTGCGCCACAATTAACCCCCGGCAGTTGCCAAATAGAAAACAGTACCTCCAATATTGATTTACAAATGAAGTCGCGTTTAAAGCAAGTATTGGATTCGTTTTTGCAAGATGCTTTGCATCAGCCATAGACGAGTGTTAACTGACATAATCTTGGCAGCGAATAGCAATAGCTTAGGGAGTTGATATTCCCTTTAATAATAAACTTTATTTGACAGGGTAAACTCAAAGGCAAAACATGGTTGATAGCACGCGCATTAGCGACAGACTTAAAAATTGTCAAAGCTTTGTACACCCTTTCAAAGAAAGTGTTGCAGGGCGCTTAGTGCGTGTTGTTGGCTTAACGTTAGAGGCGGTAGGCGTCAAAGCGCATGTAGGCAGCCAATGTTTAGTGGAAACGGCACAAGGTGAATTACTAGCAGAAGTGGTTGGTTTTGCTCAAGATATTACCTACTTAATGCCTGAAGAGAGCTTGCGTGGTGTATCGCCAGGCGCCCGTGTCTTACCTATTGCAACCAAACTCCATTTACCGTTATCGATGAAATTATTGGGACGAGTGATTAATGGTATTGGTAAGCCGCTTGATGGCAAAGGGCCGATTGAAACAGACAGTGAATATGTTAATGATAACCAACCTATCAACCCCCTTTCTAGGCGAGCCATCACAGAGCACCTTGATGTTGGTGTCCGCTCGATAAACAGTTTTACCAGTATAGGCAAAGGTCAGCGCATGGGACTTTTTGCTGGTTCAGGTGTGGGTAAAAGTGTCTTAATGGGCATGATGACACGAGGTACCAATGCAGATGTGATTGTGGTTGGTTTAGTGGGAGAACGTGGTCGAGAAGTTAAAGAATTTATTGAAGAAATCTTAGGCGAAGAAGGGCGAGCTCGCTCCGTTGTTGTCGCTTCGCCAGCTGATAACTCTCCGTTAATGCGCTTAAAAGGTTGTGAAAGTGCTGTGCAAATTAGTGAGTATTTTCGTGATCAAGGGCTTAATGTGTTACTACTGTTAGATTCATTAACGCGGTATGCACAAGCTCAACGTGAAATTGCATTAGCTGTTGGCGAGCCACCAGCTACAAAAGGTTATCCGCCATCAGTATTTTCTAAATTGCCACAACTTGTTGAACGGGCAGGTAATGGTGGTGAGGGGCAAGGTTCAATTACCGCTTTTTATACGGTGTTAACGGAAGGTGATGATTTACAAGATCCTATTGCTGATGCTGCACGTGCTATCTTAGATGGACATATCGTTTTATCAAGAGAGTTAGCTGACGCAGGGCATTACCCAGCGGTTGATATTGAAAGCTCTATTTCCCGTGTTATGCCTATGGTGGCTAGTGAAGAACATCAAGTATTAGCGCGACAATTAAAGCAAATTTATTCTTTATATCAGCAAAATAAGGACTTAATTTCCATTGGTGCTTATACCCAAGGAACAGATCCTCGCATTGATCAAGCCATAAAAGTTGTACCTGTCATTAATTTCTTTTTACAGCAACAAATGCAAGAAGTGATTCCTTATGAGCAAAGTATAGGCCAGTTACAAGAGATTATTGCGGCAGCTCATGCCAACAACCAAGCCAATGCTAATCAAGGTGCACCCGCCTAGTTTATAAAGTCTGAATAGACCTTTTTGGAGAATTATTGTGGCAACCAAACAGCTTGAAACCCTTTTAAAATTTGAGCAAGGCAAAGAAGAGCTAGCGGCAAACAAATTGCGATTGGCAGAAAATGACTACCAACAAAATTTAACCCGTTTACAAAGTGTCTCTGATTATCGATTAGAGTACATGAAACGTTTAAGCCAGCGTTCATCGACTGGATTAGATAGCTCGACCTATAATCATTATCACGCCTTTATCAGTAAACTTGATTATGCCTCAGCGCAAGTTGAAATAGCGATTAAGCAAGCTAAAGCATTGGTAGAACAAAGTAAAAAACTCTGGTTACAACAAAGACAAAAAGTGCAGGCAGTAGAAAAATTAGCTGCTAAACGCCAAGTTGAATTAACTAAGTTAGCCAATAAAAAAGAGCAAAAAATGTTTGATGAAATTGCTAACCAGCAATTTATTCGTCGCCAGTCGTCATAAAGCAAATACCTGTAAGTAAATTGGAATACTTTTTGCAAAAGCCATGTAGAGAACATAGAGAATAAGTAAACCATTAGTATTTAGTTTGTTATCCGTTTTAGTGATTGGAAGAATTATGTCGCAACTCAATGTATTACCCATTAGTGTTTCACAAAATGTCGACGTGCCCGATGAAGGTGCTAGTTTGATGATGACTAAAGGTAATGAAGACTTTTCCCAGTTAATGGATAAGCACCTTGCAGATAACCATAAACAAAAGCCTGTAGCAAAGGTTGCAAAGGTTGAATCGACTGAAGAGACAAAACGAAATTTAGCAGATGAAGCTAAAGAATTACGATCTGAAGACGATAGCGAAAAAGCTAAAACAGTAAACAAAAATACAGTTGAAGTCAGTGGTGAAGCAAGTAGTAAAAATAATTTAACAACATCAGCAGAACAGCAAGAACTTGCCGCTAGCGGCAATAACGGTCATAAAGAAGGCAGCGTAACAGCAGATGACGCCATAGAGAGAGAAGTATTATCTTCAGAGCAATTAATGACTTTTCTTTATCAAGCCGATAAGACGTTAATCGCTGACAGTAATTTTAAGGCTGAGCGCGCATCAACGCATGTCGATGAACACTCTGCTACTTTGTCAGCAAGCCAGTCAGCAGATAAACTAGCATCATTAACCGCAGAGCAAAAAGCTTTGTACGAAACAGAGCTATTAAAGCAAGGTGATTTAGTTTCAGAGTTCTCTAAAGAAACTAATCTCAATTTAGCAGAACAAAGCAACCAAGAGTTTGTAGCTGCTAAACAAGGTAAGCAGTTTGTTAACAGTGCAGCTAGTGTTTTAGCTAAAGATAGTACAGAACATAGTCTGTCTGGACAAGCGAGTGCTGAAACTGGCTTACCTTTTGAAGAGCAAAATAACAAAATAAATTACCCACAAAATGAAATAACTAAAGCGTTATTCACTGATGCCAAGGTAGCTGACGCACAGACGAAAATGCATGGTGACAATGTTGCTGTAGAGTTAAAAGCAGCAAAAAGTTCTGAACCTTTATCGAGAAGTGTTAGTGGACAAAATGCAGTTGCACAAGCTTTAGTGGCTCAAGGCGTAAGCGATCAAGATGACACTTCTATCCTAAATACCGAAACTGGCACTGAAGGTAACAATACGCAAACGGATAAAGCAGTATTTAACCGCGAAGCGGCTAATGCATTAAGTTCAAAAGACTCTCAGAGTGAAAAACTTCCCATTGATGCCGCTAGACAATTTGAAAGTGCTCAAGCCGTATTGAATCAAAAAGTTATAGAATTAGCGCAAAGTAAACAATTACAAGCTGCTACAACTAATACTCAGGTAGTCACTCAAGGTGTAAATGAAAATGGTGCCAGCAATGCTAACCCTACAGGGGGAGAGCTAGCAGATGAATTAACGGCTGAACAAATCGAAAATCTTGCTAAGCAAGGATTTAGGCAAGAATTGAGTAAGTCAGCACTCAACAGTCAAACATCAGTAAACCCAGTGGCGAGTAGTCAAGTTGCTGAGCAAATGACAAGCCACAAAATTGTATCACAAAGTGCGCATGTAAATGCATCAACTAATGCATCAATAAATGCAGCAGTAAACGTACCTGTTACTGATGTCGTGAGCGACTCAGCTGAATCTTTAACCAAGGTACAAGCTCAACAAATAGAGCAAGCACAATTTTCACTTAAGTCACAAGCTCAAGGAAATGAAGAATCGATAGAAAAGTCAACTAAGTCGTTAAAGGCTGATGCACAGTTAAATACCAGCTTTATCGACGTCAGCAGCAGAGCCACACAGGTTTCTCAACAGGCAATAGAGCAACAAGCCGTTGAAGTTCTCAACCCGTCAGTAGCGACAGAAGTGACACAAAGCTTAAAAAGCAATGCGCAATTGCATCAAGAAACGATTTCTATTTTTAGAAAAGATTTTACAACGGCGGTTAAAGATAAAGTAATGTTGATGATTTCACAGAAGTTACAACAGTTTAATATTACTTTAGATCCACCAGAGCTTGGAAATATGCAGGTAAGAGTAAACTTGCAAAATGAACAAGCCCAAGTCAATTTTGTGGTACAAAACCAACAAGCTAAAGAAGCACTTGAGCAAAATATGCATAAGCTTCGTGATATGTTACAAGAGCAGGGCGTTGATGTAGGTGATGCAAATGTAGAGCAACAGTCTGAACAATCAGACAATGAAGCGAATAATGAACACCGTCAAGCAGATGAAGAGCTTGCTCAAGCCAATGACCTCGTTGAGCAAAACTTGTCTGCAAGAATGATTAATGCCTCAGTTAATGCTGTTGACTATTATGCTTAGAAAATAATTGCATAATGAAAATTAAGGGCTAAATGGTGAGAAATTGAGCGAAATGTAATGAAGTTGATGAAAACACATTGGCTAGGATGCATTTCGAGGATATTATCTTAAGATAATACAAACCAATTGAAATATTAAAGGGCGACACATGGCAGATGAAAAAGAAAAAGCCAACGGTAATGAAGCTGAATTAGAATTAGACGGTGGTGGCAAAAAGAAAAAAATGATGATTATCATTGTTGCTGTTGTTGTTTTACTCGGCGCAGCCGGTGGTGGTTATTTCTTCTTTATGGCAGGTGATGATACGGTTGTAACTGAAGAAAGCCTTGATTCAGCACTAGATAGTGAGTCAGCCAGTGCCGAGGGTGCTGTAGCTGAAGGTGCACAAGTAGGTAGCGCACTTTATGTACCTATGCCAAGACCCTTTCGTTTTAATGTTCCTGGTGCGGCACGAGATAGGTTTGTAGAAATTCGGGTTCAGTTATTAGTACGCGGTGGTGACAATGAAGAGAATGCCAAGATGCATATTCCGTTAATAGAAAGTACCTTACTGGGTGTTTTTTCACAGGCCAATGCGGATGACCTATCAACCAGTGCAGGAAAAGAGTCATTAAAACAACAGTCACTCGCGGCAGTACAAAAAGTGATGACAGATGTTGAAGGTGCTAAAACAATTGAAAAAGTCTTGTTTACAGGATTTGTAATGCAATAAACCGAAAACGAATAAATGGGTTAAATATTTACCTTAAATAACACTAAGCTAAAAAAGAGAATGACCAGTGAGTGATTTATTATCGCAAGACGAAATCGATGCATTATTACATGGCGTTGATGACGTTGAAGAAGAAGAAATAATAGAAGAGGTTGCCGAGAAAAGAGACGGCACCTCTGATTATGATTTTTCCTCACAAGATAGAATTGTGCGTGGCCGCATGCCAACGCTGGAAATGGTTAACGAACGCTTTGCTCGTCATATGCGTATTAGCTTGTTTAATATGATGCGCCGCACGGCTGAAGTGTCTATTAACGGCATTCAAATGATTAAATTTGGTGAGTATATTCATACCTTATTCGTGCCTACTAGTTTGAATATGGTGCGTTTTCGTCCTTTAAAAGGTACGGCACTTATCACTATGGAAGCCCGTTTAGTCTTTATTTTAGTGGATAACTTTTTTGGCGGCGACGGTCGTTATCACGCCAAAATTGAAGGTCGTGAATTTACCCCTACTGAACGTCGTATTATTCAAATGTTGTTAAAACTCATTTTTGAAGATTATAAAGAAGCTTGGTCTCCTGTGATGGATGTTTCTTTTGAATATCTTGATTCAGAAGTAAACCCGTCAATGGCAAATATTGTCAGCCCCACTGAGGTGGTAGTTATCAGCTCTTTCCATATCGAGCTTGATGGCGGCGGCGGTGATTTCCATGTTGCTTTACCTTACTCAATGCTAGAGCCTATTAGAGAGCTGCTTGATGCGGGTGTTCAAAGTGATAAAGAAGATACGGATATGCGTTGGTCTAAAGCACTTCGTGATGAAATTATGGATGTGCCAGTTGCCCTAAATACTAAATTTTTAGAAGTAGAAATTCCGCTAAGCGAAGTGATGGAGCTAAAAGCTGGCGATATCATCCCGATTGATATGCCGGATCATATCACGGTACTTATTGAAGATTTACCAACCTTTAGAGCCAAACTAGGACGTAGTCGAGAAAATGTTGCTCTGAAAATAGAAGAAAAAATTAAACGTCCAGAATCAGTGAAGTCTGAGTTAACTATTTTAACTAAAGGTGGCAAACGTCTGGATAGTGATGCAGAGCTGCAACTACTTGAAGATGATTTATAACGCGCTAAATAGCGATACATTGTGAATTAATATTTTAAAGAATTGAACATTGAGGCAAGCGGTATGAGTAATGATAATGATGAAGATCTAAGTATGTGGGATGAGGCGCTAGATGAGCAAGCGGAAGCCTCAACTCAAGATGCTAAACAAGCTGAAGCGGTTGAATTAGAAGAGTTAACCGAAGATGACACACCTATTACGGGTGAAGAAAAACGTAAGCTTGATGCTATTTTAGATATACCTGTGACTATTTCAATGGAAGTAGGGCGTAGTAATATTAGTATCAGAAATTTATTACAGTTAAACCAAGGCTCAGTCGTTGAACTTGACCGTGTAGCCGGTGAAGCCCTAGATGTCTTAGTTAACGGCACTTTAATCGCTCACGGCGAGGTTGTTGTGGTTAACGATAAGTTTGGTATTCGATTAACTGACGTTATTAGCCAAATTGAACGTATTAAAAAATTAAAATAATGATGAAACTTGCAAGTGTACTTACTGCCTTCATATTGAGTATATTTACTCAACTTGCTTTTGCAGAGCAAATCGTTGAGCAAAGAGCTGAGCAAAGTAACACTGCAGGCACAGTAACTACTGCGCCAACCCCTGAAGTTGGCAAACATGTGATGGCCAATGTAGATGCCAGTAGTATGATATTGTCATTGCTGATGGTGTTAGCGTTAATCATAGTGAGTGCTTTTATGTTAAAGCGTTTTAATTTTGTGCAACAAAACACCAATCAATTGAAAGTCGTTGCCAATTTATCTTTAGGAGCAAAGGAGCGATTGGTGGTGGTGCAAGTGGCTGAAAAGCAATTGGTGTTAGGGGTTACTGCTCAGCAAGTCACGTTAATTGAAACCTTAGAAACTCCTATAGAAGTCCCGTCAGAAACTACGTTACCTATGGCTAACAATGTTTTAGCTTTTTTACAAAAAACCAATAAAAAACAAACGTAATTTTATGAATAAAACGCTATTACCCATCTTAATATTATTAACTACGCTCAGTACAAGCTTTGGCTTATACGCTGCTGAAGATTTATCAATGTCAGCATTAACACTGACTACCAATCCTGATGGCTCGCAAGAATACTCAGTAACACTGCAAATCCTTATATTTATGACGGCACTCGGCTTTATTCCGGCTGCCGTTATTATGATGACTTCTTTTACCCGTATTGTGGTGGTAATGGCCATTTTACGTCAGGCTTTTGGTTTGCAGCAAACCCCGTCAAATCAAGTGATTATTGGCTTAACTTTATTTATGACCTTGTTTATTATGACGCCGGTATATAATCAAATAGATGAAGCCGCTATTCAGCCCTACCTTGCTGAGCAAATGACGTCAGTGGAGGCTATTGACCAAGCTAAAGTACCACTACGTGCTTTTATGCTTGAACAAACAAGATTAAAAGATTTAGATACCTTAGCTGCAATGGCAGGACTAGAAGCTGTTGATAAACCAACAGATTTACCTATGACAGTGATCATTCCTGCTTTTATTATTAGTGAATTAAAAACAGCTTTTCAAATAGGCTTTATATTATTTATTCCGTTTTTGATTATCGATTTGGTTGTAGCGAGTATCTTGATGGCAATGGGTATGATGATGTTATCACCCATGATAGTGTCATTACCGTTTAAGTTAATGCTATTTGTTTTAGTGGATGGCTGGAATTTAGTGATAGGTACCATAGCGACAAGTTATGGTTTAGGGGGGTAACCTTGCTAACTATTCGCTTTTTTTTATTCCAGTAAGCTTTTACGAGTAAACTGTTTCCTGTAAATAAGAGAAAATAACATGGGTCCAGAAGTCTTTGTCGACATATTAAGAGATGCGTTATTGCTAGTGATTATTCTAGTAAGTGCCGTGATCTTGCCTAGCTTAATTATAGGTTTGATTGTCGCTGTATTTCAGGCCGCTACTTCTATTAACGAGCAAACGTTAAGTTTTTTACCTCGACTTATAGTTACCTTACTTGCGCTGATATATGGTGGTCACTGGGGGGTAGAGCAATTAATGGACTATACCTTTAGGTTGGTTGCCAGCATTCCAAGTGTGGTTAGCTAATGGAATTTACTGAGTCAGTTATTAATCAATACCTGGCTGATTTTATTCTGCCTTTTACCCGTGTTTCTGCTCTCATCATGACCATGATTGGTTTTGGTGCTCGTACTATTCCTACTCGCGTAAAACTGTTTTTATGTATAGCGGTTACTATCGCTATTATGCCGGCAATTCCGCCAACAAACGTTGAAAATTTATTATCTTTATCAACGGCGTTATTGATTGGTCAGCAAGTCATTATTGGTGTCATGCTAGGTTTCATTACTGTGATGGTGGTAAATACCTTTACCTTGGCAGGGCAAATAATTGCAATGCAATCAGGCTTGGGCTTTGCGTCACTAGTTGATCCAGCTAGTGGTATGAATGTACCTGCTGTTGGTCAATTCTTTTTAATATTATCGTCTCTACTTTTTTGGGTGATGGATGGACATTTAGCCTATTTACAATTTGTGGTAGCAAGTTTTGAAACCTTACCCATTGGTGGTGACTATATTATTAGCCCTAAATTTAAAGAGATTGCTGAGTGGGGATCTTGGATGTTTGCTACCGCACTTTCACTGGCTTTAGCTCCGCTTACCGCCATGTTATTAATAAACTTCTCTTTTGGCATTATGACCAGAGCAGCACCACAGTTAAATATATTTGCAATTGGTTTTCCTATAACCATGATGGCAGGTTTGCTGATCATGTGGCTAACCTTTGGTAATTTCCTTACCCACTTTGAATTACAGTGGCAACGAGCGTTAGATTTTAGTTGCTACCTTATTAATTGTAGTGCGGTACCTTAAATGGCTGATTCAGATAGCGGTGAAAAAACCGAAGACCCCACGGCAAAAAAACTTACCGATGCACGAAAGAAAGGGCAAATAGCTCGCTCTAAAGATCTCGGTACTATGTTTGTTTTAGTGGGTTGCGCTTGTGCCATGTTATTGATGGGAGCCTCGTTAACAGAAGAGCTCACTCATGTGATGAAACGCCTCTTTAGTATTACCCGTGAAGAAGCCATGGACATGAATGCTATTTTTAGCGTTATTAAAAATGCCCTTGGTGCAATCATTTGGCCAATGCTATGGATTTTCGTGATCGTTATGATCGCGGCTTTTGTAGGAAACACAATGTTAGGTGGTATGAGCTTTTCTTGGGAAGCTATGGCACCAAAAGCAAGTAAACTTTCACCTATTGCAGGTTTCAAACGAATGTTTGGTGTACAAGCTGCAGTTGAATTGATTAAATCCATTTTAAAGTTTTTTGTGGTTTTTATTGTGGCATTTTTACTTTTAACTGCGCTTTTTGGCGAGATTTTAGGACTAAGTTTAGAAACCATTCCCACCAATTTTGAGCATGCGGTCAGCATGTTATTGTGGATGTTTTTAGTGCTGGCTTTATCGGTTGGTATAATTGCTGCCATTGATGCGCCTTATCAAATCTGGAACCATACAAGACAGTTAAAAATGACTAAGCAAGAGGTGAAAGATGAGCATAAAAATACCGAAGGTAATCCTGAAATAAAAGGTCGTATCAAGCGAACACAGTATGAAATGTCTCAACGACGCCAAATGGCCGAAGTGCCAAATGCTGATGTGGTTATTACTAACCCTACTCATTTTAGTGTGGCGTTAAAATATGATGCGGCAATAGGCGGTGCGCCAGTTCTTATTGCTAAAGGCATTGATGAAATGGCTATGCATATTCGCACTATTGCAAAAGAGCATAACGTCGAAATTATACAAGCGCCGGCACTTGCTCGTTCCCTGTATTATACGGCAGAAGTGGACCAAGATATTCCCGAAGAGTTGTTTGCTGCTGTTGCGCAAGTGTTAGCGTTTATTTTTCAATTAAACGAGCACAAAAAAGGACGAGCAAGAAAGCCGATACCTATTGCCAAAAATTTGCCTATTCCTGATGAATTTAAATATTAATAGCAGCTTTACTTTTAGCTAAAACATGCCAATGAGTGTTTTGGTATAGCTTTTGCAATTTCACTACTAGCGTCAAAAAATTATCATTAAGAGCTAGCAGTATCCAATGGAATTAACCGGCTATTTAAATCAGTTCAAAAAAACAAAGCTAAGTGTGTTATCTGGCTTAGGGACACCATTACTTGTGATGGCTGCACTTGGTATGGTGGTTTTACCCATGCCAGCTTGGCTATTAGATGTATTGTTTTCATTTAATATTGCACTTTCGCTTGTCGTATTACTAATAACTGTCTATACATTAAAACCGCTTGAGTTTGGCTCATTTCCATCCGTTATTCTTATTGCAACCATATTACGATTAGCACTCAATGTGGCGAGTACTCGTGTTGTATTACTGGAAGGGCATGAGGGAACCGCCGCCGCTGGTAAAGTGATTGAAGCTTTCGGCTCGGTTGTTATTGGTGGTAATTATGCTGTTGGTTTAGTGGTCTTTTTAATCTTAATTATTATCAATTTTGTTGTGGTTACTAAAGGTGCTGGTCGTATCGCTGAAGTTACCGCCCGTTTTACCCTTGATGCAATGCCGGGTAAACAAATGGCAATCGATGCAGATTTAAATGCGGGTTTTATCAATCAAGAGCAAGCACGAGAACGTCGTGTTGAAGTGACCAGTGAAGCTGATTTCTATGGTTCAATGGATGGTGCCAGTAAGTTTGTTAAAGGGGATGCTATTGCTGGTATTTTAATTCTGTTCATCAATATTATTGGTGGCTTAGTTATCGGTATGGTGCAGCATGATTTAACCTTTGACAATGCTGTTGAAATTTATACGCTACTAACCATAGGTGACGGTTTAGTGGCGCAAGTACCTGGTTTACTATTATCTGTTGCTACAGCAATTGTAGTGACTAGACAAAATACCTCTCAAGATATGGGCGAGCAAGTTAGTAGCCAGCTTGGGCAAGAGAAATCACTTTATATTGCAGCAGGCGTTATGTTTGTCATGGGTATTGTGCCTGGCATGCCTCATTTTATTTTCTTATTTTTTGCTACTGTTATTGCTGCTAGTGCTTATTGGGGCACTAAGCGTAAAGCAAGTAAAGCGGTAGAACTAGAAAAAGTTGCTCAAGAAGAACAAGCTCAAACCAAACAAAAAGAAGAAGAGGTTAAAGAGCTTGATTGGGACGATGTTAACCATGTAGATGTCATAGGTTTAGAAATTGGCTATCGACTAATTCCTTTAGTAGATAAAGCTCAAGGCGGCGAGTTACTGAGTAGAATTAAAGGGGTACGTAAAAAACTATCACAAGAGTTTGGTTTTTTAGTGCCGGCAGTTCACATTAGAGATAACTTAGATTTAGATCCTAATACCTATCAAATATCGCTAATGGGCGTCACTATTGGTAGTGCGGAAATTAGGCATGATCAAGAATTAGCCATCAACCCTGGGCAAGTATTCGGTAAGCTTGACGGTGTAGTGACAAAAGATCCAGCGTTTGGTCTAGATGCAGTTTGGATCAATCAAAACCAACGTGAGCAAGCACAAACACTAGGCTACACTGTGGTTGATTCTGCAACGGTATTAGCTACACACTTAAGTCAAATTCTGACAAATAATGCTTCTCAACTGCTTGGTCATGAGGAAGTGCAGAACCTGCTTGATATGCTAGCTAAATCTTACCCTAAATTAGTTGAAGGTCTTATTCCTGAGATATTAACGTTAGGCACAGTGGTTAAAGTATTACAAAGTTTAATGAATGAAGGGGTTGCGGTACGCGATATGCGCTCTATTGTGCAAACATTGGTTGAATATGGGCCTAAGAGTCAAGATGCTGAAGTTTTAACCGCCGCAGTACGAATCACGCTACGTAAATTTATTATTCAAGACTTAGTAGGCGCGGCCTCGGAAGTACCTGTCATAACCTTGGCACCTGAGTTGGAACAAATGTTGCACCAGTCAATGCAAATGGCAGGTGATGATGGCGCAGGGATAGAGCCTGGTTTAGCAGAGCGTTTGCAAAAATCACTTACAGAAGGAGCTCAGCAGCAGGAGATGGCGGGTGAGGCACCTATATTATTAACGTCAGGAATTTTACGAACCGTACTAGCGAAATTTGTTAAATACACAATACCTAGCTTACGCGTAATTTCTTACCAAGAAATTCCAGATGATAAACAAATTAAAATTGTTAGTGCCATTGGGCAGTAAATAATAGCTTGAGTAACGAGCACAGAAGTTACTAAATGAGAGGTTGATCGTGAAAATTAGACGTTTTGTTGCCAAAGATATGCGTAGCGCATTAGCACAAATTAAAGAAGAATTAGGTGCAGATGCGGTTATTATGTCAAATAAAAAAATCCCCGAAGGGATTGAATTGATGGCTGCAGTTGATTACAGCCAATCAGTTCCCGACGCAAAACCTGAGCATCAAGTTGTTGCTGACGATAATCCTGAAATAAGTAATGATGTGGTAAGTATTAGTGCACCGCCAAGCCAACAGGAAGAAGGGCGTATTGAGCCTAAGATCCCTATGGATAGCTTATCTGCATTACTTGGGCGCCAAGTACAACAACCTCCAGCCCAGCAGCCCCAAACTCAACAATCTCAAACACATGAGCAAAATCAAAGCACGGTTACTGGTAGCAGTGAAAGTGATGAGAATATTGAGCAGCAGTTACGTAGTTTCACTGAGCGCTTACGTCATTCAAGCCCAGACGGCACTATTCCTGCGCCTTATGAGGTAGCAGCGCAATCAACTGGTGAGCCACAAGGGCATACTTCAGTTGAAGCACAACAAATGGCTAAACAATTAAGTGAGCAGCAAAATGCTCAACCTTTAACGCAGCAAGCGAGTGTTAGTCAGCAAGATTTTGATAAAATGCAACAAGAAATGGCGTCTATTAGACAATTGTTAGAGCATCAAGTGTCTGGCCTAATGTGGCAAGATATGGCGCAAAAAGATCCACACAGAGCTGTACTTGTTTCCCGTTTATTATCACTGGGATTAAATGAACAAATTGCCGATCAAATTGCCGGTTATGTACCAGCGGGACATCATGAAGAGCAAGCATGGCAAGCGGCCACTAAATTGATCAGTGAACAAATTAATACGACACAAAACGATATTATTCAGCGAGGCGGCGTGATTGCTTTGGTTGGTCCAACAGGTGTTGGTAAAACTACAACTATCGCTAAATTAGCTGCCCGGTTTGCGCAAGTTCATGGTCATGATCAAGTCGCACTTATTTCAACTGATACCTTTAGAATTGCAGGCTTTGAACAATTAGCAACTTACGGGAAGATAATTGGTTGTCAGGTTAAACTTGCTAAAGATGCACAAGCGCTTGATTCATTACTTCAACAATTTGCGCAAAAGAAATTAGTACTAATTGATACTGCAGGTATGGGCCAAAGAGATATGCGTTTAGCTGAAAATTTAGCCAACTTAGTGTCTAATGCACGTATTCGAATTCGTAATTACTTAGTGCTTGCTGCTAATACTCAACAACAAGTTATGCAAGAAAATGTTGAGCGCTTTAAAAAAGTGCCGTTATCGGGGTGTATTTATACTAAACTTGATGAAAGTATCAGTATTGGCGAAATAATTACAACTTCAATTCAAAATGGCTTACCAATAGGGTACCTTACAGATGGTCAGCGAGTTCCTGAAGATATTAAAGTTGCAAATGCTGAGAAATTAGTTACGCTTGCGGACAAAATGGCAGCAAAGTCAGTAAAGAGCAATCTTTATACAAGCGCACGGTCAATGCCGGTAGCACCAGCCGTCGCTATGTAATAAAGTCATAGTACTTTAATAATTGTAGTTTTCTTCATGGCTGTAAAGAAGTAATATAATAAGAATTATCAAAGAAGTAGTGTTAATGGCAGATCAAGCGAGCGGCTTAAGAAAAATGAAGGACTTAAAAAAAGTTAAAGTAATCGCAGTTTCGGGTGGTAAAGGTGGCGTTGGTAAAACGAATGTTTCCCTTAATACTGCAATAGCACTGGGTCAACAGGGCAAACGAGTGTTAGTACTTGATGCTGACTTAGGTTTAGCTAATGTTGACGTTATGTTGGGGTTAAGAGTTAAACAAAACCTTTCTCATGTATTATCAGGCGAGTGTGAACTTGATGATATTATTATTACTGGCCCTAGCAACATAAAAATTATTCCTGCCACATCAGGCTCGCAATCTATGGTTGATTTAACACCATCAGAGCACGCGGGCTTAATTCGCGCTTTTAGTGAAATGCAAACCCAGTTTGATGTACTTATTGTAGATACGGCTGCGGGTATTTCAGACATGGTATTAAGTTTTACTCGAGCATCTCAAGATGTGATGTTAGTGGTTTGTGATGAGCCTACATCAATAACTGACTGCTATGCATTAATGAAACTATTGAGCAGAGACCATGGCGTTTTTAAATTTAAAGTGGTCGCTAATATGGTTCGTAGTCCTAAAGAAGGACAGCAGCTTTTTGCTAAATTAACAAAAGTGACCGATAGGTTTTTAGATGTAGCACTCGAGTTAGTCGCTGTCGTGCCTTTTGATGAAAATATTAGAAAATCTGTACGAAAACAACAGGCCATAGTTGAAGCCTTTCCAGATTCACCTGCAGCCAAAGCTTTTAAGGGACTAGCCACTAAAGTGATAAGTTGGCCTATTCCTAAACAAGCCTCCGGTCATTTAGAGTTTTTTATTGAACAATTACTTGATTATTAGTAATTAATTCACCACCCTTAGTAAGGGTAAACAATAATAAATTGATTCAATAAACAGTATAGTTTGAGCGAGAATGATATAACGTGGTAAAAGCGAGCGCTTACAACAATCAAATAGATAAAACGGTGTTGTTAGAACAGCATACCGTATTAGTCAAACGTATTGCCTACCATTTATTAGCACGTCTACCCGCTAGTGTCCTTGTTGATGACCTTATTCAATCTGGCATGATTGGCTTATTCGAAGCTGCAAATAATTTTGATAACGCCAAAGGGGCAAGCTTTGAAACTTTTGCTGGTATTCGTATTCGCGGTGCTATGCTTGATGAAATACGCCGAGGTGATTGGACGCCTCGATCAGTACATAAAAACAGCCGTATGGTCAGTGAAGCCATTAAAGTTCTTGAAGCAGAATTAGGCCGAGATGTTACTGATATAGAAGTTGCTGAAAAACTTGATATTTCATTAAATGAATACCATCATATATTAAGTGAGGTTAGTACAGGAAAAATACTTGGTATCGATGACCTTGGTGTTAGTGAAGATGCTATTAATTTTGATGAATCTTGCCATGGCGATGATCCTTATCAAGACATTGAGCATAGTGCTTTTAAAAAAGGGCTTAGTGAGTGTGTTTCCTCTTTACCCGAGCGAGAAGCTTTAGTACTGTCTTTGTACTATGATGAAGAATTAAATTTACGTGAAATTGGTCAAGTTTTAGACGTGAGTGAGTCAAGAGTGAGCCAAATTCACAGTCAAGCAATGCATAGGTTAAAATCACGTATGCAATCTTGGCAAAGTTGAGTAGAATAAGTAGTAACTTAGTAATTAATTTATAAAATAGAAAATCAGATGTTTCGCTGGAGGGTGCCTTGGATAAAAATATGAAAGTGCTTGTTGTTGATGACTTTTCAACCATGAGACGTATAGTGAAAAATTTGTTACGGGATTTAGGCTTCACCAATATTCAAGAAGCGGATGACGGCAGTACAGCTTTACCGATGCTTCAAGGTGGTGACTTTGATTTTGTTGTAACCGATTGGAATATGCCTGGCATGCAAGGTATTGACTTATTAAAAGCCATTCGTGCTGATGCGAGTTTATCGCACATTCCTGTATTATTGATAACAGCTGAAGCGAAAAAAGAGCAAATTGTTATGGCTGCTCAAGCAGGTGTTAATGGCTATATTGTTAAACCATTTACAGCAGCAACGCTTAAAACAAAATTAGACAAAATTTTTGAGCGCTTAGCTTAGTTTCTGCTTTTATTAGGCAATATTTTAAAGCTATAGGTAAATTGCCCGATAAATCTAGTAATGCTTTGGTTTAATAGTAAGGACTTTGCATGAGTATCGCAATGGTAGGCCGTGTTTCTTTGGAGCAGGCTAAATCTTTGGTTGAGTATTTAGAAACGGATCAGCAAGAAAAAGCTGATGCGTTGATTGCTGAAATTCAAAACCCAATCAATTCTGAGTTGTTTGCTGAAATAGGTAAGTTAACGCGTCAACTTCATGACTCATTAACTAACTTCCAGTTAGATTCCCGTTTAAATGATTTAGCGACGGCAGATATCCCTGATGCTAAAGAACGATTAAATTATGTCATTACTCGTACTGAAGAAGCCGCAAACAAAACGATGGATGCGGTTGAGTCTATTTTCCCTGTTGTTGATAATATTGCTGATCAAGTTCGTGCAGTTAACCCCGCTTGGACTAAACTGATGAATAATGAAATAGACTTAAAAGAATTTAAGAGTCTATGCGGTGATATTGATACACTGTTGGTCACAACGGGTAAAGAAACAGCCCATATACATAGTTTAATGACTGATGTTTTGATGGCACAGGACTTTCAAGACTTAACAGGGCAAGTTATTCGTAAGGTAATCGACTTAGTACGTGAAGTAGAAGACAGCCTTATCAATATGTTAACAGCCTTTGGTATTTCTGCGGAACAAGCAAAAGCAGAATCAACACCTAAGATGGGCGACAACCTTGTTGAAGGGCCAATTGTTAATTCAGAAAGTAGAGATGATGTTGTTGAAGATCAGGACGATGTAGACGATCTTTTATCAAGTCTAGGTTTTTAATAGGAGTTACGGATGTCTTTTGAAGCAGATGAAGAAATTCTACAAGACTTTTTAGTTGAAGCGGGTGAGATACTTGAATTGCTTTCAGAGCAATTAGTTGAACTTGAAAATGATGTTGATAATGCTGATTTACTTAATGCAATTTTTCGTGGTTTTCACACAGTAAAAGGTGGTGCAGGCTTTCTTTCGTTAACTGAATTGGTTGACGTGTGTCATTTTGCTGAAAATATATTTGATTTACTTCGAAATGGTCAACGCTCTGTAACAGCTGAGTTGATGGATACTATTTTATCTGCGCTTGATACCGTTAATGACATGTTTGCCTTAGTGCAAAATAGAGAGCCATTAGTGGCAGCAGAGCCTGAGCTTTTAGCTGAACTTCATCGTTTGAGTGTTCCGCAAGGTGAGGAAATTGAAGACTTACCAGAGCAATTAACTGCTGAACCGGCTCCTGAACCTGAAGTGCAAGTTGAAGAACCAGTTAATGAAGAGTCTAGCTCAACTGATGAAATGAGTGAAGATGAGTTTGAACGTTTGCTTGATGAGCTACACGGTAGCGGCACTCCAAGTGCTGTTGAAACGCCAATTACTACTGAAACCCCACAAGTTGAAGAATCAACAAATAGTGATGAAATATCAGATGATGAATTTGAATCTTTACTTGATGAACTTCATGGGCAAGGAGCTTTTTCTTCAGACACAGGAAATGCTTCCCCAGCATTAAATACTGCTTCAGATGAAATTAATGATGATGAATTTGAAAGTCTGTTAGATGAATTACATGGTAAGGGTCAAGCACCAAAAGCAGCAGATACAACGCCTGCTGAACCTGAAACACCAGTAGCGTCAACGCCTAAAGCTAAACCTACACCTGCTAAAGCTCCCGCTGCAAAAGCAAAACCCGCAGCTAAAGCAGCTAGTAAGCCAGCTAAAGCATCAGCAAAAGCGGCTCAACCTTCAACGCCACAAGGTGAAACCACGGTAAGGGTTGATACTAAACGCCTTGATAAAATCATGAATATGGTTGGGGAGTTAGTATTAGTTCGAAATCGATTAACTAGCTTAGGGCTTACTTCTGATGATGAAGATTTAAATAAGGCTGTTTCTAATTTAGATGCGGTAACTACCGATTTACAAGGTGCTGTGATGAAAACTCGCATGCAACCTATTAAGAAAGTTTTTGGTCGATTTCCTCGTGTAGTACGTGATTTAGCGCGTAGTTTAAACAAAGATATTAAATTAGTACTGGAAGGTGAAGATACCGATTTAGATAAAAACCTTGTAGAAGCGTTGGCTGATCCACTTGTGCATTTAGTGCGTAACTCAGTTGACCATGGTGTTGAAGAGCCTGATAAACGTGAAGCAATGGGAAAACCGCGTCAAGGTACAGTTATACTATCTGCTTCACAAGAGGGTGACCATATCCTGTTAACCATTAAAGATGATGGCGCGGGTATGGATGCAGAAAAGCTTAAGAATATTGCCATAGAACGTGGTGTTCTTGATGCTGATGCTGCGGCAAAAATGCCTGATAAAGAAGCCTTTAGCCTAATCTTTGCGCCAGGTTTTTCTACTAAAACTGAAATATCTGAAGTGTCAGGCCGTGGTGTTGGTATGGATGTGGTGAAAACTAAAATCACCCAACTAAATGGTACTGTTAATATCGACTCTGAAATGGGTATAGGTACGGTATTAGAAATTAAAGTGCCGTTAACTCTCGCAATTTTACCTACACTTATGGTAGTAGTAGGAGAGCAAACCTTTGCATTACCGCTTGCTTCAGTAAATGAAATTTTCCATCTTGATTTAACCAATACTAATAGCGTTGATGGTCAGCTAACGATTATTGTTCGTGAAAAAGCGATACCATTATTTTATTTAGATCAGTGGTTGGTAAGAGATTATGAAGATAAACCTCGTGACAAAGGACACGTGGTCATTGTCCAGTTAGGAAATCAACAAATAGCCTTTGTAGTTGATCGATTAATTGGCCAAGAAGAAGTAGTTATCAAACCACTCGATCGGCTCTTACACGGTACGCCTGGTATGGCTGGTGCAACTATTACCAGTGATGGTGGTATCGCGCTGATTTTAGATATTGCGAATTTATTAAAATTTTATGCAAAAAAATCACCGATAAATAAAAAATTGCGCTCATAGCTGAAATTGATTAAGTAGAGGATATAAATGGCCTATAAGGTGCTTGTTGTTGATGATTCAAGTTTTTTTAGACGACGAGTCACGGATATTTTAAATAAAGATCCACAGCTAGAAGTGATTGATGTAGCAGTAAATGGGCAAGAAGCTATAGAAAAAGTGCTTTCCTTAAAGCCTGACGTGGTTACCATGGATATTGAAATGCCAGTATTAAATGGTATTGCAGCGGTAAAAAAAATCATGGCTCAATCACCTACCGCAATTTTAATGTTTTCTTCTTTAACCCACCAAGGTGCTACTTCAACTATAGAAGCTCTCGAAGCAGGTGCTTTAGACTTTTTACCTAAAAAGTTTAGTGAAATTGCACAAAATAGTGATGAAGCTGGTAGCTTGTTGCGTCAACGTGTTGTTCAACTTGCTAGAAAGCGCACGTTTAGCAAAAGTAGCTTGTCAACAAGTCGAATTTCAAGCACAAGAGCTTCAACAGCGCAAACTCCCCTTACTACACGTAAATCTCAAGCTTCTCTGTCAAAGACAGTTAAAGAGTCTAGTGACAATAAACAGCAAGCTAGTTTTAAAAAAGCTTCGGGTAAAAGTTATAAATTATTGGCGATTGGCACCTCAACTGGAGGGCCTGTTGCACTACAGAAAATTTTAACTCAATTTCCTGCAAATTTTCCTTTGCCTATTATTATGATTCAACATATGCCTGCTACCTTTACGCAAGCATTTGCAAATCGTTTGAACACGTTGTGCAAAATTAACGTTAAGGAAGCAAATGATGGTGATGTGCTAAAACCTGGTTGTGCTTATTTAGCGCCTGGTGGTCGTCAAATGATTATTAGTGGTACAGAAAATGCAGCTAAAATCAAAATAATTGATGATAATTCAGCAAAAATAACCTTTAAACCTAGTGTTGATGTAAGTTTTGGCTCGGCAGCAAAAATTTATAGTGGCTCTGTTCTAGGTGTTATCTTAACCGGTATGGGTGCTGATGGTAGAGAGGGATCACGAATGTTAAAAACAAAAGGTGCAACAATTTGGGCTCAAGATGAGCAAACTAGTGTCGTTTACGGTATGCCTCAGGCAGTGCATGCAGCGGGTATTTCTCAGTTATCATTACCACTAGAAGATATTGCTACGGCTATTTTAAAGGAAGTTCAACATGGATAAGCTGAGTATTGCAGGCTTATTTGTTGCAATACTAGCTATCTATTTAGGGTTTATTTTAGATGGCGGCTCAGTTGCTAGCTTATTTGAGTTACCTGCCTTTGTTATTGTCTTTGGTGGCACGATTGGAGCTGTTATGTTGCAGTCTTCAAGTGTTCAATTCTTTCATGCTTTATCTTTATTAAAATGGGTGTTCTCACCGCCAAATTATGATATCGACCAAGGAATTGATAATATCGTTTCATGGGCTGAAAAGGCGCGTGAGTCGGGCTATCTAGTATTAGAAGATATTGCTTTAGATGAAGAAGAGCCTTTTACTCAAAAGGGCCTGAACTTATTAGTTGATGGTGTTGAAGTTGAGAACTTAAGGGTTTCTCTAGAGCTAGATCTTGATATTTTCCGAGAACACAACTTACGTTCAGCGAGTATTTTTGAATCAATGGGAGGCTATAGTCCGACCATTGGTATTTTAGGTGCTGTGCTTGGATTGATTCATGCAATGAATAACCTTACTGAGCCATCACTACTTGGGCAAGGAATTGCCACTGCCTTTATTGCCACAATTTATGGTGTTGGTTTTGCTAACCTAATATATATTCCGGTAGCGAATAAAATTAGAGCCATTATTCATCAACAAACCATGTATCGTGAAATGATTTCTGAAGGCTTAAATTCAATTGCTCAAGGAGAAAACCCACACGCCATTGAAAATAAGTTATCTGCTTTTAGGCTCACACAATGAATCGATACCGCAAAGAGCGCCATCAAGTAGAGCAAGATAATGTCCATCGTTGGCTTATTTCATATGCTGACTATATGACTTTGCTTTTTGCTTTATTTGTTGTGCTTTATGCTATGGCAATGGTGAATGAAGAACCTTTTGAAACCATTACTGAATCAGTAGGTCGTGTTTTTCAAGCCAATGATGAATTGCCGAAAAATCGCGGTCATGGTGACGATATCCTAAACGTAAATTCTAGCAAAACAAATAAAAAGCTTTATGGTAATGGTATTTTAGAGGTTGCAGGACCCCAACCCTTGGAAGGTGAGAAAACCTTATCAAATATTTCAGATTCGCAAGTAGGTACTAATTTAACGTCTTTAGAAGATGAGCTTCATACCGCATTGTATGAATTAGTTGAGTCAGGCTACGCACAATTGCAAATAGATGGTGATTGGCTAGAAATAGAATTAAATAGCGGTTTATTATTTCCCAGCGGCTCTTCTTCTGCAACCAAGGCCGCAAATGATATCTTAGCAGTTATTTACGATGTTCTTGGTGATGTCACTAACTTTGTACGTGTCAGAGGCTATACTGATAATCAGGCGATTAATACTGAAATTTTTTCCTCTAATTGGGAGTTGTCTGTTTATAGAGCAACATCAATACTTCGAATATTGGAAGAGCAAGGGATGAACCCTGCTAGAATGGCGATAGAAGGATATGGCGAATATTATCCTAGTGCCGATAACGCTACCGCTAGTGGCCGAGCTAAAAATAGAAAGGTAGTAGTTGCTATTTCTAAATATGGTTTAGAAAAATCTAACTTACTTAACGCACCTACGATCAGCGTAAAAGATGTTGAAAAGATAACAGAAGTAGCAGGTACAGATGAGCAAAATGGTGAAGTTAAAATTATTCGTTTACCTAATGGTGGTATTCGGATAACAACACGTAATGAAGCTGAATCATCAGAACAAGGGAATAGCGCTGTTGACGATAATGAAAATAATTAACAAAATTAATATCTTGCCTATATAATATTATAAAGCAACGAGTTAGTTTTATTTTAAATAATAGGAATGTGTCTTGGAAGTTTGGACGGTAGCAAATCAAAAAGGTGGTGTTGGTAAAACAACCACAACTATTGCTTTAGCGGGCTTGTTAGCTGAATGTGGCAAAAAAGTGCTGCTGGTTGATACCGACCCTCATGCTTCTTTGAGTTATTATTTTGGCATTGAGTCTGAAGATTTAGAGCTCAGTGTTTATGATCTGTTTGTACAGGTTTCATCAAAAGAGCAAATATTACAAAGCTTGTGTCCGACAAAATATGAAAATATTGATATTTTGCCAGCAACCATGGGGCTTGCAACGCTTGATCGTTCGCTAGGCGCTAAGGGCGGTATGGGGCTAGTATTAAAAAAAGCCATGCAAAAACTTGCTGAGAATTATGATTACGCCTTAATGGATTGTCCTCCGGTGTTAGGTGTGTTGATGGTGAATGCCTTAGCAGCTTCTAACCGAATTATTGTACCAGTTCAAACTGAGTTTTTAGCGTTAAAAGGCTTGGACAGAATGATTAAAACTATGGATATAATGCAAGGTGAGCAAGAAGAGCCTTTCGAATATACTATAGTTCCTACTATGTTTGATAAACGAACAAAAGCGTCACTTTCAGCATATCAGCAATTACAAGATGCCTATAAAGAGAGGGTATGGCCAGGTGTTATTCCCATCGATACTAATTTTAGGAATGCGAGTATTGCTCAAAAAGTGCCTTCGCACTTTGCTTCAAACTCGCGAGGCGTTTTTGCTTATAAAAGTTTATTAGATTATTTAATGAAATTACCCAATAGAAGTAGCAGATAAATGGCAAAATCACTGGCTGCAAGCAACAAAGTTATGAAAAGTTATCTGTCAGAGTTACTGACAGAGGAAAGTGCTGAGCAAGAAAAAGAAGCGATTAGCTTACCTAATAAAAAAACTGAAGTGGTTGAAAACAGCCGCCTAGAAGCGTTACTACAAAATGTAAATGCAGAACTTGATATTGCGCCATCAGAAGTAGAAGTTAAACGAGAGGTTACTACTCCTAATATTGTAGAGCCTATTACAGAGGATCTTAACCAAGAAGAAACAGCCTTAATTACACAAAAAAGTAGCGGCGATGATTTTATTGCTAAAACACCTAAAAGTTATCGGCAAGGTGATTTTCAAGCACTTTTTTTTGATGTGGCTGGGTTAATTATTGCTGTACCGTTAATTGAACTTGGTGGTATTCATAAAGTGTCTAAAACAACCCCTTTAATGGGGAAACCAGACTGGTTCAAAGGTGTTATGCTTTATCGTGAAGATAAAATCAATGTAGTTGATACTGCAATGTGGGTAATGCCTGAAAAATGTAACGATACTTTAAAAAATTCGCTAAACTATCAATATATTATCATGCTAAGTGATAGTGGCTGGGGCTTGATGGCAGAAAACTTAGTTGATACGGTAGTCTTAAAACAAGATGAAGTGAAATGGTTAGACAATTCAACCAAGCGACCTTGGTTGGCCGGCTTAGTAAAAGATAAAATGTGTGCCTTATTGGATGTAAATGCATTAACAGTATTACTCAATGAAGGTAGCGGAATTAATCAACTTGATTAATACTATGATTAGATAAACAATTAATTGATAAAATTAAATATAAGAGGCAAGTGGTATGTCTGAAGAAAGACGCAGTACTAGTGAGAAGATAGATGCAAATGATGAAGTGCTTCAATGGGTAACATTTAAGTTAGAAAATGAAGTATACGGCATTAACGTTATGCAAGTTCAAGAAGTCTTGAGATATAGTGAAATTGCACCTGTGCCTGGAGCGCCACTTTATGTTTTAGGTATTATTAATTTACGTGGTAATGTGGTAACTGTTATTGATACTCGCTCTCGCTTTGGTCTAGAGCCATGTGATGTTACAGATAATACTCGCGTTGTGGTTATTGAATCAGAAAAACAAGTCATTGGCATATTAGTTGATAGTGTCGCTGAAGTTGTGTACTTAAAAGCTTCTGAAATTGATGATGCACCGAACGTAGGTAATGAAGAAAGTGCACAATTTATTCAAGGTGTTTCTAACCGCGATGGTGAATTACTGATTTTAGTCGATTTAGATAAGTTATTATCTGACGACGAATGGGATGAATTGAAGCAATTCTAAACCTATAGCATAACCATTGAGTTACTAATTTCTATGTCTATTTTGGCTGTACCTGTTATTGCTGTGCTTGCGTTAGTGTTAAGTTTACTATGTTGTATACTTATTTGGCTTTTATCAACTCGATATAAAATGAAAGTTGCCGTCGTAGAAACTCAATCTCAGGCAACTGAATTATTGCTTGCTCGCCTTCAATCTGCCAATGAACAATTAATGCATGAAACACATAATGCTTTAGCTAAACATGAGGAAACAGCGCTAGAAAATGCTCAAGTTTCTAAACAGCTGGAGCATAGAATTAAAACCCTCCAATCTCAACTGACAGAGCAGCAAACTACAATAGAACAATTACAGGTTGCACAAGGTGAAGATAAGTTCTATGCCCGTGCCATTAAGTTAGCCAAAAAAGGCGCTAACCTTGATGAAATTGTTAGTGAGTGTGAATTGCCTTATGCTGAAGCTGAAATGTTATTGTCTGTTTATCAACGAAAAAGTTAGTTAAGTAAAACTGATAAGCTAGAGCGTTAATAGATTCATTTTATTTCGCTTTAAGTAGCTTAATAATCTCAGAAACCAATTTCAGGTTAAGTTAATTATATGTTAAACTGCGCTGCTTAGTTTTCACTATCAAATCAAGTTTTTATTTATCGCTTATGGCAAGGACTTAGGCCTGTGAACTTTTCAGTATCTCTTATTTCTCGTTTTTTTATACTCATCTCGTTTGTTGTGTTAAGTGGTTGCTCTTCAACTCCTACGACTGATGAAGGTGTTAGTGACCCTCGAGATCCACTGGAAGCGATTAACCGTCCTTTTTGGACTTTTACATGGGATTACGCAGATAAGTACGTCGCTAAACCTGCCTCTGAACTTTACACTACTTATACGCCGCCATTTTTACGTACAGGCCTTTATAATATGGCGCTTAACTTAAATGAACCATCCAGTGTTATCAATAATTTGTTACAGCTTAAATTTACTGCCGCTGCTAAAGGAACGGGTCGTTTCGTCTTGAATTCAACCATAGGTTTATTTGGTTTTTATGATCCTGCCAGTGATTTTGATTGGTCAGGTGAACAAGAAGAATTTGGTGAAGTGTTAGGTAGTTATGGTGTGGGTGATGGCCCATATATTGTGATACCAGGGCTTGGACCAAGCTCTGTTAGAGAAGAAGTAGGGGATTATATTGATGGTTTGTATTGGCCACTTGCCGTCATTGATTTTTGGCCAAATATTGCCCGTTTAAGTGTACTTGCGTTAGAAAAAAGAGCTGCTATTCGTGATCAAGAGCAACTTGTGCTTGAATCTGAAGATCCTTATGAATTTATCAAAAATGCTTATTTTCAAAATATGAACTATCGTTTATACGATGGTAACCCTCCTATTGTCATTGACGAAGACGAAGAAGATGAAATTGATGCATTACTCGATGAATTTGATGATCTGGATGAATGATTGCAATAAAACCCTACACATAAAACATAAACGAGTACCTATATTGAATACAATTTGTTAGAATTGCGTCAATTTTTTATTCAACCCACTATATTGGAAATTATTAGATGAATATCATTGAAGGTTCATTTGAAGCTAAAGGCAAAAAATTTGCTGTTGTTGTATCACGTTTTAACCACTTTATAGTTGATAGCTTATTAGAAGGTGCTATTGATGCCTTAAAACGTCATGGTAGTGTTGCTGATGAAGATATTACTGTAGTTCGTGTTCCTGGTGCTTATGAATTGCCATTAGCGGCAAAAAAATTAGCGGCTAAAGGTAATTTTGATGCCATTATTGCTATCGGTGCTGTTATCCGTGGTGGTACACCACATTTCGATTTCGTAGCTGGTGAGTGTAACAAAGGTTTAGCACAAGTATGTTTAGAATCTGAGATTCCTGTTTCTTTTGGTGTTATTACTACTGATTCTATTGAACAAGCTATCGAACGTGCAGGTACTAAAGCAGGTAATAAAGGCGCAGAAGCAGCTCTTGGTGCGCTAGAAATGGTTAACGTTCTTAGTCAAATTTAGGAAATATATTTTGAAGCCTTCACCAAGAAGAAAAGCACGTGAATTAGCTGTTCAAGCGGTTTATTCATGGCAAATTAGCCAAAATTCAGTAGCAGATGTTGAAGTTAACTTTATTACTGATAATGCTAAACGTCGTTTTGATATTGAATATTTTCAGTTATTACTACGTGGTGTTACTGACAATGTTAATGAATTAGATTTAGCTATAGCGCCACATGTTGCTCGACCTATCGACGAAATAGATCAAGTTGAAAAGGCTATTTTGCGCGTTGCTGTTTTTGAGTTAAGTGACTGTCAAGATGTGCCATACAAAGTTGTTATCAATGAAGCAATAGAGCTAGCAAAGTCATTTGCAGCTGATGATAGCCATAAATTTGTTAACGGTGTTTTAGACAAAGTTGTTAAATTAGTGCGTTCAGAAAGTTAAATTGCTTCTAGTTATTGTTTAGCTAACTGTTGATAAGAATTAAGTCCCTACTATGAAAGAGTTCGAGTTAATAAAGCATTTCTTTACTGAACAAGCAGTGAAACGTAAAGATGTTGTGCTTGGTATTGGTGATGACTGCGCTGTAATTGCCAGTACCGAAAATCAAAATATTGTTGTGACAACAGACACCTTAGTGGCAGGGGTACATTTTCCATTAGACACACCCGCTCATGCTATAGGGCATAAAGCGGTGGCAGTTAATTTATCGGATATTGCAGCAATGGGAGCTAAGCCCAGTTGGTTATCTTTGGCTATTACAATGCCGAAAGTTGACGATGCATGGTTAAGTGATTTTTGTGCTGGTGTATTCGAGTTATGTGAATATTATAACGTTCAGCTTATTGGTGGTGATACAACCCAAGGCCCGCTAAGTATCACTATTACCGCTCAAGGCTTAACACCTGAAGGTAGTTACTTATCTAGAGCAGGCGCTAAAGCTGGGGATTGGATATATGTTACTGGTGAAATTGGTGATGCAGCTTTAGCATTGCAACAAATTAATCAGCAGGTAACCTTAGAGCCTGAGTTTATTAAACCAATCAGAGACAAGCTTGATTACCCTAAACCTCGTGTGTTAGCAGGTCAAGTCATTAGAGAATATGCTTCGGCAGCTATTGATATTTCTGATGGTCTAATTGCTGATTTAGGACATATTTGTCAAGCATCTAATGTTGGCGCTAACATAGTGCTTGATGCAATTCCGCTTTCAACAATATTGCGTGATTCTTTATTATTTGATGATGCAGTAAATATTGCTTTAACGGGTGGGGATGACTATGAGTTATTGTTTACCGTTTCTGAAGATAACAAAGTAGGTGTTGAAACAGCGTTATCTCAAGCAAATACACCCGTAGTTTGTATTGGGCAAGTTAATGCTTCTCAAACCATTTCAACGACATTAAACAATGAGCCCGTGCCGATTCAAAGTGCTGGTTTTGAGCATTTTTCTGCTACATAGCTATGAATAAAAACACCGCGAATGTCAATTTCACTTTAAGTAATCCAGTACAGTTTCTAGCGTTAGGCTTTGGCAGCGGTTTAGCACCTAAAGCGCCAGGTACTTTTGGTACATTAGCTGCTATACCCGTTTATTTACTGCTTGCTATGTTAGCACCATTAACATACTTATTAGCGGTTATTTTAATGACTATTATTGGTTTTTACTTATGTGAAAAAACCGCAGAAGATGTTGGTGTTCATGATCATCCTGCAATCGTTTGGGATGAGTTTGTTGGCTTTTTTATTACCATGTTTATGGTACCAGTAAGTTGGCAGTCGGTTTTAGTCGGTTTTATCCTGTTTCGAGTATTTGATATTTTGAAGCCTTGGCCTATTTCTTTTATCGATAAAAAAGTTAAAGGCGGTGTTGGTATAATGATCGATGATGTTTTAGCTGGACTCTTTGCTTTAGTTATCATGCAGTTAATTTTTTAATTACAACTTCTCACCATTTATTGACTTCAATCAATAGCATTTCTCATACTTTTAGGCTAATTTAAAACTGAGCTGTAGAAAAAGTTTTGCTTAACAGCTTGTTTTTTTATTTTTCTGCCCTCAGCTCTACTATAGGCTATGAAAATAGTTGAGCTAAAAGTTATTAGCACCCCTTGTTAATAATTCGTTAGAAAAAATAGTTAAAAGGAATCCTTATGAAAATAAATCTTTCTGGTCATCATGTCGAAATCACAGATTCAATTAGAGAACATATAGAGGAAAAATTTTCTAAAATTGCTAATCACTTCCCAACCTTAATATCGTTAGACATTATTATTTCTAAAGAACACAACCAACACCAGGTTGAATTAACAACTAATTATGAAGGCTCAAGAGTTTCAGCAAAAGCGTCTGATACTGTAATGTACCCAGCAATAGCTGGTGCAGCGAAAAAGTTAGATTCTGCGTTAAAGCATCGTAAAGGGCAATTAAAAGCGAACCTACATAGTAAGCCAGTTAGTAGTGCACCAGAAATAGCGCATGAAAAGATTCAAGAGATGAATTTGGCTTAACCAGTAACCAATATCCAATTTTTATCAAAAAGCTATGAATACTCTTCATAGCTTTTTTTTGCGTTTTAGAACAAATAAATACACTTTTGAATGCTTGCTGTGCAATAATTTAAAAAAGATTTGAATCTTATAAAAAGGAAGCTTTAATGACCAAGCGTAGAACTCAATTGGATAAAATTTTACATATTACTTTTTTGGGAGTATTTTCGTTACTTCTTTCGGCTTGTAGTGAACCAGAACAAGCAAAGCAGGCACCTGCTCCTGCTGTTTCAGTCTATAAAATTGCCACTGATGAAATTGGCAGACATAGAGAGTTTGTTGCCAGAACTGAAGCATATAAAGAAGCTAATTTACGCGCTCGTGTTGAAGGTGAACTTATTGAAAGGCACTTTAAAGAAGGTAGTGTTGTTAAGCAAGGACAGGTATTACTAAAAATAGATCCAGCAGCTTACGAAGCTTCTCTCGCTCAAGCTAAAGCAGATTTAGCCAGTAAACAATCTGGTGAAGAAAATGCAGAGCGCAATTTAAAACGAGCTAAAAACCTAATTAAAGATGGTTATATTTCCCAGTCAGATTTTGATCGATTAACCACGGAAGAGTCACAAGCAAAAGCGGCAGTAAAAGCTGCTGAAGCTGCATTAAAAAAAGCGGAATTAGATTTAAGCTATACAACCATTGAAGCGCCTTTTACCGGTAGCATAGGTAAAGTGAATTATAATATTGGCAATATTGTTGGCCCAACGAGTGATGCTTTAGCGACATTAACACTGACTGATCCTATATATGTGAGTTTTCAAGTTGAAGAAAATCTTTACCTAGATTATTTACAAACTGATCGACATGCTCAAAACCCTGGTGAGGTAAAAATCGATTTGTCGCTTCGTTTACCGAATAACAGTGATTATAGCGAAAAAGGTCAACTTGATTTTGCTGATACCAAGATTGAGCAAGGTATGGGAACGGTTGAGTTAAGAGCTATATTTCCGAACCCCAATGGCATTATTTTACCAGGCTTATTTGTTACCATAATTATAGAGAGTCAACAAAAAGAAGAGATGGCGCTTATTCCTCAAGCGGCTGTTCAAGCAAATCAACAAGGTAAGTTTGTGCTTGTAGTTGATGAAAACAATACCGTTAAACAACGCCATATCGTTTTAGGACGTAGAATAAATGCCATGTGGGTTGTCACTGAAGGTTTACAAGCAGGTGAGCAGGTAATTATTGAGGGTTTACAAAAGGTTAGACCAGGTGCAACAGTGAATCCTGTGCAAAAATCAGTTGATTCTTTAACTGGTGTTATTACTGCTTTAGGTCAAGCTGTACAGCCTAATTTGACTGAGAATAAATAATAAAGGACTTTTTATGATCAGTAAAACGTTTATACACCGCCCTAAATTTGCATTTGTTATTTCAATTGTAATTTCATTAGCAGGGCTTATTGCAATGGGCTTGTTGCCAGTCAACATGTACCCTGAAATCACTCCACCTCAGGTTAAAATTTCTGCTGTTTACCCAGGAGCTAGCGCACAAGTTGTTGAAGAGTCGGTAATTCGACCTATTGAAGAACAGGTTAATGGCGTTGAAGATATGATGTACATAGACTCTTCAGCCTCCAATAACGGTAGTGCTACGATTACTGTTTATTTTAAAGTCGGCACTGATGGAGATATTGCGCAAGTTAATGTGCAAAACCGAGTTTCTTTAGCAACAAGCTCACTTCCATCAGAAGTCACTCGACAAGGGGTGAATGTTAAGAAGCAATCCAGCTCAATGCTATTAGGGATTAACCTATACTCTGAGCAAGAAGGTATAGACCAATTATTCTTAAGTAACTACGCATCAAATTATTTAATAGAGCCATTGGGACGTATTAAAGGTGTCGCTTCAGCAGAAGTGATGGGCGAAATGACATATAGCATGCGTGTATGGTTAAACCCTGATCGTATGACCTCACTTAATGTAACGATTAGTGAAGTAGAGCAAGCCTTAAACGAACAAAATATGATTGTTGCTGCGGGTAAGTTAGGTGCCAGCCCAACGTTACCTAATCAGCAGTTTGAATATTCAATACAAGCTCAAGGACGATTAAAAACGCCTAAAGAATTTGGTGAAACCATTATTCGTGCTAACGAAAGAGGAAATTTTGTTCGTTTAAATGATATAGCTCGTATTGAGTTAGGTGCAGAAGATTATTCAACTCAAGCCAAATTAAATGGTGATGACACAGCTTTTGTTGTGATTTATCAATTACCTGATGCTAATGCGACTGAAGTAGCTGATTTAGTTAAGGCTGAGATGGAACAACTTGCAGAACGATTCCCCGATGGTTTGGAATATGTTGTGCCTTACGATACTACTAAATTTATTGACCGTTCAATTGAAGAAGTAAGAGTTACATTAATACAAGCCGTAGCACTTGTTATTTTAGTGGTGTTTTTATTCTTACAAAATTGGCGAGCGACCATCATACCAACATTGGCAATTCCAGTGTCACTCATCGGAACCTTTGCGTTTATGTTATTAATGGGATATTCCATTAATACTATAACTATGTTTGGTTTAGTACTTGCTATTGGTATTGTAGTTGATGATGCCATCATTGTTATTGAAAACGTAGAACGTATTTTAAAAGAAGAAAAATTACCCATTAAAGAAGCTGTAGAAAAAGCTATGAGCCAAGTGTCTGGGCCAATTGTTGCTACAACACTCGTGCTATTAGCAGTATTTGTACCCGTTGGCTTTATGCCGGGTATTACAGGTGAATTGTATAAACAGTTTTCCATGACAATCTCATTCGCGGTAATCATTTCATCCATTAATGCGTTAACGTTAAGCCCAGCTTTGTGTAGTGTTTTATTGTCTGAAAAAAATATGAAGCCCATTAAGTGGTTGATTCCTATCGAGACACTTATCATTAAATTGACAGGCGGCTATACGTCGGTTGTTCAATTTATAATGAAGCGTTTAGTTAGGGTCGGCATATTTGCGCTTATTTTATTTGCTGGTGCGGGTATGTTAACGACTTCAGTACCTACCGCTTTTTTACCGGATGAAGATCAAGGTTACCTTTTTGTTGATATGCAATTACCTGATGCAGCATCAGTTAATAGAACTGCAGAAGTGATGGAAAAATTAGTGCCTATTATTATTAACGATCCCGCTGTTGATGATTTCATTTCTGTAGGAGGATATTCATTATTAGGTGGTCCTGGTTCAAACAATGGTTTAGGCATTATTATCTTAAAAGATTGGGATGATAGGAAAACACCTGAACTTGGATTAAGGCAAGTTATTCCTCGCTTAATGGGGCAATTATGGTCTATGCCTGAAGCGCAAATTATGGTCTTTAATCCGCCGCCAATACCTGGTTTAGGTACAAGCTCAGGCTTTGAGTTTCAATTACAAGATAGTGAAGGGCGAGATCCTGCTTTATTGGCACAAGTACTTAATGGTTTTATTTATGATGCTAATCAGCGTGCAGAATTAAGCCGGGTATTTAGTACCTATAGAGCGAATGTTCCACAGTACTTTTTAGAAGTTGATAGGAATAAAGCAAAAGCACAAGGGGTTGCTTTGTCTGATATATTTATGACACTGCAAGCCCAACTTGGCTCTTTATATATTAATGATTTTAGCCAGTTTGGTCGAATTTATAAGGTAACCATTCAAGCACAAACTGAGTTTAGGAAAGACCCTTCTGATTTAAGTCATTATTATGTGCGCAATAAAGATAATGAAATGGTGCCACTAACCACTCTCGCTAAACTTACTCCAATCTTAGGGCCTACGACTATAAATCATTTCAACCTATACCGAAGTGCAAAAATTACGGGTCAAGCGGATGCGGGTTATTCTTCAGGGCAAGCCATTTCGGTAATGCAAGAGTTAGCAAGTAACTTACCACAAGGCTTTATTTACGAGTGGTCTGGTCAATCAAAACAAGAAATTGAAGCGGGTAATTTAGCACCTATTTTATTTGGCTTAGCAATTATATTTGTTTACCTGTTTTTGGTTGCTCAGTATGAAAGCTGGAGTATACCATTTTCAGTTATTGCTGCGGTTCCATTAGCTATTTTTGGAGCAATGTTGACGTTATACACTGTCGGTATGGCTAATAATATCTATGCGCAAGTTGGTCTTATATTACTCATAGGTATGTCCACTAAAACAGCCATTTTGATAGTGGAGTTTGCGATGGAAGAAAGAGCTTCTGGAAGCAGTATTTTTGACGCGGCAATTAACGCTGCAAAAATGCGTTTTAGAGCGGTATTAATGACAGCTCTTTCATTTGTCTTGGGTGTTTTACCTCTAGTGTTTGCTACTGGGGCAGGGGCAGGAAGTCGTGTATCTTTAGGTCTTACTGTGCTATCAGGAATGTTGGCAGCTACCATTTTTGGTACCTTATTAGTGCCTTATTTCTATTTGTTGGTGCAGCGCATGCGTGAGAAGCTAAAAGGGAACACAGAAACATCATAAAAGTTGTTTAGGGTTATCACAACTGATGTGAAAAAGGGCGATTTCTATCGCCCTTTTTTATTCATCGTATTCTGTTTTTATTGTGAGTTTTGTTTCTGAATTTTCGTTATTTTCTGCGGCTTGTTTTGCTCGTTCAGCTTTAGATACATATCTTGGTTTATTACTTTTATGTAACTTTGCATTGGCTTTTTTTTGTTTCTTTTTAAGTGTTTCGTTTATTTTCTTTTTTCTATTCATAATAGCGCTCTCAAGTTAGCAACATACAGTAAGTATTATTAATGGCAGATAAGGATAAATTACCGTTGGGCGTAAAGCGCTTTTAATATACTCAGCAATTAAACCAGTTAATGAAGGGCGATTGTTAGACCACTGACTATAATATTGAAAGGCAGATACTTCACGGCTTTCATTCTCGATTATCGCTTGTTCAATTACTTCAATATGATGACTTGCTCTGCTTTGAAAGGTTTTCCATATTCCTTCTTGTAGCCATAAAATAGTTAGTAAAGCTAAAGTAAAAAATGTTGAAATACTCAAAGCAATGGCCACTAAAGTTAAGGCTACAGCTAAGAGCTTTATCATTAACGCGAAGTGTTCGTATTTTTCATGGCTGTTATGCAGAACTTGCCATTCTTGGGCTAAGTGAGTGTCTATTTTTGAGGTCATATTACGTTAATATTAGGGATGAAGTGCATTTGCTGTTATTATGCGCGCAATTACTTTCCCATGAAAGTTTTTAATTTAATGGCTTTTCATCTTTAGGGGCAACCACCTTGCAATCATCTACTGATACAAAACACACTAACCTTGATTTTTCATCATTAACTTTACCTCAAGAGCTTTTGAAAAACTTAACTTCACTTGGCTATGAGCAAATGACGCCAATTCAAGCACAAAGTTTACCGCCAATGCTTGCGGGCAATGATGTTATTGCTCAAGGAAAAACAGGCTCAGGTAAAACGGCAGCCTTTGGTTTAGCTATGTTGGAAAAACTGCAAGTTAAACGTTTTCGTATTCAGTCTATGGTGTTATGTCCTACCAGAGAATTGGCTGATCAAGTCGCCAAAGAAATTAGAAAACTCGCCCGTGCCATTCATAACATTAAAGTTTTAACCTTATGTGGTGGCACACCGTTTGGCCCTCAAATTGGTTCATTGGAGCATGGTGCGCATATAATAGTTGGTACACCAGGGCGTATTGAAGAGCATGTTATTAAAGGTACATTAAAGCTTGATGACTTAAATTTATTAGTGCTTGATGAAGCCGATCGTATGCTAGAAATGGGCTTTGAAGCAGCCCTTGATAATATTATTGAGCGTACACCGTTAGATCGTCAAACCTTGCTTTTTAGCGCAACATTTCCAAAACAGATCAAGGTGATCAGCGAAAGTATTATGACAGATCCTGTCTTGGTAAAAGTGAGTACAAGCGAAGATAAAAGTAATATTAATCAACACTTTTATCACGTTGATGACAATGAAGAGCGCTTTGAGGCAACCCGTTTGTTATTGATGGCTAATCCGGCTGAATCAACAGTGATTTTTTGTAATACTAAAAAAGAGACACAAGCTGTATGCCAAGGTCTGCACAATGATGGATTTAGCGTTTTAGCATTACATGGTGATTTAGAGCAGCGTGACAGAGATCAAACCTTGCTAAGGTTTGCCAATAAAAGTGTCGCTATTTTAGTGGCTACAGATGTGGCTGCACGTGGTTTAGACATAGATGCCCTTGATGTCGTGATTAATTATCATATAGCGCACGACAGTGAAGTACACATTCACCGTATAGGCAGAACAGGTCGCGCAGGTAGTTCAGGGAAAGCTTTATCGCTTTTTAGTGATAAAGAAAGCTATAAAGTTGGCTTACTGGAAGATGAACTTGAACAAACTATTCAAGCTGAATTATTACCAGCAAGTGAAATACTTACTAAGCCAAGGCTACAAGCAAAAATGTCAACAATTCAAATTGATGGTGGTAAAAAGCAAAAAGTGCGCCCAGGAGATATTTTAGGTGCCTTAACCGCAAAAGGTAGCGCAGATATAAAGGGAGCTGACGTTGGCAAAATTAATGTGCTTGATAATAAAGCCTATGTTGCAGTTAATAAAAAAATACTTAAATTGGCATTGAAAAAACTCACCAATGGTAAAATGAAGGGTCGAAGTTTTAAAGTACGTCATTTGGCGGTTTAAAAATCCCAGACTTAAAAATAAAACACTACTATTTGGTTAATTTTACCAAAAAGTGACTTTAGTTTATTTTGATTACGGCGAGTGTTTTTTATCTTATTGAAATATATGGTAAATATAATTGGCATCGCTTTTGTAATACTTGTAGTTATTAACATGATTTATTAATGACTATTTCAATACAAGGGAAGCATCATGAACACAAAGCTAAATAAAAACACTTTTAAAAAATCACTTATAATGGCAACGTTAGCTGTTGGTTTATCGTCAGCAAGTGCTTTAGCACATAACTCATGCAATGTTGAGTTAGAAGCAGGAATGACGATAAATGAGACTACTATTGAGTTCTTCAATGAGAAAAATAAAGATACCCTCTATAAAATTTCTAATGATGAGCATTTAATCATTGACGGTGAGTCAATTGACTTAAATGCCGAGCAACAAGTTATAGTAACAAAATACTCTAAGCGTATTAAAGCCATGGTGCCTGAAGTAAGAAGTGTGGCTGTTGAAGGGGTTGACTTAGCTTTAGAAGGAGTGAATTTAGCGTTTAATGAGTTACTCGGTGAAGGCAACAGTGTTGGTGAAAATTTAACTCAAGAGCTATCGAGCATTCGAGATGAAGTGGAAGCTCGCTTCACCCTCGCTAATGGCTTTACCATTGGCGAAGATGGTTTAGAAGGTGAAGAACTCTTGGGTAAAGAGTTTGAGCAACGTATTGAATCAGCGGTAGAAAATGCAGTGATGAGCTCTTTAGGCAGTATCATGGTAGCCGTTGGACAAGAAATGATGTTCTCTGGTGGAGATTCAAACGCATTTGAAACACGCATGGAAAACTTTGGCGAAAGTATTGAAAAGGAAATGGAGTTTAGAAGTAAAGAAATTGAGCAAAAAGCGGAACAACTTTGTTTATCTGCAGTGAGTATCAATCAACTTGAAGAGCAGCTAAAATCAAACATTGAGCCTCTGAGCCATATTGATGTTATTTCAGCAAGCTATGATGAACACCGTGAGCAAGGTAGTGATAAAACGGCTATGTAACGGCCGCTACTGAGAATAAAACTTTAGGTAAAAATGTATCAACAGGCTGGAGAATGCTATCATTCGCTAGCCTTTTTAGTTTCTTGATTTCTATTTCATGCATGCTGTTCATAAACTCCACCAATTTCGCAAAAGTTTAAGTACCACCACTTATAAAGCACGTGGTCAGCGGGTGATACGTTGCCCGTTGTGTCAATTAGCAAAGCAGTTTTGTATCTGTGATATGGCGCCCAAAAAAGGAGATGTAAACACTAAAGCAGGATTTTTACTTTTAATGTACGACACTGAGGTGTTAAAACCCAGTAATACCGGTAAATTGATTGCGGATTTAATTCCTGATACTTTTGCGTTTTTATGGTCTAGAACGACGCCAAATAATGAGTTGCAGGCGGTGCTTGATGATGAACAATGGCAACCTTATGTTGTTTTTCCCAAAGAATATGCACAAGAAGGTCGCCAAGTAGAAACGGGAACGATTTCATGTCAAACAGGCAAGCGTCCTTTATTTATCATGCTCGATGGTAGTTGGCGTGAAGCAAAAAAAATGTTTCGCAAAAGCCCATATTTAGACAAGTTTCCCGTTGTAGCTTTCGATCCTAAGGTTTTTCCTGAGCAAGGTGATGATACAGTCACGTTTGATACTATCAGTGAACAAACACCAATAGGGGATAACTCGCGATATACCGTAAGAAAAACAACCTTAGCACATCAATTTTCAACGGCGGAGGTTGCGGCTAGGGTACTCGCTATGTCAGGTGAGCCAAACAATGCACATTTGTTAGATTTGTGGTTCGATGTTTTTAATTTTCAATATCAAAAAAGTGTATGCCAGCGCAGTAAAGGAAACCCTGATGCGATTGAAAATTATCAAAATTTTATTTGCAGAGTCAAATGAGTGACTTTAAGGAAAGGTAAAGTTTTATAAGCGCGACTAACTGATATCTAAGCTATTTAGCTAGTCGCACCTTATTAATTATTTCATAGTGATGGTTGTATGAATATCGGTACCATCAATATGATCAGGCTCAAACCAACGAGCTGTTACTGATTTAGTATAAGTCCAAAAACTAACAACCTGTTTTCCATTGGGTCCTAAATCTCCTAATTTTGAACCACGAGATCCCGTAAAGCTAAAGAAAGCAACGGGAACAGGAATAGGTACATTGATACCCACCTGACCGACATCAACTTCATTCTCAAATTTACGGGCATGCCAGCCTGATGAAGTGAAAATTGAGGTACCATTACCATTGGGGTTAGCATTTATAATCTCGATGGCATCATCTAAGGTTTCAGCTTCTAATACACATAATGCAGGGCCAAATATTTCTTGGGTGTATATGTCCATATCTGTTGTGACATTGGAGAATAAGGTGGGCCCAACAAAATTACCCTTTGGAAAACCCTCAACCTGACAATTTCTGCCATCAACTAATAATGTTGCTCCTTGTTCAACACCTGAGTCAAGTATGCTTAATATTCTTGCTTTAGCCTGCGGAGATACAACTGGCCCTAAATCAGCATCAAGCTGAGTACCTGGGCCAACTTTCATTTGTTTGGCGCGCTCAACTATTTCTGGCAACCATTGGCGAGTTTCACCGACTAAAATTGTGACGGGGTTTGCCATACAGCGCTGACCCGCAGCGCCAAATGCGGAGCCAAGTAAATCATTAATTGCTCTATCTTTATTGGCATCAGGCATAATAACCATGTGGTTTTTTGCCCCCATCATAGCTTGAGCACGTTTACCATGTTTACTTGCATGGTTGTATACATGGGTACCAACAGGAGTTGAGCCAATAAATGAAACAGCTTTTACAGTATCACTTTCTATCAATTGGTTAACAACGTCAGGGCCGCCATGGACAACATTTAACACTCCAGGTGGAATACCGGCTTTTAGCGCTAATTCAACTAAAAAAATAGTTGAAGAAGGATCTTGCTCTGAAGGCTTTAAAACAAAGGTATTGCCACAAGCTATTGCAGGTGGAAACATAAATGACGGTAGCATGAGCGGAAAGTTAAAAGCGGTAATACCCACACCAACCCCTAAAGGCTTGTTCAAGGTATAAGTATCTACGCCAGTAGCGGCATTATTAGCCATATCACCTAATTGTAAGCGGGTAATTGAGCAAGCATTTTCAATGGCTTCTAAAGCTCTTCCCACTTCACCGGTTGCATCGGGAAGAGTTTTTCCATGCTCTAAAGTCACTAACTCAGCAAGGGCTTGAGTGTGCTCCCTAACTAGTTGTTGGAAATTTAACATGATACGCATACGTTCGGTGAGTGAAACCTTCGACCATGTTTTAAACGCTTCTGAGGCATTAGCAACAGCAGCTTCAACTTCTGCTTTTGTTGCTATAGGTACACGAGCGACAACTTCCTGCGTTGCAGGATTTAAGACATCCAACCAAGTATCTGTGCTTGAACGAACCTTTTCACCATTGATGATCAATGGTACTTCTTTGATAGACATAGCGTGCCTTAACTAATATAGGAAATCTAATGACTATTAAAATAGACCTTAACGTATTGTTGAACAATAAGCATAAGTGCAACTCACTTTGCGTTTTTGCAATAAGTGTTGTGTATTGTTATAGTGGTGAGATGAATTGGGATGATATAAAAGTGTTTTTAGAAGTTGCACGTAGTATCCGTTTATCGACGGCTGCAAAGCGTTTAACTATGGACGCTTCAACACTATCAAGACGACTTCATAAACTTGAAGAAAGCCTGAAAACTAAACTTTTTGATCGTACTGTAGAAGGCCACGTGTTAACGGCTGATGGCAAGCAACTTCTGCAATATGCAAGAAAGATGGAACAGGAAGCATTTCAAGCCTTTAGCCATATCAAAGAGCAGAAAAAGCCAAATACGGGCCGAGTAAGAATAGGGGTTACTGAAGCTTTTGGTAGTTTCTTTATTGCACCTCATTTAGCCCAGCTCAAACAAAGCTACCCAGATATTCATATTGAATTAGTACACTTTGCTCGCGACGTTAAAATAAGCCGCAATGAAGCAGATATAGCTATTGCGGTTGAAAAACCTAAAAACACCTCAACAATCATACATAAGCTTTGCGACTATCAATTACAGCTCTATGGGCATGAATTGTATTTAAAAACCTTGGAACATAACGTTACTTTTGAGCGATTACCTGAATATCAATGGGTAAGTTATGTGGATAATCTTTTATTTACTGAGCAACTTTCTTATGTAAAAGACCTTAGTAAAGATATTTCGCCGAGTTTTCAAAGTACAAGCATTACCAGCCAATATAGTGCAATAAAAAGTGGTTTAGGGATTGGTATTTTACCTTGCTTTTTAGCTGAGCAAGATGCTAGCTTAGTAAGGTTGTGTGACGATGTAAAAATAGTACGTAGCTTCTATTTAATCGCTCACCCTGAATCTAAGCGATTGTCGCAAGTAGATACAGTTTGGCAATATTTGAAACAATTGACACAACAAAAAGCACATATTTTGATGCCATAATGATAATAAGAACAATAAAATTGATTATTATAAAATAAAGCATAGGTGAACATGGACAACTCAAATTCTACAAATCAATATGATCAAACAGAACAAGGTGCTCAAAAGTCAGTGCCTTGGTCTGTGATCGCTTTTATTATTTTCATAGTTGTTGCAATAGGTTTTGCATGGCAGTTTACAGGCACACAAGAAGAGCCCATGCCAGTTAAACAGCCTGAGTCTATAGTTGAACCTGTCATTGAAGAAGAGCCAGAAGTTATTGTTGAGCCTGTGATTGAAGAGCCTGTAGTAGAAGTTGTTGAGGTTGACGTTGAGGCTATAAAAGAGCCATTACCAGCGCTTGATGAAAGCGATGAATGGTTAAAAATAAAATTGCCTGAAATTACTTGGCGCAAAGAACTACTCAATTTAGTGATTGATGAAGATATGATCAGACGCTTTGTTGTTTTTACTGATAATTTTGCTCAAGGAACCGTTGCTTATGAGCATAGTCCTTTTATTCAGCCTAAGGATAAGTTTTCTCCTGATCAATCCACCATCAATATTGAAAACAATCAAGAAACTTGGCAATGGAACGAAGATGCCACCAAACGCTTTAGTTTATATATTGACTTAATACGCTCAATAGAAAGTGAAAGTTTAGTACAGTGGTATTTTGAAATTAAACCTTTGATTGATGAAGCCTATGCAGAGCTTGGCTATGGCGAAGAGAATTTTACTAATACTTTACAAGATGCAATTACACGCGTGTTAGACATGGAACTGCCCGAGAAAAGCTCAATGGCACTTACGAGACCTAGCGTTATGTATCATTTTGAAAACTCTAAATTAGAAGCTTTACCAGAAAGTGATAAGCTGTTGTTAAGATTAGGAAAAGATAATCTGCTAGTATTGAAGTCCCTTTTATTAGAATTACATGAAAAACTAGCACAACAAGAAAATGGTGTTAATTAGTGACAATAAAGAAAACCGATTTACCTGCTATTCATTACTGTACACCCACTGCTAGAGGAAACCTTTCCAGTAAATTAGGATTATTAATACTTAATAGTCTTGGCTGGAAAGTTAAAGGTGAACTCCCCAAAACACCTAAGTTTGTTGCTGCTGTAGCTCCCCACACCTCTAACTGGGATTTTGTCGTGGCAATTTCTGTTATGTTAGCGATGAATCTACGTGTTCGTTTCATGGGAAAGAAAACGATTTTTATCTGGCCTTTTAGATCTATTCTTTATAGCTGGGGCGGCATACCAATAGATCGTAATGCTAAAAATGGTGTTGTCGAACAAATGGTTCAGCAATTTGAAGCTAACGATAAACTCATATTAGGTATTGCACCTGAAGGAACCCGTCGTAAAACTCAAGAATGGAAAAAGGGCTTTTTATATATAGCCTCCCAAGCGAATGTACCTGTTGTACCCGTAAGCTTAGACTTTGCTGAAAAAGAACTTAGGTTTCACCCAGCAAGAGAAATTAGTGGTGATATAGAGCTTGAATTAGCTAACATCAAAAAGTGCTTTGCTAATATTTGCGCAAAAAACCCTCAAGCAGTATAACCGCGCTTGAAAAACATGAACTAGTACTTGCATATAAGTTCCCCTTTAGCGATAATTCGCGCCGTTATTGGTTTTTACAGCACATTTCTTATACGCTTGTATTTCCTCTATATTATGGTGACCCTTTTGGTCCCCTCGCAATGATACTCTGTGAACTCGGCCAGGTCCGGAAGGAAGCAACCGCAGCAGACGACTCATGTGCCGAGGTGTGGCTATTAGGGTTGCCACCCAATCTTAATTTATCAATGACTTACACTCTTTTTAGCTGTTTTGCTACATGGGGTGCTACATGCTCGCTACTAATATTCCTTATTTATATTGCCGAAATGGTATTTATTACTATCGTAATCAATCCGTATGGAAATCCTTAAAAACACGTTGTAAAAAAGAAGCTTTTAGAAAGCTAGCTTTTGTTATGTTTGGTAATTGTTTAGCAACCACTAATGAAAAAGGTGTGAAATTCCAACTATAAAAAGCTAAGTAGTAATAGTAAACCTATAACTACCGAACCAAATAATAGGTATTTTCCAAAGGTAGAATTATCTTGGAGAGTTTCTTGATGCTGCGCTTTTAATTGAGCTAACTGTGACTCATTTAACTCAGAGCAGTGAATGCATTTATTGCTTGTTTCAGGTGTATATAACTCACATCTATCACAGCGCTTTTGCTTAGGCTGCATTGCTCTCCAAGCTAGGCTTGAACCTACTGACATGACAAACTCCTTCTACATAAAATGCCCCGTTCAGGGCTTTTAAATTGTTGGCTATAATAACGAACGTAGTGAGGCGAACCAATGTTTAAACGTCTCTCACTGCGGTGGCTTGTTAGGCAAACTGTACGCCCAACTACGTTGTTCTATTCAATAAATAACAGCTGTTCCTAAGAAACTTTACAGACTGCTTAAGCTTTACCTAGGCAAGATAGTGTGATGTTTAAAATTGATAGCCAACCTGTAACATACCGCCCATAGCCATACCATCATTTTCATTTCCAGCGATAATAGTAAAACCTAAATTAAAGCCTGATTTATCTATACCACGAAAAAAATAATGATATCCTAACCCAGCTCCGTATATAGCTTCATGATCAAAATTAGCGTATTCGCTTCCAACAATACCAACATAAAGGCTTGTGCCATGTTTTGGGGTTTGAAAATCAAAAATATCAGTTTTTACCCAACCAACACCGACCCCACAGGTTTCGCCGTAAATAGAGGAATAACTAACGCAACCAACAGAAACATATTTTAAATCAGTTTTGGATTGTATGCCTGTATTAACACCAATACCGCTATAAAAGCTTCCAGTGCCTATGCCAAAAGTAAAGTTGTCGTTTGCTAATATTTGAGGAGATACAAGGATAGTTAAAGGTAATAATAATTTTGTGATTGTTTTCAAAAGGTATCCTTACTTTATTTAGATTTTTTAAACCAACGCCCTTTTAACAGGCTAAAAATTGTTTGCTAAAATTTTTGAGGAACGAAAAAAGTAAACCGTTTTTTCTCCCTATTTAAAAGTTTTTATGTGCATTTACTGGTTACAAGAACAGTTTTTTTGCTCATTCTCGTCAACCCATTCATAATACTCGCCGAATGAACCACACTCTCTTTAAACTTGTCTACACATTGCGGAACCATAACCAACATCAGAATCTGATATTTTAGTCATTACAGAGCTCAATACTCTGTTAGATAATTCATGCTTGGCTTTCGATGCAGAACAACCAGAGATAAATATTAATAAAAATACACACACTACTTTCATGCAGCCTCCTTTGCCCATTATCGGCTTGTTATATGGGATTACTTATTGCAAGCACAAGCCTTTTTACCATTTTTTTGATACCACTCTTGGTAATTACCATTGGAACAGGTCCGTTTTACATTAGGACAACTTGCGGAATTGTAACTTATATCAGTGTTGGTGGCTTTTTCAAAACTTTTCTCAAATATGACATCAGCGATTTGATGGCTAATAGGTTGAGATGAGCAACCAGACATAAAGACAATAATTAGGACAGACAAATACTTCATGCGTTCTCCATTTGCATACCAAGGCCCCAATAAGAAGGGGATAAAATTGTTTGCTAAAATGTGTAGCGAAGCGAAACCGAGCAAACTGTAAGCAGTCTCGCTTAAATGGCTTGTATGGATTTTTATGATGAAACTAGCTAGATTTTCCCTTAATAAAACCAATTACAAAATCAGGAAGACGATCCAATACTTTGCCTGGGATATAACCAAGAAAGCAGACTGGCGATACTAATAACACAAAGAAAGCACCAAATAGCCTAACATCAAGAGCAAGACTATTGTCTGTAAATAAAGGCGACAGCACCCCTGCTACAAATAGACATGATACTAATAGGCCCAGCACCCTAAAAGTTGTATTCATTTTGATATTTACTTCCATATTAAAGATATCCTCCAGTTTGAATAAAACATAACAGTATATTATTGATATTTCTCAGTTAAGTCCGTTTCCATAAAGTTAATTTATCATTATTTAATACTTCATAATATCAAAGAATTATAAAGGCTAAAATTTAAAGGGCTGATTTTATTTGTAAATCACAGTAGCTATTAAATCTATATTTATCAAGAGTTAAATTGTTTTCGAGAGAGTTAATATTGTTTATTAGTATTTACTGAGACTTCTCTGTAATTACCGTACAATGTTTGAACCTAGTAAGCATTTCAAGACACAAATTAATACGCATGATACGTTTATAATATTACTCAGTATATTAATCTTGATAGAAAACCATAACCACTCGCAATGCGGAGATTTTTCTTTGAATTTACGTCAAATTATAACAAGCTCACTCTTTGTTTTATCTTTATCTTCATTTGCTGCAACACAAGATGAAATTAATCATTTACTAAATTATGTTGAAAATACTGAGTGTCAATATGAGCGTAATGGCTCTATGCACACTGGCGTTGAAGCAGTAAAGCATATTAAGAAAAAGTATGATTATTATTCAGATGATATCGAAACCACCGAAGATTTTATTAAATACTCGGCAACGAAAAGTAAAATATCTGGAAAGTATTACCAAATGCATTGTGCTGGTAAAAAAACTATGAAAACCCAAGATTGGTTGCTAGCAGAATTATCTAACTATCGCCAAACAGAAAAATAATGCTAAAGCCTGTTAAAAAACTAAATGTCAATTTTGTCACTTTGCGATAGTCTAGAAATTCGATATTTTGATAGAAAATAAGTAATTGATAGAAAAATAAGTAATTGATAGGAGAGTCATGATGGTTAATATTGAAACGATTACAACTTTTTTGGGTTGGTGTTCCGTGATAAATATTGGTTTTCTACTCTATGCTTTTATTTTTATTACTGTGTTTAAAGGCTTTGTAATAAAAGTGCATAGCAAGTTGATGAGTGTTGAAGCAGATGAGTTACCTAAGTTATATTTTCAATATATAGCGCTGTATAAAATTGCGATTATTGTGTTTAATATTGTCCCATATTTCTCCTTAAAGTTAATGGTTTAGTTGGTTTATTAATTGACAACGGTGGCTAAGCACTATGCTTGTTCACTTAATTGGTTGCTTTATATTGCTAACATTTGAATAAATTTCAATGTGCATTGATAACGTTTTATTTTTAAGGTAGTGGTTTTTAAGCTAAGTGCCACCACCTTAATTTCTTAAAAGTTTTTAATCACTGAACTTATTTATAATCACCAAAAGAGCCAGCAGGCCCCGGAAATACAACCGGAGATTCAAAGCCATCTTTTGAAACACTACTGACTCCGAAAAAGTAGTTATCTATGACAATATTTTTTAGTGTAAAGGTTGAAACATTACCCACATATTGACTACGAGTCCATGTTGGCTCAGTCGTCAAACGCCAGTGAATTCGGTATCCTGCAAGGTTGTCAGCCATTTTTCCTGTTGGTTTCTTCCACGTCAGCGTCGTTGAGGGTTTTACTGCGCCACTGATATTAACTGACGCTGGAGGCGGTGGAGCCCATGCTAAAGAGGCGAGTGTTACGGCGTTTAAGGAAGTCAATTTTGCATTAAATTGAAAATCAACACCTGACAATACATCACCATACTCACGGCCATTTTCTGTCCGTAAATCTTGATGTTGTCTGTCATAATGCTCATTGGTTTCCATGATGCGTACAGCAGGGTAGCCCACTTTGTTAAAAGGGCGGTGATGGCCACCTCGAGCAAATCTATCTAGACGGTAAATCATCATAATGTCTAAATTAGGAATGTAATCATCGGCAATTTTATCGATATAACGGGCAAGGTTTCTTGAAGGGGAGTCAACCTCTCCACCAGTAAAGCGTCTAAGGCGGGCTTCTTCAGGTGTTTCTACATAGCGAACACCTTCTGAAAACACACGTGCGGTAGTGTTATTTATCACGCCATTGATACCTGAAATATTGCCAATCATGTCATTGTTTATCACCGCTTCAACACGCCATTTTTCTTTGATGGCATTTTCCGCCATAATTTTTCCGCCGAATAAACCTTGCTCTTCGCCCGATAAGGCTGCATAAACGAGGGTACTGTCAAATTGGTGTTTCGATAATACACGAGCAGCTTCGATGACACCGGCAACACCTGAAGCATTATCATTAGCGCCAGGTGAAATACTGGTGAAATCTAGAGGGTCGGTAACTCGCGAGTCGATATCGCCACTCATAACCACGTATCTATTGGGGTCTTTTACGCCCCGTTGAATAGCAATGACATTAACCACTTCTGTCGGATTTGGAATGCGCTTCTCGCCAGAGAATGTTTGCGTTTGATATATAACTTCTAAACAACCACCACATTGGTTTGATATTTTATCAAACTCAGCTTTAATCCATCGTCTTGCTGCGCCGATGCCTTGGGTTGCTGATTTTGTTTCTGATAGTGTATGTCGAGTGCCAAAGCTTACTAATTTACTGACATCTTGTTTGATTCTCTTTGCATCAACACTTGCTTGAATGGCTCTTAAAATAGGTTGCTCATTAGGAGGAACAATTGAAGGTTGTGCTTGGCTCGGAGAACTTAGCAAGGAAAAAAGTAATAATAAAAGTGCAATGTTTACTGGCGAAGAAAGAAATTGTTTTTTGTTTATTGGCATATTCATCTTGCTCTTTAGTTGTTTATATTAAGGAGTTATATTTCTGATTTATAAAATGTTACTCATTGAGCTAGCGCATTTTTCATATAGAACTGCATGACACTCACTCAATATAGAAAGGGCAATACTTTCAGGTAATGTGCCGCCAATATCTAAGCCTGATGGGCCTGCGAATTTAAAAGGTAAGTGGTTTGTTTGAATATTCGCTTCTTTAATGACTTGCTCACGTCTATGTACTGGCCCCAATAAAGCTAAATATTGTAGTTTACTTGTTGCTAAGGAAGAAAGCGCTTGAGCATCGATTAATACATTATGACTCATGAGTATTGCAGCATTGACGCCTTTTTCTCTGATAAAGGCGCTTAATACGTCAGGCTTACCTTTAACGATATGATTAACATTCGAAAAATATTCTTTTCGAGCGTTGGCAGGGCGCGGATCCCATAATGACACTTGCCAGCCCAGCTGTTTAGCCATGTTAACTAATGGATAAGCATCAAGACCACCACCCACTACAAGAATGTGTGGTTCTGGTACTATCGGAATTGCTAGCCATTGTTGTACTTCAGTTAATGCGCTATTTTTAGGTGGCTGAACAAGAGAGGCTACTTGAGCAATATCGTTAATGGTTTCTTTTTCAAAGAATGCTTGTTTGTCAGTTAGATCACTTTCAGTTTTATCTTTCAATATAGCTTGGTAATAGTAACCTGATATTCGCTGCTTAAGGGCTTCATGTACTTGAGTTAATGCGAGATAATTATTTTCGCTATTCACTTGTTGCAGCGTAATGTAAACAGTGCCACCACAACCTATTCCTAAATGAAAAGAGAGATCATCCTCATCAGATGCATCGTAGCACAGTAATAATACCTGCCCAGTCTGCATCACTTTACGGGCATTAGTCGCAATGTCAGATTCTAAGCACCCACCGCTTAACATACCAAGTTGATCCCCTTGGCTGCTAAATAACATCATTGCCCCTGACTTTCTATAACAGGGGCCCTGAGTGTCGTAGATTGTAGCTAAAACCCAATCAAACTTATCTTTGTTTGGGTACCACTTAGTTAATAAGTGCGATAAATGATTACTTATAGTCATTAAAATTCGTTATATCGCCAGCGGTTTAAACGGTAAGTCTCTATAGCGTTTACCTGAAGCGGCAAAAACAGCATTACTTAATGCGGGTGCAAAAGGGGCTACACCTGGTTCACCTAGCCCTGTAGGGCTTTCATTTGACTCAATGATATGTACTCTTACATTTGGCATATCACTAATACGCATGACAGGGTAGTCATGAAAGTTAGAGTTCACCACAGCGCCGTCTTTAAAGGTAATTTCAGTGCTTAACGCCAATGACATTCCCATCACCACGGCACCTTCCATTTGTGCTGTAGCACCATCTACATTAAGTACTTGTCCACAATCTATAACGCTATCAACATTTAATACCTTAATATCATCTCCGTTAACTTCAACATGTACCGCCATAGCGACAAAGCTTTGAAAGCTGTAATGTACTGCTAAACCAATACCTTGGTTTTTAGGTAAGTTGTCACGTTGATGCCAAGCAGACTTTTCAGCGGCTAAGGCTAAAACGGCTTTTGCGCGTTTGATTTGTGCTTGCTGCTCTTTGTTATGGTTATTATCGTAAAGTTGATTTACAAAAGATAAATGGTCTTTTCCGGCTTTATAGGCAAGTTCATCAGCAAAAGTACTAAAAGCGAAACCATAAAATATGGCGTATACCGCGCGATACCAACCTATACGGGTATGTGCTATTGCATCACCCGATTCAACGCGACAGTTGTCAACACCAAATAAATGGTTGGTTACATCATTAAGGTTATTTTTAGACGCTCGAACCAGTGAAGGGTTAAATAAAGATGATATGGACGGAAATGCCGCTCTGTGTAGCCAGCCAGTTACATTACCTTGTTCGTCCATTGATGCTTCAATATGCTGAGCATTAATAGAGTGGTAGTAGCCTGTACGCATATCTTCTTCTCGTGACCAAATAAGCTGGATAGGTACGCCAGTTTTTTGGGAGATAACGGCTGTTTCATGAACATAATCACATTTGAATTTACGGCCAAATGCACCACCAGCCATGGCAACATGGACAACAATCTCTTTTGGGTCGCGTTTTAAATATTGTCCTAAAACCTTCTGGATATCAGCAGGGCTTTGTGTTGAAGCCCATACTTCACAGGAGTCTTTTTGTACCCATACTACGCTAGCATTTGGCTCCATAGGTGCATGGCAAAGATGTCCGCCGGTATAGGTAGCACTAATTTTGTGTTTGGCGTTGCTAAAGGCTAGGTTAATATCGCCTCGCTCAGCGGCTAATGTTGCTGGTTTTTCAACATTCGCGACCAGTTGTTGTTTATAGGATTTAGTGTTGTAGCTAGCATTTTTCCCCAATTCCCATTCAACTTTTAATTTTTTAACGGCTTGTTGAGCTGTCCATGAATTGTTGGCAACAACAGCAACCCCACCTATTGAACCGAATGGGACATCAAAGCGCGGAATTTCTATCACGTCACTAACGCCTTTCATGTTCATAGCATCAGTTTTATCAAGACTTTTTAGTTTTCCGCCAAGTACCGGACAATGCACGATTGCGGCATATTTTAAATTAGGTAGTTTGGTATCAACACCGTAAATTCGTTTACCCACAACAACTTCACCTTGATCATGTCTCGGTAGTTTTGTGCCAATATAGTTGAAGTCGCTTTTACTTTTTAAGCTAACCTGCTCTGGAAGCGGTATGTTTTTAGCGATAGATACTAGGTCACCATAGCCGAGTTTTTGTTGATTAAGTTTATTAATCACAAAATGAGATTGTGCAACGCAGTTGTCAGGAGAGGTTTGCCAAACTTTTGCAGCAGCGGCAATTAATACCGCTTTCGCTTTTGCGCCAGCTTGTCGCATGGGCTCATACATAACACGAATACTTGCTGAGCCACCAGTATTTTGAGGGCCGTATTTTTCATCAGCATCGCCTTGCTTAACAGTAACTCGTTGCCAATCAGCTTCCATTTCATCGGCAACAGCTGCAGGTAAGGCTGTACTGATACCTTGTCCCATTTCACATCTACCGCAATAAATAGTTGTATCGCCATTTTCAGCTAAGTGGATAAACGCGTTAAGCTCAGTTTCAGTGCTTTCAATGATGCCTTTTTCAACAAGAGCGTTGGCAGGTAGAGCAACGGAAATCATTAATCCACCAGTGGCAACGCTTGCACCTTTTAAGAAGTTGCGACGACTTATCGTTGAGGTACTCATGTTAAGCCTCCTTACTTAATAGGTCAGCAGCTTCAGAAATGGCTTTTTTAATTCGTTGGTAGGTACCGCAGCGGCAGATGTTACCTTGCATGGCGGTATCTATTTCTTCGTCAGTAGGCGCTGCATTAACGGCTAATAAACTAGCCGCATTCATTATTTGCCCTGCTTGGCAATAGCCACACTGGGGAACGTTATTATTTAGCCATGCTTGTTGCAATGGATGGTCGCCATGTTCAGATAAGCCTTCTATGGTGGTGATTTTTTGATCGGCTACACTACTGACTGGTGTAACGCATGAACGTATCGCTTGCCCGTTAACATGTACAGTGCATGCGCCACACAAGCCACTGCCACAACCAAATTTGGTGCCAGTAAAGGCTAATCTATCACGAAGAAACCAGAGTAATGGCATATCACCATCTACATCTATTTTATGTGTTTTACCATTAATGATTATTGACTTATCCATATGCACCACCTAATTTTTTATTGTTTCAAGGTTAGTTGATTCTTTATTTTTATACAAAAGCGATGGGGTAAAGCCCCCAATTATTACGTTAAAATGAATTTATTTTTATTGAGAAAAAGTTAGTCAGCACTCAATCGTTGATTCGCGTCTAATAAGTTTAGGTAAATAGCGATTTTCTTTGGGCGCTGATGGCTCACTTGATAATAAACTTAATGACAACATAGCCGCATCTTCAGCCATTTTTACGATGGGATAACTTAATGTAGTTAACTTAGGGCGTGAGTATTGAGAAAGTAAAACATCATCAAAACCTATTATCGAAACATCTCTTGGCACGCGATATCCGTTATCCTCTAATGTCGAAATTGCGCCTATTGCCATCGCATCATTATAAACAAAAATAGAGGTAAATCGTTTACCTGATGAGATGAGTTTTTGTGCTGCTTCTTCGCCACCTTGTTGGTTAGGCTCACCATAAACAATCAGATCTTTTTCGATAAATAATTGCTGAGAAGATAGTTCATCAATAAAGCCTTGTAAGCGTAATTTAGGATCTTCAATTGTGTATTGGCTACTGATACAAGCAATAGCTTGATGCTTTAGCGCTAACAGGTGGCGAGCGGCAATTTTTCCACCTTCTTCATTATCTAACCAGATACATCGGTGGGCATACTTTTTGATGTGACGATTGATTAATATTAGCCCCGGGATGGCGTCACATAATGCGGTTAATTCGTCATCAGGTATTTTTTTACTGTGTATTATTATTGACCGACATTGTCTTTCTTTTAAAACTTGAATCGCTTGCTTTTCAGCTTCAGCATCTACAGCGCTAGTACTGATAAGGATTTGCATTCTTTTTTGTTTTGCTATGTTGTTTACACCATGAGCGAGTGAAGCAAAAAAGGGATCTGAGACATCTGGGATAATTACACCTATAGTTGTACTAGTATTTGTTACTAACGCTCTCGCATTCTCATTGGGTGTATAGCCCATATCATCCATGATTTTTTGAACTTTTTGTCGGGTTTTTATACCCACTTTTGGTCCATTATTAATCACTCTTGATACGGTTGCTACCGAGACATTGGCAACTTTAGCGATGTCTTTAATTGTCGTCATAAAGAAATAGTCAGCGTAAATTGTTTTGTGATTGTGCATTAAAAGATAGCGGTATATCAAGCATTATATTGTCAATTAAATTTAACTTGCAATAATTAGGGTAAACGTTTACCCTTTTATTGATTTTTTACTCATTAACTAAAGTGAGCTGAACTAGTATGATTGAATTTGATCCAACTGAGCACCCACATCGTCGTTATAATCCATTAATACAAGAGTGGGTTTTAGTTTCTCCCCATCGCGCCAAAAGACCATGGCAAGGGCAAGAAGAGTCAGCCGATACCACTAAAAAGGCAGATTATGACGAAAGTTGTTATTTATGTAAGGGAAATACCCGTATTAATGGTGAAGTTAACCCTGACTATACGGGCACTTTTGTTTTTACTAATGACTTTGCAGCTTTAAATGAGCAAACGCCAGACTTTGAGCAAAACGACCCTCTATTTAAATTAAAAGCTGAGCAAGGCGAAAGCCGTGTTATTTGTTTTTCACCTGATCATGGTCGTTCTATTCCTGAGTTGTCTTTAATTGAAGTCACTGAGGTGGTTGATACATGGCAACAACAAAGCCAAGAGTTAGGCGAAAAGTATCATTGGGTGCAAGTATTTGAAAACAAAGGGGCGGTCATGGGCTGCTCAAATCCGCATCCACACGGACAAATTTGGGCTCAAAATCATTTACCTACTTTAGTTGAAAAGAAACAACGCAGTTTTACTCAGTACCAACAAGCGCATCAATCTAGTTTGTTATTGGATTATGTAAAGCGTGAAGAGAAAGAGCAAACGCGAGTAGTGGTTGAAAATGATGACTGGCTTGTCTGTGTGCCATTTTGGGCGGCTTGGCCGTTTGAAACGCTTTTATTACCTAAGTTTGCTGTTTCTCGTATGACTGAGCTAACAACTGAGCAAAAGATTTCACTCGCTGATATTTTGAAAAAGATCACAGCAAAATATGACAACTTATTTCAATGCTCATTTCCTTATTCTATGGGTTGGCATGGCGCACCTTATGATGGTGAAGAGCATAACGAGTGGCAATTACATGCTCATTTCTTCCCGCCGCTATTAAGATCAGCAACAGTGAAAAAGTTTATGGTGGGGTATGAAATGATGGCTGAAGCTCAGCGAGATTTAACGGCTGAACAAGCTGCTGAGCGATTAGCAGCATTGTCAGAAATTCATTATTCAAAGCAACTAGCCAAGTAGAGGTAGGGTGATGGAATTAATTAATAAAGTAAATACAGGCTTTGAACAAGCCTACTCTCAGACTGCAGATTTTGTTGTAAAAGCGCCAGGGCGCGTTAATTTAATTGGAGAACATACCGATTATAATGACGGTTTTGTGCTTCCTTGTGCTATTGATTACGCAACTTTAGTGGCTGTGTCTGCTAGAAATGATGATTTAGTCAATGTAATTGCATTAGATTACAACAATGAACAAGACCAATTTTCATTAAACGAACCGTTGAGCTTTATTGAAGATAAAATGTGGGCAAATTATGTGCGTGGCGTTGTATCTGAACTACAAAAGCGTAACCACGCCTTAAAAGGCTGTAATTTAGCCATAACAGGTAATGTACCTCAAGGAGCTGGATTAAGCTCATCTGCGGCTTTAGAAGTTGGTATAGCTTATGCGTTTGATCAACGTTGCGACTTAAGCATTAGTAAGCAAGAAATCGCACTAATTAGCCAAGCGGCAGAGAATAACTTTGTTGGTTGTGCTTGCGGAATTATGGACCAATTAATATCAGCATGTGGCGAAGATAAAAAAGCACTAGGTATAGACTGTCGTAGCTTGTCTTTGACGAATGTTTCTATCCCTGATGGCATGACCATATTAATGATTAATTCGAATGTTAAGCGAGGCTTAGTTGATAGCGAATATAACTTACGTCGCGAACAATGTGAGCAAGCGGCTGACTTCTTTGATGTGAGTCATCTTCGTGATGTTTCTGTTGAGTTATTTGAAAGTAAAAAGCAGCAGTTAGATCCCCTTGTCGCAAAGCGTGCAGAACATATCGTTTATGAAAACCAACGTACATTAGATGCTATGCAAGCCTTTAATCAAGGCGATGTTTCCGCTATTAGTCAACTGATGGCAGGTAGTCATGAGTCGATGAAATCTCTTTTTGAAATAACCACCTCTCAGATTGATTTTCTGGTTAATATTATTGCTAAAGTACTTGGCAATAAAGGTGGTGTACGTATGACTGGAGGTGGTTTTGGTGGCTGTATTGTCGCTTTAGTACCTGATAATTTAGTCGCTGATGTGATAGCTACTGTTGAACAAGCATATGAAGTTGAAACTGGCCTGAAAGAGTCAATTTATATCAGTCAACCCGTTAAAGGTGTTTCAGTGTTATAGTGGTTTACAAGATAATGCCTTACAAGGCTAGGAGAGATTAATGAATAAAATTCTAGTAACTGGTGGCGCCGGCTATATAGGCAGCCATACAGTTTTAGCATTATTAAATAATAATTATGAAGTTGTTGTTGTTGATAATTTAAGTAACGCTTCAGAAGAATCACTTAAGCGCGTAGAGCAGTTATCAGGGAAGTCTGTCACTTTTGTAAAAGCTGATATTCGTGATAAGAAAGCATTAAGTGATATTTTCAGTCAAGAAAATATTGCTGCGGTTATTCATTTTGCTGGTTTGAAAGCGGTGGGAGAGTCTGTACAAAAACCATTAGCTTATTACCAAAATAATGTTGAAGGTACGCTTACCTTAGTTGAAGTGATGAAAGCGTATAATACTAATAAGCTTGTATTTAGTTCATCTGCCACTGTTTATGGTGAAACCAATGAACCGCCGTACATTGAAACGCAGCCACTTGGTAACCCAACAAGTCCTTATGGCAAAACTAAAGCCATGGTTGAGCAAATATTAATGGATGTATCAATAAGTGATGCAGACATTAAAATTGCGAATTTACGTTATTTTAATCCTATCGGCGCCGATGTTAGCGGAAAGATAGGTGAAGATCCTAATGGTATTCCAAATAACTTAATGCCTTTTGTTGCGCAAGTAGCTGTTGGAAAGCGTGATAAATTATCAATATTTGGCGATGATTACCCAACGAAAGATGGCACTTGTTTACGTGATTATATTCATGTCACAGACTTAGCTGAAGGGCACCTTGATGCATTGAATTGGTTATTCAAACAAGAAAAAGGTTGTTGTGAAGCTTTTAATTTGGGCACTGGTGAGCCATTATCTGTGCTTGACATTGTGCAAGGCTTTGAGCAGTATTCTGGTCAGAAAATTGCGTATGAAATTGCCCCTCGACGTAGCGGTGATTTGGCTGCGTTTTGGGCAAATAGTGATAAAGCAGTGAATGAATTAAATTGGCAAGCCAGCAAAAACCTGAAAGATATGATGGTTGATACTTGGCGCTGGCAATCTGAAAACCCAAATGGATATCAAAAGTAAATAACATGAGTGAATTAGCATCTGTTACGTTAACAAACAGCCATGGTATGGTTGTTGAAGTTCTTAATTTTGGCGCACGTATTAAGTCAGTATTATTTCCTGTAAAGGGCAAGCTAACACAAATGGTTGTTGGCTATGATAGTGCAGAAGAGTATTTAACAGATGCCTTTTACTTGGGGGCTACTTGTGGTCGAGTATGTAACCGCATTGAAAAGGCAAGTTTTGAGTTAGAAGGGCAAACATTTTCAATTACTCAAAATGAAGGTGAAAACTGTTTACACGGTGGCGTTGATAATTTTTCATACCGTTATTGGCAGGTTGAAAATACGTCATCATCAAGTGTTACTTTATCATTATTGTCTGAAGATTTAGATCAGGGGTTTCCGGGGAATTTAGCACTTTCAGTGACTTACTATTTGACTGAAAATAATGAAATCAGAATTGACTATCAAGCGACTACGGATGCTGCAACTCCCGTTAATTTAACCAACCATGCTTATTTTTCATTAGGTGAAGAAAATGGTGAGTTATTAAGTTTGCAACTTAATGCAGATAAAGTACTTGAGCGAAAGCCCAATGCCTTGCCAAGTGGCAAGCTATTAGCGGTAGCAGAAACTGATTTTGATTTTAGCACTTTGGCTAATATTGGTCAGAGGCAGCAAGCTACAAAAGATCAATCACTTATCGAGATGAAAGGTTTTGATCATTGCTTTGCTTTAAATACTGTGGGTTTAGATAAACCAAGTGCGGTACTGGTTTCTGAAAATAATCACGTTAAAATGACTTTGTTTACAGATCAAGAGTCTGTGCAATTTTATACAGGTGCTTATTTAGCTGATTCATTTAATCCCTATCAGGGAGTTTGTTTAGAAGCGCAAAATTATACCAATGCGGTAAATATTAAGCATTTTCCAAACAGTGTATTACTACCTAACGAGTCATATCAAAAAACGATTATTTATCACTTTGAAGCTTTTACTGGCGAATAAGTAAGACAATAGCGACTGTGAATGACTAGCAACCTAGTTGTTTCGCTATTTTTTCAGCGGTCCCTTTTACCGATTGTATTAATTTTGCTCTTGTTTCTTCATTATCTAGTGTTGAGGTTAGTGAAGAAACTGTTAGTACTGCAATAACCGCACCTTCTGGTTGTCCTATGATAGCAGCGCAGTCAGTTACCCCATCGGTTAGCTCGCTTTGCCTAAAACAATGACCATCAGATAAAATCTTTTCAAGCTCTTGCTCAAGGTTATTTTTAGCTTTTTCACTCATGCTAGCGTAACGTTCGCTACGTTCATATATCAACTGTTTAACAGCTTCATTACTATTGGCAAGTAACACTAACCCTGAGGTGGTGCTAACAGTTGGAAATAAAGTGCCTTCTGCAATAGAAAGGGAAACTGGTGTATGACTTTTAGCATGAACGATAACCATCACCTTACTCTGATAAAGAATGCTCAGGTGCGATGCATAACCTGATTGTGCAGAGAAATCCTCCATAATTGGAATAGCGGTTTGACGCAGTTGATCTACCGGGGAAATCTTTCTTGAAAGACTATAAAGCTTTAGTGAAACGCTATATTTTCCTGAAACTTCATCACGTATTAAGTAACCTCTACTTTCTAAACCAATTAATACCCGATAAATTTCATTGGCTGAACGTTCAATTCCTTGTGCTATTTCAGTTTGTGATAATGGCATCGCTTTTGAAGCGAGGTATTCTAGAATATCTAGACCCTTATCCAGAGCAGGTACTGCGTATTTATTGATTTTATCCGTACTCATGTTTTTCCTAAAATTATTTTGAGCTGTTGAAAGTAGGAGAATGCTTATCGACAGAATATTTGTGATTTTATTAAATCATAGCTTGCTTTATGTTTAAACGAATTTAAGTTTAGGTTAGCTTTTAATGACTAAATGTTTTAACGATATTAAATTACGGGTAAAAAAAAGCCAGCTAAGTCGCTGGCTTTTTTAAAATGACATAGAATTATTAACAATTAAATTTTCTACTTAACACTGTTTAATCAAAAAAGATAAAAAAGTTTTAAGCTTATGCCTAGTTGAAAATAATTTATTAGCTGCTAACGCGAGCGTTTGCAGCATCAATCAATGGTTGCGATCCAGTTTGCAACGCAGCTAAATTAGCAGAAACAACTTTCTTAGGTAATTTAGAAATCATCAAAGAACCTGTTTCTACCGAGCCGCTTGTTGATGCAAACTCTAATAAGTTTTTACCATTACACTGAATACCGTCGAAGATACGACGAATTTTTAATTTATTCGTCTTTAAAAATGAACGCATGCGTTTCTTGTCATCGGCAGCCACATACTCACATATACTTTGAGCAATGTTCGCAGCTTGTGCCTGAGGTGTCGATACAACAGACGTTAAAGTTAAAACAGTGATAGTAGAAGCTATTAATAATTTTTTCATTTTAGTAACCTTTTAAATAATGGATTAATAAAAGAAAAAACCACGGGATGTACCTATTAACGAGGTGACTCCGCTGCCGTAGATTTTCCAAAATTAGAAAACCCCTTAGGCCGGTGGTTTTGCGTAATACGTTTTCGCGTATCTTGCCTTTTCTTTGTCATTAATAAGTATCGCTAAACTTTTTAAAAATTGCAACTATTTTATAGGTAATTGTTTTATATTGTAAAAAAATGTAATTGTCAGGCTGTTTTTTTAGAATTTCATCTCAGGAATTTCACCTTTAACAACTAATTCACCTTGCGTTAACTTAACTATTTCTTCAACACTTACATTAGGAGCTCTCTCTAGTAAGTGAAACTTTCCGTCTTTGATTTCAATAAAGGCTAAATCAGTTAACACTTTTTTAATACAGCCTTTGCCCGTTAAGGGTAAGGAGCAATTATTTAACAGCTTTGACACGCCATGTTTTGAAGCGTGAGTCATAGTGACAATGATATTATCGGCACCAGCGACTAAATCCATTGCGCCCCCCATACCTTTGATCAATTTTCCGGGGATCATGTAGGAAGCAATATTGCCATGGATATCCACTTCAAAGGCACCCAGTACCGTTAAGTCAACATGGCCGCCACGAATCATGGCAAAGGATTCTGCAGAATCAAAAATAGAAGCGCCCTTAGCCATGGTAACCGTTTGCTTTCCAGCATTAATTAAATCAGCATCAACTTCTTCTTCAGTAGGGAATTCTCCCATACCAAGTAAACCATTTTCTGATTGCAGCATGACCTCCATACCATCAGGCACATAATTAGCAACGAGGGTAGGGATGCCAATACCTAAGTTGACGTAGTAACCGTCTTGTAATTCTTGCGCAACACGTTGGGCGATTTGTTCTCTTGATAAGGCCATTATTTATCTCCTTGTGCTGATGACGGGCGAGTAGTTCGTTGTTCTACTCGTTTCTCAAAGTTACCTTGAATTAAACGATTGACGTAAATGCCCGGTGTGTGAATTTGGTCGGGATCTAACTCGCCAGGTTCAACAATTTCTTCAACTTCAACAACGGTAATCTTGCCAGCAGTTGCTGCCATTGGGTTGAAGTTTCTAGCTGTTTTTCTAAATATTAAATTACCGAATCTATCTGCTTTCCATGCTTTGACTATGGCAAAATCACCGACAATAGATTCTTCTAAAATATAGTCGCGACCATTAAATTGACGCTCTTCTTTACCCTCTGCAACAGGTGTTCCATAGCCTGTGGCAGTGAAAAATGCGGGTATGCCAGCGCCGCCTGCGCGCATTTTTTCTGCAAGTGTTCCTTGCGGAGTTAATTCAACGTCAAGCTCTCCAGCCATCATTTGTCGCTCAAATTCTGCATTTTCACCGACATAAGAAGCAATAATTTTTTTGATTTGGCGGTTAGGTAATAAAATACCTAAACCAAAATCATCAACGCCACAATTGTTAGAAACAACAGTTAGGCCTTTTGTTCCTTTACGCTTAATTTCACTGATTAAATTTTCAGGAATACCGCATAAGCCAAAACCACCTGCGATAACAGTCATATTATCAGTAAGACCAGCCATAGCCTCTTCATAACTTGATACTACTTTGTCAAAACCTGCCATTTTCCTCTCCTAAGCGTTTGTATTTACCTTGTTCAAATCATTATTGCGATGAATTATTTGCTAGATATGCCCTTGATACTTTCGACATAGGGCTTTTATTTAACGTGTTGCTTATAAACCAGCCTGCGGCAAGTAATTGTTCAAAATTAATAGCTGTCTTAATGCCTAAGCCGTTGAGCATATACACAACATCTTCAGTTGCCACATTACCCGATGCTCCTTTAGCATAGGGGCAGCCACCTAAACCGGCAATAGCACTATCGACTACCCTAATCCCCATATGTAATGCTGCATAAATGTTAGTCAAGGCTTGTCCATAAGTGTCATGAAAATGAACAGCCAGCTTTTCTATGGGGACACGATCGCTTACAGCGCTTATCATTTGATTGACTTTAATTGGCGTACCTACACCTATGGTGTCGCCTAATGATATTTCATAGCAGCCCATGTCAAATAATGTTTCTGCAACTTCGGCTACTTGCTCTGGCTTTATGTCACCTTCATACGGGCAGCCTAAGGTACAAGACACATAACCTCTAACCTTGATATTGGCTTTTTTAGCTGCCGCCATGATAGGAGCAAAACGTTCAAGGCTTTCACTGATAGAGCAGTTTATATTCTTTTGACTAAAGCTTTCTGAGGCGGCTCCAAAAATAGCCACTTCATTAACATTGGCGGCCATTGCTCCTTCAAAACCTTGCATGTTGGGCGTTAATGCTGCGTAAGTAACACCGGCTTTACGGTTGAGTTTTTGAAATACTTCAAGGGAAGTTGCCATTTGTGGTACCCATTTAGGTGAGACAAAACTGCCACTTTCAATATAGTTTATTCCTGCATCAGCGAGTTTTTCTATCAAACTGATTTTATCTTGGGCGCTTATGGCCGTCTTTTCATTCTGTAGACCATCTCTTGGGCCTACTTCAACAATTTTGACTTGCTTAGGTAATTTACTGTTCATCTAATCGCTCTTTTATGAGTCATCATTGGCGGTGAAGCTGAGCAATTCTGCGCCGCCATCAACCATGTCGCCAGCCTGAAAAAATACCTCATTAACACAGCCATCGCTCGGCGCTTTAATCGTGTGTTCCATCTTCATTGCTTCAATTATCACTAAAGGTTGTTCCTTAGTAACAGTATCGCCGGCTTTAATTAGTACACTAACCATGGTGCCATTCATGGGAGCTGTTAACCCGCCATGACTTTCATCTTGAGTGTGCTGGCCGTGATCGGGCAAAACATGGTCAAATATGAAAACTCCCTTTGCTGTAAATAAGCTGAGGCTATTATCATTTTTATTAATCGTTAGCTGGCTTCTGTGACCATTAATATTAACAATCATAGTATGTTTGTTGAGTGAGCCTTGGCAGCTAAAGTGTTCGTTATTTACTGTGATGAGGTAAATTTCTTCATTATTTTGGCGTTTTTGCTCAACTTCAACTGGGTATTGAGTTTCATTATGAGCAAGTATTAAAGTGTGGCGATGCGCTTCATTTAAACGCCATCCATCAGCATGATACCAAGGTGAATTTGGATCATTACTTTGCAGGGCTTTTTCTTGTGCTTTCTGCTTGGTTGCTAACACCAAGTACAAGGCTGCTATTGCTAATTCATCCTGTAATGATTGCTCGGTATTATGAAAAATAATATCGCTATTTTTTTCGATAAAACCAGTATCAATATCTTCGTCGATAAAAGGTTTGGAAGTGGCTAAATTGTAGAGAAAATCAATATTTGTTGTTACCCCGTTAATGCGATATTCACTTAAGGCTTTAGCTAACCGCTTTAAGGCTTTGCTACGTGTTTCATCCCACACTATTAATTTAGCAATCATAGGGTCGTAATAGACACTGACTTCGTCACCTTGGCGAACGCCTGAGTCGATACGTACATGCTCACTTTCATCAGGTGTTTGTAATAGTGTTAATTTGCCCGTCGCTGGTAAAAAGTCATTATTGGTATCTTCTGCGTAAATACGTGCTTCAAAGGCATGACCGTTAAGGTTTAGCTGCTCTTGAGTTTTAGGTAGTGCTTCACCAGCGGCCACGCGCAACTGCCATTCAACTAAATCTTGATCACTGATCATTTCAGTAACAGGATGTTCTACTTGTAAGCGGGTGTTCATTTCCATAAAGTAAAAAGAGCCGTCAACATCTAATAAAAATTCAACGGTGCCAGCGCCTTGATAGCCAATTGCTTGGGCTGATTTGATCGCTGATTCACCCATTGCTTTACGCAGTGTTTCATTCATGCCAAAAGCAGGAGCTTCTTCAATTACTTTTTGGTGACGGCGCTGAACAGAACAGTCGCGTTCAAACAGATAAACAGCTTGTTGATGATTATCACAAAATACTTGAATTTCTACATGGCGTGGCTGAGTCAAATATTTCTCAACAAGCATAGTGTCGTCACCAAAGGATGACATTGCTTCGCGTTTTGCAGCAGCCAAGCCTTGTTCAAATTCATCTTCACGCCAAACTTGGCGCATGCCTTTACCACCACCGCCTGCAGTCGCTTTGAGTAATACAGGATAACCCATTTCATCGGCAGCTTGTTTTAGGGTACTGCTTGATTGATCTTCACCATGGTAGCCGGGCACTAAAGGAACATTGGCTTTTTCCATAATGTTTTTGGCCGCAGACTTTGAACCCATCGCTTCAATCGCAGCAACTGGTGGACCAATAAAAGTAATATTTTCTGCCGCACATGCACGGCAAAAGTCGGCATTTTCTGATAAGAAACCATAACCGGGGTGAATAGCTTGAGCATTCGTTTTTATTGCAGCAGCAATAACCTTGTCAGCTTGTAAGTAACTTTCACGTGAAGGAGAAGGGCCAATGTAAACTGCTTCGTCAGCCATATGAACATGTAACGCTTCTTTGTCGGCATCTGAATAAACAGCAACAGTTGATACACCCATTCTTTTAGCTGTTTTTATTATGCGGCAGGCTATTTCACCACGATTCGCAATTAATATCTTATTAAACATGTTTTTTCCTTCAATAACGTTGAGTTATCGTTTTACTTTTGCCAATTTGGCGTACGCTTTTCAAAAAAGGCTGTTAAGCCTTCCTGACCTTCTTGTGACACACGTATACTCGCAATACGTTCACTGGTATTAGTTAATAAATTTTCATCTATCGTTTGCCAAGCAACGTCTTGGCAAAGTTTTTTTGCTTGTCTACGTGCTTGTGTACCATTCTCTAATAGCTGTTTAATGATTTCGTTTACTTTCTCTGTCAACTGCTCCGTGGTGGTAATTTCATCAACTAAACCTAGTTGTTGAGCTTTTTTGCAACAAAAGCGCTCTGCGGTTTGAAAGTAGCGGCGACTCGCTTTCATTCCTATAGTGTTTATCACATAAGGACTGATTGTGGCGGGTATCAAACCTAACTTCACTTCACTTAAACAAAAGCTTGCTTGGTTACTTGCAATGACAATATCGCAACAACTTGCTAAACCGACAGCGCCACCAAAAGACGCTCCTTGAATTTTTGCTATCGTGGTTTGTGGCAGAAAATTTAATGCTTTTAGCATTTGTGCCAAGGCATTCGCATCTTTTAAATTTTCTTGATACGAGTAATTTGCCATACGTTTCATCCAAGCGAGATCGGCACCTGCACTAAAGCTTTTTCCTGTCGAGGCAAGTACCATTATACTAATGTCATCACGCTGGCTAATCTCATTAAAAAGGCAGGTGAGTTGTTTGATGATGTCATCATCAAAAGCATTATGTTTACTTGGGTTATTCAAAGTAACCGTGGCTACACCATGCTCGTTGACTTCAAATAAAACTTTGTCGTTTCGTGTCTTCATATGTTTATGTTCAAACTTTTATAGGTGATTTATGTCGGTGTTCTTAAAGGTACTTACATTCTAAAAATGCCAAACTTGGTTTCTTTAATCGGCTTGTTTAATGACGCTGAAATTGCTAAGCCTAATACTTGTCGAGTATCGGCTGGGTCAATAATGCCGTCATCCCATAAGCGGGCAGAAGCATAATATGGGTGCCCTTGATGTTCATAGTTATCAATAATAGGCTGTTTGAAATTTTGCTCTTCTGTATCACTCCAGCTTTCACCCTGTTTTGCTTTTTTATCGCGCGTAACTTGAGCCATTACACCGGCAGCTTGTTCACCACCCATCACTGAAATTCTTGCATTAGGCCACATAAATAAGAAGCGGGGATCGTAAGCTCGACCACACATACCATAATTTCCAGCACCAAAACTACCACCAATTAATAGTGTGAATTTTGGCACTTGTGCTGTGGCAACTGCGGTTACCATTTTTGCGCCATGTTTTGCTATGCCACTAGACTCATACTGTTTACCCACCATAAAACCTGTGATGTTTTGTAAAAATACCAAGGGAATTTTTCGTTGTGCACATAGTTGAATAAAATGCGCACCTTTTTCAGCTGACTCACCAAATAGCACGCCGTTATTGGCAACAATGCCGACAGGGTAACCAAAAATATGGGCAAAGCCACACACTAGGGTGTTGCCATAAAGTGCTTTAAATTCTTCAAATTCGCTGCCATCAACAATGCGGGCAATGACTTCACGTACGTCATAAGGTTGGCGAGTATCTTTGGGGATAATGCCGTAAATTTCTTCACAGGCATATTTGGGTTCAATCACTGGCTGAAAATTAATGGTGACGGGTTTAACTCTATTTAGGTTTTTAACTGCAGAGCGCGCTATTTCAAGGGCATGGTGATCATTTTGTGCGTAATGGTCGGTAACTCCCGAAGTTCGACAGTGCACGTCGGCACCACCTAAATCTTCGGCACTGACAACTTCACCTGTGGCTGCTTTAACTAAAGGTGGACCAGCTAAGAAAATAGTACCTTGCTCTTTCACAATAATTGATTCATCAGCCATTGCTGGCACATAGGCGCCACCTGCAGTACAAGAGCCCATCACTATAGCTATCTGTGGAATGTTATTAGCTGACATGTTTGCTTGATTAAAGAAAATTCGACCAAAGTGCTCTTTATCTGGAAAGACATCATCTTGATTAGGTAAATTAGCGCCGCCAGAATCGACTAAGTAGATACAAGGTAAGTTATTTTCTTTTGCAATGGCTTGGGCTCTAAGGTGTTTTTTAACCGTTAGGGGGTAATAAGTGCCACCTTTTACAGTTGCATCATTGGCAACAATGATACATTCTTGACCACTAACACGACCAATGCCGGTAATGATACCTGCACTAGGCACATAGTCTTCATAAACCTTATAGCCAGCAAATTGTGAGAGCTCTAAAAAAGCTGAACCATCATCTATTAATGCGTTTATCCTGTCGCGTGGTAATAACTTTCCTCGACTGATATGACGAGCACGTGACTGTTCTCCTCCACCGAGTTTTATCTCAGCAAGCTTTTTATGCAAGTCATTAACTTGTGTTTGCATATGGACCGCATTTTCTAAAAATTCTTGGCTGCGGGTATTAATATTACTGATTATTTTAGCCACGATATTAACCTTTAATCTCAATAGTCTCTGTGTAAAACATAAGTTGTGTAGTTGCTCAATACTTAGGTTTAGTTACGCATTTAGCTATGTATTTCATTATGTATTTAGTTATGCAGATTCATTAAATAATTCACGACCAATCAACATTCTTCTAATTTCAGAAGTACCTGCGCCAATCTCATATAATTTCGCATCGCGCAGTAAACGACCAGCAGGGAACTCGTTTATATAACCATTACCGCCAAGCAGTTGAATGGTATCAAGTGCCATTTTTGTCGCTAATTCAGCCGCATAAAGAATAACGGCCGCAGAATCTTTACGAGTTGTTTCACCACGGTCACAGGCAGCAGCAACCATATAAGCGTATGATTTAGCAGCATTCATTTGAGTGTACATGTCCGCGACTTTACCTTGCACTAATTGAAATTCACCGATAGATTGACCAAACTGCTTTCTGTCATGAACATAAGGTACTACTAAATCCATGCAGGCATCCATAATGCCTAGTGAACCACCAGATAAGACCACGCGCTCATAATCTAAGCCAGACATTAATACGCGTACGCCTTTTCCTTCTTCTCCTAAAATATTTTCAGCAGGTACTTCGCAATTTTGAAACACTAATTCACAAGTATTCGAACCACGCATACCAAGCTTGTCTAGTTTTTGGTGGCGGGAAAACCCAGGGTAATCACGTTCAACAATAAAAGCGGTAATGCCTTTTGAGCCTGCTTGAGTATCTGTTTTTGCATAGATGACAAAAACATCGGCATCAGGGCCATTCGTTATCCACATTTTATTGCCATTAAGAATGTATTTATCGCCTTTTTTATCCGCTCTAAGTTTCATACTAACCACATCTGAGCCTGCGTTAGGTTCACTCATGGCTAAAGCACCAACGTGCTCACCAGTACAAAGTTTAGGTAAGTATTTTAATTTTTGTTCATGACTGCCATTTTTGCGTAATTGGTTTAAACAAAGGTTTGACATGGCGCCATAACTTAACCCTACAGAAGCAGAAGCGCGTGAAATTTCTTGCATAGCGACAATATGCTCTAGATAGCCTAAGCCTGAGCCGCCATACTCTTCTTCAACAGTCATGCCCAGTAAACCCATATCACCAAATTTTCGCCATAAGTCACTCGGAAATTCATTATCGATATCTATTTGCTCGGCACGAGGTGCAATTTCATCACGGGCAAAGGCGTTAACTTGGCTGCGGATCATATCGACAGTTTCGCCTAGATTAAAATTAAGAGAGCTAAATGATGAAATCATGGTTTTTCCTTTCTTTTACAGTGATTAGCCGTATTAGTTTGTGGCTAAGCATTTTGGGTTTTATGTATACGGTTGATACGGTTTATTTATTAAGTTTTGATAGTACGTTCTGGCAATTTTCCTCTAAATCATTAAGCTCAATGAGTACAGCATTAATGTCATCTAGCTGCTGCGTTAAGTCATTTCTTTTCAGGGCAATTAACTCCAACATGCTAGTAAGCTGTGTAGCACTTGATTTATCGGCATCATAAAGCTCAAACAAACGGCCTGTTTCAGCAAGTGAAAACCCTAAACGTTTACCACGCAATATTAATTTTAATCTCACTCTATCTCTTTGATTATAAATACGAGTTTGGCCGTTACGTGTTGGCGAAATTAATCCCTGATCTTCATAAAATCGAATACTACGTGTTGTAATGTCGAACTCTTTTGATAACTCACCAATAGAGTAACTTGCTGTGCTTGATTGTTTTAATTGAGTCATTTTTAACTGTTAACTTGCTTTGCTAAGGAAAATTAGTAAACTAACTTTAGTTGAAGTTTACGTAAACGTAAAGTGTTTTTGTGGTGACTTTTAAACAAAATGTTAAATGCTGGTCTAAATTAAAAGCACATTCAAATAAAGCACGATCAGTTAAAGCATAGTTAAAAGTCGTACCGACGAGCACTTTTTGGAATTATTTCTATAATTGCTAATTATGACTGCTGTAACTAACTCATTACAGCCGAGTAAAGAAGATAAAATATTAGTTTTAGGTTTACGTTGGCGTAAACGTTAATTTTGATGTTAATGTAAGTTAACCTCATTACATAGTTATTATTAAAGAATTATCAGATCCTTTTTTAGGAGAGTTTTATGTTAAATACGGATCCTATTGTTATTGTTTCTGCCGTTAGAACCCCTATGGGAGGCTTTAATGGTTGTCTAGCAAGTGTTACTGCGACAGAGCTTGGTGCTGCAGCGATTCAATCTGCACTAACACAAGCTGATTTAGCGAAAGATCAAATTGATGAAGTTATCATGGGCTGTGTTTTACCCGCAGGCCTAAAGCAGGCTCCTGCAAGGCAAGCTGCTATAACAGCTGGATTAGCGCTGCCCACGGTTTGCACCACGATTAATAAAGTGTGTGGTTCTGGAATGAAAGCAGCCATGCAAGCTCATGACGCTTTAAGTGCAGGCTCAATTGAAGTCGCTGTTGCAGGTGGTATGGAAAGTATGAGTAATGCACCGTACATTTTACCAAAAGCAAGGACAGGTATGCGTATGGGACATGGCCAAGTACTGGATCATATGATGCTTGATGGTCTTGAGAATGCCTATGATGGTATTTCAATGGGCTGCTTCGCGCAAGAAACAGCTGACGAAGTCGGTTTTAGCCGAGAGCAGATGGATGAATTTGCTATTCGCTCTTTATCGCGTGCTAATGCGGCTATTGAGTCAGGTGCTTTTAGTAATGAAATAACACCTGTGACAGTGAGAACTAGACGTAGTGAAGTCGTAATAGATATCGACGAACAACCAGGAAATGCTCGCCCTGATAAAATTCCTTCATTAAGAGCGGCGTTTAAAAAAGAAGGTACTATTACGGCAGCCAATTCAAGCTCAATTTCTGATGGTGCTGCTGCACTAGTGATGATGAAACTGTCTACTGCGAATGCGCGTGGCTTAACACCTTTGTGTAAAGTTGTCGCCCATGCTAGCCATGCGCAAAAACCAGAAGAGTTTACCGTAGCTCCGGTCGGTGCAATGAATAAGTTGTTAGAAAAAGCTGGTTGGGATGCTCAGGAGGTTGATTTATATGAAATCAATGAAGCCTTTGCCATGGTTACCATGTTGGCAATTAAAAACCTCAATCTCGATATAAATAAAGTCAATATCAATGGGGGGGCTTGTGCACTTGGTCATCCATTAGGTGCTAGTGGAGCCCGTATTATGGTAACGCTTATTCATGCGTTAAAAAATAAAGGCTTAGCTGATGGTAGTAAGCCAAAAGGTGTTGCTTCTTTATGTATTGGTGGTGGCGAAGCTACTGCGATTGCATTAGAGCTTATGTAAGAATTGGGAAGTACCATGAATTTTGATTTAACTGAAGATCAACAAATGTTTGCTGATACCGCTAAGCAGTTTAGTGACAGTGAATTACAACCAAACGCTGCTAAGTGGGATCAAGAACATATCTTCCCAAAAGAGGTTATTACTAAAGCAGGTGAGTTAGGATTTTGTGCTTTATATACACCAGAAGATGCTGGTGGCCTAGAATTAAGCCGTTTAGATTCATCTATTATCTTTGAGCAGTTAGCTATGGGGTGTACTACAACCACGGCAATGATGACTATTCATAATATGGCAACGTGGATGATTGCAACGTGGGGAAAAGCCTCTTTAAAAGCAGCTTGGTGCCCCTCGTTAGTGTCAGGAGAGAAACTCGCATCATACTGTTTAACTGAACCTGGATCAGGATCTGATGCTGCTTCCTTAACCACTTCAGCAAGACAAGAAGGTGAAAACTATATTATCAATGGCTCAAAAGTGTTTATTTCAGGTGCTGGCGCTACCGATGTTTTGGTCGTGATGGTTCGTACAGGTGAGGCTGGACCAAAAGGCATCTCTGCTATTGCTATTCCTGCGAATTCCGAAGGTGTCATTTATGGTAAGCCTGAAGAAAAACTAGGTTGGAATGCACAACCTACCAGACAAATAACCTTTGATAACGTGAAAGTACCCGTTGAAAATTTGTTAGGTAATGAAGGTGAAGGTTTTTCAATGGCGATGAAGGGCCTTGATGGTGGCCGCATCAATATTGCTACTTGCTCTATTGGAACAGCGCAACAAGCTCTAAATGTTGCTATGTCGTATATGCAAGAGCGCGAACAGTTCGGTAAACCTATTGCTGCTTTTCAAGGGCTGCAATTTAAACTAGCTGATATGGCGACTGAATTAGTTGCTGCTCGCCAGTTAGTGCGCTTAGCGGCTTATAAATTGGATCAAAATGATCCTGAAAAAACCGCTTATTGTGCTATGGCAAAACGTTTTGCTACTGATATTGGTTTTCAGGTTTGTGATGCTGCCCTGCAAATTCATGGTGGTTATGGCTACATTAAAGAGTATCCACTTGAACGCCATTTTAGGGATGTTCGAGTACACCAAATTCTTGAAGGTACTAATGAAATAATGCGAGTAATAATTGCTCGCCGCTTGCTAACAGAAAGTGCAGGTCAGCTATTGTAAATGTTTATGAAAATTTCTGAGCAGCATGATTAGATAGGATATTGATATGACGACAGTAGTAACTTTCCAAGAGCTTGATTGTAAAAATGGTAAAAAACTGGCGATTGCCACGTTAAACTCGCCGCGCTCATTAAATGCATTAAGTAGTGACATGATTACCTTGTTGTACCCAAAATTAAAAGCGTGGCAAAGCCAGGCTAATATCGCTGCTGTTTTCTTACAGGGGACTGGCGATAAGGCCTTTTGTGCCGGTGGTGATATTGTGCATATGTATAATGAAATGCAAGCAAATCAAGGTGAGTATTCAGCCGGTATCGAAGCCTATTTCACTCAAGAGTATCAACTTGATTATCTTATTCATACCTATAGCAAGCCTTTTATTGTGTGGGGCAGTGGTATTGTTATGGGAGGAGGTCTTGGCCTGATGGTCGGGGCGAGTCATCGCATTGTTACCGAAAGTTCACGCATCGCAATGCCGGAAATTAGTATTGGCCTATACCCTGACGTTGGCGCTAGTTATTTTTTAAATCGAATGCCTGAAAACTGTGGGTTATTTTTAGGGCTAACAGGTGCTTCCATAAATGCTAATGATGCAATGTATTGCCAGTTAGCTGATTATTTTGTGCAAAATGATGCAAAAAATAATTTAATTGAGCAGTTAATACTTGTTGATTGGCAAGACTCAAACGAGCAAAACAATGAACAGCTCTCTATTGTGCTTGCTAAGTTTGAGCAAGCGGCTAAACCTGAGTTACCAAAGGCTAAACTAATAGAACATAAAGCATTAATAGCGCAAGTGACCAACTTTGATGAATTAAAGACTATTGTTAAAGCAATCGAAACCGCTGAATGTGAAGACAAATGGTTTAAGCGGGCACAACAATCTCTAAAACTGGGTAGCCCGTTAAGTGCGTCATTAGCCTATAAACAACTTCAATTTTCAAAAAAGTTGTCGTTAGCTGACTGTTTTCGTCTGGAGTTAAGTTTATCAGTGAAGTCAGGAAAGTATGGCGAATTTGTTGAGGGAGTTAGAGCTTTACTTATTGATAAAGATAACTCGCCTCAATGGCATTTTGATTCAGTTGAAGCGGTTGATGAGCAAACGCTGGAGTGGTTTTTTGAATCAAAATGGTTAGCAAAAGAGCACCCATTAGCTTTGTTAGGGCAGTAAAAAGTGCTTTAACCGTTAGAGACAGTTTTCTTATTAATAAGAAGGAATAAACAATGGCAAATATTGCGTTTATAGGCTTGGGCAACATGGGATGCCCAATGGCATTAAATTTACTGAAAGCAGGGCATAAAGTTTGTGTGTTTGATTTATCTGAGTCAGCCATATCTAAGGTTGTTAAGGAAGGCGCGAATAGTAAATCGACAGCCATCGAATGTGTCGAAGGTGCAGATTATATTATTACTATGCTACCAGCAGGAAAACATGTTGATGAAGTCTATCTATCATCAGTGAATGGTTTGGTAAATCATATCTCTCAAGGCAGTATCGTTATTGATTCTTCAACTATTGATGCAGCAACATCCCGTAAAGTTGCTTCAGCACTCGCTAAAAAAGGCATTGAATTTGTTGATGCTCCTGTTTCTGGTGGCGTTGGTGGAGCAGTTGCAGGTACCTTAAGTTTTATGGTGGGTGGCAGTGATAATGAGTTTAAAAAAATAGAGCCCATTTTATCAACCATGGGGAAAAATATTTTCCACGCTGGTGAGCATGGTGCAGGGCAAATAGCAAAAGTTTGTAATAACATGCTGTTATCTGTGTTAATGGTTGGCACTAGTGAAGCTTTACAACTTGGCCTAGCAAATGGTTTAGATCCAAAAGTCTTGTCTAATATCATGAGTAAAAGCTCTGGTAGCAACTGGACTTTAGATGTGTATAACCCGTGCCCAGGTGTGATGGAAAATGTCCCTTCATCAAATAATTATCAAGGTGGTTTCATGGTGGATCTGATGGCAAAAGATTTAGGCCTTGCTATGGATACCTCAATTGATAGTAAGTCATCTACACCGATGGGAGCTTTAGCACGAAGTTTATATGCAATGCATGCAGCATCAGGCAATGGTGAAAAAGACTTTTCAAGTATTTTTAATTTGTTCAATCACAAAACGAGCTAATAATGTGTTTAGTTTTTCAACGAGTAATTTAATAAGAAACTCAATAAGAAAGTTAATGAGATAATTAAAGGGAATGGTATGGATTTAAACAACAAAACAATTGTGATCACTGGTGGCGGTCAAGGCTTGGGCCGAACTATGGCTATTAACTTGGCTAAAAGTGGCGCTAACATCGCATTAATTGACTTAAATATAGATCTATTAGAAGAAACCGTTTCGCTAATAGAGAAAGAGGGCGTAAAGGGGAAACTTTATCTTGCAAATGTTAGTGATGAACAACAAGTAGAAGCGACTTTTAAGCAAATAAATTATGATTTCAATGGTATTGATGGACTAATTAATAACGCAGGGATATTACGCGATGGTATGTTTGTTAAAGCAAAGGACGGTGTAGTTAATCAAAAAATGTCTTTAGCACAATTTCAATCAGTGATTGACGTTAACCTTACTGGCGTCTTTTTATGTGGCCGAGAAGCCGCGGTTCACATGATTGAATCAGGTAAGCAAGGCGTTATCATTAACATGTCATCTATCGCACGAGGTGGCAATATGGGACAAACAAACTACTCTGCTGCAAAGGCAGGAGTGGTGGCAATGACAACAACTTGGGCGAGAGAGTTAGGACGCCATGGAATTCGAGTTGGTGCTATTGCACCAGGTGTTATTCGTACCGCAATGACAGAAGCAATGAAACCTGAAATGCGTGATAGACTTGAAAACATGAAACCTGTAGGTCGATTAGGCGAAGCTGAAGAAATAGCCCATACCGCAAAATATATTTTCGAAAATGACTTTTTTACAGGTCGAGTCGTTGAAATTGATGGCGGTTTGTCAATGTAACCTAACCTTTCTATAGATATTATAAGTTTTATTGACCAAGAGTTGTTTAATATATGTAAAAATTGAGCAAGCTTTGAACACTTAGACTAATATAAACAAATAACGTGTAAAAAAGTTATTTTTACTGTTGACCTGAAAGCAGAACTCTATACAATGCGCATCCAGTTTCAAGGACTTGAGACAAAAAGCACAACCAACGGAATGTTTTAACAAGTTATCTTGGATGATTTGTTCACTGTGCGATAAGTTAACGTTTAAAAATAAAATTAATTTTTATCAAATAATCGTTGACATAAAAAA
>NZ_BAAJLW010000006.1:0-212604 GCF_057546125.1 Colwellia sp. SU-HH00943
TTGTTTGGGGTTTAATAAAACAAACTAGTACCAATAGGACAATGCTCCTACCTGACTCCATTCACTTTTAGCTGGAATAAATGCCACGGCGCACAGTAGTGAAAAGCAGTAGCAGCAGTGGTAGTGTGGCTTATTTGACAGAGAAAACTATATATAAATATCTTTAATGAGTTTTAAAGCGCTAATGATAGATAGTAAAAAGCCAATAAAAAAAGGCTTGCTGGAATTCAGCAAGCCTAAGAAAAATTACCTAATTGCGTATTAGTTTGTACAGTAATTAGGTAGGTATTAGCTATGTCTCAACAGTAATTTTACCTTCGCTAACGATCACAGCATGACCGCCCACACGGACGGTTAAATCCCTTTCTTGTTTATGATCCATTTCTATATAAAACATACTTTGACGTGCATCGTTTGCTCCGCGTTGTACAGCGAAGACATGTGTTCCTGCTTGTATGTGTGGATGAGCGCAAATATGGTTAGCGAGACCATTAATTGCCCCACCGATGGGTGGATCTTCATGATGCGCTATGCTTGGCCCTAATAATCGAGCATGAAAGTCCGCCTGGTTGTTATCGGTGTTATTAGAGAATAGTAAGATTTCTTGAGCTAATGAAGTCGGTGCAGAGGAATTACTCCAAGCATCTTCATTGAACTTAGCATCGCGAATGGCGGAATATGATTTAATGGGCACAATAAGGTATGGAACACCACATGAGACAATAAGTGGTCGATAATTGTCGAAACCAATATCGGCAGGGCTTAGAGACAACATTGCCGCTAACTCTTCCGTTGTAGGTGTAAAGCGATCTATTGTTGGTTTGGTATTATAAGTTTGCTGTACAAGTGAAGGCTCATTTTGGGCGTTTTTACTTACATAGGTTTTAACAGTTTCTATGCTGTCATCCCAATTAGATCGGAAAGAAATAAGGGTATGTTCATCTGATAACGTTGCTAATTCGGTTTTAGCTAAGGTATAGCTTGCCGCTAAAATTGAGTGGCTACCGATAGGTACTTCTTCTAGCTTAGAAAAAACTTTAATATTAAAGCAGTGGCTTTGCTCAGTTGGAGTTAGAAATATAGTATTACTTGCGTTAAGCTCACTAGCAATTTGAAGCATTTGCTTGTCATTGAGTCCACTTGCATTGGTAAAAACTGGCAGTGGTACACCATGAAAAGCTTGGTCAGTGAAAACATCAGCAATGTAATAACTATATTTCATTATACGTCCTTAAGCGGCTAATTGAACGGTATCTCCCTCTATACGCACAGGGTAGGTGTTAAGAGTCACTGTGCTATCTTCTAGGCAGATTCCTGTTGTAAGATCAAAATGTTGTTTATATAGAGGTGACGCAACAACTGTTTTACCATCTAAACTGCCAACTATACCTCTAGAGATAGTATTCGATTCACTAAATGGACAATAATTATTGATAGCAAATAATTGTTCTGTGCCTGAGGTATCTGCTATTTTGAAAATAGCTACTTGATTTCCTTCAAATAAAGCACAGACCCCTATATTAGGCAGAATATCACTGGTTTTGCAAATGTCTTGCCATTGGTTTTGGTCGCTCATGATTTTACTCCTGTGTTATTTAACTTCAATAGCAAGTGACTTTTCCTCAGCATAGGCTGGGCGAATTTGTTCACGCTCGGTAGTGAAGATAACATTATCATCTTGTTTGTCGCTGTTAATAAAGTGGCTAAAGCGTTTCATTTTTTCAGGGTCATCAATGGCAGATTTCCATTCACATTGATAGGTATCTACAACGCTTTTCATTTCTTCTTCTAATTCAGCATTTAAGCCCAATTTGTCATCGATAATGACAGACTTTAAGTACTCTAAGCCACCTTCCATATTGTCCATCCATACCGAAGTACGTTGTAAGCGATCAGCAGTACGTACATAGAACATAGAGATTCGATCAATATAAGTAATAACTTCTTCTTCTGATAAATCAGAGGCGAATAAGTCTGCGTGGCGTGGTTTCATACCGCCGTTACCACAAACATATAAGTTCCAACCGTTTTCTGTTGCGATAACACCAAAGTCTTTACTTTGTGCTTCAGCACATTCACGGGTACAGCCTGATACAGCTAGTTTAATTTTGTGAGGTGAACGTAAACCTTTATATCTGTGTTCTAACTTAATCGCCAAGCCCATAGAGTCTTGTACGCCGTAACGACACCACGTAGAGCCAACACATGATTTAACCGTACGTAATGACTTACCGTAGGCATGACCTGTTTCGAAACCAGCATCAACTAGCTTGCGCCAGATTGGTGGTAGTTGTTCAACACGTGCGCCGAATAAATCGATACGTTGACCACCAGTAATCTTGGTGTATAAATCATACTCTTTCGCTATTTCGCCTAAAACGATAAGTTTCTCTGGTGTAATTTCACCACCGGCAACACGAGGTACAATTGAATAAGTACCATCTTTTTGCATGTTACCCATATAAAAATCGTTAGTATCTTGCAAACCTTGTAAACTACTTTCAAAGACGTGGTCATTCCAACATGAAGCAAGAATGTTCGCCGCTGTAGGTTTACAAATATCGCAGCCTAAACCGGTACCATGTTTTTCAAGCAGCTCTTCGAATGACTTAATTTTTTCAACACGGATAATGTTGTATAAATCTTGACGTGTGTAAGCAAAATGCTCACAAAGGTCAGTATTGACTTCAACACCTTTTTTCTCTAATTCACAGTTAAGTACTTGTGTAACTAGTGCAGCACAACCACCACAGCCTGTGGCTGCTTTAGTGCAAGACTTAATAGCAGCCATGTCAGTGGCTCCAGCGTCTACTGCTTCTATAATGTCGCCTTTGGTCACATTTAAACATGAACAAAGTTGTGCTGAATCAGGTAGGGCATCGACACCAATACCACTAGAGCTGCCATCAACACTTGGTAAAATTAGCCCTTCAGGCTCAGCAGGTAATTCCATTTTATTAAGCATGAATTGTAGTAGTGAACCATACTCGGCAGCGTCACCGATAAGTACAGCACCTAGTAAATATTTGTCGTCTTCACTGACAACAATTTTCTTATAAACTTCTTCACGATCGTTTACATAGGTGTAGCTACGAGCGTTAGGCGTATTACCGTGTGCATCACCAATAGAAGCAACATCAACACCCATCAGTTTTAATTTAGTGCTCATGTCAGCACCAGCAAATTCACTTTCGCCAGTTTGAGTTAGATGATCAACGGCAGCATGAGCCATTGCATTACCCGGGGCGATAAGACCAAAAATCTTATTGTCCCAAAGTGCTACTTCACCAATAGCGTAAATATCTTCATCAGAAGTTAATGCGTTATTATTGATAACAATACCGCCACGCTCACCCATGGCAAGATCAGCTGCACGACCTAATTCATCACGTGGGCGAATACCCGCAGAGAAAACGATAATGTCAGTTTCTAGCTCGCTGCCATCGGCAAAACTCATTTTATGTACGGCGCTATCACCATCGCCAATGTTTTGGGTATTCTTTTGAGTGTGGACACTAACGCCTAAATCTTGAATTTTTTTACTCAACATGGCGCCGCCGCCATCGTCAATTTGTACGGCCATTAAACGAGGTGCAAATTCAACAACATGGGTATCTAAACCAAGGTCCATAACTGCTTTGGCAGCTTCTAAACCTAATAAACCACCACCTATAACAGCACCAACTTTAGCTGATTTAGCGGCTTCAGTGATTTTCTCTAAATCATCAATAGTACGATAAACAAAAATATTGTCACGCTCATGACCAGGAACTGGTGGAACAAATGGGAAAGAGCCTGTAGCAAGCACTATTTTATCGTAACTTACTTCACGGCCTGATTCAGAAAGAACAACTTTCTTTTCACGATCAATTTTCGTTGCTTTATCACCTGTATGCAAAGTGAAGTTATTCTTGCCGTAAAAGTCATCATGAACCATGTTGATATCATCAACCGTTCTATTTTTGAACCAAGCTGTTAAATGTACTCTGTCATAAGCTGGAAGAGGTTCTTCGCCAAATACAGTGACTTGGTAATCGTCAGCTTTGCCTGACTCAACTAAATACTCTAAAAAATTATGGCCTACAGGGCCATTACCAATTACTACTAGTTTTACTTTATCGCTCATCTTATTTACTACCGCAGGTTGCGTTCTATTGCTATCCGTATCGCAAGTACTGTACCAAAGAGGATTTCACAGGTAAGTAATTAAAAATAAAAGATAAAACAGTTGTTTTATAGCTTGTGCTTTTCATATTTGCTTATTTTTAGGGCGAAAAAATATTCAGTTGCACAGCAAGGGTGCAAGGGTGAATGGTGTTATACAGTGAATATTTCTTTAAGAAAAGTGACATTATTTTCTAACAAATTTAATTTTTATGGCTATAGTTAATTGAAACTAATAATGAAAATTTTAAAATGTCTAACCCATCTCAAAATTATTTTGTATCAGTAGCAGAGATTGCAGCAAAATTAGATCTGGCTACGCATATTGCCCAAAAGTTGTCATTAACGGCTAGTAACGCAAGAGCTGTTGCATTACGAGCAGGTGAACGTGCGGCTGGTTTTCGGCCTTTAACAGATTTCATTGATAGATTAGCGGAAGTGACTATCAAGTCATCAAAAAGAATTAACCAGTTAGCGGCAATATTAAGTCAAACTTCAGCTGAAAAAGTACGTGCAGATACGGCTATTGAACACTTTAATAGAGTTTACACTCAAGCTAAAAGCTCACCATACATCAATAGTTTAGACGGTGTTTATCAGCGTTGTAGTGTAAAGCAACAAGCGTTAGATAGTACATATAAGCGGCAGATAGAGCAGCTCAGTGAAGAATTAGCTATGTTAAGTAATGAGCTTCGTAATGCGGTGATTCTCGCAACACTTTCTAGGGTTGAGGCCTCTCAAGCAGGCGCACAATATCAAGAGGCACTGATTAATGTTGCCAATAATGTTGAAGGTGCAGCGGGGCAAATTAAAGATCATATTAAATACTCTCAACAAATGGTTGCCACACTTGATGAATATTAATGGAATAGGAAAATGAAAACACAGAAGTTATTTGAAAGTGCATCTCACGCCTGGTTAATGTTTGGCCGTGATGATGATAAGCCCGAGCAAATTATTGATACAAATCAGTATATTGTAATTACTAAAAAAAATGCTTTATTAATGGATCCAGGTGGCATTGAGTTATTTTCCGCTATGTTATCAGCGGTGATCAAACAAGTGCCTGCCGATAAAATCACCCATATTTTTGCATCACATCAAGACCCTGATATTATTTCTTCTCTAGGGCTTTGGGATCAAGCATTACCCTCTGCAACACTCCACTCACCTTGGATTTGGGAAGGGTTTATACGCCACTTTGGCATGGAAAGTATTACCTATGATCCAATCCCCGATGAAGGCAGTTCGTTAAAAATTGATGGGGTTAGTTTAGAGTTTATCCCTGCACATTATTTACATTCATCAGGTAACTTTAATGTTTATGACCCAGAAGCAAAAATTTTAATGTCGGGTGATATTGGTGCAGCGCTAGAGGACGTAGAAGCACCTTTATATGTAGAAAATTTTGATGAGCATACCAATAAAATGCGGATGTTTCATCAACGGTGGATGCCATCTAACTCAGCCAAAAACGATTGGGTAAAACGAGTAAGAAAATTGGATATTGATATGATGTGTCCACAGCATGGCCGCATTTTCAAAGGAGATGATGTGCAGCGCTTTCTTGATTGGTTTGAAGCTCTGGAAGTTGGCTTATTAAATAAATCCTAATGCAGGGTAACGCTTTTCAAGTAAGAGTATTGCTAGCATAGTTTGGCTATTCTTGGTTACAATAATGCATAATTATTTTAAGCCGAATGGATTTTCTATGTCTCTCTCTGTTGTCATTCTTGCTGCGGGTAAAGGTACCCGTATGCGATCTTCTTTTCCTAAAGTACTACACGTTGTCGCAGATAAGCCAATGGTAGAGCACGTTATTGATAGTGCTCGCCAACTAGGTGCTACTAATATTTATGTAGTGTATGGCTTTGGCGGAGAAGTACTCAAAGCATCTATTAAAGGGGATGATTTAACGTTTGTTGAGCAAGCAGACCAACTAGGTACTGGGCATGCGGTTGATCAAGCATCACCTTTTTTGAAAGATGATGAAGATGTCTTGGTGCTTTATGGCGATGTGCCATTAACAAAAGTGTCTACCCTAACTGGCTTACTAGCGGTAAAACCTGACGATGGTATGGCGTTACTCACTGTTAATCTTAGCAACCCTACTGGTTATGGTCGTATTGTACGCGAAGATAATACCGTCGTTGGTATTGTTGAGCAAAAAGATGCGAGTGCTGAGCAACTGAAAATAAAAGAAGCTAATACCGGAATTTTACTTGCTAATGGCGGTGATTTAAAACGCTGGTTATCTGGCTTATCTAATGAAAATGCGCAAGGAGAATACTACCTAACAGACATTATTGCTGCAGCACATAATGAAGGTAAAACAATTGCAACGGCACACCCTGAAACAGAAATTGAAGTTGAAGGTGCTAATAACAGAGTACAGTTAGCAGCACTAGAGCGTGCTTATCAAGCACGATTAGCAGAAGAGTTAATGATAGCAGGAGCGAGTTTACGCGATCCTGCGCGTATCGATATCCGTGGTAACTTATTTGTTGGTAATGAAGTTAGTATTGATATTAACTGTATTTTTGAAGGCTCTGTTGAATTAGCAAACGGTGTTAAAGTAGGCGCGAACTGCATCCTTAAAAATTGCTCTGTTGCTGAAAATGTGGAAATTAAGCCTAATACTATTATCGAAGACTCTGTCATTGGTGAAAATTGTTCTGTTGGGCCTTTTGCTCGTATTCGTCCAGGCACAGTGATGAATAAAAATTCGCATGTGGGTAACTTTGTTGAAATGAAAAAGTCTACCTTAGGTGAAGGCAGTAAAGCAGGGCATTTAACATACCTTGGTGATACGCTAATAGGCAAACATGTAAACATTGGTGCTGGCACTATCACCTGTAACTATGATGGCGTTAATAAGTTTCAAACTATTATTGATGACAATGCCTTTATTGGCTCAAATAGCTCTCTAGTTGCGCCTGTTTTTGTTGGCAGCACTGCCACTGTAGGTGCAGGCTCTGTCATTGCCAAAGACGTAGAAAATGAAGAGCTGGCAGTGGCGCGCAGCAAACAACGTAACATTAAAAATTGGCAACGCCCTACTAAGCTATAACACTTAGTCGTTAGGTAAAGCAGTAATACTTAGTTAGCCACATAATTTTGTTATGTGGCTAACCCTACCTATATTTAATTCTCTCTTCTACAGTTAAGTTCGAAACCCTTGTCATTAAGATAGTAGACTCATATTGCATTAACTTTCGATTTGAAACATAATGGTGAGCAAAGTGAAACCATATCGAAATAAGCCTCAGAAAATATGTCAAAAAGAAATACTCAACAACGCCGCCATCGCATCATTGCTGACTTGAATTTAACCGGTGAAGTCAGTGTTGATAGCTTAGCAAAGCAGTTTGATATTTCTGAGGTGACAATTCGTAAAGATTTAGCTGCTTTAGAAAATAGTGGTTTATTGCTCAGACGCTATGGTGGTGCTATCGCCTTACCTAGTGAAATTACTGAAGTAAAAAGTGAAAGATTATCCGAGCAAAAAAAAGCCATCGCCAAACAAGCCGCCACCCTGATTCGTGATCATAACCGTATTATTATTGATAGTGGGCAAACCACCTCTGCTTTAGTGGCAGAGTTAACTAATAAAAAAGGTCTAGTGGTGATGACCAACGCTTTAAGTATAGCGAATGAGATTCATGCCTTAGAAAATGAGCCAACCTTATTGATGACCGGCGGCACTTGGGATGCGAATTCTGAAGCTTTCCAAGGGCAAGTGGCAGAACAAGTATTACGATCGTATGATTTTGACCAATTATTTATTGGTGCTGACGGCATAGACATCGAGCGAGGCACAACCACTTTTAACGAATTGATAGGCCTAAGTCGAGTAATGGCTGAAGTAGCACGAGAAGTTATTGTGATGGTTGAATCAGATAAAATAGCCAAAAAAATTCCAAATTTAGAGTTAGCTTGGCAACAAATACACACCCTCATTACTGATGATGATTTATCTGAGTCAGTAAGAACACAACTAAAGGCCCAAGGCGTAAACTTAATATGCGCCAAGCCGAATTAAATAAAAGTTCAGCAGAAAAATAAGGATTAATATATGTGTGGCATAGTTGGTGCGGTAGCACAACGTGACGTAGCAGAAATACTAGTAGAAGGTTTAAGGCGCTTAGAATATCGAGGTTATGATTCTGCAGGTATCGCAACTATAAATGAACAAAACCAATTAGCGAGTGCTAAACGTTTAGGAAAAGTGCAAGAATTAGCACAAGCACTTACTGAAACGCCATTAAGTGGTGGAACAGGTATTGCCCACACACGATGGGCTACACATGGTTCGCCAAGCGAAGTAAACGCTCACCCACACTTCTCTAGCGGTAATATTGCCGTGGTTCACAATGGAATTATTGAAAACCATCAAATTTTACGCAGTCAATTACAAGGTTTAGGTTACGAATTTGTTTCTCAAACAGATACCGAAGTTATTGGCCACTTAGTTCATCACGAACTAAAAACAAGTGATAGCTTATTATCTGCCGTACAAAAAGCCGTTAAACAATTAGAAGGTGCATACGGCACAGTGGTGATGGACAGTACAGATAAAGATCGCATCATAGTAGTTCGTTCAGGTAGCCCTCTTGTAATAGGCTTTGGTTTAGGGGAAAATTTTATTGCCTCAGACATGATGGCGTTATTACCGGTAACCCGTAAGTTTGCCTTTTTGGAAGAGGGGGATGTTGCTGAAGTAACTCGTTTTGAAGTAAATGTTTTTGATGACAATGACCAGCCCGTAGAACGAGAAGCAAAAGAAGCTAATGTGAATCATGATAGCGGTGATAAAGGTGAATATCGCCATTATATGCTGAAAGAAACTTACGAGCAGCCAATCGCCATTCGCAATACTTTAGAAGGGCGTTTATCAGGTGATACGCTTGATGTAAACACCTTTGGTGAAGGCGCTGAAGATATATTCAAAGATATTGAGCATGTACAAATTATTGCCTGTGGTACCAGTTATCATTCAGGCATGGTGGCCCGTTATTGGTTAGAAGAGCTGGCAGGCGTTTCTTGTAATATTGAAATTGCCAGTGAGTTCAGATATCGCAAATCATATGTACCTAAAAATGCTTTATTAGTCACAATTTCACAATCTGGCGAAACGGCTGACACATTAGCGGCTTTACGGTTAGCTAAAGAACTGGGTTATCGTGCAAGTTTAACTATTTGTAATGTTGATGGTTCGTCATTAGTACGTGAATCTGATTTAGCCTTTATGACTAAAGCTGGTGTTGAAATTGGCGTTGCATCAACAAAGGCGTTTACCACTCAATTAGTGGGTTTAATGATGATGACCTTAGCATTAGGTAAATATCATGACATGAACAGTGAAGTGCAAGCGGAAATCGCGCAAGCGTTGATGACTTTACCCAGTAAACTTGAAGAAGTCCTTGCATTAGCAAGTTCCATTGAAGATTTGGCTGAAGATTTTGCCGATAAAAATCACGCCTTATTTTTAGGTAGAGGTGATCAATACCCAATCGCCATGGAAGGGGCGTTGAAGCTTAAAGAGATTTCGTATATTCATGCTGAAGCGTATGCTGCTGGCGAACTGAAACACGGGCCGCTAGCTTTAATTGACGCTGAAATGCCAGTTATTGTTGTCGCGCCTAAAAATGATTTAATTGAAAAATTAAAATCTAATGTTGAAGAAGTTCGAGCACGTGGTGGTTTAATGTATGTTTTTGCTGACTCAAATGCCAATTTCACCAATGATGATACAATGAAGGTTATTGATGTCCCTGTGTGTAATGAACTTGTTGCACCTATAGTCTATACAATACCACTACAATTGTTATCGTATTATGTCGCTATTATTAAAGGTACGGATGTTGACCAACCAAGAAACTTAGCGAAGTCAGTGACTGTTGAATAGTTAGAGATTATATTCAGCGACTTGCTGTGGGTGGCGACAACCCTGCTCTAGCTATTATAAGCAACAAAATTGTAAGCGACTTTACTGAGGTAAAGTCGCTTTTTTATTTTTAAAAAGCTTTATTTCAAAGGCTTCATTGGCCAAAAGTTAAAAAAGCCTGAAACAATAAATATCATTGGAAAAGTCACGCCTAGTACAGCAGAGGCAATCCACTGTTCTCTTTCATAGCCTGCTAACGGCCCCTTTTCTAATACTTTACCTGCATGTATGCTTGAAGCAAAAGAATAGACTTCATGCATTAATAAGGCAGCGCATATTGCACAAACTAGTAAAATTAAACCTTTAAAAGGCTGAGCAATTGTTATAAATAATTTCAATTGCATCATGTTACTGATTAAAAAGGTTCCAAATATTAAACATACAGGCACTCTAACCAAATATTCAACCTGATCGAACTGAAACCAATCAACAAATATAAGTCGTAATATAAAGGCTAAAGTTAAAATATAGAGAGTGCTTATTAATCCTCGAAGAGGCTGTTTAATTTTTCCAACGAGTTTATTTATTGGCCAGAAATCAAACAAGGTATGAACAATAATAATGCAAGCTGTTGTTACAAAGAACGAAGTTGCATGCCACATATCTAATAGACCTTTTGGATCTATATCTTTGTAGTAGGCAGGATCAGAGCTTTTATAAAGGAAACTATAATCAAAAAATAGTTGCCATAGCGTAAAGGCAATTAAGTAAGAAAAAAAGAAAGTTAATAGGCCAAATTTCACCTTATCCTTTGAGAATATGGTAGCAGGCCAACATTGCCAAATAAGCAACATCCATATAGTAGAAACAACAGTCATAATCATAAATTGACTTAACATTGGAGTTACTCCATGACCACCGCTGATTAATGTCAAAGTTATGGTTAGAACAATAGCCCCTGTAATGACCGTTATACTGGTCAGTATTAAGCCTTTTACTGGCGCTGGATAGTTATTTATAAATTGAGGTACGCTATTTTTCCATAGTAAGCCTAAAAGCATTTGTGTGGGGGTTGCCGCCATAAATGTGGTAGCGACCCAACTAATAAAGAAGTGGTATTCGAACGGCCATATAATGATCGTAGCAAGTGTTAAAGCAATGAGTATACTCGTAAAGCCTCGACTTACTATACGACTTAACTTTGGCTTTAAAGCATCTTCTTTTAACATGTAAAACCTTCGGAAAAATAGAGGACTTTTGACTTGTTAACCCTAATTAATCTTAAGAGAGAATAGGGATATTTTTAATAAAACTTTACAACTTGGCGATTATGGCGCCGAAATATAATTCATTATTTTGGCGCCTTCATTAATTACAAGAAAATTGAGCACTTGAAAACCAGTAAGATTAGTAATGAGTATGTACAATATGTTGCTCATTCATCAACTCACTGTTGGTACCTATGCTATTACTGTTCTAATAAAGTAATTATTTAACTTTGATGGTTTGTGCTGACAATTTAAGATCAAATTGAAATGACCCTTCGTTTATTAACCATCTACGTATTGTATATCTTCTAGCACCACTTGAATGCATTGGATCATTCTCAGTAATGTTAATAGCTTCTTCAAGTGATGTTGTTTTATAGATGATTTGACCTTCACCTTCCATTAAATCACCAGATAAGTCAGAAACAGGGCCAGCAAGCATTAATGCCCCTTGCTTTTCCTGTTCAGCTTGATAAGCCAAATGTGCAGGTAAATTCTGCTTTACAGCAGCCATATCACCTGAAGGTACGCTGTGTACACAGTAAACTTCAAAAGCAAGAGAGCCTCGTTCAACAGATTCTTTTTTATATTCTTTCCAAGCAGGCATTATATTTATCCTCGGTTATTATCGATTTTTTTGTAACAATAACCATTATTATCGCTAAAAACAACCATAATTAAGTCAGTAGTTTAAAAATCTGTCAACATAGAAAGTTAATAAGCATGTGTAATGAGTGGTGAGAGCTCTATGAGAATGTAATAAAAACAAGCGTTGAAAGAAGAAAACTTAATATATTCAAAAGTTAATAGTAATCAAGTAAGGAGAAAATCTGTCTTCTACACCAACAGTAATATCGATTTTGTTTGACATTGGTTGTTATTATCGCTAAAAATAATATCGATTTTATTTGACTTTGTTAATTATTGTCGTTAAAAATAAGGTAACTTTAAACATAAGGTATAAGGTTAGCGAACTAGGCTAAAAGCTTTGTTGTTAATCTTTCAAGTACCAGTTAACTATAATAAGTGAGATGTAATATGACAGCATTAACCGGTGAGGCACTAGCTAAAGCACGTAGTGAAGCTCAACAGAATATTAGAGAGCTTAGAACACGCAAATCTAAGCTAGATGATGACTCTATCGACTTAATACTTAGAGATGCTCGCTCACACTATGCTTGGCAAAAAAAAGAAGTACCTGAAGAAATATTAGAAAATTTATATGAGATTGTTGCAAACGGTCCAACTAGTATGAATTGTTGTCCAGCTCGTTTTATTTTTGTCAGAAGTCCTGAAGGAAAAGCTCGCCTTGCTAAATCGCTAAAAGAAAAAAATATAGACAAAATGATGGATGCACCTGTAACCGCCATCATCTCTTATGACTTAAATTTCTGGGAAAAACTTCCTTTCCTATTTCCTCATGAAGATCGACGCCCATTTTTTAAAGGGAAAGACGAATATATAGAGCGTACCGCTTTTTTAAACGGCACCTTGCAAGGAGCCTACTTTATGATTGCTGCTAGAGCTTTGGGCTTAGATGTTGGCGCTATGTCAGGATTTAGCAATGAGATTGTAGATGAAGAATTCTTTAAAGGTACAACTCAGCGTTCAAATTTCTTGTGTAATTTAGGTTACGCAGATGAAACAGCGATATTCCAAAAGTTGCCACGATTTAACTTCGATGAAGTATGCAGTTATTTATAAATGCAGATAATTAGAGTACTGAGTAGTAAATCATGAAATTAAAAACAGTAGCAACACTAAGAGCAAAAACAAAAAGTGCTTCACATGCAAGGTCAGATATTCATGTAAGAGATCTAACAACTATTATTGATGAGCCGGTTGAGCGAGGTGGAACTAATAAAGGAACTACTCCAACTGAAGCTGCAATTGCTGCTTTAGTGGGTTGCACTAATGTTATAGGTCATAAATGTGCTAAGTCTTTAGGGGTTGATTTAGGTCAGTTAGACATTGAAGCTTCTTGTCAATTTGATAGGCGAGGTGTGACCTTAGCAGAAGAAATAGAAACACCTTTCATTAGTATAGATTTATTGATTAAAGCCAGTGGTTCGTTAACACAGGAACAAATAACTGAGGTTGGGAGGCAAGTTGAAAAGTTTTGCCCCTTATCCAAAGTTTTTGAAAATTCAGGAACAGAAGTAAAAGCAGTATGGATAGTAGAGTAAAAATAAATAAGTAAATAAATAAAAATGCGTATGGAGCGTAAAAAATGAAAACTAAAAAATTACTTAAGTATATCGTGGGGATTACACTAGGCGTATCGGCTGCATTACCAAGCTATGCGACACAAACAATTAAAACATCGGTGATCGATGGCTACCCAGCAAAAGCAATGTGGGTGGCGGAATTTTCAAACTTTTTCATACCGGAAGTTGATAAACGATTAGCTAAAACAGGCAACTATAAGATGGAATGGCAAGAGTCTTATGGTGGTACCGTTGTAAAACCTAAAGGGGTTTTAGAGGGAGTTAAATTAGGATTAGGTGATATTGGTATCGTTACTACTATTTTTCATAGTTCAAAACTACCTAGCCAAGCCCTTTCTGCAGTTACGCCATTTGTTGTAGCTGATTCGCGTGTTGTAGCAAAAGCAGTTGATGAAATCGCTAAAGAATTTCCAACCATGCAATCTGAATTTAAAAAGCAAAACCAAGTGTATTTGGCAACAGGTGTTGTTTTAAATACTTACCAAGTATTTAGTAAAGAAAAGGTTTCAAAAATTTCTGATTTAGAAGGTAGTAAAGTTGCTGGCGCAGGTATGAACTTACGGTACCTCGAAGGTATTAAAGATGCTGCTGGTGTACGTGGTGGTTTAACTAATTTCTATAACATGGTTCAAACTGGATTGACTGGCCATGCTCTCCTTTGGCCTGAAGCAGCTAAAACCTTCAAGATGGCTGAAGTTGCTCCTTATATGTTGCGTGCAGACTTAGGTGCCGTAAATTCTAAAACAGTAACTGTTAATTCTGATTACTGGAAAAAACTACCAAAAGAAGTAAAAGATGTGCTTCAAGAGGTGGCGGTACTGTATCGTGATCACGTAGCCAACATTGCTATGGAACGCGCTAGTGAAAGTGTTGATGCATATATTGCTGCTGGTGGTGAAGTTGTTCCATTTAGCGATGATCAACGAAAAGACTGGGCAAATGCAATGCCAAATATTGCTGCTGAGTGGGCAAAAAATTTAGACGCAAAAGGTCAACCTGGTACTGAAATGCTGAAAGCTTATATGGCTAAGCTTAAGGCCGCAGGTTATACCCCATCAAGAGATTGGGCTGCAGAGCTATAATCGAAGTTAACTTGACGACCCTAGATAATGGGTCGTCACTCTTACAATAAATTTGACTAATATTTTGTGATAAACAGCAGTCAATGGTTGTACAGAAAATAAAGTAGGAGATAACTTTTTGTCTAAATTATATAGAAGAATTGCTTGCCGCATTTCCATACTTGCTAATTTAATAGCAAAAATTGCCAATGCTACAGGTACATTAGTTGTGTTAGCTATGGTATTGATCGTTTGTTACGACGTTGTAGCGCGTGGCTTATTTAACACACCTTTTATGGGTGCTGTTGAAGTGGTTCAATTTGCAATGGTGTTGATAGTTTTTTTGCAATTGCCCGATGTTGTGCGAGTAAACCGTCTAACTCGTTCTGATGGTTTATTAACGCTTCTTGCGCCAAAGTATCCAAAATTAGCATCAATTATGCGTAAAATCATCGATTCAGTTTCAGGCATATTTATGGTGCTTATAGCGGTGGCAATTTGGCCTGAATTCATAGAAATGCTCGAAACTAGAGATTACTTTGGTATTCCAGGTATTTTCACGGCTCCATGGTGGCCGATCAAATTAACAATATTTTTAAGTGCTGGTTTATGTACCGTTCTTTTTGTTTTAAAAGTCATTCTATCTGAGAAAGATTTTGAATTGATTCGCATGAACGAAATGAGAGATGTACCAGGTACTTCAGGAGGAAACTCATGAGTCCAATTGAAATTGGATTAATTTCCGTAGTAGCAATAATATTCCTCATTTATGCTGGTCTTTATATTCCAATTGCATTAGGTGTTGTTTCTTTTGTTTCTATTTGGTTAATGCGTGACAACTTTGACCTTTCTATGAACCTGTTAAAAGTGGCCATTGGTGACAGTGCTATGGAGTATGCCTTTGCTACCGTCCCCTTGTTTACTTTTATGGGGCTTGTCGTTTCCAAGGCGGGAATGGGCAGCGATATTTATCAAGTGATGAATTTTGCTTATCGCCGTGTTACTGGTGGTATTGGTATGGCAACAGTTGGCGCTAACGCTGTTTTTGCTGCAGTTACTGGCTCTTCAATTGCTTCTGCTTCAGTTTTTGCCAAAGTATCTGTACCACAAATGCTTAAATATGGTTACAACCCACGCTTTGCTGTTGGCGTTGTAGCTGGATCGTCTGTATTAGGAATGATAATTCCGCCTTCAGCTATGCTTATTATTTACTCTTTTGTTGCAGAGCAGTCAGTTGGTGATATGTTTTTAGCAGGCGTTGTTCCAGGCATAATACTGGCAATTGCCTTTATTATTACCATTTGGTTTATGGGTAAATTTACCAAGGGCTTTATTGGTGGTCGTAAAGTTGATGATGCTGAACGCATGCCTTTAAGAGAGGTTATGAGTAAAGTGCTTCCTCTTGCTGGTCTTATCTTTATAGTGCTTGGCGGTATCTACACTGGTTGGCTTACAGCTGTAGAAGCTGGTGCTGTTGGTGCTGCTGCTGGACTAATAATTGCGTTTAGTCGTAAAACAATGGATACCAAAAAGTTATGGGCTATTTTAATTGAAACAGGTCATATCACAGCATCTATTTTATTCTTGATTACAGCAGCGTCTATTTATAGCCGTATGTTAGGTTTAGCAGGTCTGCCAAATGAACTTGCTGATATTTTAGAACAAAACAACATGAGTTTTCTCATGATCATGATTTTGTATGTTTGTTTAATGCTTTTCTTAGGCACATTACTTGATACCGCTTCTGTTATATTAATCGTTGTACCTTTATTTTTACCGTTAATTGAACCAATGGGACTTAGTTTAGTTTGGTTCGGTATTATCACAGTTATTGGTGCTGAAATTGGCTTATTAACACCTCCTTTAGGCATAAGTTGTTTCGTTATTAAGGCAACCTTGAATGATAAGCGTATCAGCTTGAAAGATGTATTTATGGGCGCGTTACCTTTCGCAGGAGTCATGTTGCTTGTATTAATTTTACTTATCCGTTTCCCAGCTTTAAGTATTGGGATTTTAAATTAAACTAATTGGAGAACGTTATGCGTAGTGTAAATAGCGACAACATAACAGAGACATTTTTAAGTTATTTTGGGGAGGAAACTTCCCCAAGAACTAAGGAGATAATGACGAGTTTAGCGACTCATTTACATGACTTTATCAAAGAAGCAAAAATTACCCATGAAGAGTGGAGAAGTGCTTTAAAGTTATTGCAATGGACGGGTGAAATAACAACACCAGAGCGAAATGAGTTTGTACTGTTATCAGATGTATTAGGAGTTTCATCATTAGTTGATATGATCAACTCAAAACCGGAAGCGACTAGTTCGAGTGTTTTAGGGCCGTTCCATGTGTCTGATGCACCACCTAAAGAATTAGGTGCGGACTTTAAACGCCATTATGAGGGGGAAGTTGTACTGGTTGAAGGCTGCATTAAAGATACGGATGGTAATCCAATCCCTGGTGCGAGTATAGATATCTGGCAAACAGCACCAAATGGCAAGTACTCATCACAAGATGAGGAGCAGGATATTCATAGCTTCCACGGTGTATTTACGGCAGATGAAAATGGAATGTATCGTTTTACAACGGTAAAACCTTGTGTATATACCGTGCCAAGTGATGGCCCTGTAGGTGTGATATTGAATGCTACAGGAAGACATCCATGGCGACCTTCCCATTTACATTACATTGTATCAGCACCAGGTTTTAAAACCTTAGTAACAGAAGTATTCCCTGAGGATGACCCTTATCTCGATGAAGATACAGTCTTTGGCGTTAGAGATGATTTGGTTGTTGGATACGAAAGACATAAAGCGGGAACATTTCCAGATGAAGGCTTCGAACTGTCAGGCACCGTCCCAGGCGAATATTTAGGTTTCCACTTTGATGCAATATTGAGTAAAACCTAGGTACAAGTATATCTACCATAATATCCTTTGAGAGCACGCTTTTCAAAGTGATATTATGGTGAGTAAGATTGCACTAATTATGCCTAGCACTCAAATACTTCCGTTGTTACACATTTAACTAGGCTTCCTGAATTTACCCTCGAGTTTATATCTCAAAACAACCTACATTTACGTTATCCTATATACGCAAGGTGATTTTACTTAAGAAGAGGATGCACTTGTCATGATTACCGACAGCTTTTTTTACATTTGCGCTATTCCAGCTGTATTACTTTTTGGTATGGCAAAAGGAGGCTTTGGCGGTAGTATTTCTATATTATCTGTACCATTAATAGCATTAGCTGTTTCTCCTGCTCAAGCTGCCGCAATATTATTACCTATTCTTGTTGTCATGGATTTTTTTGCAATAAAAAGTTTTAGTGGCCAGTGTAGTAAAGAAAACCTCAAAATTATTATTCCAGGGGCCATGCTTGGACTTTTAGTCGGAGCTTTAACGTTTAGTTACTTTTCAGCAGATATGATGCGAGTATTGATAGGCGCTCTTGCCGTTATATTTACGCTAGATTATTGGTTTAAGCAAAAAGTGACTAAGCAGGAGACACCTAACCGTTTAAAAGGAACCTTTTGGGGCGCTGTATCAGGGTTTACAAGCTTTGGGATACACTCTGGAAGCCCACCTATTAGTGTTTATTTGTTACCACAAAAAATGGATAAGACCATTTTGATGGGAACGTTTGCCTGGTTTTTTACTGTTGTAAACTTATTAAAGCTTCTGCCTTATTTTTGGCTAGGTTTGTTCGATGATACTAATTTAACCACTTCACTAGTGTTGATACCGTTAGCGCCTATTGGTGTAGCCTTGGGTTACTACTTACTTCATAGGGTGAGCGTTACAACAATATACCGTTTGTGCTATTTCTTCCTATTTATTTCTGGTTTGTCTTTACTCTATAAAGGCACAGTAGGTATTTTGTCCTAAAACATAAACTATTACCTTAAAAGCAACATGTAAACCTATATAGATTTGTTAGCAGCAACCTGAATAATTGATCGAGAGCATTTTTCAGTTTGTGTTTCTGCAAACGATAAAAGCAATATATTAAACAAAAAGTAACTATTGGATGTTACAAGTAGGGGATAGTGGCACTATTTAGATTTATACAGGCGGTGCTTAATAATAGGTAGCTTAAGCTTATCTTTGATATAAGAATTCAAACAAGTATAAATAAGTAGAGTTAAAGAGAAGAAATGAGCCTGTAGAGATTGCTTAAGTTGAGTTAGTTTTATAAAACAACGGTAACCTATGGTCACCGTTGTTTTTTGTTTTAACGATTAAAAAGTAGCTTTAAAATCTCTTTTTATGTAAAACATCAAGCGTGTAATATCACCTTCTCTACCATCAGCTACTTCACGTGTTGCATGTGTAAAACCAACACCAACATTTAGTTTAGGAGCAATGGTATAAATGGCATTACCATGAAGTGTTGTCATAGCGGTATTTACACTGCCATGTGTGTTGAAGTTTTCACCTGAGCCCATATCGTTAACACCGTAACCTATGTTAAAACGTAAGCTAGAAGTTGGCTTATACTGCAACATAGCATTTGCGCCCCAAGCATCTTCTACTTCCAGTTCTCCTTCTGGTGTTAATACGGCACTTCTATAATGGTTGCTGTATAGGTAACGACCAATACCAGGACCACCGACAAAGTTAAGTTTTAAATTAAACTGTTTATTGAAATTAATCTTACTTGATAAACCAATACCATAAGCCATCGCATTGCTAGATGTATCTGGTGCAATCGTATCATTAGTAAACGTTTCTGTACCCAGTCTTCTCACAACAGCACTGGCTCTAAAATGACCCCAATCAGTAGTGTTAAAGTAAGTAGCGATGATATCAGGCATTGACTCGCTCTCACGTGCATTGGCACCCGGCGCTGGATGGTCAGTGTTATAATCTGTCTCAGGGTTCTCTAAAGAGAAAGCTAATTTATCGCCGCCACCTAATTTATAAGTGTATGTGATTTGGGCTTGTCTTAAGAATGTACGACCAACTAGGCCGGTGAAATCCATGCTGTCAGGGTAAGCTTTAAGGTCAACAAAGTTACTCCATGCTTGGCCAACTTTCCAATTACCCCAGGTAATAAACGCTTGGCGTAATCGTAGCTCATAAGAGTTAGATAGGGTGTCATCATCCGTTAATGCCCCAGTATCGACACGGCCAAAAAAGTCACCTTCGAGATGTGTTTTAATGGTATCACCCTGAAAAGGAGTGGCAGATTGTATATAGAAACGAGAAGCACGCGCATGCGCTTTAAAACCGCCTGCTCTTTCTGCATTTGGAGTACCGTCTAGTGGGATGCCACGAAAGTCGAGTAAATCATAGCCTCGTGGTGCCACAGAGCTATTTACCTTATTGTCATAATAAGCATCTAGCTTTACAAAACCCCCAACTGTTATTTTTGTTTCATCTGCGTATGCCATTGAAGTGGTTGCAGCAGTGATTAAGCTAATTTGTAATAAACGTTTCATCATTTTTAAGTGTCCCATTTTTATATTTTTAGTTTAAGGAAATTTAAATCTAGCACAATAATTACACAAAAATAACTATTTTATTAAAATAGATGCAAAAATAACGATTATTTATTTTGGTGTCGTTGGGGTTTACGGGTGTTTTATGTATTAAGTTGATGTATTTATTGTTAATTTGTTTAAATGTCTGTTTTTTTAATATCAGAATATAAATTGTCAGTTTTTTATAAAATTGATTACATTTTGGTTGTTTTATCAGCTTTTACTATTCTTTTATACAAAATTATATTAGTATCGACGTTATTAAGTGTAGTTTGTGGTCAATAATCGATTATTTTTATTGTTCTGTTTTTTGACCGTTATCATTAGCTAAATGTGAAGTAGAGGTGGACATGCCCAAATGGCCTAATTTGTTAGAAGATATCGTTGCTCGAATAACAGATATTGGTAGTACCATGATCTCAAGTAATGAAGATATATCCTTACCTACTATGTGTAGTGGGCTACTTTCAAATACTGGTGAAGCAACAAACCTTGCACGCTCTCTTAAAATTTTGAATAAATACCAATCATTAAGCAAAGAAGAAAAGATAACTTTTTTTCAAACGATAAATAGAGATTTTACCGTTGATGAAGATGCTGTACGTGCATCTATCAAAGAATGGTTAAATGACCCTACAACAGACAGATCACGAGCTCTGCATAATATATCTGAACCAAGCACCCAAGAATTGTTTCGGCGACTTAACTTAGCACCAGGTGGTACAGCAGCTTTAGTAAAATTACGCGAAGATTTACTCTCACTATCGAGAGAAGATAAATCACTATTAGGGCTGGATAAAGATATTCGTCACTTGTTTTCTTCTTGGTTTAACCGGGGCTTTTTGAGTCTAGAGGTTATCAACTGGACGACACCAGCAGAAATCTTAGAGCGAATTATAGCTTATGAAGCGGTTCATGAAATACAAGGGTGGGATGACCTGCGTCGCCGAGTCGCAGCTAAAGATAGGCGTTTATATGCCTTTTTTCATCCTTCTTTAAAGAATGACCCGTTGATTTTTGTTGAAGTCGCTTTAACTGATGCAACGCCTACGACAATCAGCCAGATCTTAGCTGAAGATAGAAATGCCATTGAGCCAACAGAAACAACAACGGCAGTTTTTTACTCTATATCAAATTGTCAATCTGGTTTACGTGGTATTTCTTTTGGTAACTTCCTTATTAAACAGGTGGTAGAAGAATTAAAACGAGAGTTTCCAAACCTTAAACATTTCGTCACTATGTCACCTGTTCCGGGGTTACGTAGATGGGTTAAAAGCCAAGATAATCTGAGTGCGGATTTGAAGCAATTAGTGTCTGAACTTGAAATACAAGGCGACAGCCCAAGTGATGAGTTTAAAGAAAGAGCATCACCATTATTAATGCAATTAGCAACGCTTTATTTGCTATACGGTCAGCACAAAAATGGTGGGCCATATGATCCGGTATCACGTTTTCATTTAGGTAATGGTGCATTACTAAAACAAATTAACCTATGGGCCGATATGTCTAACCAAGGGCTGAAAAATTCTTGGGGGCTAATGGTTAATTATGAATATGACCTGCGATATATTGAACGAAACCACGAGGCTTTTATTGCAAACAGCACTATTATTTCCTCGTCACAGATAAAAAAAATTAATAAGAATAAATTATTGGAGCAAAAAAATGTATGACTCAAACTATTTAGCGAATCGAATTAGATCGGCTTCGATCGGTAATGAAGATAAGGTATTTGCCTGGCTTGATAATGATACATCTATTAGTTATGGAGAGTTATTCAAGCATGCTGAACAGCTAGCATTAGTACTTCAACGAAATGGTGTGTCTCCCGGAGACAGAGTTGCAGTTCAAGTAGGTAAGTCGATCACTGCTGTTGAATTATATTTAGCAACGGTAATGGCCGGCGGGGTATTTTTACCTTTGAACACCGCGTATACCGCAGCTGAAGTTGCATACTTTTTAGGGGATGCTAGCCCAGCTGTTTTTGTTTGTGATACACAAACTATTACAGCAATGGAAGAGGTTGCGACAGAGGCAAAAGTTAACAAGCTTTTAAGCTTATCTAGTGATGGTCAATCGGGCACTCTTATTGACGAGCAATCAAAAGTATCAGGAGAATTTACCCTTGTTGATCGTCAGGAAAATGATTTAGCTGCAATTTTATATACATCAGGTACTACGGGGCGCTCAAAGGGTGCTATGTTGTCTCACAGAGCTTTAGCTACTAATGCTGCAACATTAAAAGAGTACTGGCAATTTTCGAGTGATGATTGTCTGATTCATGCTCTGCCTATATTCCATATTCATGGCTTGTTTGTTGCGATCAATATTACGTTATTTGCTGGTTCTTCTATGCATTTTCTAAAAGGTTTCGATGCAGATAAAATTACTTCACTCATGGAGCGCTCAACTGTACTGATGGGAGTACCAACTTTCTATGTAAGACTTTTAAAGAGCCCGCATTTAAATAAAGAGTTAGCAGGAAATATGAGGTTATTTGTCTCTGGATCTGCACCTTTGTTAAGTGAAACTCATGTTTTATGGCAAGAAAAAACAGGCCATGCGATTCTTGAGCGTTACGGTATGACAGAAACGAATATGAATACATCAAACCCTTATGACGGTGAGCGTCGCCCGGGTACTGTAGGCTTACCGTTGCCTGATGTTGAATTAAAAATTACCGATCCAGATTCGGGAGAAACCTTAGCTACTGGTGAAGTTGGCCAGATTGAAGTCCGTGGTCCAAATGTGTTCTCTGGGTACTGGAAAATGCCTGAAAAGACCGCTTTAGAGCTTCGTGAAGATGGCTGGTTTTTAACTGGAGACGTTGGTATCGTTGATAAAGACGGGTATGTATCGATTGTTGGCCGCTCAAAAGATCTTATTATCTCTGGTGGATTCAATGTTTACCCTAAAGAAATTGAAGGAATAATTGATGATAACCCTGCGGTAGTTGAGTCTGCTGTGATTGGTGTTCCTCATGCTGACTTTGGAGAAGCAGTAGTTGCTGTGGTAGTTAAGCATGAATCAAGCGGTGCTACAGAAGAAAACATTAAAGCGCCAATGGTAGAAACATTGGCAAAATATAAACAACCGAAACGCGTATTCTTTGTGGATGAGTTACCACGTAATACAATGGGTAAAGTGCAAAAAGCAAAACTGAGAGAAGATTACAAAACGTGCTTTGAAAGCTAATATTTTATTAGGATATTTTGAACTTAAGTATGTTTAAGTTAGTAGTCCTTAAGTATTATCGATAATGTAGTGAAATTATATATAACATCAAAGTTGTATGTTTTTAACAATATTATCGGTATTATAGCTTATTTGATACTTATTTATGATGTTCTTTAGACTAAGGAGTTAGTTATTTCTACTATAAATAATAAAGGAAGTCTGTTGAATAGTTCAGATGGAAGAGCTCAGACGGCGATTAACCGTGTTTATCTTCAATTAAGAAAGAAAATTATCAAAGGTGAGTTTCAACCTGGTGAGCGGTTGAAAATAGAAAAACTTAAATCATTATTCGATACAGGTGCTTCACCCATTCGTGAAGCACTCAGCTTATTAACATCAGATAACCTTGTTGAACGTATGGATCAACGTGGTTTTCGTGTTTCTCCAATTAGCCAAGCTAACTTTAATGAGATACTCATGTTACGATGCAATTTAGATGATATTGCACTTCGAAATAGCATTGAACATGGCGATGAGGCCTGGGAAGAAAAGCTTGTGTTATTGCATCATCGACTTTCACGAGCAGATATTAATGACTTTGATCATTGGGAAAATTTGCACAAAAATTTTCATATGTGTTTATTTGAAGCCTGTACTTCACCTATTTTGGTTAGCTATTGCTACCAACTTTACGATCAAAACATTCGCTATCGCTTTTTAGCTGAAAAGTCGTCTACGTATAAATCTAGGCAAGTAAAAGATGAACATAACCAAATCTTAGAAGCTACTATTAATCGTGATGCCGCATTAGCATCTGAGCTACTCATATCACACTATAAAAATACCGGTGCTTTTTTGGCGAAGAAATTAGATCAAAACAATCCATCAGATTGGTAAAGTTAATCTGCATGGTTTCCAATGTAAAACGCATTCCTTTTAAGGAATGCGTTTTTAGTATTAACTTTCAGAAACTATAGGATTACGACAGATACCAATACCTTCTATTTCTGTCTCTATTACCTCACCATTTCTTAGCCAACGTGGTGGCGTTCTTGGATGACCAACACCACTTGGTGTACCCATTGCAATCATGTCACCAGGTTCAAGTGTAGAATAAAGTGATATCTCGGCAATGATAGGGGCTACTTTCCAAATCATATGGCTGGTATTACTCGATTGTAAAGCTTCACCACTAACGCGAGTTTCAATTTTTAAACCTTCTGCACCCGGTGGTAATTCATCAGGTGTTACAATGACAGGTCCAATTGGGCCTGTTCCATCAAAGTTTTTACCCGGTGTCCATTGATGAGTTTTACGTTGGTATTCACGTACAGTGCCATCATTAAATACGGTATAGCCGAATACATGCGAAAGAGCATTCTCCATAGATATATGGCGTCCACCTTTACCAATAATAACCATCAATTCTGCTTCATAATCTAATGTTTCTGAGCAGCTAGGGATCACCATTGGCGCTTCGGCAGGAATAAGGGAGGTAGCTGTACGCATAAATATTGCTGGGTAATCTGGACGCTCATATGGTCCTTCTTTGATATGTTCAGCGTAGTTTAAGCCTAAACAAATAATTTTACCGGGTTTTTTTAAAGGTAAGCTTGGTTTAATTGAATCAAGCGATATTGTCGTTGCGTTAGCTATTAGTGACTTTATATAGGTTTCTAAGTCACCTCTTGAGATAAGCCCCATTAAGTCTTGACCAATAGTAGAATCAAGTGCGGTTAAATTAATGGCTTGCTCGTCGATAACGAGAAAAACACTAGATGTTTCTGTACTGTTTTGTGAACCGACTATAAATTTCATAGTAATATCCTGTTTGTGCAAAAGTAAAAGTAAATTGGCTAAGGTAAAAGTATCCTAACGAACAGGAATACCTTTGCACTCACCAGGCTGTGCTGTAGTTTGGGTTACGCCATCAACTAAGACAAAGGCTATTACACAAGGTTGCGTCCCCTTGTTTGACCACGCGTGGTTAGTACCACGCTGGATCACTACGTCTCCGGCTTTTAATAACACATCGTCTTCCTCGTTATCTAACAGCATGTATATTTCACCACTTAGAATAATGGCATAATCAAGTGAATCTGTACGATGCATAAAAGGGTGGCGTGCATCTTCTACAATATTATTACCAGCACCCATTTCTGCAAACGCAGATTTACCATCTAATGTTTTAAGTACTTCTGGATCTTCAGGTAAGAACTCTACACACCTGAAAACACTACCGTTAGTTGGTGGATGCAATATGAAAGGGCCTTCACATGTTTCAATGGCACCGTCATATTCAGCTGGTGTTGTATGAGATAACCAAAAATTTGTTAATGTTACGCCAGGACGATTAGGGCGTTGTAAAATATGATCAGCAACTTGGTCTGATTCGACAATAGCAACACCATTTTCATCATGGCCTGTTACTACTCTTCTAAATTGTCTTGCCATTATTTTGTTCCTATAAAATTAAGCCTGTACGGGCTTCTGTTTAAAACGTTGAAAAAAGAAAATGCCTATTAATATAACAATGCCGATAGCTGCGGTGATTAGCCCTTGGAAAAGCAATAAAAGCCCTGCTAAAGCGGCAGCCACTCGCGTAGGTATATTAATGACGTTGTTAATGCAGCCTATGATTGCAATTGCAATTAACCCCATGCCTATAAAGCCGGTAATAACAGCGATAAAATTATTGAAATAACTATCTTGTAGGAGTAAACCAGGACCAAATACAAAAGCAAAAGGTAAGATAAAGCTTGTCAAGCAATAAGCGGCAGCAGTCCACCCAACTTTGTTGATATCGGCTTTTGCTATTCCACCTGCGACGTAAGCTGCAAGGGCAACAGGGGGAGTAATAGTTGAAATACAGCCATAGTAAAAAACGAAAAAATGAGCGGTTAACATAGGGACACCTAATTTAACCAAGGCGGGCGCGACTACAGTTGCCAAAATCAAATAGGCTGCTGTTGTTGGTAAGCCCATTCCTAAAATAATAGATGTCACCATGGTAAAAAGAAGCGCTAAAAATAAATGACCACCTGAAGCGACATCTATTAATAATGCGATTTTTGAACCTAATCCTGTAATACCTAAAATGCCAGCAATAATACCTGCTGCAGCACATGCGGCTGATATAGTCACTACAGATTTAGAGCCATCTGTGATGGCGCCAATAAGTTTTTTGATGAAAGTCATGTCTATTTTTCGATGACGAACGACATCAAGAGTTAACAGAACACTCATTGACCACAATGACGCTTTAAAAGGCGAATAACCAAGTAGCATCATCACAATTAATGTTACGAATGTGGCAATAAACGGTAAACCTTCTAGCAGGACTTGCCTTAAAGGGCGATCATCCTTTTTTGATTCTACAGCAGGTTTTATACCCGACTTTACTGCTCTTAAGTGAACAATGATAAATGCTGAGCCAAAAAATAATAATGCCGGTATTATGGCGGTTGACATAACCTCGGTATACGGAACACCCACAATTTCAGCCATAATAAATGCTGCTGCTCCCATTACTGGAGGCATTAGTTGTCCGCCTGTTGAAGCTACTGCTTCAATTGCTGCTGCTTGGTGTGGTTGGTAGCCTTCACGCTTCATAATAGGAATAGTAACAGTACCTGTAACGGCGACATTACCGGCAGCTGACCCTGAAACCATACCAATAAGTGTTGAAAATATTACTGAGGATTTTGCGCTAGCGGCACGAAGTCCGTGAGTAGCTCGTACTGATATTTCAAAAAAGAAATCGCCTGCGCCGAAGCGTGAAAGTAAGGCGCCAAATATGGTGAAAACTATAATATATGTAGCAGCAACCCCGATAGGTATTCCGTAAACACCAGCTGTATCAGTCGTTAAAAAGATAACGATACGTTCAAGGCTATAGCCTCGTCCTTCTAATACACCTGGTAAATAAGGTGCGATAAAAGGGTAGCTAAAGAAGGTGAGAGTAATTAGCGCTAATATATTGCCGACACCCCGTCTAGCTGCTTCAAGAACAAGAGCAATAATAAGCAAACCAGCGTAAAAGTCTTCAGTTTCGGTTAAACCGCCACTAAAGGCGATAGGTTTCCAACGCATTAGCATCCAAACGCCAGCAGTTATAACACCGATTATTAATACACCAGAGAGTAATCTATTGAATAACGTGCCTTCTAATTTGCTTGTTAACGGCTTGATTGCGAATAACAGAGAAAATGCCAGGATTACATGAATAATTCGCATTGGCATTGTCGAAAGAGAATATAGGCCAGACACAACGAAAAGATGGAATATGCCTAAGCAAAATGCTGCTACAACAATTAGCTTAATCCTAAAATCTTCAAATGAACTAAATAACTTCATGTGCAATGTTTGACCTATATTTGTATAAAACCACTAACGCCTATTTTGGCTATCTAACAGACCCTTATGTGATTACTTTTTGAAATAACGAGCAGCTCCTTCATGCAAAGGTATTGCTAAATCTTTAGACATTTTCGGATCAATTTGTTTAGCATTTGCGTTCTCAGCTTTAAACTCGGCAAGGTGGTCAAATATGGCCGCGGTTATTTTTTCCACAACATTAGCGCCCATAGTACTAGGCACTACTAACATGTTGTTTACACCAATCAATTTTCCTGATTGTTTTGTGCCGTAAACATCTGCAGGTACTTCAACAGCTTGATAAGCACTATTTTTGGCTAGAGCTTGATCTAGCTTACCTGAAGAAAATGAAATAAATTTTAACTTGCTCGAAGCACTGGCTTGCATAACTGCGCCCGCAGGATAGCCAGATAGAGCAAATACCGCATCAACATTGCCATCGGTAAGTTGGCTAAAACCGTCAGAGTACGATAAAAAGCTTGGTGTCATATCATCTAAGGACATACCGTGTAATGGTAATAGGAAGTTAAGAAAACCTAATGTACCACCGCCTGCTGGACCAACAGCAACACGTTTACCTTTTAAATCTTCAATGGTATTGATGTCGGAACCTTCAACAACCATCATGTGTAATACACTCGGGTGTAACGCTGCTACAGCTTTTAAGTCAATTTTTCCTGAACGATAAGGACCTTTTCCTTTTAACGCTAAGACAGCTAAATTATTGTTAGTAATTGCAATTTCTACCTCGCCAGAATGTACTAAACGTGGGTTTTGTACGGAACCACCTGTTACAACAGGTACCATAGAGATATTATCACCAGCGTATTGGTTGACTAAATTAGAAATACTCTGGCCCATAGGGTAAAACGCGCCCCCTAGGCTTGCAGTTCCTAGTCTAAGTTCTTCACTAGTAGCTAAGTTAGCAGAAAGGCCCATGATTAAAGCGGCTGTTATTTTAATTATTGCTTTAGAAAGTTTTTTCATTTCACGTACTCTTTTTAATTAGTGTGTTTTAAAATTTATACCAAAGTAGTGTTTTATGCAATTAAAAACGATTATTTAATTTCTTGGTTGTTTTTAGCGATATTATTTCGATTGAGTTGAGCTTGCCTATTAAAAGGGGGGCACTAAATATTATAAGAGCTTGAGCCTATGCTTAAGGAGAAAATAGTTAATTTTACAATGAGTGAGTTTAATCGTTGATAGGGTGGTTAGCTTCTTTTACTTATAAAGTTCTTTTTAGCCGTTTTATTTTTTCGTGAAAAGTAAAGCTCTACCGGCCAAAAATAGATAGCAGCCTATGGAAGTTGAGGCGGCTGCGTAGTTAGGTGCTTGTTTGAAGTTTATAGGTATTGAGACTATTTATTGAAAACTAAAGTAACAGCAATACCTTGCAAAATAGAAAGGTATTGCTGTTGCCATTTCTATTTCGTGAAAACTGGTATTGCCGAAGCTAGGGCAAATTCAACTTTCTTAGTTATCAATTTGGCCACCATTATTGATTCTATTCGCGCTAGAGAATGAAAAAGAAGTTAAACTAGAGAGATAACTTAACGACTATACTTCATTAAGAACCTGGTTACTTAAAATACCAATACCTTCAATTTCAACTTCACAGATATCACCTTCTTTCATATAGACGGGTGGTTTACGTGCATATCCAACACCTGCTGGAGTTCCTGTAACTATCACGTCACCAGGCTCTAATGTCATACACTCACTAAGCTTGGCTATTAAATCATCCATAGGGAAAATAAAGTCAGCAGTATTTGCATCTTGCATGGTATGGCCATTTAACCTTGTTTGTATTCTTAGGCCATGGGCACCAGGTGGTAACTCGTCGGCACTTACAAATTCAGGACCAAAAGCACCAGTATCGTCAAAATTCTTGCCAATCGTCCATTGAGAACTGCGTCGTTGGTAATCACGTAAGGTAGCATCATTGAATATCGAATAACCAGCGATGTAATTTAAACCATCTTCTTTCGCAACATGGCGAGCACGTTTACCAATAATAGCAACTAGCTCTGCTTCATAATCAAGTTTGTCAGAGCAGATAGGTCTCAAAATAGGCTGGTTATGGCCGATTAATGACGATGCACCACGATAAAATATTTCAGGGTATGACGGTGGCTCAACACCGCCTTCTTTAGCATGTGCCGCATAATTTCTACCAATGCAGATTATTTTTGGGGGACGAGTAATTAAGGGAATATAAGTGATGCTTTCATGATCAACATATGCGTCACTAGTTGCCTTCTTAGCTAATGTGTATGCATTAGTAAGTGCTTCTTCCCCTTGCGCTAATAAAGCACCGAAGCATGTTGGAATATTTGGATCTACCTTAGATAAATCGACGATGTTTTGATCAATCAAGCAACCTACTCGTTGCTGACCATCAAGTGAAAATGAAATGAATCTCAAGTTATGACCTTAATTTTGAAAATAGAATTAGCTCATAGTAAATAAGCGGTATTATATTGTCAATAACAAAAATATCGATTATATTCATTTTTGTTATTGATAATAGGTAAACATGTGTGGGTAATATTTAGGTAACTTTGTACTTAAACTTCTTTTATCGTTGCTCTTAAATATTCATCTGGAGTGAGAATATACTGGAATATATCAAAGCCAAAGGAAGTTAAATTTCAATTGTAGAGGGTAAGAGGAGATATCTCGCCAACAACTATTTTCTAACGCACAGCTTAGTTACATCATGCAGAGTTCTTTGATACTTGCACTTTTTCTTAAATAAGCGGGTCACATATAAATTTACGAAGCTGAACCTAGATCGAACGGTGAAGCTAATTTGAACTTTAGTGTCACCGTTTTCTTTTTTGAGGGAAAATGGAAGAGGTATCTATTTTATAACCATCATTTACCTTGATAAGAAATGATTGTATCTAACTAGATAAGTTTACATGCTTGCTCAAGTTGATAGCCTGAGCAGGTATGACAGAAAATTGAACTCAATAAGGTTGAGCGTTCATCATCCAACCTTATTGAGTTTTCTACATTATAGCCCGCTCATTTCAGTATTGACTGTGATAATTTCGTGCCATTGATTCTTAAATACTTCTGCATAATTAGCTTGAAAGGCTTTAAAACTGCCTTTTCCATATAACTCTTCAAAATGTTTTGAAAACTGCCAGTCTTCATCCATTTCGGCAAGATTATCTAACGTTGAAAGCGCTAATAAATGCCGGTCATTTTTGCTTCCTTGAATAAATTGGTTATCCATAACAGCCCAGTATTTCACTTTACCTATTTTCTCAAGCGTCTTTTTAACTTGCATCAGCAAGTATTTTTTGACTGCAGGTTCCTTACCTTGGTTAACAGTTAAATATCTCGCGATGAACCTTTCTGGCGATTTGGCTTTATCATTTAAATTATTGATGACTAGACCATCCAGGTTTCGCCAAATCTCACTTTGCTTATATGAAGTAATGTAAGGATTAATATTATCTTCCCAATCTTCATCGTGCTTTTTATTATCAGGCCTTGCATCTAATTCTGAAAAGCTAACAGGTCCCATAACCCAAATTAACTCGTTAGTACTAGGGCCATAAGTAATGTTATATATCTTTGTTTTTAGTGGGGCTTTTGTATGATACTTTTTTATATGCGCACGCATATTTTTGGTAAATTTTTTGGCGTTTTTATTATCGATAGTAAATCGAAAAGTGTCCCATTGGGTGTAGGATTTTGTTTCTTCAGCGAAAGTAGAAAGTGCAAATAATGCACTCGTTGCAACAAGTATGGCTATTATTTTCATAATATTGCCCCTAGATTATATTATTACAACCTTAAGACACATGCCCCAACGAAGACGCCAACAATAGTAGATAACGAGGTAGTATAGTCAAGAAACATAGAATAGCTAATTCGCTCTGTTTTTAGGACTTGATGCATTAATTAAAGATGAGCAATAAATGATGTTATGGCTTTATTTCAACGAGCTTTTTATTGCAATTATTTAGGGTTGGCTTTTCATGAAACCTTGCAAAAAGGTTTGAATACTTGGGTAAATTAGTAATTAAACTCTTTTCAATTGCTGTTCTTAATTGTCTATCTGAAACATTAGTGTAGTGATAAATATCAAAGCCAAAAGCACTTAAGTTTTTAAAATAGAAAGTATTTAACTTAGACAAACATAAAAACCGATTGTAGGCGGGATAAGGGGATATCACGCCATCAACTAAACCGCTATCAAGTAATTTAGATACACCCTTTGGTGTTCTTTCATATTTACACTTTATCTTAAGCGACTCACATATCAATTTACCAAACCCGAACCCTGATTGAACGGCATAGCTAGCCTGGGAATTAGCGTCACAGTTTTCTTTTTTGAGACAAAAAATAGCTACTTTTACATGGGATAATGGGATATCTATTTTGTATTGACTACCAAGTTTATCTGCGAAAAAACTGTTACGGTAGCCTTCGGCTTGAATTCGATTTTGTTTTAATAAATTAAACCCCCGCGAGGGTGAAGTAAAAATGAAAGAGGGCTCTATATTAACATCGCCATATACCTTGATAAGAAACGTTTGTACTTCTTTGGAGAAGTCTGAGTTTTCAAGAGGTTGTGGCAGGTTTATTACAAAGTCTTGTGCTTTTACATATAGACTGATGAAACACAAGAATATAACTGAAATTTTAATCGTTAATGGAGAGGATTTTAACATTTGTAGCCACTACTTGTTTTAGTCATTTAAGTGTAGCGGCATAAAACATTTATATCAAAATATTCACCGCACAGTGATCTCAAGCGTTTGAACTAGTGTTATCAGTTTTGTTTCGGTTGGTATTTAGGGTGTGAAGCTAAATAGTCACACCAGGTGCTAAAGTTTTTGTGGTTAAAGCGCGGATCCGTTGCTTGATACCATTTAGATGGCTGCCTTGGTGGTAGAATAAACCTAATCTTATGGCCGTCAATAGCAACGTAGCACACTAATTCTTTTTGTGTTTGGTTAACTATTTGTATTTCAGCTAAGTTTTTTAAATTTCTTTTGTGCTTAATCAGAGTTTTAGGTTTCGTAACACCATAAAATGATACCGATATAAGTAGCAAACAAAGCAGAATTTTTGTTTTCATCGTGACAACCTAAATATTTTTTTGAGAAAAAAGTAATTATTTTTAAGTTTAGTATTGAAAGCTCAAAAGATGTCTCCATAACTTATACAAGCAACAAATAACGCAGTAATTAAAACACAAGTTCAATTACATTATTATAAAAATATCCGCTTACCTTTAAGTAGATAAAATCAGTACAATAAGAAAGAGATTCAATTATGGCTAATTTCGTTCCAGTAAGAAAAGAACAGCACCAAAACTTAAAACTTGCAAAATCACGCGACTTAACACACGTTACCGATCAGCATATCATTCCTGTAACAGCAGCTGAATACGCACAAGCTTCAGCTAGCTTTCCAATTGTACTTGTTAAAAACCCAGACTCAGAGCGTTATCGCAGTGTGGCTATGCTTGGCTTAGAAGCAGGCGAAAACTTATATTATCAAGATGAAAAATGGACTGGCTTATCATTACCACAAAGCATTGCTATGGTACCTTTCTCATTAGGCCTTGATCCAGACAAAGAAAATACTTTAACGGCTTGTGTTGATCTAGACAGTAAGTTTGTAGGTGAAGATCAAGAGTTAGCACTTTTTGAAGAAGACGGTAAAGAGTCTGAAGTATTAACAAATGTTCAACAAGCGCTTGGTCGTTTATATGACAACGAAAGAATGACAGAAAACTTCATTAAAGAGCTTGATGACAATGAATTATTACAAGAGCTTGAGCTAAATATTAATTTAAGTACCGGCGAGAAGAAAAAATTGGTTGGTATTTTCACTATCAATGAAGACAAAGTGAAAGCGCTAGCAGAAGATAAAGTCGTTGATTTCCATAAGCGTGGTTTATTTGTACCTATCTACTCTATGCTAAGCTCATTAAGCCAAGTTAACCGTTTAGTTCAGTTACGCAATCAAACGTCTGAAGCGAAAGTGACGGGTGTTCAAATTGCGCCAGTAGGTCAAGAAGCTAAAGAAGAAGCGTAGTTTTAATAACTAATATTAATTAAAAGGAGCTTTTTAGCTCCTTTTTTTTATTTAAAGTTAAATAAACTCAATTGCTTATTTCGATAGCTGCATTCTTGTGCTAATTTAATGGTACTAGTATTTGAGCGTGGAAATGAAATGGCAGAAAAAGATAAGCTTTCCAAGGATGTAGAAGAGCAAATTCAAAGTTTAGCAAGTGATGTTTATATTCAAATAGAAGAAAAACTAACACAGCTAATATCTGCTGCAACGCCAGAAAATTCAAAAGATAACAAGTCTGTAGAGCAAGATCCTGCCTATATTGCTTTGCAAAATAACTACCAAACTAGCCAAAGTGAATTAACAGAAAAAACTAAAAATTTCTCTGAAAAAATTACGACTTTAGAGAAAGAAGTGTCTTCACTTACTGGCCAACTTAACGATGAAAAAAATAAACAGCAAGACAGTGAAAAACAACTAAAAGCACATGATGTCGATGCTACAAATAAAATTTCTCAACTTGAAGAAGAGCTAAGCCAAACTCAAGAGCAATTAGCAGATGAACAAGCTAAACTTGAAGCAAGTGAGCAAAACTATCAAGTTGAATTGACTCAAAATAACATCAACTTTACAGAAACCATTGAGCGTTTAGAGCATGAGAATAAACGTTTAAAAGATTCATTAACACACGAGCAAGCTAAGCTACAATCTGAGCAGCAAACGTTACAAGCAGAAATATCAGAGCAAGGCCAAAGTTTACAACAAACAATCGTAACCCTAGAGCAACAAGTCGCCACTCAACAGCAACAACTACAGCAAGAGCAAGATAAGTCGAGTGAGTTAGCGAAAGTATTAAAAAGTACCACTGCAAAAAATGAGCAAACTCAACAGGAGCAGCAACAAGAAATTTCAACGCTGAATGAAAGTTTAGCGGTATTAGCTGAACAAGAGCAAAGCTTGACAGAGCGGTTAGATATTGTCGAACAGCAAAGAGATAATACTGAAAGTAAGTTAAAAAAGGCAGAAGCAACTTGGCAAAAAACAGATGAATTGCAAACGCATTCTTTAATTGAACAGAAAAATAAAATTGTTACATTAACTAAACAGCTAAATGTTGCACAAAGCGATTTAGAACATATTCAAGAACAGCATAAACAGCAACTATCTAATAGTAATTTAGCGGCGGAGCAAACAGCTGGTAAACTTGACGAGCAAATACAACAGTTACAATCTGAAACGGAGCAACAACAAAAAACACTCGCGGTACAAACCAGCACTTTAGCGGAACAAAAAGCTCAAATTGTCGAATTAACCGCACAGCTTAGCGCTTCTCAAAATGACTTAACACAGTTTCAAGAGCAACATAAACAACAAGTTACGGATAACGAATTAACCACGAAGGAAGTTGTGGCTAAACTTGATGGTCAAATACAATCGTTGCAAACTGAAACGGAACAACAGCAAAAAACATTAGCATTGCAAACTGGTACCTTAGCGGAACAAAAAGCTCAAATTGCTGAGTTAACTACTCAACTCAATACTTCTCAGTCAGACTTCACTCAACTTCAAGAACAACATCATCAAGCCTTTACTGCTAGTAATCAAGAAGCGGGTAAGAAGATTGATCAGTTAACCCTGGAGTTGCAACAATTAACCAGTGAGAGCAAGAAGCAGAAACAAACCATTTCCGATCAACAAGAACAGCAAACTTTCTTAGAAGAAAAAATTAAACAGCATGTTAAAATTGCTCAAGATTATAAGCAGGAAATCTTGCAGACCAGTGATGAGCTAGCTAAGTTAAAACAGCAGCACCTTGAAGATAAAAAATCAGCTTCATTATTACAAAAGCAATCGCAACAAGAAAAAGAAGCAGCTGAGCAACAAATCGAAGAATTAACTCAAAAAAATAAAGAGTTAGCTGAAAATTTAATTACTGAGCAAGCAGATATTAAGCTCTATCAAAAAGAAGCTGCCTCGTTAAAATCACAAGTGAAATTAGCGCAGGAAGGGCAAGAGAATATTCTTAATCGTTTTAATGCCAATAGAGACAAACAGGAAAAAGAAAATAATCAAGTACGTGAAACTATTAAGTATTTACGCGATGAAAACTCTGAGATGATCACCCAACATAATCAGCAAAAAGAGCAATTTATCGAACAGATTAATGATTTAGAAAGCAAGCTAACCGAATATCGACTTAAATTCGAATATGCGCAAAAGCAATTAAACCAAAATAGTTAAAAGTAAGCGGCTAACTTTTCGCGTATAATAGCCATTTACGATTTTTGATTTTTATAAGGGCAGCACTTGGCTTTACACCTTCCTTTTGCAAAACTAAGTTACTGGCAACAAGTTGCTTTTTCAGCCGCAATAATTGAACGCATGTTGCCTAATTACCAAATGTTTTCAACGGCAGCTGAATTTGGTGATCATAGCATCATCCGCAATCAACTCGATCTTATCTGGCAATGGTTAGATAAAAATAGTGCAGTTAAAATAAATATCGATGCGCAATTAAATAAGCTCGAAGAGCAAACGCCGGATCCTGAAGAGTTTGACTTTTTTGGTGTTTTTCCTGCACTAGATGTGTGTATGGCAATGATGTCAGTCTGGCAGCTCATACAAAGCAAGGGGAAAGATAAACAGAATGAAGATGTCAGTAGCGTTAGCAGGTTATCCTACAACAGTGTTAGCTACTATGTAGAATTACTCATAGCTGAAGAAGACGATGAAGAGAACATTCAAGCCTCTGAAGAAGCACATGTTCATGCGATAAAAGCGCACCCGCTTATCGTTTGGGAAAAAGAAACACAAAATGAATTGTTTGATTTTTTAAAGTTAGCCGCAGAAAATAAACGTTCATGTCAGCTTGCGAAAAAAATGGCTTTATCCGAAGGTTTGTCAAATTTAGGCATAGAAATCTAGTCGATTACTTTACAAATACTTGCCTTAATTTGGCTTTTACTGAGCGCCAATGAGTCATTGGCTCGGTAGGGGCTTTTGCTAATACTTGCTCAAAGTCTTCTTGGGTTAAACGAAGTTCACCACCGTGGGCAAGAATCACACTATCAGCATTCATATTCGCTATTTTTGAGACAGAGCTTCGATACCGATTCGGGTAAAAAACTGGAAAAGGGGGAATAAGCCCTTTTTTAATACTTACGATTAAATCCGCAATATATATTTTATTGGTAGGTAAGTGGTGCAACGAAATATCTCTATCTGTATGCCCTTGGGTTTCAAGCACTTGCCAATCATTAAAGCCTGGTAATAAATCACCTTCATTGAGTTGATAATCAGGCTTTAAGATACTTGAATACCATAACCAACGCTGCTTTTGTTGCTTTTTATTGGCAACATAGCGGGTTAAAAGTAAATCCGTTAGATGCATCATCTTACCGTCAAAACCGCTATACCATTGGCCCGGAACATTGGCACTAGCTATTTTACAACGGGTGAGTTTTCTTAGCTTGTGTGCGGCTCCAGCATGGTCAGGATGCATATGCGTAACTACTACTAAGGTTAAGTCTGTGAAAGGGCGTGCGAGCGTTTCAGTAATAAAGCGTTTGATTAAAGGAACATCAGCACGACAGCAGCCATCAAGTAATAATAATTTATCAGCGTATTCAGCCAGTAAAATTGACTGAATATAACCATTAAACACATGTAATTTTATCATGGTAAACGCTTATTCTTGTACTTGGTAGAGACGGTAAGTCACTTGGCCAGCAGTTTTCTCTTTGAGTAATTGCCAGTTATTGGGTAACGAAGGGCTGGTTTCAGTTTCCATTTCTAGATAAATTAATGCCTGTTTATTGAGCCAACCTTGGGTAAGTAATTGCGCCGTTTTCTCAACTAAATTTTGGCGAAATGGCGGATCAATAAAGATGATATCAAAACCTTGTTTGGTTGCATTTCCCAAAAAAGACAACACATCGTTTTGCATAACCGTTAAGTTGCTTGCTTTTAATAACGCCTTGTTGGCTTCTAGCTGCTTAACAGCAGGCTTATGTAGCTCTACTAAAGTTACTAGTTCAGCGCCACGAGAGAGTGCTTCAAATCCTAAGCTGCCTGCTCCGGCAAAACAATCTAAACAATGAGCCTTATGTAGGTAGGGTGCTAACCAGTTAAATACCGTCTCTTTTACTCTGTCGGTGGTCGGCCTTAAACCATCAGCCATCAAAACAGGTAGTTTTCTGCCGCGATGTTTGCCAGCGATAATACGAATATTTCCGAGTGGAGCCTTTTTACTATGTGGTTTTTTACCTTGATTCATATCACTGACAGCTAGATGATTTGATGCTAATATAGCGGCAATTTTATCCCTATTTGGTCTTAATACCAATTAAATAACACAAATTACTTAGGTCGAAGATAGTGTCGAAGAAGAAAAAAGGTATGTTTTCCTGGTTAGGCTTTAGTCAGGACGAAAAAGAGAATGTCACAACGGAGCAAGCTCAAACTGAAGAAAGTGAAAGCGTTGAAGAAACGTTATCAGCATCAGTTGAGTCTGCACCTAATGATGATAATCCCGTTGAAAGTGTTGCACAGAATATTGAAGATGACTTGCCAGAGCCAGAGCCAGAGCCAGAGCCAGAGCCAGAGCCAGAGCCAGAGCCAGAGCCAGAGCCAGAGCCAGAGCCAGCAGAGGAACCTGAAACGCAAAAGCCACAGTCTAACTTAGGTTTTTTTGCTCGTCTTAAGCAAGGTCTGAGTAAAACGCGTGCCAACTTAGGTGGCGGCTTAGCTGATTTATTTCGCGGAAAGCAAATAGACGATGATTTATTTGAAGAGTTAGAAACACACCTTTTAATGGCCGATGTTGGTGTAGAAACCACGATGAAAATCATTGACTCGTTAACGCAAAGTGCCAATCGTAAACAGTTAAAAGATGCAGAAGCTTTATACGAGCTGTTAAAAATAGAACTTAAAAAAGTTATTGAAGATGTCAGCGTACCGTTAGATATTAATAACAGCGAAGGCCCATTTGTCATGTTAATGGTGGGTGTTAATGGTGTTGGTAAAACCACAACTATTGGTAAACTTGCTAAGCAATTTCAAGCAGAGGGTAAGTCCGTTATGTTGGCTGCTGGTGATACATTCAGGGCTGCAGCGGTAGAGCAATTACAAGTGTGGGGAGAACGTAACGACATCCCAGTTATTGCTCAGCATACAGGAGCAGATAGCGCATCCGTTATTTTTGATGCGATTAGTGCTGCAAAAGCACGTAATGTTGATGTCATCATTGCTGATACAGCAGGTCGTTTACAAAATAAAGCCCACTTAATGGAAGAATTGAAAAAAGTGGTTCGAGTAATGAAAAAACTTGATGTTAATGCACCTCATGAAGTGATGCTAACGCTAGATGCGGGCACAGGGCAAAATGCGTTAAGTCAAACTCAGTTATTTGATGATGCTGTTGGCTTAACAGGGTTAACCTTAACTAAGCTTGATGGTACCGCTAAAGGTGGTGTTGTTTTTGCCATTGCAGATAAGCACAACATTCCAATTCGTTATTTAGGTGTAGGAGAAGGTATTGATGATTTACGTCCATTTGTAGGTGATGATTTTATTGATGCGCTTTTTGAAAAATAGTAATAAACTGCACAACAACTAGATAATAAATAACAATAAAATATGATCAGTTTTAATAGTGTTAACAAAACTTACCCAGGCGGGTTTCTTGCGCTAAAGCAGGTTAACTTTACCCTGCAAGCCGGCGAAATGGCCTTTTTAACAGGGCACTCAGGGGCAGGTAAAAGTACATTATTAAAACTAATTTCCATGATGGAAAAGCCTAGCTCAGGCAGTATTTTAGTCAATCATTGTGAACTTGCGAAAATAAAGTATCAGCAAATCCCCTATGTTCGTCGTGGCATAGGGATGATCTTTCAAAGTCACAACCTGTTAAAAGACCGAACGGTTTTTGATAACGTAGCATTACCACTGATAATTGAAGGCGTTAGTCGAAAAGAAATCCAAAAGCGAGTTGAAACGGCTCTGGAAAAAGTACATTTAGGTGCCAAGCTTAAATGTTATCCACATATGTTATCTGGCGGTGAACAACAACGAGTAGGTATCGCCCGCGCTATTGTCAATAAACCACCTATTTTACTAGCAGATGAACCTACAGGTAATTTAGATCCCAAACTATCCTTAGATATTATTCGCCTTTTTGAAGAATTTAATGCTGCTGGCGTCACTGTCCTCATTGCTACTCATGACTTGGGGTTAATTGCCCGAATGAAGTATCGTACCCTCACACTTAAAGAAGGCACCATGATTAATGATGGCTTAGTTGATGGTTTACAGTCTGAGCCAGTAGCAAGTCAAGGAGTGTACAATGGTTAAACATTTGCACTCAAGTGGATTAAGTGGGCGAAGTAGTTTCTTGAGACGATTATTAACCTTACCTATTCGTCATTTACAGCAAGCCATAGGTAGTTTAGGAGATTTATGGCGAACACCATTTACCTCTGTGATGACTGTTTTTGTTTTGGGTATTAGTTTGGCATTGCCTGCTACGTTACATCTCTTTGTTAAAAATGCTCAACAAGTGAGTGAGCAGTGGGATAGTGCTTCACAAATCACCTTGTTTTTAAAGTTATCCACTAGTGAAAGTAGTGCGCAAAGCCTTGTTAAACGCATTAGCTTGTATCCAGAAGTTGATAGTGTTCATTATATTTCAGCAGAGCAAGCGTTAAAAGAATTTAAAATTTTATCTGGATTTGGTCAATCATTAGAGTATTTGAACAAGAACCCACTGCCTGCAACTTTGTTAGTGACACCTACGCAAAGAGCAAGCCAAGCACTTGCTGCCAATGAGTTATTGATTAAACTGCAGAAGGAACGAGAAGTTGATCAAGGTAAGTTAGATCTTGAGTGGTTAACTCGCTTAGAAGCCATGGCACAATTAATACAAGATATAGTGATAGGAGTGGCATTATTACTTTGTCTATCTGTGGTACTTATTGTTGGTAACACGATACGTTTAGCTATATTAAATCAGAAAGATGCTATAGCTATCATGAAGTTAGTTGGGGCAACCGATAGTTTTATTCAACGACCATTTTTGTATAGTGGTATGTGGTATGGCATTTTTGGCGGCTTACTTTCTTGGTTAGCGGTTACCTTACTTGCCCAATATTTAACATCAGCCATTAGCCAGTTAACTGACTTGTACGAAAGTGATTTTCAGTTGCAAGGATTAGCAGTGAACGAAGCTTTAGTGTTGATAGTTTTTGCAGTCTTATTGGGCTTGGTGGGGAGTTATATCTCAGTACGTAAGCATATTCGTACTATAGAGCCTAATGCCGATTAATTAGGCTGATTAACAGTAAGTCATTGCTATATCTAGGCTAATTTTAGCTAATTACAAATTTTCACAAATTATTCATTAATTAAATGAAAGATCATCTTGTTTTGCCCTTTCTATTAAGCTAATGTTTGTGTTCGCTTGGCTGGGAGCAGCTAGTTAAAATTGCTGTTTTATGTTACAGTGACAAGCGAAGGGAAGTTCAGTTTTAGTACGAAAGAGGTCATTTATGAGTAATACAATGCAGCTAGCCGTTTCACAAAGTGGCAGTATAGAAGCATACATGCAATCAGCATACAGCATTCCTATGCTTAGCGCTGAAGAAGAGCATGATCTTGCTACTCGTTTGCATGAAGAGAATGACTTACAAGCAGCACAAAAGCTTATCATGTCACATTTACGTTTTGTTATTCATGTTGCCAAAGGCTATGCCGGTTATGGTTTAAACCAAGCTGATTTAGTGCAAGAGGGTAATGTTGGTCTGATGAAAGCTGTTAAGCGTTTTAACCCAGAAGTAGGCGTGCGCTTAGTTTCATTTGCCGTGCATTGGATCAAAGCTGAAATCCACGAGTATGTATTAAAAAACTGGCGTATTGTTAAAGTTGCAACGACTAAAGCGCAACGTAAATTATTTTTCAACTTACGTAAAAATAAAAAACGTTTAGGCTGGTTTAGCCAAGATGAAGTCAATACTGTTGCTGAAACATTAGGCGTTAGTACCAAAGACGTTTTAGAAATGGAAAATCGTATGAGCAGTCATGATCAAGCCTTTGAGCTTTCTGCTGATGACGATGACAATGCAAGTGCAAGCAGTTTTTCACCAGCTTTATATCTTGAAGATAAACAATCTGATTTAGCTGTTGAAGTAGAAAATGCTAATTGGGAAAACCATGCAAATAATCGTTTATCAACTGCTTTAGTAGCGTTAGACGAACGTAGCCAAGATATTATTAAAACGCGCTGGTTAGATGAAGATAAGTCAACTTTACAAGAGTTGGCCAATAAATATCAAATATCTGCTGAGCGAGTTAGGCAGCTTGAAAAAAATGCTTTATCAAAATTAAAAAACACTATGGTGTTATAAAGCAAAATAGATAATTTTAAAAACCGACATCTGTCGGTTTTTTTGTGCCTGAAATTTATATAGTCCCTCCACAAGTGCTTAAAATAGCTCCAGTTAAGTTACAAAGATAACAATTCCCCAACATTTCTTAACGAACTTTTTTGAAACGATCCTGCAGTATCTATGGTGTCTATAACAACCAGAGAAACTCAGAGATCTTTATGAAAAAAATTTCCAATACAAAAAACCGTATTAATCAAGCAGTGATTTTCGGTATAGCAACAACATCTATAACAACAGCGCAAGCATTGGCTGAGGAAGGTGTAGATGAAATAGAGCGCATTGCAGTCACTGGCTCTAGAATAAACAGAACAGATATCGAAACGGCAAGCCCAGTTACTGTTATATCATCAGATTTTATCCTAAAGAGCGGTTATACCTCAGTGCAAGAAATCTTATCGGCACAGCCAGCAGCAGCCGGTATGAGTCTAGGAGCCACCTCAAATAATGGCTCTGGTGGTTCAGCAACGGTTAACTTACGTGGTATGGGTGTACAACGCACTTTGGTATTATTAAATGGTAAACGTATGGTTGCTTCAGGTACAGGAGCAGACTCATCTGTTGATTTAAATACTATTCCGGTTTCTATAATCCAATCGATAGAAATTCTTAAAGATGGTGCTTCAGCTGTTTATGGATCTGATGCAATTGCAGGTGTTGTGAATATCATCACTAAAAAAGACTTCCAGGGTACAGAAGTTAGAGGGGAAGGAAGTATCACTGATAAAAGTGATGGTGAGAGTGGTGGTTTCAGCATTTTGCATGGCACTGATTTTGCCGGTGGCAACTTAGTTGTTGGTGCCCAATATTCAAATCGTGGTGAAATTATTCAGGCGGATCGTGATTTTGTGCCCGCAGGTGAGTCGTCATATATTCCAGAGGGTTCACTAGGTGGCTTAGTGCCAGATGGTAACGGTGGTTGGAAAGAAAGAGATAGCTCATATGACTATACACAAGACAGCTACGCTCAAACACCCAATGAATTGTTTAGCTTATTCAGTAGCTTTAATACTGAAATAGCCTCAGATACAGAGTTTAGTGCTGATTTCATGTATACCCGACGGGACTCAAATCAACAAATGGCTCCGCAACCGGCAGCGATCGATTTAGATACTAGCTTACTTGATGATATATATACCGAACAATTTGAAGATGAAGACGGTAATTTACCCGATGAGCTATTGTATAAGCGACGCATGGTTGACGCTGGCCCTCGTATATATGAGCAAGTTACTGATACCTATCAAGCTTCGATTGGTCTGACTGGGTATTTAGATAATGATGATCAGTGGAGTCTTACTGCAACCTATGGCCGCAATGACTCCAAAGACAGAGTACAAAACTCAATCCATGGCGGTAACATGGAGCAAAGCATTTATGAAAATCAAGATTTATGGTTTAGTGGTGACCAAATATCACAAGACTTCTTAGCCGCACAAGGCATTATGTATACAGAAGAAAATGAAGGAGGTAATGAGCAATTTACTTTGGCGGCAGGTTACAGCGGCGTAAGTGAAAATGATATTGGCTATGCTTTTGGTATTGAAAGTCGCTTTGAAAGCGGTTATTACACGCCAGATGAGATAGTACAAGCTGGTGAGAGTACAGCGGCACAACAAGATCCTACAGCTGGTAACTATTCAGTGCAGTCAATGTATGCTGAAATATCTGTACCATTAACTGATGCTTTAACAGTTGATGCTGCGACTCGCTACGATAATTACTCTACTTTTGGCGGTGCAGCGACGTGGAAATTAGGAGCAACTTATCGCTTCACTGAAACATTTATGCTTCGTGCGGTTGCAGCTACTGGCTTTAGAGCACCGAGTGTTAGTGAGTTATATGGCGGTAATTCAGGCTCTTTTGACTATCTCGATGATCCATGGGGAAATGAAGAAGACTCTCAGATTTTAGTGAACTATACCAGTGATGAAAACTTAAAGCCTGAGGAAAGTGAGTCATTTACATTTGGTGCCGTATGGGAAATCAGTGAAGGATTGTCTACGACCATTGACTACTGGGAATTTGATATCACCAATGCGATAGCCAGAGTGAATGTTCAGGCGCAATTAAATGCTTGTGAAGCAGGTGATTTAAGTGCTTGTCAAACAATTAATGTTACCCCTGATGGTGATTTATCGAATATGACCGCAACATTGACTAATATCGGCCAACAAAATACGTCCGGTATAGATTGGAATATCAGCTATAGTCACGACATCTTTAAAGTTACCTTAGATACAACATATTTACTTGAATTCGAAGAAGATGATGTCAGTTATGAAGGGACTATTGATGGTAATATGGGAGGTTATTCGCAATTAAAATCTAATTTAACCGTAAGCGCCAATATCAGTGAAGATTTGAGTTTATTGTATACAGCAAATTACATTAAGGGTATGGAAGGGAGTAATTATAAAACAGACGATGTTATATACCACAATGTATCTGCAGCATACTTCATTAACAACGATTGGCAGGTAACTGGCGGTATTAAAAATATATTTGATACAGATCCAGAGCCAGTGCCAGATGGCAATGATATGAATACCGTACCTAACATTTATGATGTTGTGGGTCGAACATTCTTTATCAGTACGACTTATCGTTTCTAATAAGCTAAGTAATTAGAATAACCATCAAAAGCGGCAACTTTGTTTGCCGCTTTTTTGTTGTCTTTTTGTTGTATAGTTACATTCTAGTAACTTTTTACCGATTAATGCTAGCCTAGCTCAAAAAATTTGATACACTTAGCGCTCAAAAATAATACTAATAAAAGCTTTTCTTCATATATAAACACAAATAATACGTTTGGAAAAAGCTAAAAATGGGAACCTTGATGGAACCAAGGGATAAAAAACAGCCGAGTGCGCCGCAAGAGCTGCATCAAGTTAAGTTGTTGTTGCAAGAGTTGCAACAAGCTAACGAGCAACTTGAATTAGAAAAACAGCAGCGAAAAAAGCTAGAGCAACAGCATTTAAAAGAGCTGGAGTCTTTAGTAGCTGAGCGTACCCAAGAATTGCAAGCCGCAAATTTAAATTTGCGTATGCAAATGGCTGAACGACGTAAAGCTGAAGAACAGCTTTATTTTGAAGCCCATCATGACGCCTTAACCAAACTTCCAAACCGAGCTATGTTTTCCGACAGGCTCAGTTATGCCATTCGACATTTAAAGCGCCATCCTAATCAACGTTTTGCGGTTCTTTTTATTGACCTAGATCGCTTTAAAATGATCAATGATACTTTGGGTCATCATACCGGTGATATGTTTTTAGTTGAAATAGCCGATCGCCTACGTGCATGTGTACGTGATAATGATGTTTTAGCGCGTTTAGGTGGCGATGAATTTGTTATTTTACTCGACTCCCTTAAATCTGATGATGCAGAAGATGTTGCTGAGCGCATCATTAGTGCTATTGAAAAGCCTTATACGATTGAAAATAACACCCTGTACTCTAATGCAAGCATTGGTATTGCTGTTTGTGGTACTCAATATAAAAGTTCAGATGAAGTATTACGTGATGCTGATGCAGCTATGTATCAAGCTAAAAGTTTAGGTCGTGGTCGTTATGTGTTTTTTGATGACAGCATGAGAGAAAAACTGATTGCTACCATGACGCTAGAACAAGAGCTTCGCTTAGCAATAGACAAGCAGCAGTTTGAATTACATTATCAGAAAATTTCTAACCTGAATAACTCAACCACCATTGGTTTTGAAGCATTATTACGCTGGCGACACCCTAAGAAAGGGATATTAACACCGAGTGAGTTTTTATTTCTTGCAGAAGAAACAGGTATTATTTTAACGATAGAAAACTGGGTTGTCGAAGAAGTCGCAAGGCAGTTATTATCATGGCAGCACGATAGCCAGTATCAGCACGCTTTTATTGCTATCAACATCTCAGGCAGGCATTTAACACAATCTAACCAGCTAAATAACCTGATCACTTTAATTAAAGAGCAAAGCTTTGAGCCACAAAAACTGATTTTAGAGTTTAATGAATCGGCGTTTTCTCAACAAAATGAAGTTGCATTACAAGGCTTAAGAAAATTAAAAGAGCTAGGTGTTCGATTAGCGCTAGATGATTATGCTTCCGGCGTTTCATCATTTAGTTTCCTGCATAATTATCCATTTGAGTTTATTAAGTTAGATCGAGAATTTATTCGTACGTTAAAACATAATAATAAAAACCTTTCATTAGTGAAGGCATTGCACGATCTAGGTGAGCAGTTTGGGTATCGACTTGTCGCTGAGGGTATCGAGAGCGAAGAAGTTTTGGGTAAATTGCACTCTGTTGGTTGTGATTTTGGTCAAGGCTATCATATTAGTCGACCTCAAAAATTATCGCTTTCCCCCTTCGGAAGTCCTGATAAATCTTACGCATAGTTCGGTTATATCCTAACAAACTTTAATCTAGCGCATAAAATTCTTATTAGTAGAGTGTTTTGCTCGTTTCATGAGATAATTTCGGTGTTATACTGCAACTAATTAGATTATAGGAGTTTGTTATGGGTGGTATCAGTATTTGGCAATTATTAATTATTGCTGTCATTGTTGTATTATTATTTGGCACTAAAAAGTTACGTAATTTAGGTGGCGATTTAGGCTCAGCAGTTAAAGGTTTTAAAAAGGCTATCGGTGATGAAAATGAGGCTGCTAAACCTGCAGAAAAGACATCTGAAACTTTAGCTGATAACACTGCGGAAAGTGGTGAAAAAGTAAAAGAAAGCCAAAAAGAAAATAGTCAGGCGTAGTCGATGTTTGATATTGGTTTTTGGGAGTTAATGCTGATAGCAGTAATGGGGCTAGTGGTGTTAGGGCCAGAGCGTTTACCTGTTGCTATTAGAACGGTACGAAGCTGGATAGGCGGTGTTCGAAAATTTAGCGATACCGTTAAAACTGAGTTATCAGAAGAGTTACGTATTCATGAGTTGCATGCCAATTTGAAAAAGGCAGAACAAAGTAATATGAGTAACTTAAGCCCTGAGGTTGCGGAGTCGGTAAAATCATTACAAGAGGCTGCTGATATGGTTAATGAACCATTTAAGCAAGTTGATACAAGCCCATTAGATTCAATGATTTCTTCGTCATTAGCAACCAAAGATGCTCATTCAGCATCGTCAAGTACAAGTGATGCTGAAAAAGTAGCTCAACAGAGTATTGACTCACCATCACCAGACGAAACACAATCTCAATCATCAGAGCAAAAATCATAAAATGAGTTCATATTCTCAGCAGCCAGAGCCTACAAAAAGTGCAACGCTTTTTGATCACCTTCTTGAACTTAGAACGCGTTTGTTACGTGCTGTTTTAGGTGTACTTGTTGTTTTTTGTAGTTTAGTTTATTTCGCTCAAGATATTTACCAGTACTTAGCTCAACCATTGTTATCTACAATGCCGTCAGGTTCTCAAATGATTGCAACTGATGTTGCATCACCTTTTTTTGCGCCTTTTAAATTAACTATAGTGTTATCTATTTTCTTAGCTATGCCTTATATTTTATTTCAAATATGGTCTTTTGTAGCACCTGGGCTATATCGAAATGAGAAAAAACTGGTGGCGCCATTAATGTTAGGTTCAACATTATTGTTTTATGCCGGTATCGCATTTGCTTATTTTCTAGTGTTTCCTGTTGTTTTTGCTTTTTTTACATCAGTAGCACCTGAGGGCGTTGTGATTGCAACAGACATTAGTAGCTATTTAGATTTTGTTTTAAAGCTGTTTTTTGCCTTTGGTGCCGCGTTTGAAATACCTATTGCGATTATTTTGATGTGCTGGACCGGTGTAACAAGCCCAAGTAGCTTAAGAAAAAAACGTCCTTATGTGGTTGTTGGTGCCTTCGTCATTGGTATGCTGTTAACCCCGCCGGATATTATTTCACAGTCAATGTTAGCTATTCCTATGTTACTTTTATTTGAGCTGGGTATCATCATTGCCTCATTAAACAATAAAAGTGATGAAACAGAAAACGCAGAAGAGGAAATCAATTCATGAAAATTTTCATGAAAGTTGCCATTAGCTGTATATTGGTATGTTTATGGTTAAGTGTGGCTCATGCTGAGACGGCTTTACTTGATAAGTTAAATCAGTGTCGAACAGTTTCAATAAATGAAGAACGATTAGCTTGTTATGATGCGTTAATACCAAAAGTGCAACCTGCAAATGTTGCCGAAGAAGTTTCTATTGCTGTTGAAACTAAGGCTGATCCAGCAGTCACTAAAAAAGAAGTTGATGATTTTGCTAAAGAACATTTAAAGAAAGCACCAGAAGAACAAGGGCTGGAAAGTATATCTTCAACGGTTACCAAGCTTAAAAAAATGATCAGAGGTCAGTGGATTATTGATTTAGCGAATGGACAGCAATGGCAACAAAAAGATAGTAAAACCATTAAATTGAAAGTTGGTGATAGCGTTAAGATGAACAAAGGGGCGATGGGAGCAATTTACCTTTATAAAGAAGGTAGTCATCGTAGTATCCGTGTAAAGCGATTGAAATAGCGGCAGAGTCATTTGTTTGATATAGGTGTTAACTTAACCAACAAGCGTTTTGATAAAGATCGCACTGATGTTATTCGTCGTGCAAAAGTGCAGGGGGTTACAGGCCTGCTTATTACTGGTACAAGTGTTAAAGAAAGTCAACAAGCACTAAATCTGTGTCAGTATTATCAGGGGCAATTTCCTGATAGCTTATACTCGACGGCGGGTGTACATCCACATGATGCGGATGGCGTTAGTGATGACTACATATCGCAGTTAACTCAACTGGCTAGCAAACCTGAAGTAAAGGCTATTGGCGAGTGTGGTTTAGATTTTAATCGAAACTTTTCTGCACCAGCACAACAACTTCAAGTGTTTACTGCGCAAGTGAATTTAGCTGCCCAGTTAAACATGCCGCTATTTTTACATCAGCGTGACGCCTTTGAAGCATGGTTTTCAGTGCTTGAGCCTTTTATCGATGAAGTGCCAGCTATGGTGGCGCACTGCTTTACGGGTAATAAACAAGAATTAGAGCAGTGTTTATCGGCTGGTATGTATATTGGCATAACAGGTTGGCTATGTGATGAGCGCAGAGGGCAGGAGTTACGAAATATTGTAAAGCTAATTCCTTTAGATAAATTATTGATTGAAACGGATGCTCCGTATTTAACGCCACGCACCATTAGACCGAAACCTAAAAGTAGTCGTAATGAGCCGAGTTATTTACCCTATGTGGTTGAACAACTGGCAATGTTGACAGGTATTGACCCGAAGGAAATAGCTTGCCAAACTAAGCTCAATACAGAAAATGTTTTTAACTTATAACTAAAGTATTTATGTAGTGACCAATTTTATCCCCCAATTTAATACGTCATTTCTTCAAGGCCTAAGCATAGGTTTTTTACTGTGTTTGGTATTATTTATTGTTTGTGCTTTTTTTATGTTCCGTCGGCTTAAGGCTGATAGACAGCATTTAATGGCTGAACTAACTAAGGTTCGTCAGGACAAGGAACTCTCAGAGCAAGCCAGACAATCTTTACTGGAAGAGCAGCAAGCCAATCAAGGCCTGTTAGAAGATAAAGTACAAGAGCGCACATTAGAGTTAAATATTGCCTTACAAGAGTTAGAGGAAGTTAATAGCGAGCTTGAGAAAAAAAATACTCTAGATGAACTAACGGGTCTATTTAACAGGCGATTTTACGATCAAAAAATTGTTGCCGAATACCGTCGAAGTAAACGTAATTTGACGCCATTGAGTTTAGTGCTCATTGACATCGACCACTTTAAGTCGGTGAATGATACATATGGTCATTTAGCTGGAGACAAATGTTTAGTTTGGTTAGCTGAGCAAATAAAGCACAGTTTGAAGCGAAGTACTGATACGGCATTTCGTTACGGTGGCGAAGAGTTTTGTTTGATTTTACCCGATACAGAGAGTCAAGGTGCAATGGCATTGGCAGAGGTGCTAAGAAAGCGCATTGCTGAAAAACCATTTATTTATAATGACCTAGAAATCCCTCTAACTATTAGTAACGGTGTTAATACATACGTTCAGCAAACTGATATGCAACCAGAGCAACTTTTCTCTGGTGCAGATAAAGCGCTATATCACGCGAAAGATTCAGGTCGAAACCAAAGCCAATTTTATCAATTTACAGAAGAATAAACCTATGAATAGCAATACTGCCTTTGGCCAATTTCCAGCACGCCGCATGCGACGTATGCGTAAAGATGATTATACTCGCCGATTAATGGCAGAGTATCAACTAACGGTGAATGATTTGATTTATCCAGTATTTGTTTTGGAAGGAGAAAATCAAAGAGAAGCGGTGACTTCTATGCCTGGCGTCGAGCGTAAAAGTCTTGATTTGTTACTAGAAGAAGCGCAAGAGCTTGTTGAATTAGGTATTCCTGCAATCGCTATTTTCCCGGTTACCCCAGGTGATAAAAAATCGTTAATGGCAGAAGAAGCTTATAACCCTGACGGGTTAGCACAGCGTACAGTGAGAGCTATTAAAGCGAAATTTCCACAACTAGCCGTGATTACTGATGTTGCTCTAGATCCCTTTACTGTACACGGGCAAGACGGCATTTTAAGTGAAGATGATAACAACATCGCCGGTGCAACAGGCTATGTACTTAACGATGTCACAAAAGAGATTTTAGTAAAGCAAGCCTTGTCACATGCACAAGCGGGTGCTGATATTGTCGCGCCGTCAGATATGATGGATGGTCGTGTTGGTGCTATTCGTGAAACACTGGAAGCACAAGGGTATGTTAATACTAAAATACTCGCCTATTCAGCTAAGTATGCGTCTAATTATTATGGCCCGTTTCGTGATGCCGTTGGCTCTGCAGGTAATTTAAAAGGTGGTGATAAGCATACCTATCAGATGGATCCAGCTAATAGTAATGAGGCGCTTCATGAGGTTGCACAAGATATTGCTGAAGGTGCAGATATGGTAATGGTGAAACCTGGAATGCCTTATTTAGATATTGTTCGTCGTGTTAAAGACACCTTCGCTGTACCCACTTATGCTTATCAAGTGAGTGGTGAGTATGCTATGCATATGGCGGCTATTCAAAATGGCTGGTTAGCTGAAAAACCGTGTATTATGGAAGGACTGCTTGCCTTTAAACGCGCTGGTGCCGACGGAATTCTTACCTATTTTGCTAAGCAAGTTGCAAGATGGTTAAAAGAAGATAGCTAATTATTTGTTATAGATTAAAAGTGATTTTTTGGCCTGTGCACTGAGGGAGTACTTCAAATAGCAGGCCTTCACGTAATGCCCCAGCAGATAAATACAGCGCTTTAATAGCTAGGCAATTAAAAAGAGCGATAAGGATGCTTAGCCCACTTGCTAATACCGCTTTCCTATCAGATCTCAAGCCAGCAAAGTCAATATCATTAATGGTTTTATAAGCGATTAGTGAATGTTTTATTTCTTGTAAAAAACTTTCAGTAATAACAATATCTTGCTGACGATATTGTAATATCTCTGCTAATGCTTGTATTGTGCCTGAGCTGCCAAGTACGGTTTGCCAACCTAGCTTGATGAATGTATCTGCTGAGGGAGCAATTAAGCTTGATGCCGCAGCGATGGCTTGATCAAAATGGTGACGTGTTAACTCACCGTCACTAAAGAAACGCTCATTAAAACTAACACACCCTAAGTTTAAACTGATGGCATGCAAAGCAGTATGGCTTTCACCTATAATGATCTCAGTACTCGCGCCACCAATATCGAGTATCAATTGAGATTGCGCTATATTGTCAGAAGAAGTACGGGCGGCACCATTAAAGATAGTGTTAGCTTCTTGCATACCTGTAAGGAGTTTTATTTTTACGGGTAATATTTTATTGGCGGCGTTGATAAAATCCGTATTATTTTGAGCTATGCGTAATGTTGCTGTAGCAACAATGCGCATGTTTTCTTTAGGAATAGTGCTGAGGTGCTTTGCAAATAAAGCAAGGCAATCAAGGCCACGGGCAATGGCTTCTTGGCTCAATTGATTGTCTTCGCTAAGCCCAGCTGCTAAACGTACTTTACGTTTAACTTTATTCACGATTTCAATGTTATTTTCAGTGAGTCGGGTGACCAACAAATGAAAACTGTTTGAACCTAAATCAACCACAGCATAATGGTTATTATCATACTGTGGTATAGCGTCTTGTGTTGCCATGATTAATAATGAAAACTAACGACGACCACGGTAGTTATTACCACCTTGTCTATTATTGCCACGACCTGAGCCTGCTCTGCCGGTATTCGGTCTATGACGGCGTTGACGAGGCTTAGGCTTAGGTAAGTCGTCTAGCAAGGCATCATGATCATATTTGGTAACAGGTAGTTCATGTTCAATATAGCTTTCAATAGCAGGTAAATTAAAAACATACTGTTCACAAGCTAAGCTGATAGCATGACCTGTTGCACCAGCACGACCTGTACGGCCAATTCGGTGTACATAATCTTCGCAATCATCAGGTAAATCGTAGTTGAAAACATGTGTTACCGCAGGAATGTGTAAACCTCGAGCAGCAACATCAGTCGCGACTAAGATATCAACACTACCTTCAGTAAATTGCTCTAATATTTTCAAACGTTTTTTCTGTGGTACATCACCAGTTAATAAACCAACTCTTAGTTTGTCGGCAATGAGATGATCATAAATTTTTTCACAAACATGTTTAGTGTTGGCAAAAATAATGGCTTTTTCTGGCCAGTCTTCTTCAATGAGTGTCTGTAGCAGTGCCATTTTATCTTCATTAGAAGGATAAAATAATTCTTCTGAAATACGGGTATTGGTTTTTTGCTCAGGCTCAATCTCAACACTGGTTGGATCGTTCATATGTTCAAACGCGAGCTCTTTGACTCGAAATGATAAGGTTGCTGAAAACAACATGCTCAAGCGTTCAGTTGCCGGCGGCATTTTGTTAAACATATAACGAATATCTTTGATAAAGCCTAAATCAAACATTCTGTCTGCTTCATCAAGCACAATAGCTTCAATATTCTTTAAATTGTAGATACCTTGCTTCATGTAATCGATTAGTCGACCACAAGTGCCGATTAAAATATCGACTCCTTGTTCTAACTCTAATCGTTGGCTTTCGTAGCCTTCACCACCGTAAACAACGCCAAGGCGTAAACCGGAAGCTTTAGCCATTTCAATGGCGTCTCGATGGATTTGAATAGCAAGCTCACGCGTAGGAGCCATGATCAACGCTCTAGGCTGATTATGTGTTGGCGCTTCTTTTTGCAATAATTGATGGAAAGTAGCGGCTAAAAAGGCAATGGTTTTACCTTCACCTGTTTGTGCTTGTCCAGCAATGTCATTGCCTTGAAGTAATACAGGTAAAGATTTGGCCTGAATAGACGTACAGTTTGTGAAGCCCATGGCTTCTAATCCGGTCACTACTTGTGGAGCAAGATTTAAGTCAGCGAATTTTATTTCAGTTAAGTGTGTTTTATTCATGGCGCTAGCTTATCATTTTTGTTGGCGAAATAGTTGCCTAATTAAGCAAATTATTAATTTAATACGAATGTTATAAAAACTGACTTGAAATTTTGCTAATAAAACCCCATTAAGATGCTATATTGAAATAATACAAATTGGCGAGTTCGCCATAACAATGGAGAATATAATGAGCGACAAAATTATTCAGTTAACGGACGATAGTTTCGAAGCAGATGTTTTACAGGCGTCAGGTTTAGTATTGGTTGACTTTTGGGCAGAGTGGTGTGGTCCTTGTAAAATGATAGCGCCAGTTCTTGATGATATTGCTACTGAATACGAAGGTAAAGTGACGGTAGCTAAGTTGAATATTGATGATAACTCAGCTACTCCGCCTAAATATGGTGTGCGTGGTATTCCGACGTTGTTACTTTTTAAAGAAGGTGAAGTTGCCGATACAAAAGTAGGCGCGTTATCAAAAACTCAGTTAAAAGAGTTTTTAGATAAAAACCTTTAATTCAATTGGTTAAATATTTTATTTGAACGAAAAACCCAACCTTAAACGTTGGGTTTTTATTTGCCTGTCAAAAAGCGATGAAAATATTCGCTTACATTTTAGCTAGTACCTTTACCTAGTTAACTTTTAATGCTAAATTTAGCTTCTGAGTACAAAATAACATCTCTTTACCCCTATTCTATTGTCTTTATATACGACTTAATTGATTGTTTATTAGAAAAGAAGATTATAAAAATACATTTGAAACATACTGTCGCTGGCAATCGCCACAGACATAACCACTTAAAATAATTTAAGAAACCCTCTATGAATCTTACCGAATTAAAAGATAAATCCATTAATGAATTGGTTAAGCTAGCTGAGTCTATGAAGCTAGAAAACCTTGCCCGAACTCGTAAGCAAGATATTATTTTTGCAATACTGAAAAAACATGCTGAAAATGATAATGATATTTTTGGTGGCGGTGTTTTAGAAATACTACAAGATGGCTTTGGATTTTTACGCTCTGCTGACTCATCTTATTTGGCAGGCCCTGACGATATTTATGTATCACCAAGCCAAATCCGTCGTTTTAGCATGCGAACGGGTGACACCATTCAAGGGAAGATTAGGGCACCTAAAAAAGGCGAGCGTTACTTTGCCTTATTAAAAGTAACGGAAGTTAACTTCGATCGCCCTGAAAATTCGCGTAATAAGATTTTATTTGAAAACTTAACACCTATTCATCCTAATGACCGTCTTACTATGGAACGTGGTAATGGCTCAACGGAAGATATTACCGCGCGTGTACTTGATTTAGCATCACCAATTGGTAAAGGGCAACGTGGTTTGATTGTTGCACCGCCAAAAGCGGGTAAAACATTATTACTACAAAATATTGCCCAAAGTATTGCTTATAACCACCCTGATGCTGAGTTGATGGTGTTACTCATCGATGAACGTCCGGAAGAAGTGACTGAAATGCAACGTTTGGTTAAAGGTGAGGTGGTTGCTTCTACGTTTGACGAACCTGCAAGTCGCCATGTTCAAGTGGCTGAAATGGTTATTGAAAAAGCAAAACGTTTAGTTGAGCATAAAAAAGATGTAGTTATCTTACTTGACTCTATTACCCGCTTAGCCCGTGCTTATAACACGGTAGTGCCTTCATCGGGTAAAATCTTAACGGGTGGTGTTGATGCTAATGCCTTGCATCGTCCTAAGCGTTTCTTTGGTGCTGCACGTAACATTGAAGAAGGCGGCAGCTTAACCATTATTGCAACTGCACTTGTAGAAACAGGCTCGAAAATGGACGAAGTTATCTACGAAGAATTTAAAGGCACAGGTAATATGGAATTACACCTGTCACGTAAAGTTTCTGAAAAACGCGTTTTCCCTGCTATTCACATTAACCGCAGTGGTACACGCCGTGAAGAGCTTATTACTAAGCCAGATGAATTACAGAAAATGTGGATATTACGTAAAATTGTCCATGAAATGGATGAAGTTGGTGCTATTGAGTTCCTTATTGATAAGTTAGCAATGACTAAAACTAACAATGAATTTTTTGATTCAATGAAGCGTAAATAAGCAGTTTAATTTCTTTGTTAAAAACCAGTCTTAACGGCTGGTTTTTTGTTTATGATTGGTAACTACCTATGAAATATAAAGATCTAAGAGATTTTATCAGCCAATTGGAAAGAACTGGGCAGTTAAAGCGTATTAGCACACCCATTTCTACTCATTTAGCGATGACAGAGATCAGTGATAGAACTTTACGTGCAAAAGGGCCGGCATTGTTATTTGAAAATGCTGTTGATGAGCAAGGTAACCCTTTTGATGTACCAGTATTAACGAATCTTTTTGGTACTCCTGAACGAGTAGCGCTTGCCATGGGGCAAGATAATGTTGGGGCATTGCGTGATATTGGTAAGTTATTAGCCATGTTAAAAGAGCCTGAGCCGCCAAAAGGGTTTCGCGATGCCATTGGAAAAATTCCGGTATTTAAGCAAGTGCTTAATATGCCGACGAAAGTGATAAAAAAAGCGCCGTGTCAGCAAACTGTAATTAGTGGTGATGATGTTGATTTAACTAAGCTACCCATACAAACTTGCTGGCCAGGAGATGTTGCCCCATTAATTACATGGGGATTAACCATCACCAAAGGCCCTCATAAAGAAAGGCAAAATTTAGGTATTTATCGCCAACAGGTGTTAAGTAAAAATAAAGTTATCATGCGATGGTTGTCACATCGTGGCGGCGCACTTGATTTTCAAGAATTTAAAAAGACGAATCCGGGAGAAAAATATCCTGTTTCTGTAGCCTTGGGAGCTGATCCTGCCACCATTTTAGGGGCAGTAACACCAGTACCTGATACCTTATCAGAATACGCGTTTGCTGGCTTATTACGTGGCGCGAAAACAGAGGTAACTAAGTCTATTAGTAATGACTTACAAGTACCTGCTACTGCTGAAATTATTCTTGAAGGTTATTTAGACCCTGAAGAAACGGCGCCGGAAGGCCCTTATGGTGATCATACAGGTTACTATAATGAAGTTGATGATTTTCCAGTGTTTACTGTGACTCATATTACGATGCGTCAAGAGCCGATTTATCATAGTACTTATACGGGGAGACCACCTGATGAGCCTGCTATTTTAGGTGTGGCTTTAAATGAAGTCTTCGTGCCGATTTTGCAAAAACAGTTTCCTGAGATACAAGATTTTTACTTACCTCCTGAAGGTTGCTCTTATCGTTTAGCCGTTGTGACTATTAAGAAGCAATATGCGGGGCATGCGAAGCGGGTGATGATGGGAGTTTGGTCGTTTTTACGTCAGTTTATGTACACCAAATTTGTGATTGTCTGTGATGATGATGTTAATGCGAGAGATTGGGAAGATGTAATTTGGGCGATGACCACACGCATGGACCCTAGCCGTGATACAGTTATGATTGAGAATACGCCAATTGATTATTTAGATTTTGCCTCACCAGTTTCGGGTTTAGGCTCTAAAATGGGGCTCGATGCGACCAATAAGTGGCCGGGTGAAACCGATAGAGAGTGGGGCGTGCCGATCGTTATGGATGAGTCGGTAAAACAGCATATAGATGATATTTGGGAAGATCTCAATATTTTCCCAACAGCAGAAAAAGGTTAATTGAATGAAGAAAGTTAATTGTCAGGTAGTCTCTATTACATCATTAACATCCCATGTATTTAAAGTACTATTAAAACCCAGTGAGCAAGTTGCATTTATTCCCGGTCAATATTTAAACTTTGTGATGAGTGATGAAGATAAACGCCCATTTTCAATTGCTAGTTCGCCAAATAGTGAATTAATAGAATTGCAAATAGGTGCTTTTGTTGCTGATAGTTATCCTATGCAAGTGATTGAGCGTATAAAGTCAGCACATACTGATAATAGTGCTGTAGCGATTGAAATTCCATTAGGTAATGCTCAACTACGTACAGACAGCGAACGACCACTACTATTATTAGCAGGTGGCACGGGCTTCTCATATATTAAATCAATGTTTGAGTTTTTAGCTGAAACGGCTGCAACGCGTAAAGTTGTGGTTTATTGGGGAGTACGAGAGGAAAGCGCTCTGTATGAGTTAGAAGAAACGTCAGCAACAATTGCGAAACTTAACGATGCTAGCTTTATCCCTGTGGTAGAAAAACCATCGCAGACATGGCAAGGGAAAACAGGCTTAGTTCATCAAGCTGCTATGGATGATATTGCTAGCTTTGATAGCTATGATATATACCTTGCCGGACGTTTTGAAATGGTCGGCGCTATACGTGGCGATTTTATTGAACATGGCGCATTAGTTGAACATATGTATGCGGACGCTTTTGCTTTTATTTAGAGATTAGTGCGCAGCTTCACAGTGAAACTTTACTTTGAATTAACCCTACGCTGAATCTATCCCACACTTAATTAAGAGCTTGAAGGCTTTAAATAACCATGAGTTATCGCATAACAACCAATAAAGATGAGATGGATATAGATGCAGTGCATACTTATCTGTCTCGATCATATTGGGCTGAAAATGTGCCTAAAAGTGTCGTGGCTAAGGCGATTGAAAATTCACTCTGTTTTGCAGTTATCTATGCTGAACAGGGAGAAAATGGGCAGGACAAAAATGAAAAGCAGGTTGGTTTTGCTCGTTTGATTACCGATTCGGCGACCTTTGCTTATTTAGCCGACGTATATATTCTTGAAGAGCATAGAAATAAAGGGCTGAGTAAGCGAATGATGCAACAAATTGTTGAATATCCTCAATTACAAGGGTTACGTCGGATCATGCTCGCTACGCGCGATGCTCATGGTTTGTATGAGCAGTTTGGTTTTACAGCACTTACCGACGACAAAATGTTTATGCAACTATGGACCCCAGATATTTACCAAAAGCCAAACGTCATTGATAAGTAAGTTCAATCAGTTAGTTATAAGGTACTGATTTTAGTCCACACTTCGTTTGCTGCTTGGTGTTTATCTTGCGCAGTTAATGCTTTGGCAAAAGCTTGTAAATCCTGTTTATCGTATTGCCTTGCTTGTTGGTTTGCTTCAAGTTTAACTAAGCTTCCAAACGCTTTCTCTGCCATTGACCATTGTTCACCCATCACCGCTAAATGTCCTAAACAGCTCAACCATTTGGCACTGTGTTTATTTTGGTGTAAATGTTTTTGTGCGAGAGCAATTAATGGTTCACTTTGTTTGATGGGCAGGGTACGTAACTGCTTTAAAAAATCACTATCGGGTTGTGCTTTTAATGCCGGCGTTAATAACGTAATCAGCGGTTCAGTAATGTTATTTTCAGCGAGTACTTGGCAATAAGCAAATAGCACAACATTATGCTGCTTCACTTTCCGGCTAAGTTTTTTCCAGTAAGCGCTAAGGCTAGCTTGATCTTGCTCACGCATTATATCTGAAAAAGCTCCGTAATAAGCTTTGGTTTCCCAATTGAGTATCACAGTTTCATGAATGGTTTTTTCTTTGCGGGCGGCAGATAAATAATCCACTGCAGTTTCAAAGCGTTTTTCTTTAATGCATAAGTCAATTTCAAGTGCTAATAATCTGGCATCATGACCGATAAACTTATGATTTTCATCAATGAGTTGACGGGCTTTTTTATCTGTTTCTTCGGTATCTTGATTCATTAACAGTTTTACTTTAACAATAATGCTAGCAATATCTGCCGATGAAATTTTAGCGGTTTCTTGTGCGAGTAATTCTAAATAATGATTAGTATTAGCATTAAGTTGTTGTTTCGAAGATGCAGCGGCGGCAAGCAAATAAGCACTTTGTTGGCGCTTTGAAGGTTCGGCACTTTTTGCAAATAATTGCTCAGCAGTTTGATAATCTTCTAACATGTATGCGGCTAAACCTTTATTAAAGTTTGCAATACCACGCCTTCTATTGGCAAAAGCGACTTTGTTCCACGCTTTAAAACTTATTTTGAAACCACCTCGTAATAATTTGATGATGATAAAGGTTGCGATGGCGAATAAAGTTAGGAGTATTATTGCTGAGAATACTGTCAACTCGATAATATTCTCGCCCATGGCGATTAGAATATAACCTTTTTCGTCAATCAGTAACGGACTTAATGCTAAAACAGCAAAGAATAGGGCAATAATGATGATAAAGCGGATCATAATATACCCTCATCATCATTGTTGCTGTCTTTTTTATCTTTTTCGTTTAATACGGGCTCTGAGTTTGCTGGCTTTGAATCGACTTGATTGGGGAGCCTTTTCATGGCTGAGCGAATAGCCGATAAAGACGATAGTTGGTTTGGATAATCATAACTTACGTGTTGTTTTTGTAAGGTCTTTAATGCTTTCATAAACCGTTGGTTATAGCTGTGGTTCATATCAAAAAATTCAATAAGCCATAGTTCTATATCTGTTAACGTTTGATAATAAATATCACCTTTACGCTCGCTAGCAGACCATAAAGCAAGCTGAATTTTCAAACTTAAGTTTTGTTTTAAATGCTCTTGCTGCTCAGGAGCCATGAGTGGTTCAATGGTTCCTGTTCTGTGACGAACACGAATGAAATCATCGAGAAACTTTTCCCAGGTTTTACTTAAATTGCTTTGCCAGTCACTGATGTCGTCTGATAAAGCGATATCATCAGCTTGAGCATCTTGGTTAGCGGTATCTTCTACCGCTAATGGTAATATATTGACTTGTTTGTTCATTGCCATTAACGCCAAGACAATGTCATCTGTTTGTAGCTTTGGTAATAATTCAAGTGCTTTGATATCTTGATGGATTAGCTCGCGTACAGAAAAAAAGGCAGGATCATTTAATTCAGTTAAGCGGGCATCGGCATCTTTTAATAAGCCAATTGCTGCGGTTGTATCGTGCTCTAGCCATAATGTGCGAGCTGCAACACGAATTAAATATTCACTTTCATGCAATAACCAGTCGCTAGGCTGGCGTTGCTTAATACGTTGTTCTAGCTGAGTGACTGTATTATTTAATGCGGTTATCCTTTGTTGGCTCGTTGAGGCTGTGTGTTCTTTTAGTTCTTGTAATTGAGCAGCAAAACTACTCTGTTGCTTTTGCAACGCCTGTTGAAGCTGTGTTTGAAATTGGCGTAAATTCTGTTGATTTTCTTGGTTAAGTTTACTTGTTAATTGCGCGTTTAAAGCTAAATCTTGCTGTTGTTGCCAATAAAAATGCCCTAAAGGTGCTGCAATGGCTATGAGAATGGCAAAAACTGCTAGCTTAGATATGCTTTGGGATTGAGTCGATTTATTGGTTGAAGAAGGCTCTTTAGCGGTAGTCGCTTTTTTGTCAGCAAGCTTTTTCTGAGTGACCTTATCGATAGTATTCTTAGCCTCAGGGGGAGTGGCTTCATCTTTGGCTGTTGGCTTTTTATTCTCGGTCATCTTGTTCATTCCGTTATTGAATATGATTGCTGAATTTGTATTGTTAATTTTTGAGTTGTAGTGATTTTAATGTATTACAGAGCGTAAGGTCACTTGCTCCTGAACACGTTGTTACTTGTAATAAACCTAGTTGTTTTGCGTTATCAGCAATACGTTGGCTTACTACCACCCATAAGCACTGCTTTTGCCAATAATCAACAAGTGCCTGCTTATTTTGTTGCTTTATTGTTAATTGTACTAGTTTTTCTAATATAGCGTTACTGGTGACGACAATACAATTTATTTGCTGTTGATGCCATTGTTCACTGATATCTTTGGTTAATGTTCGCCATACGCGCTGGTAACTTTCAAGATAAGTAACGTGATTACCTCGGCTGGAGAGTGTTTGAGCTAAGTGTTCACGACCACCATCACCCCGAACAATGGTGATCTTTCTTCCTTCAGAATGCATTAGTAGTTCAGGTAAAGCTAGTAAACCTTCACTGTTCTCTTGGTTAGGCGTTATGACGTTATTGATGGCGAGTTTGTGTAATGCGGCCTGAGTTGCTCGGCCAACAGCAAAAAGTTGAGTATATCGCCACTGGCTTGCGGGAAGAGCAGTGTGTGCAAATTCAACCGCTGCAACACTAACAAAAATGAGTATTTCGCTGGTGGTGAGTAAGGATTTATAGTTGTCGACACTATTATGGGCTTGATAGTTGAATAAGGGTTGATTCGTGAAAGCTATGCCTTGTTGTTTTAGCAACAAGGCAAGCTGCTGTGCTTTTTTATCGGGACGAGTAATTAACACATTGAGCATAAGGAAGGGTCGCTCTTATGAGTTTTCAGCATAAACCTGCTTTAATATCACATCGGCACCACGGCTAAGTAACTCTTGCGCTAAGCTATTGCCTAGTGCTTCACCTTGCTCTATAGGACCGGTAATTTCACTTTCAATCAGCTGGCTGCCATCTACTGCACCAACTAAACCACGTAAATGAATGTCTTGGCCATTGGCTGAGATTACACTGTAACTTGCAATAGGCACCTGACAACCACCTTCAAGTGCTTTATTCATGGCGCGCTCAGTTAATACGCGGCTACGTGTTTCACTACACTCAAGTGGCGCTAATAAATTTTTAATGGTGTCGTCGTTGGTGCGACATTCAATGCCTACAGCACCTTGTCCATTGGCGGGAAGCATTTCTTCAGGTTCAATAAATTGCGAGATACGCTCACTCATTTCTAAACGAATCAAGCCGGCAGAAGCAAGGATAATAGCGTCGTATTGGCCTTCATCAAGTTTTCTTAAACGGGTGTTAACATTGCCGCGTAAATCGCGGATATCCAAATCAGGACGTTTTGCTTTTAATTGACATTGGCGTCGTAAACTTGAAGTGCCAACAATGGCGCCTTGCGGTAAATCACTCAGTGCAGTGTAGGTGTTTGAAACAAAAGCATCGCGAGGATCTTCACGGGGGCAAATAACTTCTAAGCCTAAGCCTTCAGGGAAATCAACAGGAACATCTTTCATGGAGTGTACAGCAATATCTGCTCTACCTTCTAACATTGCGACTTCAAGTTCTTTAACAAAAAGCCCTTTACCACCCACTTTGGCTAATGGTGTGTCTAAAATCACGTCACCTTTTGTGGTCATTGGGACTAATTCAACATTAATATCTTGATGAAAGTGTTCTAATTGCGCTTTAACGTATTCAGCTTGCCATAGCGCGAGTGCGCTTTTACGTGTTGCTATTCGTACTGTTGTCATTTATCTCGTTCCAAAAGAGTTACTTATTCTGCAGCTAGTGTTACTTTCTCGTCAGCTTGTATGCTAACGGCCTCAGATAAAAATTGCCAAAATTCATCACCACCACGCTTATCTATCCACTGCTCATTAACCAGTGAAAAATGATGACCATTAAACTTTGTCGCCACCCATACTTCATGCAGAGGCGCTTGTTTGTTGATGATGATCTTTGTGGCGTTTTTGAAGGTTAGCGTGAGTAAACCACCCGTGCCTTCATAGTCTATATCTACCCCACAATCTTCAATGGCCTCTTCAATGGCAAGTAATAGATCATCGGCAATTAAATTATATTGGCTATCGTTCATTAGCTTTCTTTTGTTGTTTGGGTTATCAGCATGTGAGTATAATACCAATCAACTGAGATAAATATAACAACTAAGTTAAGGTCAAAGCTTGATTTAGATGTCTTTCATGGCAAAAATAGCGAATCATGAACAAAATTAAACAATTTTCTGTATTTCTTGTTGCTTTTTCGGCGACTGTCTTACTTTCTGCTTGCGGCTCAAAAGGTGATCTTTATCATGCCGAAGTGGAGAAATCCTCTGAAATACAAGTAGAAAATGATGTAAATACTACCTCAGAAGATCAGATGCAACCCCAAAATAAAGAGCAATAATGTTAGTTAATTTTTCCAAAATGCACGGTTTAGGTAATGACTTTTTAGTGCTGGATAATGTCACACAAAATGTTTATTTGTCTAACGAGCAAATTGCAAAGTTAGCGGATAGGAACTTTGGTGTAGGCTTTGATCAGTTATTGGTGGTTGAGCCGCCTTATGATCCGGATTTAGACTTTCATTATCGTATTTTCAATGCTGATGGCAGTGAAGTCAGTCAATGTGGTAATGGTGCTCGATGTTTCGCCCGTTTCGTTCGTATGAAAGGTTTGTGTGCGAAAAACAAAATTAAAGTCTCTACTGCCTCAGGGAAAATGACATTATTTGTTGAGCGAGATGGTAATATTTCTGTCACCATGCCGGTGCCGCAATTTGAACCGAAAAAGATACCTTTTACAGCGCAAAAGTCTGAAGGAACATACATATTACGTAGTGAGTCTGAAACCGTATTGTGTGGCGCAGTATCGCTAGGCAATCCTCACTGTGTAGTAACTGTTGATGATGTATTAACAGCACCTGTAGAGCGTTTAGGCAAAGAGCTTTCATTACATGAACGTTTTCCTGAGCACGCCAATGTTGGCTTTATGGAAGTGGTTGCTCCTAATCAAATAAAATTACGTGTGTATGAGCGCGGAGCCGCAGAAACGCTTGCTTGTGGTAGTGGTGCATGTGCCGCCGTGGTGATTGGCCAAATGCAAAAGAAATTATCTCGACAAGTTACCGTGGAATTACCCGGTGGTAAATTAAGAATATATTGGAAAGGCCCTGGTCATCCGGTGAAAATGTCAGGTCCTGCAGTGCATGTTTTTGATGGCCAGTTATCAATATAAAAAATAGAAGTAACCTAGAATTTAGAGAATCAAATGAAGAATGAACAAAATGCTGTAAACACTGATGAGTTACCTTTAACTGATGAGTTGGTAAGTGCCTACTTGCAAGATAACCCTGACTTCTTCTCGCGTAATAATGAGTTACTCTCTGGCCTGAGACTACCTGATGCGCATCGCGGAACTGTGTCTTTAGTTGAAAGACAACAGCAACAGTTACGACAAAAAGTACACAACCTCGAAGATGAAATTACGCAATTAATGTCTGTTGCTAGTCACAATGAAAGTTTATTTATGCTTTATAGTGATTTATATTTACGTCTTATTGACTGTCAGTCAGCGAAGGAATTGTTAGATTGCTTATCGCAAACAACCACTGAGTTATTATCTTTATCGGCGTTTAAATTATGGCTGAGTAAGCCTGTTGATGTTGAGCACAGCAGTTTTGCTACCAATGATTGTCAGGGAATAATGCAGAATCGTTTAGAGAATAGTGATTACTATTTTGGTCGCCTACAAAATAGTGAGCAAACATTGATATTCAATGAAGCTTGTACTGGCTCTGTAGTGCTTGTAAAGCTTAATCATGAAGGTGATGATTTAGGATTCTTAGCGATAAGTAGTGACGATGCCCATCATTTTGATCCGCGCATGGATACACTATTATTGAGCCAATTTAAGCGTTTGGTTGCCAAACTTTTACAGCAACATTTATCGCTATAAGGTAAATTGTGCTGTTATAGAGCACTAAGTCATTGAATATGAAATTTTACCGCCGCTTATCAACCATTAAAGCGATTAGCTTTGATTTAGACGATACCTTATACAGCAATAAACCTGTTATGCAGGCAATTGACAAAAAAATGATCGCCTATTTTTCAACTGTGCTGAGCTATCAGCATCAAGAGAAAAAAGCCAATACACTTTTTGATCATCAGTATTGGTATCCCTTTAGAAAACAAGCCATTCGACAAGATGCTGATTTAAAACATGATGTGGTAAAAATTCGCTTAGTTACATACTGCCTAGGAATTGAATCGTTAGGCTATTCATCAGTGCAGGCCAAGCAATTAGCTCAGGCAGCTCTGGCATATTTTATCAGCTTAAGAAGTGACTTTACTGTACCGCAAAGTAGTAAAAAGTTGCTGGAAAAATTAAGTCAGAAGTACCCGCTTGTGGCAATAAGTAACGGTAATGTTGATACGCAGGCGTTAGGCCTTTCCCAGTATTTTCAATATATTTACCATGCGGGTTGGCAAACAAGTCCGCAGTTACTCAAGCAAAAACCAGCAGTTGATATGTTTGCCTTAGCGTGTAAGCAATTAGCGATAAAGCCAAGTGAATTATTACATGTAGGTGATTGTGGTCGTGCTGATATTTTAGGGGCATTAAACTATGGCTGTCAGGCCGCATGGCTATCTTGCTACGATGTTGGCAAACCTATTCAAGTATTACCACACCTTGAATTCACCTCATTAGAGCAATTAGAGCTACTTTAATCTTGTTTAGTGGCAGTTCAAAAGCGTTTGCTGTATATAAAACCAGTGTTATACTTGCTGGGTTTTAATTATTTTTCAAACTTAACAATCAATTCAATAAGGTTTTCCCGCTATGGATGTTTCTGAATTACTCGACTCTCTCAATGATAAACAGCGGGAAGTGGTAGCAGCACCTTTGCAAAATATGCTGGTATTAGCCGGCGCCGGCTCAGGGAAAACGCGTGTTTTAGTGCAGCGTATAGCCTGGTTGATGCAAGTTGAGCAAGCAGCTCCCCACTCAATTTTAGCGGTAACGTTTACCAATAAAGCTGCAGCAGAAATGCGTGCAAGGGTTGAACAGACAGTTGGCGGTAATACGCATGGTATGTGGATTGGTACTTTCCATGGTTTAGCACATCGCCTATTACGTATGCACTTTCAAGAAGCTAAGTTACCACAAAGCTTCCAAGTGCTAGATAGTGATGATCAATTACGCTTAGTTAAACGTATTGTTCGCTCATTAGAGCTAGATGAGAAAAAGTGGCCTGCCAAACAGTTTGTTTGGTATATCAATGGTAAGAAAGATGAAGGTTTGCGTCCACAACACATAGATGCGCAATTTGACCCAAGCGAGGCGGTATTTGTTAAGGTTTATCAAGCCTATCAAGACACCTGTGATCGAGCGGGTTTGGTGGATTTTGCAGAATTATTACTACGTGCCCATGAGCTCTGGTTGAATAATCCGGAACTATTAGCTCACTATCAACAACGCTTTAAACACATTTTAGTAGACGAATTTCAAGACACCAATGCAATTCAATATGCTTGGTTAACCTTACTGGGCAAAACGCAGTCAAACGTGATGATAGTAGGGGATGATGATCAATCTATATATGGCTGGCGTGGTGCGCGTATTGAAAATATTGAACGTTTTACTCAGGAATTCAACGATACACAAACCATCCGCCTTGAACAAAATTATCGTTCTAGCGCCAATATATTGAATGCGGCAAATAAACTGATAAGTAATAACAATAATCGCTTAGGAAAAGAACTTTGGACTGATGATAAAGCAGGCGATAAGATTTCAATTTATACCGCTTTTAATGAAATTGATGAGGCACGATTTATTGCTGGCCGCATTAAGCAATGGCGTGATGAGGGAGGAAAATTGGATGAAGTCGCCATTTTATATCGCTCTAATGCCCAGTCACGTCTTTTAGAGGAAGCCTTATTGCAAGGGCAGTTGCCTTACAGAATATACGGTGGTCAACGCTTTTTCGAACGCCAAGAAATTAAAGATGCTCTTGCTTATATGCGCATTATTAATAATCGCGATGATGACGCAGCTTTTGAGCGTATTATCAATACACCTACCCGTGGTATTGGCAACCAAACCGTGGCCTTAGTGCGTGATGCTGCAAGAAGTATGTCGGTAACCTTATGGCAAGCGTGTCAACAAATGATACAAACAGAGCAATTAAAAGGCCGTAGCGCGAAAACAATTACTAATTTTATTCATTTAATTGACCAGTTAGAAGACGATTCAACGAACTTAGACTTGGATCAACAAGCCAATTTTGTTATCCAACATTCTGGTTTAAAAGCCATGTATCAAGCAGAAAAAGGTGAGCGAGCAGAGCAGCGTATTGAAAACTTGAATGAATTGGTAACCGCTTGTCAAACTTTTGAAAGCGATCCGGAGTTAGTGGAAGAGCAAACACCGTTAACGGCATTTTTAACGCATGCCGCTTTAGAATCGGGTGAATCACAAGCAGATGAATATGAGAGCGCTGTGCAACTAATGACGATGCACTCAGCAAAAGGCTTAGAATTTCCTTTGGTATTTATTGCGGGTTTAGAAGAGGGCATGTTTCCTTCACAGCAATCCGTTGAGGAAATTGGTCGTTTAGAGGAAGAGCGACGTTTATGTTATGTCGGCATGACAAGAGCCATGAGTAAGCTATACTTATGCCATGCTGAGAGCCGTCGTATTTATGGGCAAGAAAAATACCATAAAGCCAGCCGGTTTTTACGTGAGCTACCAGATGCCTGTGTTGATGAAATACGTATGCAAAGCCAGGTATCTAAACCAAAGCCTGCGGGTAAATTTTCAAATACTTTTACCTTAGAAACCTTTGAAAATAGTGGTTTTAAGCTAGGGCAACAGGTTAAGCATGCAAAATTTGGTGAAGGGGTAGTGCTAAATTATGAGGGTAGTGGGGCTCAAGCACGCATTCAAGTGAATTTTGACGATGTCGGTTGTAAGTGGTTGGTAGTTGAATACGCAAACTTACAAGCAGTTTAATTTTAATAATATTAAAGAGATTAGGTAATAGCTTATGGCACAACGACTATTAGTTGTAGAAGACAGTAAACCCATAGCAACAGTAATTAAGCAAATAGCGCAATCATTAAATTATGAGGTGGTATTAGCGACCGATTTAGCCCAAGTTGAAGAAATATTATCTGGCGACACAGATTTTTTTGCTGCAACCGTGGATTATGCTTTACCTGATGCTAATGATGGCGAAGCGATAGCTTGTGTGTTGTCTCACGGTATTCCAAGTGTGGTAATGACAGGAAAGATGGATGATGACACCAGACAAAAAATTCTTTCTCAACCTGTTATTGATTATATTCCAAAAGAAAATAGCCAAGCCTTTTTGTATTTAAAGCGTGTGTTACATTGGCAGCAAACTAATAGTAATAACGCTATTTTAGTGGTTGATGATTCTTCAGCAGCACGTAATCATATTGTTGAATTACTTAAGCGTAGAAATTTCACGGTGCATGTGGCCAATAATGGTGTACAAGCACTCGAAAAAATGCAACAGCATAAAGCGATAAAAATGGTGATTACCGATCTTGAAATGCCTGAAATGAATGGTATTGATCTCACTAATGAATTACGTAAAAAATACTCGCGAGAGCAGTTAGCGATTATTGGTATTTCTGGGGCTGAAAACGGTATTCACTCAGCGCGATTCATTAAAAATGGCGCAGATGATTTTTTACGTAAACCATTTTGTCCTGAGGAGTTTTATTGTCGTATTACTCAAAATATAGAAAGCCTAAATAATATTGCACAAATTCAACATGCAGCAAGCACTGATTATTTAACTGATTTGTCTAACCGTCGCGCCTTTTTTAATAATGCAGGTTTACGTATATCTGAATATAAAAAGCGTACAATCCCTCATTGTTTAGCGGTGCTCGATATTGATCATTTCAAAAAGGTCAATGATAACTATGGTCATGATGTTGGCGATCAAGTATTGAAAGTTGTTGCCTTGTACATGCGTAAACATTTTGGCGCTGGGTTAACTGCGCGTCTTGGTGGCGAAGAGTTCGCTGTTTTATTACATGGTGTTGATAGCGATCAGCTTTATAATAAACTGGATGATTTTAGACGAGATATTTCAGTTTCAACCTTTCCTGTAGGTGATGTCCATATCTCCATTACTATCAGTATTGGTGTGGTCTTCGATAGTAATGATGAGTTATCTAAGCAGATGAACGAAGCTGATAAAGCATTATATTACGCGAAAGATCATGGTCGAAACCAAGTGATTATTTCTGGCTCTGAAGAATAAGTCACTTAAAGGTTTTTTATTCACTGATATTCATAAGTCGCTAGCAATGCGGTGTGATTTTTAATAGAATCCCTGCCGCACATTGCGCTCCCGTGGTGAAGTGGATATCACGTGGACCTCCGGAGTCTAAGTCGCAGGTTCGATTCCTGCCGGGAGCGCCATTATATTCTGAGCTTGTAACAATATTCTTGTTGGAAGATTTTCGGACTTAAACCTGACCAACGTTTAAAGGCTCGAGAAAAATTACCTGCGTCAGTGTAACCAAGTTCCAGACTTACCTCTAACACAGATACGCCTTTTGTTTTCAGCAGATCTTTCGCTTGGGAAAATAACACTTCATCATGTAGTTTTCGAAAAGTGGAGTTTTCTGCTTTCAGCATGCGCTGTAGCTGTCGGGTGGTTAGTCCTAAAATATGGGAAACATCATCAACAGTAAAAAGATTGGCCGAAGGTTTTTGTTTTAATATTCTTTTAATTATCTGTTTAACATCTTTGTTTATATTTTCATAAGATAATTTGAGCTTTTGATCAAAGCGATTGCTAGCTGATAAATTAGCGTTAAGTAATAGTGTTGAAGGAATAGAAATTTTAGTCACTGGCATTTTAATCTTAATCAAACTGCCGCGTAATGAATCTGAATTTTCAACACCCTCAAGGCAATTAGTTTGTAAGTGCACTTTAGTAGGAGTCCACTTCGGTGACGTAAAACACCTTATTAATTGCACCATTAAACTAACGACATGTTGCTCTATTGGCCAGTGTCCTTTTTTTATACCTTGCGTACCTAATCGACAGAACCATAAATAGCCTTTCTCTTCTTTTAACCAAAAAGGGGGACAATTAGATTGTTGCCCCATAGTTGCGATAAATGTTGTTAGTGCTTGGTATAACGTATCGGCCTGCATGACTTTAGCACCAAAAACACCATAGTTATCAAGAGATAATTGTTCCGTAATTCGAAATCCTATATCTGGAATGCCCTGATTTATAGCGGCTAACTCAATAAACTCATAAAAAGGAGCCTCTGCTATTAAGTTATCAGGGTGATTAAAATATTCACGCTGCAAATTAACTTTTTCAAGCAAAGTTTCAACAGGGGCATTTACACCATCAAGAAAAGTAATAAATGGCTGTAGATGGCTGGCTTTTACTACAGTTATTTCAGAGTTTGAGGGGCTATCCATAATGTTTTATTAAAAGCCTTTTAGTAAGAATTAACATACTCTTCTGGTCGCAAAATGACAAGAAAATTAAAAAAAACGAAACTAATATATAGTGTTACAAAATTGTATTTACGAGTAAATACATAAGTTACATAGGTACATAAATCATATTTTATTAATAAAAAATTAATATGGCCTATACTCAAAACGGTACAAAATAACTCAACATCATATTTTATTAAGGGACAAATAATGACTTCACAAAAATCCGCCATAAGAAGCGCAATAGCTAAAGTAATTGTTACCGCAACTATCGCACTTTCTTTGTCTTCAGCTGTTTTTGCAGCAGAGCAAACTTTAATTAAAAACGTCAAAGTCTGGGATGGAACTTCAAAGAACCTTAGTAAGGTCCAAGATGTACTTATAGAAGGTGAGCTAATTAAATCTATCGGCACAGGCCTTGCCGTAGCTGCCGATGTGAAAGTAATAGATGGCAAGGGTAAAACCATGATTCCCGGCCTTATTGATATGCATTCTCACTTTTGTATACAAGAAGGCATGTTAGTTGGTCGTGATAACTATGATCAAATGACAATGGGTGCACGTGCTCACGTATCTATGATGCAATATCTTGATCAGGGTTTCACCACGGCAAGAAGTGCTGGTTGTAATGATTTAGGTATAGCTAAAGCAATTAATAATGGTTTATTGCAAGGCCCACGTATTTTCCCAGCAGGTGGCTTTTTAAGTCAAACCGGTGGTCATGCCGATACCGGTAGCTTTAATGATCAACCAGGCGCGGAAGATGATTTAGAAAAACATGGTTTTGGTTATATTGTAGATGGTAAAACAGAGGTACGCCGTGCAGCGCGTCAAAACTTTAGAGCGGGTGCTACGCACATCAAATTGATGGCAGGTGGCGGTGTTGCCAGTGAATTTGACCCATTACACGCAACACAGTTTTCAGTAGAAGAATTTGAAGCTGCTGTAGAAGTAGCAAAAGATTATGGCTCTTATGTAACTGTACATGCTTATCATGATCGCAGTGTAAACCGTGCAATTGATGCTGGTGTTAGAACCATTGAACATAACTTTCTAGTCTCAGAAAAAACCATTAAACGCATGAAAAAAGAAGGTGTGGCACTTTCTGCACAAGCTGTAATGTCATTAAAAGCTTTTGCCAATCCTGAAGCGATAACTTTCTTTAGTGCTGATCAGAAAGCTAAAGCAGCTAAAGTTTATACTGGCGCAGTGCAAATGTTTAAGTGGGCACTTAAACATGACATTATTATTGTTACTGGTGGTGATATGTTTGGCCCAGCATATAATAACCAACAAGCTGACAATATGGTATGGATGCAAAAAGTTGGTGCTAGTCCATATAAAATAATGAAGATGGGTACGTCGGAAGCCGCTAAGGTTTTAAGTTGGTCAGGTGGGCAAAACCCATATAAATACGGTGATTTAGGTGTTATTAAAAAAGGTGCTTATGCTGATTTAATTTTAGTTGACGGTAACCCACTTGAAAGACTTGAAGTGCTAAACGAGTATAAAACTAAGTTTAAATTGATTATGAAAAATGGCCAAGTGCATAAAAACATACTTTAACCCAGTGTATAATTGATAATAATTAGATAAAAAGGTATTTACTGAAAAGTAAGTGCCTTTTTTATTATTCATTAAAAATTTGAGGAATATATAATGAAGAATCTACTCGCCCCATTTAGTGCTGCTCTATTGAGTTTTGTTATTGTTGGCAATACCTTTGCCAAAGAGCCGAGCCAAATATTATTTACCAATGTGAATATTTTTGATGGTGTTAATGAAAAACTACAAAACAACATGAATGTATTAGTTGAAGATAACCTCATCAAAAGCATTTCTAACAACACCATTAAAGCCAATAAAGCCGCCACCGTAATTAACGCTAACGGCAAAACCTTAATGCCGGGTTTAATCGATATGCATACTCACTTAATGTACTCCAAAGGTGTTGCAGTTATGCGCACTGATTACGATGCACAAGCCTCAGGTGCACTGGCAATGAGTGTTTTAGAACGCTACATGGCTATGGGGTACACCACTGTGCGCGATGTTGGCGGTAATAGCTTAGGCATTGCCAAACACCTTAAAGAGGGCAATTTAAAAGGTCCACGTGTATATTCCAGTGGCGGTGCTATCACGGCTATTTCTGGCCATAATGATTTAGCCATGTACAGTGAAAAACCAAATCAAGATGTTTTTTCAAAACGTGGTGATGCTAATGTTATTACCGGTCCAACAGAAGCCAGAGCTGCAGTAAGAACATTATTACGTTATGGCGCTTCGCAAATTAAAATTATGGTAGGCGGTGGTGTTGCCTCAGACTTTGATCCATTACATGCTGATACTATGGCTGAAGATGAGATTAAAGCCATTGTAGATGCTGCTGCTGATTTTGGTACTTATGTCTGTGCTCATGCTTATACAGATACTTCAGTAAATAGAGTCTTAGATGCCGGGGGGCGTTGTATCGAACATGGATTTTTGATTACGGAACCAACAGTTAAGCGTATGAAAAAGCTCGGAGCAGTAATGTCATTACAACCTTATGCTGCAGTTGAGATTTTTAAAGCGCCGGAAAAATTGGCGGGGTTTGGGCCAGAAAACATCAAAAAAGGTCGTCAAGTAAGAGACGGCGCTGACAATATGCTTAAACTGATTGCCAAACATAAAGTAGATACTTTTGCTGGTGCTGATTTATGGCAGGACGGTATTATCGAAAAAACAGCAGAAGATATGGTGCTTAGGCAACGTTGGTTTTCTAATGTTGAAATTCTTCGTCAAAACACTTCAAATGCAGCTAAATGGCTAGCAAAATCAGGTACAAAAAACCCTTATAAGTTAGGTCCATTAGGAGTCATAAAAAAGGGAGCTTACGCTGATATATTGCTAGTGGATGGTAACCCATTAAAAGATGTTGCAGTAGTTGCTAACTTTGCTGAGAAAATTAAAGTAATTGTTAAAGATGGCGAATTTTATAAAAACACATTATAAGATCACTCAATATAATTAAATATGCGTTTCTAGCAATTGATAAGAGACAAAATGAGATTAATTAGTTTACTCGGTTTAGTTTTGATAAGCTTTATGGTTTGCCATTCTAGTTATGCAAACTCACCAAAGCTACCTGTGATTTCTCAGCAAAATGAACCGGTTAGGTTTGCTATTATTGGAGACTTAACTGGTGGTGAACGTGCCGGTGTTTTTGATGTTGCTGTTGAAGGGTTAACCGCTTTACAGCCAGATTTTATTATCAGTATTGGTGATTTGATTGAAGGCGGTAGTGAGGACATTAATGTACTCGACAAAGAGTGGCAACTATTTAATCAACGTATTAGTCGAACCAAAGTACCTTTTTTTCCCGTGGTCGGTAATCACGACATCGCTAACCTAGTACAACGACAATGGTGGCATGAAAACATCGCCCCGAGGTTTTATCACTTTCGCCATCAAGACGTTTTGTTTCTGGTACTCGATTCAGAAGATTTTGCCGACAACCGCTTTGCCGAAATGGCACAACTGCGCTTAGACGCCATTGAAGTTTATAAAACAAACCCTGCGCAATTTGCAAACACGGAATACGCCAACTTATTTGAACGAAAATATGGACAAATTAGTAAACAACAAAGTGATTATTTCCAGCAAGTCTTAAAGGCTAACCAAGGTGTGAAGTGGACGTTTGTTTTTATGCACAAACCGCTGTGGAAACAAAGCAAAGTTTCAGGCTTTCTTAGCCTAGAACAAAGCTTACAAGGCCGAGATTACACGGTTTTTAATGGTCATACTCATAGCTACCATTACATAAAACGCTTTGAAAGAGATTATATTCAATTAGGTACCACAGGTGGTGCGCATGTGCCTGCTGACGATGGCAATTATATGGATCATTTTATGATGGTATCTATTGCTGACCAACAAAAGCAACCGCATTTTTTGAACCTTACCCTAAGTGGCTTACGTAATAAACAGGGGAAACATTTAACAAGTGGAGAAGCTATTTGCACCGGCATAGATATCTGCAAAAAATAAGCCTGTAAAAATAAACCTGCAGGCACAAAGTTAAAGTTAACGTCGCAAAATGACAATCATTCACATTAACGAAAAACTAAAATGTTATCATGCTATTACTGAGAAATAGCCTAACATTTTAGCAAGAAAGGAGTTCCGTACTATGTTAATAAAACTAACCTTTACTACAACACTATTATTGAGTTTCATTAGCTCAAGTTATGCCCAGTCATGGCAAAAGATATCTGATGAAACAACAATCAAAGCGCTGTTCTCTGATACCCAAATGGAAACCAACTTAACTGATAAAGTGAAATCTACCGCTACTTTCAATGCAGACGGAACAGGTAAAGTATCTGCTTGGGGTGACACTTTTCAACGAGAATGGAAGGTAGAGAATCAACAAGCGTGTGTGAAAATTGATGGCGATTTTCAGTGTTTTACCTTTGAAAAAAACACCGCTAAAAACAATGAATATCGCGTAACCCAAACCACTACGGGTCAACAAAATATTATTATTATACAAGGTGAAAAAATTAATGTTGCTGCGACTAAAACCACTAGCAGTGGTGGTACAGTTAAACCCACAGCTGATGAATTAGCAGCCAAACTATCTAACCCTACCTCGCCTGTTATGACTGTTGGTAACCATATTGATTTTGTTAGCTTTGATGGTGATTTAGATGGCGCCTCAGAGCAGTCTTCAATGCGCTATGTTTTTCAAACAGTTTTTCCTTTTAAACTAAAAGACGATCAAGGCAAAGATAACGGCGTCGTATTTTTCAGGCCTGCAATCCCTGTCTTTTTTAATGAACCTGTACCGCAAGGCAATGGTAAATTTTCTTCAGAGGGTGTTGACCTAGGCGATATTGGTTTTGACTTATCATGGGGTACTACTGAAAAGTCAGGAATTTTATGGGGCGGTGGTATGATAGCCACCATGCCAACAGCAACCAACGATTTATTAGGAAAAGATAAATGGGCTGCCGGTCCGGAACTACTACTAGGCGCAATTGGCAAGTGGGGCACGGTTGGTGGTTTACTTTCACATCAATGGGACTTTGCGGGTTCAGGCGAAGCAGACATAGATATTACCTCTCTTGCCTATTGGTATGCCTTTCCTTTAGGTGGCGGTTGGCAGTTTGCGGCTGGCCCAAATATTAGTTATGACCACACCAAAGAAAAAGATAAGCTTACTTTACCTTTAGGTGTTGGTATCGCCAAAACAACTGTCATCATGGGCAGACCTTGGAAATTCCAATTACAATATTGGAATAATGTTGCCCGAGACGAAAACTACTCAGCGCAGCACCAAATAAGAATATCAATAAGTCCTGTGGTTTCAGCGCCTTGGAATCAATAAATGTAAATAAAATGAATAACTATACCTTTGCAGTTTCATTTGCATTGACGTTAGCTATACCTTATGGAGTTCATGCTACTGAGTCACCAGACCATACTCAATCAGGCTATGCTAGCTCTGCAACCTTATCTGGCGCTTCGAGTGTCAAAGAAGAGCTAGAAGATAACGATAAAGAGCGCGCATCAATTTATCAGTTCAATACCTTTCAAACCACATTTAAACCTTACTTTGATTGGAAGCGTAAAATTAAAGAAGATCATAACGTAAGTTTTGGTCTGAGTGTTTATTGGTTATATCAAGAAGCAGATGAGTCTGCTAATGATGACACTAATGCCGCTGGCGGTGTTTATCGGTTTCAAGGAAGCTGGGGAGCGTTAACCTTGTCTGACGGTTCAACGGGCAGTTTAAATTGGCGGGTTGAAAACCGCTCAGAACTCGGTGGATTGCAAGCTCCTGCAACACTAGGAGGCGCTATAGCTGGTGGATTTAATACTGGTTTTGGTTACAGTGATAACTTTTCTACTGACTTGTCGGTTATAAACTGGACGCAAGGATTTAACAATAATACTGTAGGGCTCGCTATTGGTCGCTTAGCCTTTGATGCCTACTTGGACGCGTTTGCTTTTCAAACCTTTGGCCGAGGTTTTTTCAACAGAGCTTTTATCTTAAATACCACTATGGGGACAACGGGCATTGGGGCTTTAGGTGCTGTAGTAAAAGGCTATGTTCATGAAAACATCTGGTTAGGTGCTCATATATATGATGCCAACGCCTCGAGCGGTGAGTTTGACCTTGATACCATTCAAGAAGGTGAGTACTTAACGGCGCTTGAATTTGGCTGGACACCAAGTGCCGCTCACCAAAAAACTGATCGCGTGCAACTAACCTATTGGCAAAAAGATGCCAGAGAACTGGTTGGAACTAGCAAGGGTTCAGGATGGCTATTAAGCGCTAGTTACCAGTTATGTGAAGGGGTATTACCTTTTCTTCGTTATGGCAACTCTGACGGTGGTGCAGGAGTGGCGGCAACCCAGTCATTAAGTGCTGGTGTTGATATAACAACAAGTCCAACGCAGAACTTAACTATTGGCCTTGCTTGGAATGAGTTAAATGATAGATCAACAAGCATAGATAGATCTAGTGAATGGGTATTTGAAACTTCTTATAAATTTCAACTTTCTAAAAACTTTGCACTAACACCCGATATACAACTATTGAAAAATCCTGCGTCATTAGCAGACCAGTCATCAACAAACTGGGTTATGGGCTTACGCGGAATTTTAACACTATAAAAAATATTATATTTAGCTAAACTGAATAAATAAAAATTCAGTTAAATTAGCAGATTAATAGAATTAATGGAGTAAATATGTTCTTTCAAAAAACACTTACAGCGCTAGCTATCTCTGCTGTATTAGCAACATCAACAACATTTGCTGGCCAAGAAGGCGCAAGCGAAGACAAAGGAGCTAACTTTGGTGGCCCGGATGCGGTTGATAACCAAATTGCTGAAAATGATAAAAAATCAAAACCAAGCTTTAGAACGCAACTAGAAAAAAACAACTTAAAAATGTCGGTAGATTATTCCACCGTATTTCTCGGTGCAAGTAATGTGTTACCAGGCTCTGATGATAATGCTGGCAGTGGCATGATTCGTTTCTATGGCAGCTGGAACCCTATCGGTGTTGGCACCAAAGAAACCGGTGGTTTAGTGTGGAAAGTGGAGCATCGCCATGCCTACACTGATACTTCAGCCAATGGCTTTGAATTTGGGGCCGGCGGTCTAGGTTTGGTTGCTCCGCCATTTAGTGATGAAGGATTCCGCTTTACTAACCTATATTACAAACAAAAGCTAATGGATGGCAAGGCAACTGTCGTCGCTGGTTTTCTCGATGTAACAGATTTTGTCGATGTTTATGCGCTGGCGAGCCCGTGGACAGGTTTTATGAACTTTGCTTTTAGTACAGGTACAACAACCATGGCTCTGCCAGGTGATGCAACCTTAGGTGTTGCCGGAGGCATGATGTTATCGGATGAATACTACATTATTGGTAGTTTAACTGATATGAACTCAGACCCAACTGATATCCTCAATGGCTTTGATACCTTTTTTACCGAAAATAAATATTTTAAGAGTGTTGAATTGGGATGGACTAAATCACAAGGCCATATCTACGTTGACAATATTCACGCAACATTATGGCATGCTGATGAAAGTGAAGTGCAAGGTTCAACGAAAGGTTACGGTATTAATTTCTCAGCTTCGCGTTTAATTGACGGTAAATGGTTGCCATTTGTCCGTGCAGGATATTCAAAAGATGCTGGTACCTTGATGGAAAAATCTTTAAGTGCTGGTTTTGGTTATTATGGGCTTGGTGGTGAAGCAAATAATCTTGGGTTAGCTGTAAACTGGGGGAGTGTTGATAACGCCGACAATCAAGTTACAACTGAGGTTTTTTATATAATGAAACCGCTAGATTACTTTGAAGTTACCGCTGATATTCAATACATAGCCAATCCAGCGTTAAACCCTATGGATGAGAATACTTTAATTTATGGTGTAAGAATGCGTGTAGCAATGTAACACGCTATTTATAGTAAATTCGGTGTTGAAAAATATAACTTTAGTGGCGGCTATTTCATAACATTATGCTTTGCACTTTGTCATACGTTGAGTTCAATAATTAATGTACTTTATTGAAAAAACTGCCTAAAGTAGTAGTTATACTCAATCTTTTGAAAAATTTACTCTTTTATTGTGATGAAAATGCAGCCTCTTTCCTTGTTGAAATGTTTATCCAAATCTAAATTTACTTGTTTGTTTTTTGCCAGCTACTGCGTTTTATTTGGCTTTACTAGTCATGCTCAGACTATGATGACAGAGGGTTATCAATTATCTACTTTCTCTCCCGAGCCATACACACAGGTAATTAAGCGTTCAGGCAAAGTTAATTTTAAACGCACTGTGAATTTATCTTTTAAAACAGCGGGCTTTTTAACGCAGTTGAATGTTGATGAAGGAGATATATTTACTAACAAGCAACTGCTAGCGGCTTTAGATACAGAAGAATTGATTGCTGAAAAAAATGCCTCATATGCGCGTTTGTTGCAAGCTAAACGTAATGCAAATCGAATTAAGTCGCTATTGAAGAAAAACTTATCAACTCAGCGAGAGTTGGATGATGCTCTTACTGCCGTTGATACCACGAGAGCTGCGTATCGAGTAGCTTTTTATAATGTTGATAAAGCACAAGTATTTGCGCCTTTTGATGGTGTTGTTGTGGCACGAAATACTGATTTAGGCGAGCTACAATCACCTAACAAAGTCGCATTGAATGTTGCAGCACTTGATAATAATTTAATCGTCAGTGTTGCCCTTACAGGTGAAGAAATTGCTTTTGTACATGTGAATCAACAAGTAAAAATTCATTTGGCTCATTTTGGCTTAATTGATGGCAGAATTAGTAAAATTCCAGCCATGGCAGATAGTCAAAGCCATTTGTTTAATATCGAAGTTCTTTTACCTGCTACCAGCTTTACTCGTCCTCTTATCGTTGGACAATTAGCTCAAATCTTAATTTATGCGCAGAGCCAAGACTATGTTTATCGTTTACCTATTGAAGCGCTTAATGCCGTGGATAAAAATGGTAAAGCCTTGGTTGCAATAGAAAAGAATAATAAGCCAGCGCAAGAGTCATTTGCAATCTATAAAATTGATAATGATTACTTGTATTTGCAAGCTCATGAAAACTCTCCTTCGCTAGCTGTGATCACCCAAGGGTGGAATAAGCTTTCGCTACATTTACCAGAGCAATAATCACAAATGAAGTTACCTAGCTTAGCGATAAAAAACGCCCAGTTTACGATAACTATTATTACCTTGTTAGTCTTGGTGGGGATAGTGTCATACTTGAACATGCCACGCTCTGAAGATCCTCAGTTTGACCTACCTATAACTATGGTTGAAGTTATTTACCCAGGCGCTTCACCCAGTGATATTGAAACCCTGGTGGTTGATATTCTTGAAGAAGAAATTGCTGATATAGCGAATATAAAAAAAATTGAATCTGAAGTACGTAACGGCGCTGCAAGAATTACTGTTACCTTCACTTATGGTACTGATGCTGAAGCTTCCTTTAATAAAATTAAGCAGGCTATTGCAACGGTAAAACCCGACTTACCTGTTGGGATTCAGCAATTGTTGGTGTTAAAAGCTACGCCAAGTAGTGTCGCTATTATGCAGTTGGCTTTATGGAGCGAGCCTAATGATTATAAAGTAACAGAATTTTATGCTAAGCAATTAGAGAAGCGTTTAGAGACCATTGCTAACTTACGAAAAGCAGATATTTGGGGCTATCCTCAACAAATTGTTGCTGTCGATTTAAAACTCGATTTATTGCAGCACTATGGTATTTCTGTCACTACAATTAATGCCGTTTTACAGGGTAGAGCAGTGAACATTGCTCCTGGGTTTGTTGATGCTAATACACGTCGTTTTAATGTTAAAAGTAGTGGTAACTTTAATAATATTGAGGATATTGCCAATACTGTTATTTCTTCTAATGATGAGTTTGTACTACGTTTAAAAGATGTTGCGACGGTTGAATTCGCAGATAGAGAGCCAAGTTATCTCGCTTATTATGATAATCGCCCCGTTATTTTTATCACCGCGGAACAGCGCTCAGGTAGTAATATTTTCACACTGACAGAGAAAATGAATGCTGAGATAGCCGCATTTAAAAAGAGTTTACCAGAGCAGGTTAAGCTAGCCGTAATCTTTCAACAAGCTGATAGTGTTGAAACGAGAGTGAATGGCTTTTTTGAAAATTTAGGGCAGGGGTTGGTGTTAGTTGGCCTTTTGGCGTTAATATTTTTAGGTTTACGTGAATCTATCGTTGTTATTGCCGCTATTCCGTTGTCTTTTTTAATTGCCATAGGATTGTTAGATTTTGCTGGCTTTGGTCTTCAACAAATGTCGATTGTTGGCTTGATCATCGCCTTAGGCTTATTAGTGGATAATGCGATAGTGGTGACTGAAAGCATTCACCGAGAAAAGCGCTATTGTTCAAATTTAAGAGAAGCGGCCAAAGTTGGGACAGGTAGAGTAGGCTGGGCTGTGACGAGTGGCACCATAACGACTATGTTGGCTTTTCTGCCTATGCTGATGCTGAGCAGCAGTACTGGCGATTTTGTTCGATCAATGCCGGTTACTGTAGTGTTGGTATTATTAGCTTCATTATTAATTGCTTTAACACTGACGCCGTTAATTGCTAGCCACTTCTTCACCTTAAAGCCTTCAAAAATTAAAACGTTACAGCATTATGTAAACGGTTTTGCAGAAGGTCTTTATCAAAAGATTTTACAGAAAGTACTAGCGCTACGCTGGTTTGTTCTTGTACTTGCTGGCATATGTTTGTTTGGTATGTTTTCTTTATTTAGTGAGGTTGGTGTGAGCTTATTTCCTCGCGCTGAAAAACCGATGATCTTAATTGATGTTGAAACACCTGTGAACTCATCGTTTAAGCATACCGATCAGGTTGTCAAGCGTGTGGCGGCTCATGTCGAAACGCAACCGCTCGTTGACAAAATAGCTTTAAATATTGGTAATTCAAATCCTCGTATTTATTACAATGAGATCCCTAAACGAGGCAGAGTCACTTTTGGACAGATCTTAGTGGTACTTAAAGAATATGATGCTGTAAAAGCGACTGAGCTGGTCGAAGCGTTACGTAATGAATTTTCGACTTGGTCAGAAGCCACGATCAATGTGAAAGAGTTTACTCAAGGACCCGTTACCGATCAGCCAATCTCTATTCGCTTAATGAGCGAGTCTCTTGAGGATTTAGAGATAGTGGCTAATGACTTAGCGGCTAAAATGGCAGCAACTCAGGGAATTATTAATATCGATAACCCTATTGGTTTAGCGAATACAGAATTAGCATTGAATATTAACTATGATCAAGCAGGTTTGAGTAATGTAGATATTCATACCTTAGATAATACCTTGAAAACAATTTTGTCGGGTACCGATGTAGGCCGATTTAATGATGTCAACGGTGAAGATTACCCCATTGTAGTACGTAAAAATAATCCTGATGTTGATGGCTTGGCAGATATTTATATCAATAATCAACAAGGGGAAGATATTCCGTTAAATCAGATTGTTACCTTAGGGCTTCAAAAGGGCAAAACAGACTTTTTCCATTACCAGAAATTACGGATGGCAAAGGTGTCTGCAGATGTGGCTAAAGGCTACTCAATTAATGAATTAACCATGCAAATGGTTGAGTACTTACAGCAATATTCATTGCCTCAAGGAATGTACTTTTCATTGGGTGGTGAGGAAGAATCAAGGCAAGAATCATTTTCAGGCTTAGTGCAGATAATGATCATTACAGCGATTGGTATTTTTGGTGTATTGGTATTGCAGTTTAAATCTTTTTTACAACCCATTATTATTTTCAGTTCAATTCCCTTTGCTATGGCAGGCTCTGTAATTGGTTTATATTTTACTGGTTTGTCATTTTCAATGATGGCTTTTATCGGCTTGATAAGCTTGTTTGGTATTGTTGTAAATAATGCCATTATTTTAATCGATACCACTAATCGCAACATTATAGGTGGCTTTGATACATTGGACGCTATTTTAAGTGCCAGTGTTACACGCTTTACCCCAATATTACTGACAACATTGACCACCATTGTTGGCCTATTGCCTTTAACTATTCTTGGTGGTGGCTTATGGCAACCTTTAGGTGTGGTATTGATTTCTGGCTTATGTGTTTCAGCACTATCAAGCTTTTTGTTGGTACCTGTGTTAACGCAAATCTTTACTCGCAATGAAGAAGAACATGCCTTTACTCGAGATAAAGCCTTAGAGAAGCGTTAAGAAGCTGATTGAATTAAATAATGAATTAATTAATCTTCTTTATCTGAAGCCTTAAAACGAGGATTTAAAGCTTCGACATTTTTAGTACTGTCAGGTTCTTTCTTCATAAATTCACATAACTGTAGCCATGATTTTCTTATGAGATGAGGAATAAGTAGTCGTAGTGGCATACGCAATAGGTGACCTCGCCAGTAAGCAAGCTGTACACTAAGGGAGAATCGCCATGAAGAGCGTGTGCTGTGATGTACGTCTAATAACTCTCTAAACATAAAGTCTTTCAGCTTTAGATGTGACTCATGTTGTTCGTATTGATTAACAAAGGTTTGCACTTCTTTTGATAGTTTATAGTGAAGTAGCATTGATAAATAGCGGAAGGCATAAAATAACGATTGCTGCTGATCAATTTTGCTAGCTAAGTCGATAAGCTGCTCAGTAAAGTTTTCTTCCTTTTGCTCAAAGTCTTCTAATAACAGAGAGAGATCTGATAAACCTCGCAGCCCTTGCTCTAGCTCTCCTTCATGAAATAAATGGATAGCACTGTGCAAAAACATAGCCGCTGGAGATAAAACATGGCATGGGAGGTCGTGGGCTCTTTGCGTTTCAAGCAGCTTTGCATCAACGGTTAATAAGTTGATATCTATCTTTTTATCATTACAGACAGGTAAAATGTTGTGATGAATATCTATAACAGTACCGCGTAAAATATTTTGCATGGGAGGTATTTCATGCATGTAATTTCGGTAATATGCTTGATCATGATCGGTTGTTTTTTGTGACTTCCAACCTAAATATTTTAATTCGATTTCAGCTTTAGGAATATCTTCTTGCTTGAGTAATATATCAATATCAGAGAAAATTCGCCCTTCTGCTAAAGGCATATCTGAAAGTAAGTAAGCAGCACCTTTGAGGTATATTATTGGAATATGCAATGAATTAAACATTTGGTTTAACTCTTGTGTTTCTTGTTTTACTTGTACGTGTAAGTGCTTTACTTTTAGTTTTTCAACATGAATATGATCTTGAATTTTCTCAGGAACATTATTCATTAAATTAAGCGCATCAAAACTGTAGGCTAACCTAGTTAACATTTTTGAACTAGTTGCTTGTCGTAGCAGTAAATTCCACTGTCTCATATTGAAATTTTTAATAATTTCAGGTGATTGTAAAACTTGAAGTAGTAGAGAAGGTTTCATATTATCGAGCTATCTCCTCAAAAAAAGCCAGAACTTCTTCCGTACTACTGTAGCAAAGATTGTAACATTGCGAGTTATCAATAAGGTGAGCTACTGCATCAAAGCCAGCTTGAGCTAAAACAGCATAATTAAAACTGTTTTCTACTACATTCATGAAGGCTGTAGCTTTATCTGTTTTATTGACCTTTATAGCTTGTTGCGCTTGGTACTTAGGAAAAATGATAGCCGTGGGAATAGCTGTTTTTTTTACATGTTTAACACTTAATTTTGATGGTTTTAGGTGACTTATTGTGCCTTTATTTGTGTCATCAACCACCTCACCAAAGATAGTCTCACAAGGCTGGTTTTTAATAACACTGATTGATTGGTTTTTTAAGCTTATTGGCCGTGCTAATGCGTGTAATTGATATTTCTTTAAGTCTATCAAAGCCATTTCATCAGATAATAAGCGCCATCCATTTATGGCCAGTAGTGCACATAAAGTACTTTTACCTGAGCCAGACTCTGCAGGTAATATCACTGATTTGCCATTTTTTTCTAAAACAGCACTATGAAGTAATAAGTATTGATGAGCATGCTGTGCTATACACCAGTTCATCCCCCATTCTAATAACGGAAAAGCTTGGCTAATGGGTAAAGGGAGAAAAGGAACAGTATCGTCATAGTGGAAGTTAATTTGGGGCTTAATAAACCGGCGTATGCCACCAACCACTTTTATAGTGATGTAAAAATCAATAACATCATCATGGCTTAACAATGGGAAGTCCCCATAAAGCTTTTGTATATTAATAGCAATACTAGTTAATTGAGATTGAATGCAAAAGACAAAAGGGCCAACTGCAAGGACAAGCCCTTCTTTTTTTAAACTTTCTGATATTTGGTTGGCGGTAAGGCTGTTTAGAGTTTGTGGTTTAGGCACGGATTTTTTATTAATTATTAGGCTATTAATAGACTTAGCTACGAATAAGCGTAAATTAATTTTAATGTTAAGAGTTCGTCAATCATAGCCTGAATATAGTCACTTAGTATAGCTTTTTCATCATTTGAACAATCTTGAATAAAAAATTGTTTAACTTCTGATGACGTATTTACTTTGTTAGTAGAAAGTAAATCGAGTAACTCTTTGGTGTTGCTATCAAGGCAATGTGTTTGACCTGAATCTTGGTCAAACACTAAAACTTTGTCTTCGTACTCTTTATAACTTAAGGCAGTGCCAACAGTTATCTTCATAAAAAATGATTATGAATTATGAATAGCTTTAAACATATCCGTGACTCTTTTTCTGTCTTTTGGCTTGTTTTTAGCTTTAATATAGATTGTTGAGACATCATTATGACTATAATCGTATCTCACTTTTTTGACTTTTGAATTAATGATAGCTGCTGCTATTTGACAATTAAAATCATCTAAGCCTGAAAGCATGTTTCTAATTCGGCCGCTATCACTAATTTGAGAGTCTGAACGGCATGACTTTCCAGAAAAGTTATCATCGCCTCTTTTTCCAAAGTCTAAGAAATATTGGTTTTCTTTGTCTTTACACCAGTCATCCAATTGTCTTTTACCACGTTTTTTAACAACGCGACCTCTTCGATCTTTTTTGCAGTAGTCGTCGTTATTTATATCTACACACCTGTTTTCCCAGAATACTGGACTTTTTCCACTTTTATCGTCGGTAGAATGATCATGGTTTGACATGTTTCCAGATATTTTACCTGAAGTCATGCAGCCTCTGCCCCATGCAGGCGTAGCTGAACTAGCAATAATAATAGGCGCGCCAATCGCCGCTTTTTTAAGAAAGCCACGTCTTGCGTTTGTAGTAGAGCCTTCAGTTTTTGAAGACGATGTATTTTGCTCCGTGGAGTTGTTGTTGTGCTCTAACATTTCATTAATCCTTTTTACTTTTAGCTTACTTGCAGCAGTAACTAGCATACTGTCAGTTATTTTTACAAACAGCAGCGATTATATCAATATTAATACTTTACTGCAGTTTTTGTGCCTAGTTGTAATAATTCTTTTAAAACATTGGCTTAATCAAGAGTCGTCGGTATTCTAATGTAAATGTGTAAATAATGCTTACATTTGTCGAATTATCTTTTGTGAGTGAGTACAATAGAAAAAAATTGAGTTAAATACCATAATAAAATTAGGAATAATGAATGGCAGTGATTGGAATTTCAGGGTACTTACTTGCAAGCTGTGCCTATTTGGTATTTATTCTATTATTATTAGCTGCACGCAATAAAACCTTATCAGGCCGTTTAGTTTTACTTGGCAGTACACTGGTTTTTGCTTCCTCAATTGCAGCGGTTCTACAAATTGATCAAGGTTTTTCATTATTTACGGTACTCTTGATTGAGACCTTTAAACTTGCTATTTGGTCATTATTAATTTTATGTACACAGGCTAATGTCCATTCTCTTAGGCTTGCATTTAAAAAGCCAAAAATTAAACAGTATATACTCATTTGGTTTGTTGCTTCTGCCCTTTGTTGGTTAGGTGCATTATTTCAGCCCCAAGGTGCTAAGTTCATATTTTCACTATTTTTATTATTGAATCTATGGCTGATGGTTTTGCTCGAGCAATTATATCGAAATGCAGATGTAAAAATTAAGTGGGCCTTATGGTCGTTAATTATTTCGTTGGGCATGAGTACTGTTTTTGATTTTGTTATATTTGCTCAAGCTGCGATGGTAAACCAGTTAGATTTTAGCTATTGGTATGCCCGAGGTTATATTGCAGCAATTGGTATGCCGTTGATTTTGGTAAGCACTAGACGAATTAAAAACTGGTCTGTGAATGTTTTTGTGTCGCGTGATGTGGTTTTTTATAGCTCTATGTTACTTATTTCTGGGCTATATTTATTGCTTTTGGCCATCGCAGGCTATGTGATAAATTATTTTGGTGGTGCCTGGGGCGATGTGGTGAGTATCGCTTTTATTATCTTAGGTGGCAGTGTTTTAGCGGCTTTATTGGTTACTGAAAAGTTACGTAGAGAAGTTAAAGTTTTCATTACTAAGCATTTCTTTGCAAATAAATATGATTATCGCCTTGAGTGGCTTAAATCAATAGATCAATTAAGCCATGTAAATTCAGATAATTATTATCAAACAGCCACGAAAATTATTTGTTCGTCATTGAATATTGAACGTGGAGCTTTAATCAGTAAAGCCTCTATAGGCACTTATAAAGTGTTATATCAACAGGAGCTGTCATTAGAAAGTCGAGAATTACATCATTTGTCTAGAGCGGATGATTTTTGTCAAAAACGCGGTTGGATAATTGATGTTCGTGAATTTGCCAGTATTGAGAATAGCTACCCTGATTTAGAGTTAGATTTTGAATTCTGTCGTTCACGAAATATTGATATTATTATTCCCATTTTTAAAAGTGCACATATCTGGGGATTTTTCATACTGTCATTACCAAAAGAGCGTAATCTGTTAAATTGGGAAGATAGGGATTTATTATTTGCCATTTCCAAGCAATTAAGTAATTACATGTCATTAAATGAGGCTAATGACAAATTGGCCGAGTCTAAACAATTTGATGCCTTTAACCGTATGTCGGCGTTTCTAGTGCATGATTTAAAAAATATTCAGGCTCAACTTGGTTTGATTAACGCTAACGCTAAACGACACCGTAATAATCCTGATTTTATTGATGATGTTTTTGAAACGATTGACTCTGCCACCGAAAGATTAGAGAAAGTGTTGAACCAGTTGAGAAATAAGCAAGTGGCTGAATCAACAAAAAAACGCGTAAGTGTTAATCAATTGATGGAAAAAGTAGCAAAACAACGTAATATTGCTTTACCCAAGGTAACACTTGAAGTATCGGTTGAGATTGAAGTGGTCATTGATGAAGAGACCTTTTATTCGGTTTTAAACCATTTAGTACAAAATGCTCAAGAGGCTACACCAGATGATGGCTGGGTTAAAATTAGGGCGGAACTCATTGCCGACAATTTACACTTAGCCGTGCTAGATAACGGTTGTGGCATGTCGAGTGATTTTATTAAGCACCGCCTATTTAAGCCTTTTGACACTACTAAAGGCAATGCTGGAATGGGTATTGGTGTATACGAAGCTAAGCAGTTTATTGAAAGTGCTGGTGGGACAATGCAGGTAACGAGTTTTGAAGATGAGGGTAGTATTTTTCATCTAACTATTCCCAGTGAATAATCAAAAGTGGATTGAAATAAAGAAGGATGTAGCTTAGCTATGGAAAAATTATTAATTGTTGATGACGACTCAGGTATACAAAAACAACTAAAATGGAGTTTATCTGATTATGAAGTTATTTTGGCAGATACTCGCGAAAGCGCTATCGCTGCCGTTCGTCGCCATGAGCCGAAAGTTGTAACCTTGGATTTAGGTTTGCCACCTGATGAAGCCAATGCTTCGGAAGGCCTAGCGGCATTGAAAGAAATTTTAATAATAGCTCCCCATACTAAAGTGATTGTGATTACAGGTAATGATGATAGAACTAATGCCTTAGAAGCTATAGAAATGGGGGCTTATGATTTTTATCAAAAGCCTGTCGATGCCGATGTTATTAACGTGATAGTTTCTCGCGCTTTTAGTTTGGCGAATATAGAGACGGATAACCGTTCTTTGAAATCAGTAGTGGGCTCAGATTCTGGCATTATAGGTAGTAGTGAAAAGATTGAACGATTGCGCACTATGGTACAACGTATTGCTCCGACAGAAATTACTGCCTTATTATTAGGAGAGAGTGGAACTGGTAAAGAAGTTACTGCGAAAGCAGTACATAAAGTTAGTAATCGCTCTGAAAAGCCTTTTATTGCCATTAACTGTGCATCAATTCCAGAAACTCTGTTAGAAAGTGAGTTGTTTGGATTTGAAAAGGGCGCTTTTACAGGGGCTCATAAAACAACTATGGGTAAAATAGAATGCGCACAAGGTGGTACCTTATTTCTCGATGAAATAGGCGACATGCCATTTAATTTACAGGCTAAGTTGTTAAGGTTCTTACAAGAAAAAGTGATAGAGCGTTTAGGCGGACGGACTGAAATCCCTGTTGATGTGCGTGTTGTTTGTGCGACTAACCAAAATCTTGAAGATATGGTTGCAAATAAAGAGTTTCGTGAGGATTTGTTTTATCGAATCACTGAAATAACCTTAAATATTCCGCCGCTTAGAGAGCGTGAAGAGGATGTAATAATTTTAGCTAATTTCTTTTTGCAGCAATATGCTGCTGAGTATAAACGCAATGTTAAGTCGTTTTCAGATGATGGTTTACAAGCGTTAAAAAGCCATCGCTGGCCTGGCAATATTCGAGAGTTACAAAATAAAGTGAAGTCTTCGGTTATTATGACGACAGGCACTCAGGTCACCGCTTTTGACTTAGGCTTTTATGATCAAGAAAATACAGAATATGAATTGTCGTTAAATTTGCGTACGGTAAGAGAAAACGCGGAAACCATTGCTATTCAAAAAGCCTATGCACTAACCGAAGGTAACATGTCAAAAACCGCTGAATTACTTGGCATTACTCGCCCGACATTGTATTCATTAATCGAAAAATACGACATCCGAATCAATATCTAACAAATATTATCCTCTTGTAAGAATGGCGAGAATATTACTCGTTGTGAATATGTGAGAAGCCGCAAGTAACTTTATCTATAAATATAGTTACTTGCGGCTTCTAAGGTTAGGCTCTAAATTACACTTCTAAGTAATCTAGGTTAAGACTCTGCTTTAACTTGTTCCTGAGCATATTCGCGATTTTTCTGTTTAAGCAGTTTATCAACGTAGCGCGCCATTTTGACCTTTTGCTTGATGGAAGTGTCTAGGATTTCTTCAACCTCACGTAGAACATTTTTGATGTTCTCTACATTTTCACTCGAGTTGACGACAAGTTGCTGGCTAGGCTGACCTTCAGTACTTTCAAGTTTTTTACCATTGAGAGATCCCGTGAGTTCAACAGACATTTCCTCAGCAACCTCATTAACCGCGTCGACACTAAAGTTGCTTAGTTCTTCTAAAAAACCAAATAATAAAAGGCGATCAACAAAGATATTAATTTTACGGGGTACACCAAGGGTTTTTTTATGAATGACCTCAAAGGTGTTATCACAAAATAGTTCTTCTTTTTCACATCCTGCCTGTTGTAGGCGATGGTTAATATAGTTTTTAACTTCTTCAACATTTAAAGGTTTTAAGTGTGCTGAAGCGATAATTCGTTGTCTAAATTGCTCCATATTCGGAGCTTGTATAATGTCTTTTAGTTCTTCTTGGCCTAACAAAAAACTTTGGATTAGCGGTTTATCATCTAATTGGAAATTAGATAGCATACGTAATTCTTCAACGGTTTCTGAAGGTAAGTTTTGCGCTTCATCTACTAATAATAGTGCTCTCTTACCTTGTTGATGTAATTGAATTAAAAACTTTTCAATACTTTGTAGAACGTCGGCTTTGCTATTACCTTGTAGTGGAATATTAAATTCAGCCGCGACTAATTCTAATAGCTCATCAGGTGATAGTTTTGTTGTCACTAATTGAGCGGCGACAATGTTTTCATCACCAATTGTAGATAACAAATTGCGAGCAATGGTGGTTTTCCCTGTGCCAATAGGCCCAGTAATTACAATAAAGCCTTCTCCTTGATCTAAACCATATTGTAGATACGAAAGAGCGCGTTGGTGATGGCTAGTGGCGAAGAAAAACCTAGGATCTGGACTTAACTGAAAAGGACGCTCTGTAAAGCCGTAGTAACTTTCATACATATTAAAAATCTTTTGTAATATTAATGTAGGCGCGAACTTCGTCATAAGTGAGTGAAGCTTGACTTGATTCCCGCTCAAGGTATTGAAGCGTAATATAAGTAGACAACGAGGATGCTAAGCTTTTATTGTAAGTTGCGGAGACAGTTTTATAAGTATCATCTTGTCTCAAGTTATTAGTAACAGTGTTTTTGCCATAAATAGCCTCACGATAGCTAGTTAATAATTTCCAACTACTACGTGGGCTTAACTTTCTGGTTACAGATAAACTGACATCTAAATGATCATCTAGATTGCCTGTGCTTAAGCTTTCACGCTCTCTGCTTTCTATATTAAAGGTAAAGGTTGTTCTTGATAGTGCTAAACTTGAGTTCCAAGCTAAGCGTTTGTTTAAACTAAACTCATTGCTTTCCACAGGCTCTAACCCTGAAAGAGGAACTAAAATATAACCGGTTGTGTCGCTTGGAGGTTGAGAAGAAGGAAAACAGTTATTGGCATCAAAAGGCCCGCCAACAGGGCACCAAAATTCGCCTAAATTGATCTCTTCAAATGTATCTCGGTCATATACCTCTAGGGTTTCATGATAGGAGATTTTATTTGTTAATCGCTTGGTTCTGTGAGAGAAATCAAGATTATAAGAATCACCAAAAAAACGTTGGTTATAACCAGCGACTAACGATGTTCGTTGTGATGGCTGCCAGTTAATGTTAGCGGCAATATAGTCATCACTACTGCTTTTATCTTCAACATAATTATATGACACGTCAAAATATAGATGATCTGATGCCTGCCAACGAATACCTGGCCCCCATGAGCTGGTAGTGTTTTGGTTTGTTCCTGCAGCCGTACCCGTTACATCTTCATCATAAAAGCGTATAAATGGGTTTAATTTAATAGAGGTAATTGCCCCTATTTGAGCTTCAATATTGTAATTTGTACCATTTGATGTTGTATTTTCTCTATAGCTATAAACGCCATTCATAGACCAAAAAACATTCCGTGCAGCATTACCATTCTGACTGTTTATCATGGCAGAGTAGCCTTGACTCTCACCAATATTATCTTCTGTTTCTGTCAGGTTATAGATGATGTTGCCATCAAATTGATGATTACTCGTCGCAGTTTGATATTGAATACCTGCTGTATGAGCTCTTTGTTGTACCGTATCACCAGAGACTAAATCTGCTAGTGAATTATTGGCACTATTTTGGCTGATATTTGTTAAACGGGATGTAGCGATGAGATCGGGCCCATTTCGCCATAAAGAAAACTTTCCGTCAACACTGGCGGTTTGATAATCACTATTCAAACTACTGTCGTGGCTATAGGCGGCATAAGTCTCTGTACCTGAGAAGGCGAAATCTACTTCACGAGAAACAAACTTTGCATTAAGGCCAGCAGTTAGTTGACTAACAATACTAGATTGATGATTAATAGGCGTTAGCTCAACATTGCTACTGTAAGTTTCTGTTAACCCCAATTTTGGATCAAACGTCCATTCTCCTGCAATAGCAACAGATGAGGCTAAAGTAAGTGGTAATAATGTACTTAGCTTTTTAACGGTCTTTTTATTGATTCTTCTTACCGTAACCATAGCCATAATAGCCATATACATCCTTTTTCGATCTTATCGTCTTATTCATAACGCAGCCAATGGCAATATCTTCGTTAAGCTGTGATACTGCACGCTTCACGTCATCTATTTTTGTTTTTGATTCCTCTACAACTACCACTGCTTGTCCTACCAAGTCCGATAATACAGGGGTTTCAGTAACACCAAGTATTGGTGGACAATCAAATATTACCAAACGGTCTGGGTATCGTTGTGCTAATTCTTGCGCTAACTCTGCCATACGCTCACTCGCAAGAAGTTCATTGGTTAAGTGATGTGGTTTGCCTGCTGGAATTAATTTAAGGTTCGGAATATTAGTATTGTATATTACATCACCTAACGAGTTTACTTCAGCAAGTAAATATTCAAGCAGGCCTTTCTTGCTTTCAAATTCTAACTCTCTTTGTAGACTAGGCCTAAGTACATCGGCATCAACTAATAACACGGTTTTGTCTTGTTCAAGAGCAATACTTAAAGCTAAATTAATTGAGATAAAGGTTTTACCTTCATTGGGGTTAGAGCTACTTACCATAATGAGGTTACTATGCTTTAAGGTCTTTGCTGCTGGACCAAAAGCATTATTTAATAATTTCCGCTTGATATGGCGGAACTCTTCTTGAATATGGTGTGCGCTATCAGGGCTATAAATAAAACCTCGTTCTGTTAGACGTTCACCATTTAAAGTGATTTGACCTTTATTATCAGTAACAAGTTTTTGTTGAGCAGCATCAGGTGTTGTTTGTTTAGCCTCATGTGGCACTTGCTGGTTATCTGAAGATGTTACAGCTGTGCCTGTTTGATTTTTTTGTGACGCTTCTTTTTGCTTAGCTAAAGCTTTTTCTATAGTACTCACAGCTTAAAATATCCTTTTTAATGGTGCTTGGATAGCATCAGGAAATACAAAGTAACTTACGAACATCATTAATACACACAAGAGTAATAAATTTGAACCAATAAAGATGAGTGTTTTTCTTTTATGCCACTTCTGTAACCCCAAATTTTGATTAGCTGATACCACACCAAATACCGGTACCCCTGTGGCTTTGTTTAATTGCGTTGTTGACGTGACTATGGGGGTTAATTGACTCATCAATAATGATAGTGCTACACCAACACCTATACCTAACACCGCAATTCCGCCAAAGAAAACAAACCGGGCTGGACCGGAAGGCTCTGTTGCTGCTCTTGGTGGATCAATGACGCGAAACTGAATTTTATCAGTCGTTTCATCGGCTTGCTGTGCTAACTGAGCAGTTTCTTTACGAGAAAGCAGGTCTTCATATTTGGCTTTAGTTATTTCGTAACCACGATTCAAGGCAACTAACTCTGCCTCTATTTCAGGTAAGGTATGTATTTTACTTTCTAAATCTTGTACACGTTGTCTATAATCTTTCGCTCTTACATTGAGAGAAGCAATCAAATTTTCCAGCTGGTTGACTTGAATTTGTACTTCTTGAACAACAGGGTTTTTATTCAAAGCGGTATAATTTGTATTGCCGTCTTTAGCTGAGGTTAAGAATTTTTCAATTTCAGCTGTACGTTGTTTATTTAAGAGCTCTAATGCACGAGAAACTTCAACTACATCAGGGTGCCTATCGGTATAGCGTAGCCTTAAGCTATCGAGCTGCGTTTCAAGATCTGCAATACGCACATCATAAGTTGTTCTGATAGAACTATCTGTTGTGATCTTGTTTTCTTGAGAAGTACTGCTTGAAAGGTTTTGTGCTAGTTGCTCTTTAGCTGAGGTTAATTTAGTTCTGTTTTCTAATAACTCCAGCTCAATAGCTTTTAGTCTTTCTTTTGTTGAGCTTAATTTGTTATAGAAACCCCCAGATTGTCCAGGTAACACACCACTATATTTTTGCTTGAAATTAGTTAACCTAGCTTCAGCAGCTGTTAATCGACTTTCATACTCTTTAATTTGAGCATTTAAAAATTTCTGAGCACTGTCAGAATCGCTGCGAGTTTCACCTAGGGTGTTTTCAATAAAAACGGTAAGTGCTGATTGAACAATATTCTTTGCCATTTCTGGATTTTTATCTTCAATCGCTAACGTATAGATATTTTCGCGTCCAGCGCTAGAAATTTTTATATTGTCTTTTAACCTTTTTAATATCGCTTCATATTGCTCTGTGTTGGTAGCCTGTACGTCTAAATCAGTCATGCGCGATATGCGTTCTAAATTAGGACGGCTAAGTAAGGTTTTTACCATTAAGCGTATTTGCGTATTGGGGTTGGTTTCAACGGTTAAGCCACGCAATAAAGGACGCAATAATGATTGAGTATCAACATAAACACGTGCTTCTGATTCATAAACATCTGGCATTGCTGCCACAAAATACCAGCCAATTGGGCAAATAAGCCACGTAGATATAATAATATACCTACGTTTTATCCAAATTCCCTTTAGATAATCAATTATCTCTTCAAGTATTTCTTGCATTCCTAACCTCTATCGCCTGACTGCTGTGTACAGGGGTAACCTATAATCTTAATTTAAAATGGATATAAAGTAGCTTTTAAACTGTGGTTTAACAGCTACTTATTTTATATGAATTTTCTTCTAGAACCATGCTTCAGGAATGATGATGATATCGCCAGGTAGCATGTCAACATTGGCAGATATTTCACCATCTTTTAACAATTCGTCAATCATGATTTCATATTGCTTTTGCTTGCCGTTTTCAATTCTTACTAATACTGCATCGTTGCCGTCAGCAAATTCTGTTAAGCCTCCCACTTGAATCATTACGTCAAGTAATGTCATGTGTTGTGTATAACTGATAGATTGTGGTTTTGCAGCTTCACCGATAACACGTATTTGCTCACTAAATGGGCCAACAAAGTTGTTTACGGTCACAGTTACAACAGGATCACGTAAATAAGTAGATAAGATCTTTTCTATTTCACGGGCTAATTCAGTAGGTGTTTTACCTGAGACTTCAATATCTTCAACTAAAGATGTAGTAATCATACCGTCAGGTCGAACAATAAAGGAGCCTGACACTTCTGGGTTACGCCAAACAAAAATATTTAAAACATCACCAGCACCAATTAGGTATTTATAAGAGTTGATATCTGCTGTATTAGAAGGGTGCAATGTGGCTGTTTTAAGTGATGAGGTACCACTGCTACATGCTGAGATAAACTGCGCAAAAACTAGCACAATAAGGATTTTTAATGTATTGGTAAAACGTTTGTCCATGGTTCGACCCTTTTAACTTCAAATGGTTAATTTTTATTTTCAACAAATGATTGTATGGTATTTTTTTAATAGATGCACACATTTTAACGAGTGTAAATTAAACGTTAACTTTTTCAGTAATTTTGATAGAATTATTTTTCTTAAAAATCGCGCATGCATTTTCTTATTATTTTCATTAATGAAAGATAGTTTATCAATAATTGTATTTTGACTTACTGTTTAGGTAAGCCTGTGTTTGTTAGAAGTTATAATGTCATATTAGAAGGAAACCTAGCCTCAGATGTCTAGTCCTAAATTTAAAGATTTATCATTAAGTAGTAAATCATTAGTTTTAATGGAATTAATTTTATTCTTTTGTGCTTTGCCGTTAACTTTTTACGGGAACAATCTTGTTGGTTTTATCAATGCGCATGCTATTCCTTATAATTATTTTTTTATTTACGCATCCGTCTTTGCCATTGTAAATCAATTAAGTTGTTTAGCGCTGGGTTTATATAATTCAAAATTACGTGTTAATTTTCGCGGCGTTTTTCGTCGTCTATTAATGTGTATAGCTGTTTCATTTTTCATTTTAACCTTACTTAACCCTTTATATGGTGAACATATTTTGCCAATAGAAGTGGTTGCTCTGTCTTCATTAGTTAGTTTTGTGTTGGTGAGTTCATTTCGTTATTTCACTTTTCAAGTTAACTTTTTAGGGTTTAATAAACGAAAAGTGTTGGTGTTGGGGGCAGGTGAACGTGCTTCTATCATAGAAAGAAGAATGCGCCGAGATGTAGACAGGCAAAATTTTTCAGTGCATGGCTTTATTGTCATGGATGGAGACTCTGAACATGGTATAAAAGAAGAGACCCGCATCGAACTAGAAGGGTCTTTAGTCAATTATGCCTTAGAGCATGATATTGATGAAATTGTTGTTGCCAGTGACGAGCGACGAAATAATTTACCTGTAGATGAACTATTTGCCTGTAAAATTAGAGGCATAGAAATTACAGAAATATTAGATTTCATTGAACAAGAAACAGGGCAAATTGCTGTTAACTTGATTTATCCTAGCTGGGTTATATATTCAAATGGCTTTGCTTCAGCGAATTATTTACGTAATACCCTTGATTGGGTCTTTAATGCCACCTTAGCGTTTTTCTTATTGCTGATGACATGGCCAATCATGCTAATTACCGTCATTTTAATTAAGTTAGATGAAGGTCTTAAGGCGCCGGTGTTTTATTTACAAGAGCGCGTTGGGTTAGGTGGCGAACCGTTCAATATTGTAAAATTTAGAAGTATGCGCCTCGATGCGGAAAAGTTTGGTGCTCAAATGGCCAGTGAAGATGATCCTCGTATTACTAAAACGGGTAATTTTTTGCGAAAGTACCGTATTGATGAATTACCGCAAATCTATAATGTTATGCGTGGCGATATGGGTTTTGTTGGCCCTAGACCTGAGCGTCCACAATTTGTACAGCAGTTGATTAAAACTATACCGTATTATAATGAACGCCATAATGTTAAACCGGGTTTAACAGGTTGGGCACAATTAAAATATCCGTATGGCTCTACTGAAGCTGACTCACTCGAAAAACTAAAATATGACCTGTATTACATCAAGCATCGTAGTTTCTTATTAGATCTTCTTATCTTAATTAGAACAGTTGAAATTGTTTTATTCGGTAAGGGGCGTTAATGAGTTGTTGGGAAATTCGTAAAAGATGCGATATGTGTAAAAGAATGGAAAAGTTGTATGAGTAGTTTACCTGTTAAGCAAGTAATGACTGTTGATGTTGAAGATTACTTCCATGTGTCAGCATTTGAAAAAAATATTACTCGAGATAATTGGTCGAGTTTAGAGTTAAGAGTTGAGCGCAACACCTATCGCTTACTTGAATTATTTGAACAACACCAAGTTAAAAGTACTTTTTTTACACTAGGTTGGGTTGCTGAACGTTGTCCTGAACTTATCAAGACAATTGTTAAAGAAGGGCATGAACTAGCAAGCCATGGATATTCACATCAACGTGCCACTATTATGAGTGAAACCGAATTTCGTCAAGACGTGAGTAAAAGTAAGCAAATTCTAGAAAATGCTGCTGGTCAACCGATTATTGGTTATAGAGCTCCTAGCTTTTCTGTTAATGATTCGAACACATGGATTTATAAAATTTTAATTGAGCTTGGCTTTGAATATAGCTCAAGTACTTACCCAGTTGAACATGATTTATATGGTGTGCCAGATTGGCCGCGTTTTATGTATCAACGTCCAGAAACATTGGATGGTAAAGGTATTATAGAAATCCCTGTACCAACTACTCGAAAGAATGAGAAAAACACCGGTATAGGTGGTGGCGGCTATTTTCGCCTTTACCCATATTGGTTATCTAAAAAGCGCATTGATAAATATTTAAAAACAGAACAGCAGCCTTATAGTTTTTATTTTCACCCGTGGGAGATCGACCCGCTACAGCCAAAAGTAAAAGAGGCGCCGATTAAGTCCAAGTTACGTCACTACTTAAATTTATCGGCTATGGAAGGCAAGGTAGAGCGCCTTTTAAAAGATTATCAATGGGACACAATGAAAAGTGTTTATTTGAATAAATAGCTTATGTGCAGATTAGTTTGACCGTCAGTAATAATAACAATTAGAGAATGAAAACTTGACAAAACACTGTGAAATAAAACGTTTATCTTCTGAAGAGTATACTCTTTGGGATGAATACGTAAAAAAACATCAACAAGGCAGCTTTTTTCATTTAAGCGGCTGGCAAATAGTTATCGAAAAAAGCTTTAACCATGCTTGCTATTTTTTATATGCTCAACAAAATGATGAAATTTGTGGGGTGTTACCCTTAGTTGAAGTAAAAAGTAAATTATTTGGCCATGCTTTGGTTTCTACACCGTTTTGTGTTTATGGTGGAGCAATTGCAGATTCTACAGATATTCTTCGTCAATTAGAGCAGGAAGCTTGTCATTTAGCAGAGCAGTTGCAGGTTGATTACCTCGAATTACGCTATAAAGATGCGCAAGAATCGACCCTGTTATTAAAACAAGCACACAGTACCTTTGGTTGCGAAATAGCTGAAGACAGTGAAAAAATTCTTGCCGGTATTAAGAAAAAACAACGGGCAGTTGTTCGTCACTCATTGAAAAATGAACTTAACTGTTCAATCAGTGAGAATTCAAATTCATCTGATTCATTTGAGCAAGATTTTAGTGATTTTTATCATTTGCTTTCAACAAGCTATCGTAATTTGGGCACCCCAATATTTACTGAAAAATACTTTGAAAATCTTATGACTACATTTAAAGATTGTAGTGATATTACGGTTATTCGCGATAAAGATAATAATCCTTCATCAGCAGTACTAAATTTTTACTTTAATGAGCAAGTGTTACCCTATTATGGTGGTGGTAACGACAGCGCTAGAGGCCTTAAAAGCGCAGATTTTATGTATTATCAGGTAATGTGTCATGCACAGGAAAAAGGCAAAACTTGGTTTGACTTTGGTCGCAGCAAAAATGATAGTGGTCCCTATAAATATAAGAAGAATTGGGGAATGGAGCCGAAGCCTCTGCACTATTATTACCATTTGGTTAAGGCTGACGATTTACCCAATTTGAGCCCAAATAATCCTAAATATAAGTTTTTCATTAGTATGTGGCAAAAGCTGCCGCTGAAAGTGAGTCAAATCATTGGCCCTTTGTTATCTAAGTATTTGGGCTAATTATGACTGCTGCAGTGCAAAAAGAACCCTTACTTTTTCTTTGTCATCGTATCCCTTTTCCGCCGAATAAAGGCGATAAAATTCGCTCGTTCAATATTTTAAAAAAACTCACTGAGCAATACGATATTCACTTAGGGTGTTTTATTGATGATCCCTTTGATAAACAATATGTTGATGGTTTAAAGAAATATTGCGCCAGTCTTTTTTATTTAGATCAAAATAAAACCATCGCCAAACTTAAAGGCTTGACGTCTTTATTAACGGGTAAGCCTATTACTTTGCCTTATTATTTTGATAAGCGTATGCAACAGTGGAGTAATCGTACTTTATTGCAGGAAAATATCACTAAAGTTTTTATATACTCTTCTTCAATGGCGCAATATTGCGAAGGAGAGGAATATCAAGCAACTCAACGAGTGATTGATTTTGTCGATGTAGATTCAGATAAGTGGCGCCAATACGCAGAAAAAAAATCAGGCATCGCTAAGTGGATATTTCAGCGAGAATTTGAATTATTAGCGCGCTATGAAGATAAAATATGCGCAAAATTTGATTATAGTTTGTTTGTATCTTCTGACGAAGCAGACTTATTCCGTGAAAGACAAGCCAAGCCTGAAAAACCTAAAGTTAACGGCTTATTAAATGGTGTAGATGTTGACTTTTTCGATCCCCAAGCTGATTTTTCTGATGAGCCTTTAGTGCCTAAAACGCATTTTATTTCTTTTACGGGCGCTATGGATTACTGGGCAAATATTGACGCCGTACTCTGGTTTGCTAAGCAAGTGTGGCCTTTTATTTTGGCTGAGGAGCCTGAAGCTATTTTTTGTATTGTGGGCGGCAACCCGAGTAGTGAAGTGACAGCATTAGCGCAATTGCCCGGTATTGAAGTAACAGGGCGTGTGCACGATGTTCGTCCCTATATAGCGAAAGCACAATGTGTGGTTGCGCCGATGCAAATTGCACGTGGAATTCAAAATAAAGTACTTGAAGCGATGTCTTTAAATAAAGCTATTGTTGTTTCAAGTATGGCAATGGAGGGCATCAATGCTCAAGCGAGTGAGGATATTGCTATTGTAGATGATGCAAAAACATATGCAGAGCAATGCTTAACTTTTTATAGAAAAAATAACAGCAATATAGCAAATCGGCAGTGGGTTTTAGAAAACTTTACTTGGCAACAAACGTTAGCACCGCTTGGACAATATTTTTCAAACAAGGAAGTAAATTGATGAACATTACCGACAAACGCTTTCTACTCTTATTTTCACTCATTCTTTTTGTTTGGGCGTTTGTTTATCAAGAGGCAATTGTAGGCATGGAAGCTATATGGGCACGTTCAGATACGTTTGCTCATGGCTACTTTATCTTACCGATCAGCATTTGGCTTTTATGGCGAGATAAAGAAAATTTATTGGCAAGTCAGGTGGAAAGCACTTGGTTACCTTTGCCTATTTTGGCTGGCTCTTTATTTGTTTGGCTGTTTTCTTACGCCGCAGATATCAATGTATTAGGGCAGCTTTCGGCTGTTGTATCGCTTATTGCTATTGTGTGGTTAATGGTGGGCAATAAAGTGGCTTGGCGCTATAAGTTTCCGCTTGCTTATTTAATTTTTGCAGTGCCCATGGGAGAGAATTTAATTCCATGGTTACAAGATGTCACCGCTTGGTTTACCGTGTTTTTCTTAAAAATCAATGGTATTCCTGTTTATGTTGATGGTTTGTATATACAAATACCTACAGGTATGTTTGAGGTGGCTGTAGCTTGTTCCGGTATTCGTTATCTTATCGCCTCAATCGCGGTGGGAACTTTGTTTGCGTACCTCACCTATAACAAAACCCATAAACAAATTATATTTATCTTATTTTCAATGTTCTTGCCAATTCTTGCGAATGGCATTAGAGCATACGGTATTGTTGCTATTGCTTATTATTCTGATATGAAATACGCCACAGGAGTTGATCACCTTATATACGGTTGGTTGTTTTTTGGTGTTGTAATTATGTTGATGTTTTATATTGGCGGCTTTTTCGCGGATAAAGAGCCTGAGACAGAAGCCGTAAAAGCAAAGAATAATCCAGAGCAAGTGAAACTTGGCAAAGAATATAAAAACGCTTGTTTCGCTTCAACCTTGGTATTGTTAATTATTACTTGGGGGCTATTCAATGCCATTCCTGTTGTTAATAAACCAGAAACACCTGAGACTGCACTCATTGGAGAGGCAGTAAAAGATTCTTCATGGGGAATTACCTTTAAAGATGGTGTCGAGCGCTCCCATGTTCAGCAAGACGAACAAAACATTGAAATTTTTAAAGCTGTCTATGCTAATAAACAATCGCAAGGTGAGTTAATTAGTTTTGATAATGTCTTACATAATCATGATCGCTGGACTGTGGTTGCCTCTAAGCAAGTGCTTATTAATAGCGAACCCGCACTCATTGTGCATTTAAGAAATATTAAAGGCTCACCCGCAAGCTATATATACCAGTATAATGTTGATCAGTTTAAAAGCTTTTCTGGAACGAAAGTAAAGCTTATGCAGGCGTTAAAAAGCTTATTTAGACAATCTGATTATAGTGAGGTGAATGCCGTCTTTATTTCGGGTGAGATTGATTTACCCAAGGTTGAGCAGCAATTGAAAAATTCGCTAAGTCAATTGCTGACTAAAGGTGAATAATTGAGCACGATAACACAAGAAAGTAAGCCCATCATTGTTCATTTAATTTACCGATTTGATATTGGTGGACTTGAGCGGGTAATGGTTAATTGTATTAATGCCATGCAAGATTGTCAGTATAAGCATGTTGTGATTGCGTTAACTGAAGTGTCTGACTTCTCAAAGCATTTAAATGACTCGGTTGATGTTTACCAATTAAATAAAAAAAGTGGTAAAGATCTGGGTAGTCATTGGCGGTTATTTAAGTTACTCAGAAAAATTAAACCTGCCATATTACACACGTATAACCTAGCAGCGCTTGAATACCATGTAATAGCTAAGATGGCTGGCGTGAAAGGCCATATACATGCTGAGCACGGTCGTGATAATTCAGATCCAGAAGGTTTGAATAAAAAACATAATTTTTTAAGAAAAGTCATCGCACCCTTTGTACATGCTTTCGTGGCGGTATCGACAGACTTATCACAATGGCTAGTAAATACGGTTGCTATTGATCCTAAAAAAGTCGTGTTAATCAGAAATGGAATTAACACTCATAGCTTTTGTCGAGAAAGAACACTTGCACAAGCTGAAGAAGATAAAACAGTGCACTTTATTCATGTGGCGCGACTTGATTTAGTGAAAGATCAAGCGGGATTGATTACGGCATTTTCATTATTAGCTCATTCAGATTTACAAGATAAAAAAGTATACTTAACCATAGTGGGTGATGGCAGTCAGATGGAGAAATTAAGGCAATTAGCAAAGCGCCTTAATGTTAGTGAAAGTATTCATTTTTCTGGTGCAAGAAATGATATTCCGCAGGTACTTGCTAATGCAGATGTTTTTGTTTTGTCTTCTATTGCTGAAGGTATTCCCATGACGGTGCTTGAAGCCATGGCGTCTAACTTACCTGTTATATCAACGAATGTTGGTGGCTTGGCAGAATTAATTACCCCGGAGAAGAATGGTTATTTAGTTGAAAAACAAAACGCTGAACAATTATCGGCAGCTATGGCAAACTATGTAAAAGCACCAGCTTTAATTGAGCAGCAAGGTAAAGCAGCAAGAAGTTTTATTGAAGAAAATTTTTCTGAAGAAAACATGGTGAATGAATATTTAACGCTTTATAACAACTCTTTAGGTTTACAATAATGTGCGGTATTAGTGGTATTTTCAGTTTCGATCATAACTATGTTGTTGATAGCGATTTACTGCAATCAATGAATAATGTGCAATCGCACCGCGGCCCAAATGATCAAGGCTATCACATTAACTCGGGGGTCGGGTTAGGTCATAGAAGACTCTCTATTATTGATTTAGCGGGTGGTCACCAACCTATATATAATGAAGATGATAGTGTTGTTGTCGTGTTTAACGGTGAAATATTTAACCACCATGCTATCGCAGATGAGTTAAAAGCTTTAGGTCATACGTTCAAAACCAATAGTGATACTGAAACTATTGTCCATGCTTGGGAAGAGTGGGGTGTTGATTGCGTACACCATTTTCGTGGCATGTTTGCGTTTATTCTATGGGATGAAAATAAAAAAGAGTTATTAGTTGCTCGAGACCGACTTGGCATTAAGCCTCTGCATTACAGTCTGTTATCTGATGGTAGCGTTATTTTTGGATCAGAATTAAAAGTGTTACGTGAACACCCTCTTTGTTCAAATACAATCAACCCACAAGCCATTGAAGATTACTTAACCTTTGGTTATGTACCTGATCCTAAAACTATATTCGCTAATGTTTATAAGCTAGAGGCAGGTCATTATCTACATTTAAAACAGGGTGTTACACCTCAAAAATTAGTGTCCACTCAGTATTGGGATCTGCCTTGGCAGGCGAGTGAAATGCTAAGCAATGAAGAGGTTGAGGCTGAACTCATAGAACGTTTGAAAGACGCGGTTGATATAAGAATGGAAGCGGAAGTGCCCTTAGGTGCATTCTTATCGGGTGGTGTTGACTCAGGTGCAATTGTTGCCATGATGTCACAACTACAAAGCGAACCGGTTAATACATGTTCTATTGGCTTCGATGTGCCACAGTTTAATGAAACAGATTTTGCCAAGTTAGTTGCTGACCGATATAAGACGAACCATAGTGTTGAAACAGTGAACCATGAAGATTTTGAGTTAATTGACCAATTAACTGAAATTTATGATGAACCATACTCTGATAGTTCGGCTTTACCTACATATAGAGTATGCGAGTTAGCAAGAAAACATGTCACAGTTGCCCTTTCAGGTGATGGTGGGGATGAGCTTTTTGCGGGCTATAGGCGATATAAATTACATATGGCAGAGCAAAAGTTACGTGATAAGTTGCCGTTAAGCTTTCGCAAGCCCGTGTTTGGCTTATTAGGAAAGGTTTACCCGAAACTGGATTGGGCGCCACAGTTTTTACGCGCAAAAACCACTTTTCAATCATTAGCACTATCGAGTAGCGAAGCATACTTAAACAGTATGAGTAAGTTAAGAGTAGATGAAAGGGAAAAACTCTATAGTGAAGCATTTACTGCCAAGCTTAATGGTTATAATTCAAAACAGGTTTTTGAGGAGATATTACAGGACAAAACCTTTAATGATCCGTTAAAAGAAGCGCAATATTTAGATTATAAAACTTGGATAACAGGCGATATCAATACCAAGGTAGACAGAGCTAGTATGGCGCATGGTTTAGAGGTTAGAGTTCCTATTCTCGATCATAAATTTATAGAGTGGGCATTCAAGGTACCTTCGTCAATGAATTTACAAAAAGGCGAGGGGAAAGCAACCTTTAAACAGCAACTTGAACCACATGTACCTCACGATAACTTGTATCGTAAAAAAATGGGTTTTAGTATTCCGTTGGCGCAATGGTTAAGAGGCCCACTTAAAGCGAAAATGCAGCATTTGCTCACCTCAAAGGCTTTTGTTGATATGAACATATTTAACAATAATCGCATTGAAAAAATGATAACAGAGCACGTTTCTGGCGTAAAAGATCATGCCTCTTCATTGTGGACATTAATGATGTTAGGGCAGTTTATTGAGAGAGAGTCTTTAAAGTGAATATACTGACAATCTCAAGTTTATATCCTAATAATAAAGATCCTAAACATGGTATTTTTATTGAAACGCGATTACGTAATTTAGTTGCCGACTATCCTGACATAAAACCAACAGTGATAGCACCCGTACCTTGGTTTCCCTTTTCATCATCAAAATTTGGTGAGTATGCAAAATTTGCCGGTGTTAACTTAGAAGAAGTCAGACATGACATTAAAATTCACCATCCTAAATATCTGGTTATTCCGAAAATAGGTATGTATTTAACCCCTTTTTTCATGAGTTTAGCTATTGCTAAAACAATGAGAAAACTCAAAGCTCAAGGTAAGCAGTTTGATCTCATTGATGGTCATTACTTTTATCCTGACGGTGTTTCTATAGCAAAAGTTGCCAAAAAAAATAATATACCTTTTACCTGTACTGCCAGAGGCACTGATATTAATCTGATTCCAGAAAAGCCAAAAGCAAAGGGTATGATACAGTCAGTTTTCAAGCAAGCGGCACATATGATGACAGTATGCCAGGCATTAAAAGATGAAATGCTGACCTTAGGTGCGAAGAGCTCAAGTATTACGGTATTGAGAAATGGTGTCGATCTTAAATTGTTTCAGCCATCGAATAATGAAGAGCAGCGGAAACTCAAAAGTGAGCTAAATATAAGTGGCCAACTTGTAATGTCTGTTGGCTGGTTAATTGAACGCAAAGGGCACCACTTAATTATTGAGGCAATTAAATCACTTAATTATGTTACTTTAGCCATTGCTGGCAATGGCCCCGATGCTAAAAAATTACAAGAGCAAGTAACAAAGCTTGGTTTAGAAGAACGAGTTATATTTTTAGGCGCATTATCGCAAGTAGAATTAAATCAGTGGTTTAGAGCTGCTGATATAACCGTTTTGGCTTCTAGTCGAGAAGGTTGGGCTAATGTACTTTTAGAGTCTATGTCTTCAGGTACACCAGTTGTGGCGACGAAAGTTTGGGGAACGCCTGAAGTGGTAGCAAGCGATGATGCCGGTGTTTTAGTTGAACGAAATGTAGTAGGAATTAAAGCAGGTATTGAACAATTATTAGAAAACTTACCAAGTCGAGTTGCAACGAGAAAATATGCTGAACAATTTGATTGGCACTCAACTTCTGTTGGTCAGTACGAAATATTTCAGCGGATTATTAACTCATAATGAAAATTTTATATCATCACCGCATTGCTTCAAAAGATGGGCAATATGTACATATTGAAGAAATTACTAAACAACTCATAAAGCAAGGACATGAGATTGTGATGGTTGCCCCAAATATTGCTCAAACCAGTGATTTTGGTAGTGATGGTGGCTGGGTGTCCAAATTGCGCAGTAAGCTACCCGCATTTATTTCTGAGTTACTAGAGTTTGCTTATTGCTTTTATGACTTTTTCAAATTGGTAAAAGCAATTGTAAAACATAAGCCAGACTGTATTTACGAGCGCTGTAACTTGTATTTACCGTCAGGCATTTGGGTAAAAAAACTGTTTAACTTACCCTTTATCCTCGAAGTGAATTCTCCCTTATATATCGAACGTTCAACCTATACGGGTATTTCTATTAATTGGCTCGCAAAGTGGAGTGAGCACTATGTTTGGCAGCAAGCAGACTTAACCTTACCTGTAACTCAAGTACTTGCTGGCTATTTAATAGATGCGGGTGTAGCACCAGAGAAAATATCAGTCACACATAATGGTGTTGATACGGACGTATTTAAAACAAAAAACCTCGATAACCGTGACGATAAATATAAAGATAAGCTTGTCATTGGCTTTGTTGGCTTTTGCCGAGAATGGCATCAGTTAGATAAAGTTATGCAGCTACTCGCAAGCACAAAGCGTGATGATTTATTCTTTTTGGTGGTTGGAGATGGACCTGTAATAGGCGAACTAAAGCAGCAAGCCATAAGTTTAGGCTTTGATAATCAGTTTGAATCAACTGGGTTAGTGAAACGAGCTGAAATGCCCTATTGGCTTGATCAAATCGATATCGCCTTACAGCCTGCGGTAACACCATGGGCTTCACCGTTAAAAATGATGGAATATTTTGCTAAAGGTTTAGCTATAGTTGCACCAGACTCAGATAATATTAAAGAGCTAATAGAAGATCAGAAGAATGGCTTGTTATTTAGTTCAAATGACTTGTTAGATATGGTCAATAAGCTAGAGCACTTAATAGAAGCACCAACATTAAGTGAAACTATTAGTGAAAATTCGTTCAATTCAATTCAACAACAAGGTTTATTGTGGGAAGCTAACGCAATAAAAATTGTTAATCAATTTGAAAAATTAATGAAGGCAAAAGGCTACCGTGGATAGTTTACTCTTTTTAGTTAATTTAATTTCTATTTCCTACCTATGCTATTGGGCAGTGAAAAATGATGAGGAAGACAAGTAATGCGCGATATATTCATGCTAATCGTTTTCCCTATATTGCTCTACTTTATTTTGAGACGCCCCTATATAGGGGTTTCTTTGTGGATATGGAGTGGTATGTTTTTCCCTAATGGCTGGGTCTGGGGAATAGCGTCTAGCCTTAGATATAACTTATTGATTGCCTTAGCAACTATCATTTCATTCCTTATACAAAAAGATAAATTAAAAACGGATGTCTCAGGAATAACGATAACTATCGTTTTGTTTTTTATTTGGGCGACTATATCGAGTGTAATAACGCTTTCAAACCCTGATGTTGTTTGGCGAGAATGGAACTTATTTATGAAAATAGTTGTGTTCTATATTTTTTGTGTTCTCACTATCAAAAAGAAACATCATGTTAATGTCTTTTTGTGGGCTATCGCTCTTTCGGCGTCGTACTTTGGCGCTAGCGAAGGAGTTAAATATGTTTTAAGTGCTGGTGGTCATGTACTTCAAGGTATTGAAGGCAGCCGTTTAGAAGATCGCAACGAGCTTGCTCTAGCGATAAATATGGCAATTCCACTTTTGATTTTCTTGTTAAGCCAAACCAAGCATAAAATGTTAAGGATAGGGCTTATAGGTGCAATTGCTTTTAGCACAATCGCAATTATAGGCTCCTTCTCTCGAGGGGGGCTTCTTGGGCTTATTGTGGTTGGTGGTTATTTCTTTTGGCAAAGCAAAAAGAAATTGTTAGTTGTTTTCTTATTATCTATCACGGTTGCAGGCGCGGCCACTTTTGCTCCTGATCGTTGGTTTGATCGTATGGATACGATTGAGAATATGACTGAGGATGACTCTTTCTTAGGGCGTATAGCTGCTTGGAAACAGGCTGTATTAATGGCAGCAGATAACCCAATATTTGGAGCTGGCTTCAAAGCAGGCCAGAATTATTACCTGTGGAAGCTCTATGAGCCAGATTTTTCAAAGTTAGACTTTATTGTTGATACTAGTGACTATGTGGCACCATTTGCTAAGGCCGCCCATAGTATTTATTTTCAAGTGTTAGGGGATCATGGGGTTGTTGGCTTATTTATCTTCTTGTTTATATTATTCTTAACGTTTAGAAAATTGTCTTGGGTTGTTAAGTATTCGCAAGATGAATGGGCTATTGGTTTAGCTAGGATGCTAAAAGTGTCATTAGTCGCTTATTGTGCCGGCGGAGCGGCACTGAGTTTACCTTATTTTGATTTGTCTTTTGCACTCTATGCGTTAACACACTGTTTGGGCAGTATTGTTGCTAGAGATGAACTAACGAAAGCGCCGAACAATTTAAGGAAAAACTATCATAATGGAGTATAAGTAGTTGATTTTTAAATTTATGCTGAAGAGCATCTTAAAGGTTTTGTTGCTGTGTTCGAGTAAAACAAACTTAGGTGTTTTAACGTATCACCGTGTCGGAAATATTAATAATATAAAGAATCAACTATTTACTGATGAAGTACTGTTTGAAAAGCAGCTTTCTTGGTTAGCAGAGTATTTTAATGTCTTAGATTTAGGTGAGGCTATAAGATTACTTGAAGAAAATAAACTACCCCAATTAGCCGTTGTTATAACCATTGATGATGGTTATGTAGATAGTTATGAAAATATATTCCCATTATTAAAATCACATGGCCTATTGGCTAGCTTCTTTATTTCTACTTCTGGCTTTGAGGAAGGCTACTTATGGGACGAGCTAGTTTCTGAAGCTATTATGCAAATATCTATCGATAAAGAGTCGATAGTTTTTCAAGATAAAACATACAAGTTAACAACCTATAACGAGAAGCTACGCTGTTTAAAAGCGGTCCTGGAAATTATAAAATATAATACTTTGGAAGAACGTAAAATCTTGATTCAAGAATTATTGAGCGTAACAGGTGTGCCTAAGTTAGAACCACAATTTTTAAATGACAAACAAATAATCGAAATGAAAAAGGCAGGTATGACTATCGGAGCGCATACGGTTAATCACCCTATCCTTAAAATGGAAAGTGATACCATAGCTCTAAAAGAGATTTCTCGTTGTAAAGAAAGGTTAGAAGCCATTATTAATTCACCTGTAGACTTTTTAGCTTACCCTAATGGTAAGTCAGTAAAAGACTTTACTTTATCTCACCAGAGAATGGCAGAAGCTTCAGGCTATAAAGCAGCATTTTCAACAGACACGGGGAATATTAGCGAACTCGCTGATAATAGATTCGTATTAAAACGTTTATCACCTTGGGATCATCAAGAAGTGAAGTTTGTATTGAGGCTAGCCTATAGTCTTATGGTTAAGGCTAAGAATTAGATGAGAGAAGCTGATCACAATAAAACAATTCTAATGGTTGCGCTAGACTTCCCTCCCTGTCAAAGTGCGGGGGTTCAGCGCACGTTAAAGTTTGCTGAATATTTAAGTACATTAGGTTGGCAACCTATTGTATTAACCGTGAATGAGGATGTTCACCAAAGGGTAGATCAAGAACAGCTTATTGATGACAATATTAAAGTTTATCGCTCTTCTGCATTAGATGCTTCTCGAGATCTTGCTATTAAAGGGAAGTATTTTGCTTGGAGTAAAGTGCCAGACAAGTGGTGGAGCTGGGCAATAACGGCGATACCTTTAGGGAAAAAGTTAATCAATAAATATCAGCCAGACGTTATTTGGTCAACTTACCCTATCTCTACTGCGCATTATATTGCTTATAAATTACAAAAACATAGCAAGTTGCCTTGGGTTGCTGATTATCGAGATCCTCTACAGTGTCGGTATGATAAAAATGTACAGCAATACAGTTCAGTAGCTAAGTGGATAGAAAAGAAAACTATCGAAAACTGCTCAAAAGCTGTGTATACCACTTCTAGGGCGGCACAACTTTATCATCGACTGTATCCTGATGAATTATTGAAAAAGTTTCAAGTCATTGAGAACGGTTTTGATGAAGCAAACTTTAAAGGGCTGGTAGCTAAGCCACAACAGGAAAGTAAATTTGTTTTATTACATAGTGGTTCAGTTTATGAAAATGGCCGAGATCCTACTCTTTTGTTTGCAGCCTTGCAGCAACTGAAGCGTGAAAACATTGTGGATGCTTCTAACTTTGTTGTTGCATTTCGCGGTGTTACTAATAATGGCCAGTATGATAAGCGGCTAGCAGAGTTTAATATCAGTGAATTAGTCGAATTTCGTCCCATGTTATCTTACAGAGAGTCTCTACAAGAGATGATGTCAATTGATGCCTTATTATTGATTCAAGGTTCATTATTTGAAAACCAGATACCGGGGAAAGCCTATGAATATATTCGTACTAATAAACCTATATTAGGGTTAACCCATAGTATGAGCGCAACAGGGGAGTTACTCGAAAGCGCTCAGAATAGTATTTTAGCGATAACGGTAGATGAAATAGCCGCAGGCATAAAGCAATTGATGAGCGAAAGCTTTCCCTCGAGGGGAGATGTGATGAAATATTCTCGGTATGCTAAAACGCAAGAGCTTGCTACTTTACTAGAACAACTGTGTGAGGTAGTAAAATAATGTCAACTAAGAAAGTATTAATGGTACCTGATTATAGCCAAGGAAATCCTTATCAACGGCTACTAGCTAAGGCACTAAAAAATCAAGGATGGCAGACAGCGTTTGATCATTTTACTTATAATCATATGCCTTTTTCATTGTTAACTAAGCAACATAAGGGAATTGATGTACTTCATGTTCATTGGATAACGGACCTTGTTAAGCGTATAACCGACTCTCCAAGTAGATTTAAATTCTGTTACAAGCTTTTATTGCTAGTTGTTGACTGTCTGAGGGTGAGAGCTAGGGGGATTAAAATTGTTTGGACTATTCACAATAAATTTGCTCACCAACAATTTGATGCTAAAAGGGAGCTGCTTATCCGTAAAGTACTCGCTAAGTGTACTAGCCAAAATATAATCCACAGCCAGCAAGCATTAGAAAAAATTAGCGAGTTATATCAAAGTGATATATCAAAAAGCACACAAGTAATCTTTCATGGTAATTATCAAGATTGTTACCCTGAGGCTTCTGATGACATTGATGTATTACGAAAAAAATTTAATTATCAACAAGGTGATATTATAATTTTGTATTTTGGTTTAATTCGCCCTTATAAAGGGCTTGAAACCTTAATTAAGAGTTTTAATAGTGCGGATAATAGTAAAGTAAAACTCTTAATAGCTGGCGCATCTAAAAATGAGAATTACTTAAGAGACTTAACAATACTGGCTGATAATAATACGAATATCAAAATGGATATACGCTTTTTACCAGATCAAGATCTTATTGATTACCTAACAATTGCAGATGCGGTTGTTTTGCCCTTTAGTGACACCTTGACGTCAGGCTCAACTATTCTTGCTATGACTCAAGGGAAGGCGTTAGTTGTTCCAGAAACTGCGAAAGTCTTTGGTTGTATACCCGATAAAGGTGTTAAATATTTTCATTCGTCAGCCGAGCTTACTCACCTTATTAGTCAGATGGAGCAAGGTGAGTTGAACACTATGGGAGACTATAATGCTCAACAAGCGGCCACTATGACTTGGGATAAAGTGGGTAAGCGAACAAATGATGTATATAGTTAGTTTTTAAATGGCATGATTTAGAAAATATCAAATGAAAGAAAATTCTTTACCTATTTTTATCGTTGGTGCGCCTAGGTCTGGAACCACCTTGTTGACGGCTATCTTAAGCAGTCATCATAATATTGATGCTGGACCTGAAACTCAGTTCTTTGCAAAAATACCTAAAGAATCTCTTGAGTTAGCGATTGAGGATAAAAACTGGCCAATTATAGCAACAAAGTTAATTTCAGAATTAACGCTATCATCGAAGCTAGTTATTACTTTGTTCGGGCTTAAAGAAAGCGAATTATATGATAACTTGAAAAGCAAGTCACCAAGCATCCAGGCAATGTTAGAAGTACTCACAGAGACACACTGTATACAAAATGGTAAAAAAAGATGGATTGAAAAAACTCCAAGCCACATATTAAATATTGATCATATCCGTCAGCTATACCCAGGGTCACCTATTATACGAATTGTCAGAGATCCACGGGATTCAGCCGTTTCTATGTGTAAGTTGCCTTGGGCTTCTAAGTCTATTTTTGAAAATGCTATGCTTATTGAAGAACGGTATCAAGTTAGCGAACATTTTTTTCAAAATGATAACCACTCATATACTGTTATTTATGAAAACATAATTGATAATCCAGAGAAAGAAATAGCAAAGTTATGTCATTTTATAGGTGAAGAATATAATCCCGACTTACTTAATACCAAAGAAAGTGGTTCACGAGTATCGAGCGAAAATGAAATATGGAAAAAATCTGTTTCGGGAAAGCTTGATGCAAGTAGATGTTATGTATGGAAAAGAAATATGACTGGTAGGGTTTCGTCACTAATATCTCAGTTGTGTAGCAATACAATTAATACCTTCAATTATGAATTAAGTACATATCAAGAAAATCAATTGGAAGTTAATGGTTTATCTACAGAGTTAAGGGACCTAATGATTAGTACTCAAGTATTACCTACAGAAAGTATTGATCATAATTATCCTAAAGAAGAGTTGCTTGGCTATTTAGTGGTGTTTAAAAATGATGCGAGTTATTTAATTCGCCTATTATTACGAACCATCATATCTAAATTACAAACCCAAAAATATTATTATATTAATTATCATTGTATTAAAGAATACAGCTTTTTTAATAGGATACTCATTGAATTTATTAAACTTTTTAGTTTTTCTTATCAAAAGTGAATTTAATTGATTTGTTTTAGTAAGAAAGTAAATAAAATTGCTGTAAATATAGTGTGCGAGTGTGCTAAATATTGAAACATAAATGTGGTTTATACACATAAGTAGCATCGCTGTTTCAAATAAACGTTATATTTAAAAGATTATGGCTAATTAAAATATATGAAAGCTAAAGTAAAAGAAATACTCCGTATGTTTTTTGGTTCTTGGAAATCTAGAGCACTCTTGGCCAAAGAAAGAGATTGGGCTGAAAAGAATAAGAATCTATGTTATTTACAAAGTGACGCTAATACCCAATTGAATGATAAAGAGGCGCCAATTTTTATCTTTTCAGCAGGCTGGCGGTCAGGGTCTACTTTACTACAACGATTGATTTTATCATCTGAAGATGTTTTGATTTGGGGGGAACCTTATGACAAATCAAACATAGTAGGTTCTATGTCTGAATCAATTGTTCCTTTATCTGATTATTGGCCCCCAGAGTCATATTATTTAAAGGGGAAGGATGTAAGTCAAATTTCTAATGACTGGATTGCCAATCTATACCCTCAAAAAAGTGCTCTTAGAGCATCGCATCGTATTTTCTTTGATACCTTATTTGAATATAAAGTTGATAATAAAAAAATTAGGTGGGGGGTAAAGGAAGTTAGGTGGGGTGAAAGGGAAGCTAAGTACCTTAAATGGCTGTATCCAAATGCTAAATTCATTTTTTTAGTGAGAGATCCTTTCAAATCGTTTAAGTCTTTTAAAGCGATTAGTACTACATGGTTTTCAATTTGGCCTTTAAACCCTGTTTATAATTCTTATCGATTTGTTAAACATTGGAATAGATTAGTGTCTGAATTTTTAAATGTAAAAGACTCTGTTGAAGGAATTTTTATCAAATATGAAGATATAACTGGAAAAAATAAAAGGAAATTACAAGAAATTAATGAATATTTAGACATTAATTTAGATGCAAGTATTTTAAAGAAAAAAGTAGGTTCTACAGCTAAAAGTGAGGATCTGCCTTTAATTGAAAAAAGTATTATTCGTTGGGTAGCATTAAAAAATTATAGAAAAATATATAAATAATCACTTCCGTATAAGTAGTGTGGCCAAGTGTTCAGTAGCAGGATAGCCAATAACTTTTCTTAATATTTTATATGGAAAGCTTTCGTTTCTTCCTCCATTTCTATCGATATTTATTGCGAGTTTGAAGCCTGCTATAGCTTCATTTTTAAAGCCAGAACGATATGCTTCTTTAGACGTAATAACAAGTTTAGAGCATAATTCTTGTTTGGCAGCAGGTGATAAACTATAGCAATCACCTTGGAGTATGGCTTGAGTTAAACTAATAAAATAGTTAACGTTAAAGTTGCCTTGCTTTTTGATATCACTAATTCTAGGGCCTTCATGATCTCGATAATACGTTAGAAACTCATCAATGTATGCAAAGCGAGCCCCAGAAGCAGCCATTCTAAAAGCGAGATCTTTATCTTGTCCTCTCACTACGCCTTCACGAAAACCAGCTATTTTCTCGATGAAGCTTCGGCGATGTAAAGCCACATCTGTATCAATTGCTACACGATCGCCAGGAGAATTAAATTGTAAACAATAAATGAATGGATCAATTCCATCGGGGGACGGAAGTGAAGGCAAATAATGCATTTTACCCTGTTGATCTTCGATTGCCCGCTTGGCAAAAACCAAGTCTGCTTTGTCATTAATTAAAAATTCAGCTTGTATGGCAAGCTTAGTTGGCATGAGCTTATTATCAGCATCAAAAAAGTTGATAAATTCACCTTTACTATGTGCGAAAGCTTTATTCCTCGCAGCTTGAGCTCCATTGTTCTCGCCATCTATGATAATAACCTTGTCTTTAAAAGACTCTAAAATAGCTAGCGAATTATCTGTAGAGCCATCATTAACGCATATTATTTCAATGTTAGGGTAAGTTTGCTGTAAACAGCTTTCTATTGCTTGAGCAAGAAACTTTTCAGCATTATAAACGGGTATGCAAATACTTATAAGTGGTGGATTAAGCATATTGATTGGATCTTGTTTTTAGAAATGATTGGTATTTATCACTATAGGTAGATAATTTATCAGATAGTTTAAATTGCTCAATGGTATTTCGACAATCATCAGACATTGCAGTTAACTTGTCCTTATCTTGAAGCAAATTGTTGATTAATTTAACCAAAGCGTCTTCACTTTCATGATCAAAATAGAACCCATTAACTCCTTCATTGATAACATCAACATGAGCACCAATATTGGAAACTAAACAGGGTTTGCCAATAGCTAGTGCTTCTATAACTACATTCGGTAAGCCTTCAATATAACTTGGGTGTACTAAGCAATCAGCTTGATGAATTAAGTTGTAGAGTTCATCTTTAGGTATTTCATTGATTAAATTAACGTTATTCAAATTATGTGTGTGGATATATGTGGCAAAATTCTCTGTTAAATCACCTTCGCCCACAAGAGTTAACTCAACGTTAGCTGAGGATAACTTTTGCATTGCTTGTAGCAATAAAAAATAGTTTTTACGATAGATGAGCCTACCAATAGCGATTAACTTTAATGGACTGCCTTTAGTTTTTTCTTCATCAGAAAAGCGGCCAATTAATGTGTTTTCAATGCCGTTAGGTAAGTAAATAACAGACTCTTTAGTTAAATTAAACATTTCACAGGCTATGGCTTGCATTTCTTTATTAGGCGCAGTGAGTAGTTGAATTTTCCTGGCCGCTATATGTGCTGCTTTTCGGAAAAAGTCAGATCTCATCGCTCCATATGATAGTCTGTCTTCGCTATAGAGCTCCGCACCACGCATAGTACTAATGACAGGTATATTTAATTGCTTACATATTGTGGTGGCTGATAACCCTGAAGGAGCCATAAAGTGACTGTGAACTATATCTATTTTGTGCTTGATAATTAATTTACCAATGGCCTGCTCTAACTTGGCAGACCACAATGCCTGCTTATAATCTATCGCAAGCAAAGGTAGGTAGGTTTTAAAGTGCTTTGCTATAAAGGCAACTGTCATTATAGGGGAAATACTTTCTACTTCATTTTTTCCACAGTAAATAATATTATCGACCACTTCATTTTCAATTTCATGATGAAAGTGATAAACATTATATCCAAGCTCGACTAGCCCTTTCATTTCTTTAGCAATAAAATTATAGGTGAGCTTATCCCTGTTATCTTCAGATAAAGTAAGGGATAAAAATAATATATTATTCAACTATCGATTTCCTTTTTTGTTAATGAAGTTTGATATTTTATCAATTGCCGCTTTTTCAAAGCTGTCGGGTTTGCCACTAAGAAACCATAACAATATCATTAAAAAGGTATATATAAAGGCTGCAATCGTTAATTTTATAATTAACAGTATTATAATGTTTACGTTAGAAAAACTAACGAAATTAAATATGATATAACTCATGCTGAGACCTGATACGCAAGGTCTCCAGATAACTTTGGAAAGCTGCAGTAAAGTTATCTGGGTGTATTTAACTAAGAGGTAGTAATAAAATACCATTGTACAAGCGGCAGCTATTAGTTTCACATAAAGTATACCGACAATGCCAAACATTTGAAATGCAGGGTAAATCATTGCGAGCACCCAAACAGTTTTAAAAATATCAATATAGGCAGTATATTTAATTTTATTTATTATAATGAGTAAGCTGTTTGTCATGGAATGCAAAGCACCGAAAAAAGCTATATACACAGCGACTTCCAGCAATGGCACTACAGCAAGCCACTTTTCTCCTCCGCCAAGTAAAATAGGTATTAGCTCAGCTGCAATAGTACCTAAACCTAGAATAATGGGAACTGCAAGCGACACAATAAAATTAAGAGATTTTAAGTAAGCGTTATATAATCGTTTACTATCAGATTGTATGCTAGCTAGACTTGGAAGTAGTACTCTTGAAATAGGTTGTAAAAGCTCTTGGCTTACCATGCCATTTAGCTCTTGAGCCCAACGATAGTGCCCTAGGGATGCCATTGGCATTAATTTACCAACGATTAAGTATTCACCATTTCGTGTTGCATAATTAGCAAAATTCTTAACAAGCATCCACTTTGATACAGCCCAAACCGTATTAAAGCGACTTAACGTAAAGCTAGGGCGGTAATTTATTAGAGTGTAGCTTAGTGCAACATTCATTGTTTTTTGTACAATGGTACCAATGATAAGCGCGTGATATGACTGATAATAAAATGCCAATGATATTGTCGCGACTGTGCCTAAAAACTTAGAAGCTACGTTAAAAATAAAATCTTTATTAAAGTTCAATTCCTTGCGGAATTTTACGATGCCGATATTTTCGAAGCCGTTAATGAAAATTCCAATGCTACATAAATAGAATATCTCAATTAATCTTTCATCTTGATAGTAGTCTGCTGCATAGGGTGCAAGCAGTGGCAGGGCAATACAAAGCAAGAGGGATTGAAGTAGCCTTAAACTCCAAGCGGTATCAAAATCATCTTTTGTTGACTTATCATCTCTAAGTAAGGAGGTTTCTACGCCAATCTCAAAAAAAATCTGGATACTTCCGATGATGACGAGAGATAATGCGACTAAGCCATAATCTTCAGGTGTTAGTAAGCGAGCTAAAACAGTTATGCTAACTAAACTTATTATTTTATTGCTCCACCGCATTCCGACAGTCCAGAATAGGCCTTTACGTATTTTTTTTGATAAAGGAGAGGGCGTTGGCGTGTCCATATAAAATAATACCTAGAAGCTGTTAGGTTAAATACAGTATTAATAAAACAGAAGAAATTAAATACAGTTTTACCATGGAAATATCTACCGTTTTTAGCTTGAAGCCGATAGTATACGATAAAGTTTATACATATTAATAGCATAGAAAGGTGAATTGTAAGTAATGTACTCACTTTAGTGAGTTATAATACGGCTGTTCGCATTAGAATTGAAACAATGACTGAAATTAGGAGAATATATTTATTCATTTCAGGTGTACTATTGCATCTCGCTTTAGTGGCTGTTTTGGCGTTCAGTCTTAAGGCGGTTGTAGATACTGGTTTGCCATTGCCTCTCTTTGCTGAAAAAACGTATCTTAAAATTAATAAAAATAACCCCAACGTAGCACCTTTTCTGAACCCTTTGTTAAGCACTATTTCAAGTTGGAAAGTAGAAGAACATTATAATTTTTTTGTTGACCCTTATAATTGGGAAGGAGTTGGCGCGAATACTAATGAATACTTCAATAGCCCTTATTCAAGCATAAAAGTTTTCAATACAAACATGTTACTTAAGGCGCTTTCTAAGGCACAAGCAGGAGATGTAATAGAGTTGTTGCCAGGTGAATATTCGATAAAGCAGTCACGTGTAAAAATACGGAATGCTGGTTTGAAAAATGCGCCAATTAAGCTTGTAGCTCAACAATTAGGTGATGTTACTTTAAAGTTGCAAGGTGAAGGCTTTTTAGTGAATGCGCCTTATTGGCATTTTCAAAATTTACACCTTGTTGGCGCTTGTAAGCAGCATTCTAATTGTGAACATGCTTTTCATGTTGTGGGTAATGGTCATCATGTTAGTTTTCAAAATAATATTTTTCAGGACTTTAATGCAGCCATTAAAATTAATGGTGTGGAGGGAAAATATCCTGATCATGGTAAAGTGTTCAGTAATACATTTTATAATACTAGCGCTCGTCAAACCGTAAACCCTGTAACGCCAATAGATTTAATGCATGCAGATTATTGGCAGGTTAAAGAGAACTTTATTTTTGATTTTGTTAAAGCTCAAGGTAATAAAGTAAGTTACGGGGCTTTTTTCAAAGGGGGGTCTCAACATGGTGAATTTTCTCGTAATCTCATCATGTGTAATGCTAATTTGCTGGAAAAAAGTATCGCAATAGGGCTATCTTTAGGTGGTGGCGGCTCCGCTAATTCAATACATAGAAACGGCAACAGTTTTGAGCATGCTAATGGGGTGATAAATAATAATATCATTATGAACTGCGCGAATGATGTTGGCATATATTTAAATAAGGCCTCTAATGCCTATATTGCCAACAATACTTTATACAACTCTATGGGCATTGATGTTCGCTATAAAGAAACTTCAGCGATAATTTTGAATAATGTTGTTTCGGGAAGAATTGCTACGAGAAATGGTGGTCAAATAATCGAAAATCAGAATAATTTAGTAGTTCCTTTGAAATGGCTTACTGCTGCTGATGGTTTAAATGATATATTTGATGCTCCAGTAAATGGTGACTTCAAATGGATAACAACACCGCCTTTAACAGGTTTAGTCGCTGCTAAAGCACAAAATCAGCATGTATCAAGGATAGACTTTTGCGCACGAACAACGAAAATCTCCTACATAGGTGCTTATGCAGGTGAAACATTTTGTAAAAATAAACTCAATCTAACTAACCCTAATCGAACATTAAAGTTTATGGCTGAAAGAGAGTAAGCAAGTGAAAGGAAGAATATTTAGTTATTTTGTTTTTACAGGCGCTATTGCTAATGTATTTCTACTTGCCTTTTTTTTATGGCAACCAAGTATTCTGGGTAAACTTGTAGCAATACCTGTGGATTATTATTACAACAAGTCTGCAGAAAGAGAGTTAGATAAGTTTTCCACAGTAATGCAGAAGTCTACCAATCAGCAGATCGCAGCAATATTTAAGCCTTGGCAACCATTAACAACCTCCTCAAAACAAAAGCAAACGATAGCAGTGAATGGTATAAAATTTGAGTCGTTGGCGTTAGCCTTACAATCGCTTAAGTCTGGTGATGAATTACAATTTCATCAGGGGGTTTTTACACAACCTTTTGCTATAGATAAGCATGATGTAACCATTAAGGGCTATGGACATGTGGTGCTAGAAAAGTCAGCCTTTAACGGTAAAGGTTTTATTGTGAGTAAAGGGGATAACCTAACGGTTAAGAATATCGAATGTCGTTTTATTGCGGCCAAAGATAAAAATGGGGCTTGTATACGTCAAGAAGGATTAGGCCTCACTGTAGAGCATGTTTATTTTCATCATAGTGAGAATGGCATTCTTGAAACGGCTAAAGCTGAAGGTTCTATTTATATCAGTGATAGTCGATTTGAGCAGTTAGGGAAATCGGGAAGGGCACATGGTGTATATAGCAATAAAGCGAATGTTTTTATCCAAAATAGTCTTTTCTTGGCTACTAAAGATGAAGGGCATGCTGTAAAAAATCGAGGCAAAGAAACCTTCATTTCCCATACATTAATTAGCTCAATGGGAGAAAATGATAGCCGCTTAATAGATATTTCAAATGGAGGTTTACTAACGGTAAGGCAATCTTTTCTTCATCAAGGACATATGTCGGTAAATGGGCAAGCGATAGGTTATGGTTTAGAGGGGATAAGACATAAAGAAAATAAAGTGGCTTTAACTGATAATATCATTCTCTTAGAAAGAATTAAAAAAAATACCTTACTGTCTGTAAATGAAAGCGCTGTGGATATGGTAGAAGTGATATTAGAGGGCAATGTTGTGGTGAGTAAAGATTCAGATAAGCAATATGATAATAACCATTATTTTTCCTCACGCGAGGAAGCAGACCTATCTAAGTTTCCCTATTTTCCATCCTCTTTATGCCAATGGTTAACGCCATGCCCGTTAGTTTCTTTACCTTGAATTACCTCTCCTCAATGTTCGTGCGATGTTGTTGAACGTTGCTGCTGATAATAGTGATACATAGCACCTTCATATTGTCCAACCCAGCTTTGCCATTCACCATAAGGTTTTACGCCACCAATACCTTTTTCGACGAAATTGATCGCATGGTCAGCGTATTTAGGCGTATCTGTTTTCTCGGCAAACCAAATTACAGGGTCGATTAATGTTAATGAGGTTCCAGAAGCTTTTGATGCCACTTTTTTATCGGTAGCTGACTTGTAATAGCTAAATTGTCCGTAGCTAAAATTCCAATCCACATAGTTTTCGATCATAGAAAGTGTTGCGTCGTTGTCTGGAAATTCAGTATATAAATCGATAAAGCCTCTCAGTAAAAAACCTAATTGAAAGCCCGCTATCTTTCCTTTAAAGGCTCTTATATTGTGTGGCGGCAAAACATGCTTATTATGAAACTTTTCAATATAGTTTTCCAAAAAAGGCTCAAGTGATGTATTACCTGTGTATTTGTATGCCGCTATAGCAACAGCTAGGGCTTGCCCTTCGGCTCTATGACTTCTGTCTGGATAAGGATCTCGCTTACTGAGGTAAATTTTTTTAAATTCACTCATAAATTGATACCAGTCTTTAATCCACTTATTACCTGACATTAGATAGGCATGCTCAATATGATAAAACCAAGCATGTTGATCGTCTCTGGGACGGGCTGTTTGCTTTGTACCTTTCATATACTTTCTTGTAGTTTTTTTTGCGTTATGTCCTTTAAAACGTCGCCATGTACTGCCGCCATAAGGGTTAGATGTAGGTGTGAGTAACTTATAATTTGATTTATCTGAATAGCCAGCAAGCCATTGAGGCCTTATATTTAATTCAGCGAGTGCAAAATTTTGAGCGTTATAATAATCTGTGGGTTCACCGCTAACGAAAAATTGTTGTTTAGAATAAGCCCAGCCACCCGTTCCATGCGTTTTGTGTTTTCTGCTAAGATCTAAACCAAAATTATCCATACCAAACTGATAACCATTTGGACTGTTTAGGTTGTACGCAGCTTGACTATACGAAGGAGTCCTTGAGGTGTGAATGTTTACTGGTGATGCTGGTAAAGCACCGCTGAAGGCTAAACTTACTTTAGTCTCGGCGTAATAGGATTGCGGGATTACCGCAACGGGTGGGTATTGAAATGTTGTTGCTAGCTGTAATGCTTTTTCTTTGCTTGAGTCTTGAGAAAAGTCGAACAAAATTTCTTTATAAACCTGTTTCATATCATCAAGCCAATAAATATCGGGCTCAACAAAACGGGTATCGAAAAATTGCTTTGACCATGCTGGCCATAACTCAACGTTTAATTGACTTTTGCCATTTGTTGATAAGCCATTAGGGAAAGTTTGCCAAAAATTACGTAAAAAAACAGTAGCATTAGCCCCTTGAATAACGCCTAAAGGTAATTGTTTAATACCAGCTTTAGGAATGACGTCTGCTTTAACTTGCTCTGAGCTGTCACTATGGAAGTTATCTAAGCGCAATGTATGAGACTTAAAATACAAAGGGGCTGAAATAGGGGTGTTTAAGGCGGAGTTTTGTAGTTGAAAATCTACTTTTACTAATGAAGAATTCGCATACGTGTATATTCTTATCGCCCAACCATGTTTAATCTCGTTAGGAGTTTGATATTGAGTTAAGGAGGATACTTTCAAAATGGTACGCATTGGGCCATTTTCTTCTATTTCATAGGTAATCTGTTCATGATCAAATGAGTAGTCAGTTGTGCCATCTTCTTTTTGAAAAATAGAGGTCAACTTGCCCGCAGGTGTAATAACTTCAAAGGGTTTTTTATTGATCTGCAGCTTTATAATATCATTGCTCATCACAATGCTATTTGAATTCGCCTGAATACTTACTGGGTTTTTAGGGGCAATATTTGTTAAGGAACTTGTGTTGCTGTGCCTTGGTTTGTTTGAGCCTGTTAGCTTATGTGAATATAAGGCATATTGAGAGATACCTGAATTCGGCTTATTGGTGATAAAGGGGTCAGTTGTTACATTGAAGTGCACTAGCAAATGTCGTATCGAATTGTCTTTCCCCCACCATCGATTTAATACCTCGAATTGAGCAGGTACAACATTGTTGCTTGCATCTAAAATATAGAAAGAGTCTGTTTTTTGAAATTCACCGTAGAGTAGTGGCACTACCATAGATATAGGGAAATTCTGGTGACCAACTCCAGCTGATTCTTTGACATTAAAGTGGGTCAGTAAATTCTCTGTGGGAAAGTGGCTAGCTGGTATACTTGTCTCGGTTGTTTGAGCACTCACAGGGACATTTATTGTTGGTGCTTTTTCAATTTGGATTGTATTTAAGGGTTGAGCTTTATCAACATTGTTTTGGGGTGATGTCTTAAAATAATCAGGGCAGCTATTGTCTTGATTACATTGTTCATAGACACGCTGTAACGTTGACTTTTTATCTTCTTTTGAGGTTTCGGTATTTTGAGCGAAAGTATTGTTGCAGAAGGTAATTAATAACAGTAGTAATAAATACTTTTTAATATAGTGTCGGTTGGTCATCGTTAATGCCCTTTAACAGAATGATCTTATGATTAGCAATGTAAAAAGTATGACTAATATAGCAATATTTTTGTTCTTTGCTGAAATGTTTATTAAGATAGTGTCAGAATCAGTGATAGTATCATTTCTTAAGTGGTAAAACTGCTAAAATATTGTTAAGCGATAATAAATAATAGATTTATTAAAAGGATGAAAAATGAAGGTTACCGTATTTGGTATAGGTTATGTTGGTTTAGTTCAAGCTGCTGTTTTAGCCTCAGTTGGACATGATGTTATTTGTGTTGATATTGATGAAGCTAAAGTTGAAGAGTTAAAAAAAGGTAATATACCTATTTATGAGCCTGGTTTAACTCCCTTAGTACAAGAAACCTATAAAAATGGCCAGTTAAACTTCACTACTGATGCTGCGGAAGGCGTAGCACATGGCGTTGTGCAATTTATTGCCGTGGGCACCCCGCCAGATGAAGATGGCTCTGCTGATTTAAAATATGTATTGGCAGTGGCAGAAACCATCGCAACTCATATGAGTGAAGCTAAAATAATTATTGATAAATCGACAGTTCCTGTTGGTACAGCCGATAAAGTTTCAGACAAGGTGGCTTCTGTATTAGCATCAAGAGGCTTAGAGTTAGATTATGACGTAGTCTCTAATCCAGAGTTTTTAAAAGAAGGTGCGGCTGTTGGCGACTGTATGAAACCTGATCGCATTGTTGTGGGCACTAATAATGAAAATTCACGCAATGCAATGCGTGAGTTGTATGCACCTTTTAATCGTAATCATGATCGCATGATATTTATGGATGTTCGCTCTGCAGAGCTTACTAAGTATGCTGCTAATTGTATGCTCGCCACTAAAATCTCTTTTATGAATGAAATGTCAAATTTGGCTGAGCTATTAGGTGCCGATATTGAAGCTGTTCGTCATGGTATAGGCTCAGATTCTAGAATTGGTTATCAGTTTATTTACCCTGGCTGTGGATACGGTGGTTCATGTTTTCCAAAAGATGTTCAAGCGTTAGTGCGCACCGCTCATGGTATCGAATATACACCGGCATTATTAGAAGCAGTTGAAACGGTTAACTATGCACAAAAACAAAAATTATTTAATAACTTGAGTAGTTATTTTAATGGTGATTTAACAGGTAAAACGGTTGCTGTGTGGGGGCTATCTTTTAAACCTCAAACCGATGATATGCGAGAAGCGTCTTCAATGGTTCTAATGGAATCTTTGTGGAAAGCCGGTGCAAAAGTACAGGCCTATGACCCTGAAGCTATGGAAGAGTGCCAACGTATTTATGGGGTCAGAGACGACTTATCCCTTGTTGGTACTAAAGAATCAGCTCTTAATGGTGCAGATGCGCTTGTTGTTTGTACTGAGTGGAGTCAATTTAGAGCGCCAGATTTCGAGTTAATCGCCAAAACCTTATCTCACAAAGTCATCATTGACGGACGTAATCTGTATGATCCTGAATTATTGAAACAACGTGGTTTTGCTTATTACGGAATTGGCCGCGGTGAAAGTGTTAAAAAAGTATAACCATTAGGGATACAGATGAAGTTTTTAGTTACAGGGGCAGCAGGGTTTATAGGCTTTTATGTTGCTCAACGCTTATGTGAGCAAGGTCATGAGGTTGTTGGTATTGACAACCTCAATGATTATTACGATGTTAATTTAAAGTTGGCGCGATTAAAGGAATTAGAAGCACTCCCTCTTTTTTCCTTCATTCAGATTGATTTAGCTGATCGTGATGGCATTGCTGAATTATTTAAAAAAGAAAAATTTAATCGTGTAATTCATTTAGCAGCACAGGCGGGGGTGCGTTATTCAATAGATAATCCACTAGCTTATGCAGATTCCAATTTAGTCGGTCATTTAACCATACTTGAAGGATGTCGACATAATAATGTTGAACATTTAGTCTATGCTTCATCTAGTTCTGTTTATGGTCTGAATAATAAAGTCCCTTTTGCCACATCAGATAGTGTTGATCATCCTATTTCTTTATATGCTGCTACTAAGAAATCGAATGAATTAATGTCACACACCTATTCTCATTTATATAACATCCCAACCACTGGCTTACGATTTTTTACTGTTTATGGTCCGTGGGGTCGTCCTGATATGGCGCTATTTAAGTTTACTAAAGCGATTGTGGAAGGTAAGGCTATAGATGTCTATAACAATGGCGATATGCGAAGAGACTTTACTTATATCGATGATATTGTTGAAGGCATTATTCGTATACAGGCCGTTATTCCAAAGCAAAATAATGACTGGAAAGTCGAATCAGGTAGTGCAGCACAAAGCTCTGCACCATATCGTATATTTAATATAGGTAATGGCAACCCTGTTAAATTGATGTCTTTTATTGAGTCACTGGAAAGCTCATTAGGCATAACAGCGAATAAAAACATGATGCCAATGCAGGCTGGTGATGTTTATCAAACTTATGCTGAAGTGGAAGACTTATTTGCAGCTACTTCATATCGACCAAGTATGACAGTTGAACAAGGTGTTGATAATTTTGTGCAATGGTACCGAGCGTTTTACCAGCAATAAGAGCATAATTAGATAAATATGGCCGTTTTTTATACGCAAATAACATTAAGTGATTTTTTAACATTATTTGCTGTCGATACGGTCTCCTTACCACTTTTTGAATTAACACCTACTTGGCTTGAAGCCACAACTAAATTCATGCTTACGGAGCAAGAGGAAGTTCTTGTTCACTGTTTAATTGATGTGGAAGAAAATAAGTCAGATAAGTTATTAGTTGCCTGGCCTCTAGTGCACGCTATAAAGTCAGAAAGTAAAATAATTTGTTCTCTCACAAGTTTTTATTCAGCGGTTACGACGCCGATTCATGTTTTTCATACAAGTGATAAATTTCCAGATGTCTTCAAGTCATCTGTTCAAGCTCAAATAGTCTTCGAACAAAATTCTGCAAATGAATTAAGCCATGAAGAGTCAGTTGCATTATTATTAAAGGCAATTAAAGGCAATTACCCTTGGCAGCAAATGAAGTTAGGCCCTGTTGAAGAACCTTTATTTAAGCTGATCATGTCTCATTTTAAATATTCTAAAGTCTATGCTTGTGCTGACAATTGGTATGTTGACAATATTAATAGCTTTGAAAGTTATTATGAGCAAAGACCTAGTCAATTAAAAAATACCATTAAACGTAAAGAAAAAAAGTTAGCGAAAGAGCATGAGTATCACACCAAGATTGTTATAACAAAAGAAGAGTTCGAAGATTGTTTTGCTGACTATAAACGCGTTTATCAGCTTAGTTGGAAAGGAGAAGAAGCAAGCTTCGACTTTATTGAACAAGTATGTATAGCGGCGGCGAAACAAAATAAATTACGTATGGGAATATTACTTGTCAATAAACAGGTTGTGGCTGTTCAACTTTGGCTTTTACAACAAGGTACGGCCTCTATTTTTAAGCTAGCTTATGATCCTGCTTTCAAAACTTATTCTGTTGGCTCCACTCTTTCACTGGCTTTATCAAAACATGTTATTGATATTGATAAAGCAACAAGCATAGAATTTGGGATGGGCAGCGAGCCATACAAACACGACTGGATGAGTAAAAAGCGTCAACGACGAACCGTGCAAGTATTTAATGAACGAAGCTTTATTGGGAATGTACTGGCTATTCGTTATATATTGTTAGCTAAAATAAAAAAGTTACTTTTTAGACATAAACGTAAATAATTACCAAGGAAACACATGTCGTTACTTACAGACACTCAAAACATTCTAACCACAGCACTCCAGCTTGATGAAGTGGCAAGTTGGAATGAAGAAACTGAAATATTAGGTGCAATTCCAGAATTTGACTCAATGGCCATAGTGACTGTGTTAACACTGGTTGAAGAACATTACGGTGTTATTATTGAAGATGATGAAGTAACTGCAGAAGTATTTGAAACTTTAGGTAGTTTAGTGGCTTTTATCGCTGAAAAAGTAGGCTAAGTTGTGCTTTTAGGTCATTTTGTTCCAAGTATTCAAGGTAAGATATTTATAACTCAATTTGGTGAAGTGACGGGTGATACCGCTATTTTATGCCTGCCGTCTGTTATCGAAGAAATGAATTTAGCCAGAAGCGTTGTTGGGAAACAAGCGCAGGCTTTTGCAGAAAGTGACTTACCTTGCTTTGTTCTTGATTATTATGGCACGGGTGATAGCGAGGGTGAATTTGAATTAGCGAATACAGATATTTGGCTTGAAAATATTATCACCGCGGGTGAGTTCATTCAGCAGCAAGGTTTTACTAAGATTATAATGTGGGGCGTGCGATTTGGTGCTTTGTTATTGTTAAGTCACCAAGAAAAACTTCATCAAAACTTACCTATTAGCAAACAAATACTATGGAAACCTGTAACTAATGGAAAATTATTTGCTGGGCAATTTTTACGATTAAAACAAGCCAGTAGTATAGTGAATAACGCTGGCGAAAAAACAAATTGGCGTGAAAAGGTGTTGGCGGGTGATGATGTCGAAGTAGGTGGCTATATGCTTAATCAAACTATGTTAAAGTCGATGGAAGCGTTACCAACGAATCAAGATATTAAACCTCTGTCTCCTATAGATTGTTTTGAATTAGCGGCAAGTGAAGCCACTCCGATAACTAAACGTTTAACCTCAACTTGGAATGAAGCTCTCGTACAGGTTTATTGTCTAGATTGTCCTCCTTTTTGGCAGGTACCCGAAATATTTTCTTTACCTGAACTTGAACAACTCACATTAAGCGCGGTAGCAAAATAATGACTGAACAAGCGCTAACTTTTACGGTTGATAATAAAGAGCTACTGGCAATATTACACCATGGAGCAAAGCAAAATAATACCGGAGTACTGGTGGTCGTTGGAGGTCCTCAATATCGCGCAGGTAGTCACCGACAGTTTGTACAACTTTCACGCTCATTAGCCCTTCAAGGTATTAGCTCCATGCGTTTTGATGCAACAGGAATGGGGGATAGCTTTGGTGAGAAAAAGAATTTTGATGCACTTTGTAGTGACATTAAAGCCGCTGTAGATACTTTTTTTTACGCGCAAGCACATATTCAACAAGTGGTTATTTGGGGCTTGTGTGATGCAGCATCAGCGGCGATGATTTATGCTCATCAAGATAGTCGAATTTGCGGTTTAGTGTTATTAAACCCTTGGCTTCGTAGTGAACAAACCACAGGAAAAACCATGTTAAAGCATTATTATTTACAACGGTTATTTTCAAAAAGTTTTTGGCAGAAATTATTTGGCGGAAAGATTAATCTTGCCAAAAGTGCTCGTGAAGCAAAAGGTTTTGCAAAAAGCAGTGTGGCTTCAGGGCAACAAGTAAGCGGTAGTTATCAAGCGCGTATGCTAGCAGGTTTTCAAGCTTATCAAGGGAAAACTTGTTTGATATTAAGCGGCGATGATCTTACCGCGCGGGAGTTTGAACAGCATACTAAAACAAATAAGGCCTGGGAAAAGCTTTGGCATAAAAGTAATGAAATACACCGAGTAATCAGTGCGGATCATACTTTTTCATCGCTTGAATATAAAAAGCAGGTTGAAAAAATTACCACTAAATTTATTCAACGATTATCAAATTATTAAAGTGAATCTTACATTAAAACTTCTCTATTCTAAGGTTCCCAAATAAAGTGTCTTAGCTTATGATTGTTCAATAATGTTTATTATCAATATTTAATGGAATATCAATGAGTCAATCGACATCTTCAGCACCAGTATTACCTGTTATTATGTGTGGCGGTAGCGGTACACGTTTATGGCCACTTTCAAGAGCACAATACCCTAAACAGTTTATTCCCTTAGTGAATGAAACGAGCATGCTGCAAGATACTGTGTCACGCTTACCTGTGGCTCATCAAGCACCCGTATTTATCTGTAACGAAGATCATCGCTTTTTAGTGGCAGAGCAAGTTAAACAGATAAATTGTCAGCAAGCGAATATTTTACTTGAGCCACAAGGTAAAAATACAGCGCCGGCCGTTGCGCTTGCCGCGATTAGTGCACTTGGCACTAATAAGGATGCATTATTACTCGTGCTAGCGGCTGATCATGTCATAAAAGATACAGAGAAATTTCATCAAGCTATTGAAAATGCTACTGCTGTTGCGCAACAAGGGAAACTAGTTACCTTTGGTATCGTACCTACTCATGCCGAAACTGGTTATGGTTATATTAAGCAAGGTGAAACACAAGGTAATGATGTTTTTCAAGTGGCTCAATTTGTTGAAAAGCCTAATGCTGAAACGGCTCAAAATTATTTGGATGCAGGCGATTACTTATGGAATAGTGGTATGTTTTTATTTAAAGCAAGTCGCTACCTTGAAGAGTTAGAAAAATTCAGACCTGATATCTTAGCATCTTGCCAAAACGCCATGGCTAGTGCGGATAAAGATTTGGATTTTACCCGCCCTGAACGTGAGGCTTTCTTGCAATGTGCAGATGAATCTATAGATTATGCCGTGATGGAAAAAACACTAGATGCTGTTGTAGTGCCTCTTGATGCCGGCTGGAGTGATGTTGGCTCTTATTCGGCATTGTGGGAGGTATGCGAGCAAAATGCAGATGGTAACGTCATTAAAGGGGATGTTATTGCCCATGATACAAGTAATAGTTACCTTCATAGTCAAAATAAATTAATTACCACTTTAGGTGTTGATAACCTTGTGGTGATTGATACGCCAGATGCAGTACTTATCGCAGATAAAGATAAGGTGCAAAACGTTAAAGAGATTGTCAATGAACTCAAAAATCAGCAACGTTCTGAAGCTAAATTGCACCGAGAGGTATATCGCCCTTGGGGTAAATATGACAGCGTTGATAATGGTGAGCGCTTCCAAGTTAAACGCATTACGGTAAACCCAGGTGCAAAACTTTCTGTGCAAATGCATCACCATAGAGCTGAGCACTGGATTGTTGTGTCTGGGACAGCCAAAGTTACTTTAGATGATGAAACTATTTTATTGAGTGAAAACCAATCTACGTATATTCCTATTGGTGTTGTACACGCCCTTGAAAACCCTGGTAAATTACCGTTAGAAATGATTGAAGTACAGTCGGGCAGTTATTTAGGTGAAGATGACATAGTGCGCTTTGAAGATAGGTATGGACGGGCGTAACTTATTTTATAGCGAAGCGTTTTCAAGGAGAGAATATTGTTTTTAGGTTATATACACTCTTTTAGAGCTTTAGCCATATTTTTTATCGTTGCAGGTCACACCATTGATTTTTTTATTTGGCCTGCAGATAAATATACAGTAGAAAGGTTGTTACGTATTTTTATCAGTAACGGCTCTGTATTATTTGTGTTTATTGCCGGGTATTTGTTCCAACATTTAATGGGAAAATATCAACACAAAAAGTATTTTTTAAATAAATTTAAAAATGTCATCACGCCCTATTTTCTAGTGTCTATCCCAGCCATAGTCATTTTTGTCACTGTCTTGCATAGAGATACTGTCTGGCATGGTTTTTATGATAACCCACAATGGTTACAGGTTATTTATTTTTACCTAACGGGCTTACATTTAGCGCCATTGTGGTTTATTCCCATGATTAGCTTATTTTATGTTATTGCGCCGCTCCTGGTTCAGGCGGATAAACATAAGTATTTTTACTGGATTTTACCCTTAACCATAGTCGTTTCTTGTTTTATTGGTCGAGGATTACCCCCTCAAAGCTTTATCCACTTCTTTTCAGTATACTTATTAGGTATGTATTGTAGCCACTATAAGGCTTATGTGAATCCGAGGATTAGTACACCACGCGTATTATCCTTTTTTGCTTTGTTAATTCTAGGCTTGGCTGCCTCTGAATATTATTTTATGACGGGGACAATGACATACTTAAATTATTTACAGAAAATAACCATGTCACTGTTTTTCTTAGGTCTACTCATAAAGTTGGGTGAGGCATTAGAATATAAGTTAATTCATGTGATTGCTAATACAAGCTTTGGTGTATTCTTCATTCATTCATACGTTCTAACTGCCAGTAAAATGTTTTGTGAGAGGTTTCTTGGTAGTAAAGTCGAGGGTGATATTGTCATGTACGGTGTCATTGCAATAATAATGTTACTTACGTGTGTTTCCATGATTGTGTTTATACAAAAACTTTTTGGTACAAAGAGTCGATACCTTGTTGGTAGCTAACTCATAGATCAAACATAATGAGAATTTAATAATGAATTTATCCCCTTTAAACTGTTTCAAAGCTTATGATATTCGCGGCAAACTTGGCGAAGAGTTAAATACCGATATTGCTTATCGTATTGGCCGTGCATTTGCGCAACACACTCAAGCTAAACAAGTGATCGTTGGTGGTGATATTCGCTTAACCAGTGAAGAACTTAAATTAGCGCTTGCCAATGGTTTGATGGATGGCGGTACAAATGTTATTGATTTAGGACTAGCGGGAACTGAACATATATATTTTGCTACCAGTCATCTAAATTGTGATGGTGGTATTGTGGTAACTGCTAGCCATAATCCTATAGATTACAATGGTATGAAATTGGTGAGAGAAAACTCTAAACCTATTAGCGGTGATACTGGCTTGTTTGATATTAAAGCCTTAGCGGAATGCGGAGATTTTGTCGAGGTTGAGGCAAAAGGACAATTATCAAACCAAGATATTAGCCAAGCCTATACCGAGCATTTACTTACTTATATCGATGTAACAAATATTACACCGCTAAAACTTGTGGTTAACGCTGGTAATGGTGCTGCTGGGCCTGCACTTGATGCTATTGAGGTGGCTTTCAAACAATTAGGTGTACCTGTTGAGTTTATTAAAATTCATCACAAGCCGGATGGTAACTTTCCAAATGGCATACCAAATCCACTACTCGTTGAAAATAGGGCAGCTACCCGCGAAGCAGTTATCGAACATAATGCCGATATGGGCATTGCTTGGGATGGTGATTTTGATCGCTGTTTTCTATTTGATGAGCAGGGAGAATTCATTGAAGGCTACTATATTGTTGGCCTATTAGCCGACAACTTTTTAGCTAAATCTTGCGCTGTAAACGGCTCGGCGCAAACTCAAAAAATTATTCATGACCCTCGCTTAACATGGAACACCATTGATATTGTTGAACAAGCTGGTGGCCAAGCCATTCAAAGTAAAACAGGGCATGCGTTTATTAAAGAGCGTATGCGTAGTGAAGATGCCATATATGGTGGTGAAATGAGTGCCCATCATTATTTTCGTGATTTTTTCTATTGTGACAGTGGCATGATCCCTTGGTTATTAATTGCAGAACTGGTTTGTTTACGTAAAAAGCCCCTATCTGAACTGGTGGCAGAGCGTATTGCCGCCTATCCTTCGTCAGGTGAAATTAATAATAAAATCGCTAATCCCAAAGCAGCTATCGCTCGCGTGTTTGAACACTTTAAGAATGAGGCTAGTATTATTGATGAAACGGATGGTATCAGCATGGAATTTGGCACTTGGCGCTTTAATTTGCGTAGCAGTAATACCGAGCCGGTTGTTAGATTAAATGTTGAGTCTAAAGGGGATAAAGCGCTAATGACACGTAAAACTCAAGAAGTTTTGGCTTTATTACTCCAATAAGTCTAATTTGTGCTTTAGGTGAGATAACATTCTGCGCGTATCCTGAGTTTGAATATTCTACTACAGCTTCATAGTAATGGGTAACCGGCATTTTGAGACTAATTTAGAGTGCGTATAAATACCTTCTCATCCTGATTGCTAAGCAGTCGAAAAGCAATGATAGCTCAAAGGGTATAAATACCGTTGCCAATATTGTCTTGGCAAGATAAAAAACTACTGCAAAATAACTTTCGCCGCAGTACACTGTTACCATTGTAAATTTTTTAATTAAGCAGCTTTAAGGATTTAAAAATGAAAATAGGGATTATCGTTGGCACTCGCCCCGAAATCATCAAAATGGCACCGGTTATACGTGAATGTCAAAACCGTGGCATACCTTATTTTATAATCCACTCTAACCAACACTACTCTGAAGAAATGGACAGTATTTTCTTCAAAGAATTACAGCTACCTACGCCTCATTATAATTTAGGTGTTGGCTCAGGTTTACACAGTAATCAAACCGGTAACATTTTAATTAAAATGGAGCCAATTTTAATAGAAGAAAAACCGGATGTCGTTTTAGTTCAAGGTGACACTAATACGGTTTTAGCTGGCGCATTAGCGGCATCAAAATTAGATATCAAAGTAGGTCATATTGAGGCGGGATTGCGTAGTTACGATAGAACTATGCCAGAAGAAACTAACCGCATAATGACTGATCATATTAGTGAATATTTATTTGCCGTAGGCCCAAATCAACATGCTATTTTGGCAAAAGAAGGTATTGAAGCTGATAAAATTTTCACGGTAGGTAATACTGTTTCTGACTCTTTATTTCAACATTTAGATATTTCAGCTAATACAAGTACTATATTGGCTGATTTGGGTGTGGTTTCTGGAGAGTTTTTCTTAGTTACCGCTCATCGTGCTTCTAATGTTGATGTCATGGCAAACTTGCTAGAGTTGCTGGCTTTATTTGATAAATTACATGGCAAATATAGTCAGGCAATTGTTTGGCCTATTCATCCAAGAACACAAGCCAAGCTAAAAGAATTTTCCATTGAAGTACCAAGTTACTTGAAACTGATTCCGCCAATTGGATATTTAGACTTCATTCAATTGCAAAAGCATGCTCAATTGATTTTAACCGATTCAGGTGGTATTCAAGAAGAAGCGTGTTTACTCGGTGTGCCGTGTATTACTTTACGTGAAAATACTGAGCGCCCAGAATCAATAGAAGTGGGCGCTAATGTGCTAGTTGGCCGAGATGCTGATAAAGCGCTCGCAGCCGCTGATAAATGGTTATCTAGTGAAAGTAGTGACTATAGCTGGAAAAACCCGTTTGGTGATGGTCATGTAGCGGAGTTGATTTTAGATATTATCACTAGCACCCAAACGAGCAGCACTGATGAAATTATCGTTGCTAACAATGAAAGCCTTTGTGTCGTAGGAATGGGCTATATGGGTCTTCCTATTGCAAGCCTTATTGCACAAGCGGGTTATAGTGTGACCGGTGTAGATTTAAATAGTGATAAGGTCGATGCAATTAATCGCGGTGAATGTCCTTTTGATGAAGCTGGGCTGCCTGAATTAATTCAACAAGTAGTACAGCAAGGATTTTTAAAGGCAAGTACAGAAATCCCTTCGAGTGAAACCTATTTAGTTGCTGTACCGACACCGCACAAAGACAATACCTGTGATCGTTCATACGTATTTAGCGCTGTTGATGAAATCATAAAAGTTGCCGAAAATGGCCAAACGGTGATTGTTGAGTCTACTATTTCACCGCAAACCAGTATAGCGGTAGAGCAACGTTTTAAAGATGCCGGTTTAAGTGTTGATGTTGTGCACTGCCCTGAGCGCGCCATTCCTGGGCAAACGTTACATGAATTAGTGCACAATGATCGTATTATTGGCGCGAGTAATCATGCTGCACAATTGAAAGTAAAAGCTATTTATCAAAGCTTTGTCAAAGGTGAAGTGTTCTTAACTAACTTAACAACAGCCGAATGCATTAAGTTAGTAGAAAATACCTCTCGAGATGTAGGAATCGCCTTTGCCAATGAACTGTCATTGATTTGCCAAGAATTAAATGTTGATGTTTATGAAGTTATTCGCTTGGCAAATCGTCATCCTCGGGTAAACGTATTAACGCCAGGCCCAGGGGTTGGTGGTCATTGTATTCCAATAGACCCTTGGTTTTTAGTCGAAAACACTCAAGCAGGTGAGTTTGTGCGTTTAGCGAGAGTAATAAATGACAAGCGCCCAAGTATTGTCGCAGAACAGGCATTAGCTTTATTAGGCAGTGATGTTCAAGGTAAGAAAGTGGGCATTTTAGGTGTCGCATATAAAGCGAATGTTGATGACTGTCGTGAGTCGCCAGCAGAAGCTATTTTGGCACATTTTAATCAAGCGGGTGTCGAGGTGAGTTACCATGATCCCTATGTTGCACATTGGGATTGTCCAAGGATTACAACGCTCAATGAAATAGATAACTGGGCAGATGTGATTATTTTAGTGACAGATCACGAGTGTTATAGCAATTTAACGCTCACAACCCCTTTGTTAAATACTAGAGCCTAAAGCCAAAGCCCATTGTAATAATGGGCTTTGTTGGTTTAAAAATAAGGGTTTTATGCAGGGTTAACTAGGTGATAAGCATCACAATTATTAAATGATAAACACTTGAAAGCCTGAATACCCATAAGAGTATGCATGTACCTAATCAGTAGAATATTGATTGGAATAGATATAATAAAAGAAGCCGTTAAGGATAATAAAATGAAATTTGTAAAAGCCACAGTTTGTTTAAGTGTAATGATGGCACTAGGCGCTTGTAGTGAAAAAGAATCCGTTGACTCTCACCTAACGAAAGCAAAATCTTATACTGAAGCGAAGAAAACCAGTGAAGCGGTAATTGAATTAAAAAATGCAATTCGTGCTGATATAAAAAGTGGTGAAGCAAGGTTTTTATTAGGGGAAACTTACCTTAATCAGGGTAATGGCGTTGATGCTGTAAAAGAATTAGAGCGTGCGCAAAGCCTAAAATATAAACATGAAAAACTAATTCCATTTCTAGCGAGAGCTTATATTTTAACTGATGCAGATGATGATGTGCTGGCTTTATCCGAGTCAGCCAAAGAGTTAACCAACGAAGCATCAAGCCAGTTTTTGGCTTACAAAACCTTAGCGGCATTGCGTAGTGAACAACCAGAATTAGCGAAAGAAAGTGCAAAGTTGGCCAATACCGCAGATCCTGAAAGTATGTATAGTAAGTTAGCCAATGCTTATGTAGCTTTTTCAGAAAATGATTTTGAGCAAGCAAGTGCTTTGGTTAATCTTGCTTTGGCTGAATCGAGTCAAAATCCAGATGCCCTTATGCTTCAAGGCCAAGTAGCTACGGCGAATAAAGATTACCCACAAGCGGTAACTAGCTTTAAGGCATATTTAGCAGAACAGCCAAAATCAGGCATTGTTCAACTGCTTTTAGCTGATTCGTTATTGAAATCAGAGCAGTATGACGAGGCAGAAAAATATGCAGATGCGATATTAGCTGCGGTCAGTAGTCAGCCTTTTGCGCATTACATTAAAGCAATGGCCCGCTTTCAAGCAAAAGATTATGCCCCAGCAAGCGAGCACGCAGAGGCTGCTTTATCGGCAAACTTTAATCAGTTCAATTTAAAATTAGTGGCAGGTGCAAGTGCTTTTCATTTGAAAAACTGGGAGCAAACCAATCATCACTTAAGTGCTATTGTGCAATATCTACCCACTGACCATCAAGCGCGAAGAATGCTTGCCGTCAGCCAATTAGAGTTAGGTTTAGTGGATGATATTAGCAAGACCTTGCATGACTTTACCCCTGTAAATGAATCTGACGCAGAGTTTTTAGCTTCGCTAAGCTATAAACTTCTTGAACTTGGCGCCGTTGATGAAGCCAAAACTTTAGTTGAACAAAGTGGTGATGTCTCTGATCTGGGTGCTGTACAAAATGCGCGCCAAGGTATTTTGAAATTAATGATGAATGATCCATCAGGGATGCAAGATTTACAAGATGCTGTAAATCTAAATCCTGAACTGATAGAAGCTGAATTAGCTCTAGCATTTTCTGCTGTGCAAACGGGAGATATAGAGCAAGCTACCGCTATCGCAGAAAAATGGAAAAAGCAATACCCTGATAAATCAGGGGCATATAACTTAATGGCTTCTATTCATATTAAACAGCAAGAATTTAGCAGTGCTGAAAAGGCGCTTGAGCAAAGCTTGGCACTTGAGCCTGATAATGTTTTTGCTTTGACAGAACAAGTAAGAGTTGCTGCATTTCGAAAAAATGAATCTTTAGCACAAGAAAGAGCAGATCACCTCATTAAGCTTTATCCAAATAACAATAGGGCATTACGTTTATATTTTGGTTTGAATCGTGATGAAGCGGCGCTACAAGTGTTGATGACAGCGTATCAACTCGATACAGATGACTTGCAGAAAGGTATGTTAGTTAGTGAAGCACTGGTTCATTTGAAAAAATCAGATAAAGCTTTAAAAATTTTAAGAGAGTATGAAAAAAACACGAAATTACCTAAGCGTTATTGGCAGTTATTAGTGGTGATTTATAAGGGGCAACAAGACAATACCAATGTACAGCTTACTTTAGAAAAGTGGCGGAAGGCTAGTCCATTCCACCTTGAACCTATTGTACTGTTAGCTGACTTTCAATCCAGTAAAGGAAACTTTGAGCGTGCATTAAGTGTAGTGAATAATGGCTTTGAGCATCACCCAAACAACTTAACATTACAGCTGGTAAAAATGCAGTTGTTACTAAGTGATAAACAGATATATCAAGCTAAAAATCTATATAACACTATTGAAGGGCGGGACATTGATGATGCATTAAAGCAAGGTTTGAAGGGACGAATATATTTGCTTGAGAAAAAATACAAATTAGCTATCCCTAAACTTGAAACCTTATATCAAAACTATGCAAGTAGCCAAAACGTTTTGTATTTAGCTTCAGCCTATCAGGGTGATAATAATGTTGCGAAGTCTATTACTTTATTAGAACAATACCTTAGTAAAAATGAGGATGATAGCCGCGTTAGAGCAATTTTAGCGGGTATGTATATCAGTCACGATAAAAATAAGGCGATTGAAAGCTATGTCAAAATTGCACAAAGTAAACCAAACAGTGTAGTCGTCAATAATAACCTTGCTTGGCTATATATGGATAATGGCGATTTAGATAATGCGTTAGTTTATGCAGAAAAGGCCTTTTCGCTGGCACCACAGGTAGCCAATGTCGTTGATACATACGGACAAGTGTTGCTGAAAAAAGGTGATAAACGTGCTGCTTTGAAAAAAGCCAGTGAAGCATCTGAGTTAGCAAAAGGTAAGGATATAGATATACAACTTAACTATGTTGAAGCATTGATTGCTAATGCAAGAAAAAATGAAGCGAAAACACTATTAGAACAAGTGTCACCTTCAACACCAGAGCAAACGGCTAAAAAGTCGAAATTAGCCAGCTTACTGTAAATAATAAGGATGAAAGATGAATAAAACAACAATAATAGCATCAGCTGTTGCATTAGCTTTAGGGATAAGCGCCTGTAGTGAGCAAAAATCATTAGAGCAATTATTAACTTCAGCCAGTGAACATAGCGCTAAACGTGACTTTGGCAGCGCAGTCATTGAACTTAAAAATGCGGTTCGCATTGCGCCAAAAAATGCTCAAGCACGCTTAGCATTGGGCGTGGCATACCTAGAACAAGGTAATTATATATTCGCAGAAAAAGAGTTAGAAAGGGCACAGCAACTTGGTATAGATTTGGCTAGTGTTTTGCCTTTATTAGCACAAGTTAAGGCAAAATTATTCGATTCACAAGCTGTTTATGACCTTATCGAAGTGAGCGCTGATCTGAATGATGATGATTATATTATTGTGTTAACCTATGCGGGGATTGCTGCTTTATCCGATAATGATGCCGATAAAGCGCAAGACTATATAGGTCAGGCTATTGCTATTAGTGAAACAGCTGTTTATAGCCAAGTAGGTAAGGCGTATTTAGCACGTTCAGAACAAGAATATAGCCAAGGCTTAACTGATATTGAGGCGCTATTAGCAGAAAATCCTAACTTATCTGAAGCCTTATTATTAAAAGCGCATCTATTGTTTTCTTTAGGAGATTATGAGCAGGCAGCAGGCGCTTTTGCCAGTTATTTAACCAAGCACCCAATGGATTACGGTGTGCGTTATTTTGAAATAGATAGTTTAATAAAAGCAGAGCTTTTTGAACAAGCGGAAGTTATTACAGATAAGATCTTGGCAAAATTTAAAAATGCTGCCTTTGCACTGCATTATAAAGCAGTATTACAATATCAGAAGGTTCTATATAAAGATGCTAAAGCAACAGCTGAACAAGCTATTCAAGCAGGCTCAGATCTAGCACTGACTAGATTAGTTGCAGGTGTTAGTGCTTTTCATTTAAAAGACTATGAACAAGCATATAATCATCTAAGGTTATTGGAGAACTTTTTACCTGATACACACCCAGTGAAAAAGATGTTAGCTGTAACAAAGATGCAACTTGGTTATGGCTCAGAGGTTACTGAAAGTTTAGTTGCCCTAGAGGGATTAACTAGCGATGATGCTATCTTTTTACAGCAATCTGCCGCTACTTTAATCAGTGTCGGTGATTTAGAAAGTGCACAAAAATTAATTGAAAAAGCTGAAAAATTAGCGCCAAATAATGCTAATGTGCAAGCGCAAAAAGGTTTGATTTTATTAAATCAAAATACCAATGAAGGTATAAAGTCATTAGAGCTTGCTGTTGAGTTAGATCCAAGTTTAACTAATGTAGATCTAGAGTTAGGCATTCAATACCTCAAAATTGGCGAAGATAGCAAAGCTCAAAATATTGCAGATAAATTAATTTCAAATCATCAACAGAACCCGGCAGGTTATCTGCTAAAGGGTATTATTGAAGCAAAAGCAGAGAATATTGATGGTGCAAAAGTGTCATTTGAGAAAGTTTTATCACTAGATCCTGATAGCATTGCCGGTTTATATAACCTAGCTATGATCTATAAAAGTGAGAAAGACATAGATGCTTCAATGAATTATTTTGAACAGTTAATTCGTAACTCACCAAGCCATGCTGGCGCTCTGGTTCAATATCTTAATGTAGCAAAAAATAATAATCAGTTGACTCGTTCACGCGATTTCTTACGCAGCCTTGATAGTGATAATAGCTTAATCTTAACTATTGCATTAGCGCAGAGTTTACGTTTGAACAATGAAGTAAATGAGGCTATATCAGTATTAGAAAGCTACTCGGATTCAGAGCAATTAACAGCGACGTATTGGTCTATTTTAGGTGAAAGTTATTTATCAATTAAAAAAATAGATAAAGCAGAGGTTGCTTTTAACGCAGGATTAAAACTAGCGCCAAATAACTACACGCTTAATTTAAGGCAAATCGGGGCACTTGAATCCCTTAATCGGTATTCAGATGCGCTTGATACTGTAAAATCAATTAAAGAGCATTATCCGGATAATGATAGGCTAATTATATTATTACCGTATTATGAACTGAAAGATAACAATATTGATGCAGCTACTGAAGCGTTACAATTTGCTAGAAGTAAAAATTTCAATCATCACTTATTAGATTTTGTGCATGGGCATATCGCTTTAGCAGATAAAAACTATCCTGAAGCAGTAGAGCATTTATCGATTGCTTTTGAAGGAAGTCCGACTGACGAGAATTTAATAAGTTTAGCGAGGGCATTGAAATTTAACCAGCAGCAAAGTGAAGCCGAATACATAATGGAAACCTATGTTGCTGAAACTAACAACCTGAAAATACGCTTATTGTTAGCGCAGCTTTATAGTGCTGAAGATCGGGAAAAGAAGATTAAACAATATTTAGCTATTAGTAAGGCATCACCCGATAATGTAGGTGTGTTAAATAACTTAGCTTGGAACCAATATAAAGTGGGCGATATTGCTTCAGCTCAAGAGAATTTAGCACATGCGTATAGTTTGGCCCCTAATAGCTTAGCAATTATTGAAAGTTATGGTGTTGTTTTAGAAGCTAACAAGCAGTATGAAAAGGCAATTGAACTTCTAGAGTTAGCTTTAAATAGAGGCTCAAAAGATCAAGGGGTTGAATTAAGTTTAACCAAGGCTAAAGCAGCGCTTAATCAGTAAGCTTTCAATTTGTCTAAATTAAAAACCTGTCATTCTGATAAAGAGGGATGACAGGTTTTTTTATGTATTGAGCATACATTTTTACCAAATAAAAAAGTTTTTACGCAATTCAACGCAGTAACATGGCAGTTAGCAAAAGCTACATTGATGCAGTGATAGTCATTCCTTAACAAAGAAAACTGGGTTGTTATCACTTTCCTGACAAGCTTAATAAGGGCGAGCCTAAGTGGTTATAAAATGCATTATTAATTTTCAGGTGGGAATAACCATTAGTTACAGTCAAGCTTCTCCTTACTATGAATCTATTTAGTTATCGCTACATAATTAACTATGGTATTTAGCCGGTATTATTGAAAATATATATGACGCTATCTTTGTGTATAAATTTCTGACATCAGTCAACTTAACTTAGTTTCGGCGGTTTTTTTAAATCATCATAAACAATCTCTTAATGCGTAAAACTCTTTTAGGTTCAGACAACAAAAATTTAGGGAGAGCCAGATTACACATAGAAAAAAGCCACTTCAAATGAAGTGGCTTTTTATTAAAACTTAACAAGTTAGCTATCCATGCTCATAGACATAAGCATTTATAAGTTAATGTTATGCTTTGCGCTTACGTGCTGCGAATCCTAATAAACCTAAACCTAGTAAAGCGATTGTAGAAGGCTCCGGAATAGAGTCACCAGTTAAATCGAAAGTACCTGATAAAAGGCCTGTGTTACCACGTGGTTGGAATGATGAAGAAAGTTTTAAATCATGTCCATTTATTAATGAATTAGTATCGAAGTTACCAGCAGCTAAACCACCTACTACGTCTAGGAATGCAGAACCAGTACCGTCATCTTGACCAGTACCTAAGTCAGAAGCTAGACCAAATAAAGTATCTGATTCTAATGATAACCAAAGAACACCATCTCCAGCAGTACCATTTGTTGCAGCGTAATCTGCGTCATCATCTACCCAAATATCAATTTTTAAATCAGTAAATTCAAATGTACCAATGTTACCAATATCACCAATAGTTCCTGAAATAGCAACAAATTCAACAAGTTCCGCAGTAAAAGTGAAAGTTAATTCACAACCTGGACAAAAATCACTTGGATTAGCTGGATCGCTGTTTAATTTATCAAAAATACCAAAACCTGTTAAAATTTCACCTGGAATACCTGCTACTGGTACTTCAACGATATTACCATGAGAAGCAAAATCTTGTAATGAAGGATAAGAGTCAACACTCTCAGGATCCCAAACTACACCGCCAACATTGATTTCAGATGCTTGTGCTGAAAATGCTAAAGTAAGTGCTGCAGCACCTGCTAATAAACCTTTCTTAAATGTATTCATTGTAATTCTCCAATTGTAATTCTATTTGTTAAGTTTTCGGTTTCCGTGCTCAGTAATAAGCAGATGGTATGCCAATATTTTATATTTTTTTTAATTTGTTGTTTTTTATATGTTTTTACAGTGTTTTGCTTCGGTGCTATTTTGGGGTTGCTAATGAGTGTAAAAAAAGCAGACACTTTTTTTGGTTGGAAATGATCGTGAAAGATCTTTTTGGATCGGGCGATTGCTAGGTTCTAAATTAAGCAATACAAAAAATACTTAATATATAACTTTATTATCTCACAAAAGTGTCAGCTGTTCGCCTGTTACTCCTGCGCTTTATCGGTTTATCATTATAGCCGATACGTAAAAACATTAAGCCATATTCTTTAGATGAAGCACTTTTATTTACTATATCACTCATTTTAGTGGCTATAGTATTTAATTGAGGCTTTAATTCATCTTCGCAAGCAATATGACCTAGCGAGAATATTCCTGGGGCTGCGTAAGGTTGTACTGATAATCCTTGCTGGCTAGCTTGTAACCATACTCTTTGTATTGCTCGGCCCGCTTTGATGACACTTTGGCGATCTTTATCCTTCATTGTGACTAATACTAATGCAGGAGATAAAATAATTGGTATACGTACTGAGCGGAACCCTAGCATTGCTGCACCACCAATCTTGTTCATAAAGTTCATTACAGACCATTTTTTCATTTGCTTGAACATTGGCTGAGCTGGCTTTTCAATAGCAAGAACAGAAACAGGCATGCCTTCCTCTGAGTTCTCATTATCAAAATGTACGGTAGAAAATAATTCTTGATGTAAAATTTTACTCTTAAAACGGATGGTCTCAGCTTGCTGAATAACGGGTAATACGGCTTTTATGGCTTTTTTACTAGTAAAAGTTAATAAGTTACATTCATGATATTTAGCGGCATTAGTCAGTAGGCTTAATGTATCTGATTTAATTGGCCCTTTAAATGGAAAGCGTCTATCGGTGCAACGCTTAGGAATTTCATCCACGAGCGCTTCTGTCTCATTCGCAGGTGTTAATGAAGGTAAAAAGTATATGTGGGCTACAAGTAACTCATTATGTTGTTCATCAGGAAAATAATCTATTTTTGTGGATAAAGGAAGGCTTTCAGCACAAATGATGATATTTTCAATAACTGCCCCTAGTGCAATATCTGATAGCACAAACCTATTATCAGACGCTTTGCCAGATCGTTTAGGATCAATCCACAGTTCAAGCGTGTTATCATTTTGCCAATGGAACTGGAAAGGTTGGCTGTTATCGGCAGAAGGCGCAAGAATTGCCGCGTCAATTAAGCGCTGTTTTTGTTTTTCTGATAGCATATTTTATTTAACTCGCCTTTAAGTTATACCCATTCTTTTTTTACCAATAACAAAAGCAAGTTTTTGTATTAGGTTGTTATTACCACCAGGACGCCAAGTTTTTTTGAATTTATTGCAATAGGCATCAAAGTGAAGCCCCCAAGGAACATTGAGGACATCACCACGATTTAAAAATATTTTAATAACTTGTGATGCGGCTACCCCTGCAGCGAGTTGACAGCCCATAATAGTCGAAGGGCCTTTTTTATTCGCTAAGTCTAAACGTGTGGGATCAACTAAATAAGATTGTTGTAGGGCAGCTGGTGTCAGTCCAAGAAAAAATTTTAGATATTGTTCGTTTTCAGAGCAACCTTCTAAGCAAAAGTATTCTTCAAAAGTCATTTTACCGGGTAAAAAATTTAAATACGCTGTACCCATGCCTATAGGGGCTGCGGTAGTGGCTGCTATCGATTTTTCGGCACATTTTTGAAAAACAAGTCGGCGTGCATCCATGACAAAGAAATCTAGTGAATCAACATAACAGTCAACACCTTCTAGAAAGTCATCCATATTCTCTGCATTAATACCGTTGGAGAATGATTTAATTTCTAATTCAGGGTTAATGGCTAATGCCATGTCGATCATGGCATCTAGCTTCTTTACACCATAGGTTTTCGTAGTTGCACCTGCTTGCCTATTAGTATTTTCACAGGCATATTCATCGAAGTCTGCTAAATTAAATTTAGTGATACCCAAGCGAATTAAGGTCAGTAAATGAGTACTGCCAACACCACCTAAACCGGCAATGGCAACACGTTTGGTCTTGAGTAGCTGTTGCTCCTCTTCGGTAACCCAGCCAATATTTCTAGAAAAAGCTAAGTCGTAATCAAATAGGTTTTCCATAGGTATCTCTGAATTATTTATCTGCTAAGTTGGTATAAGGAAGAAAGAACACTTGGTGCTTTATATCGTCATGAATTATTTTATACAGTTCAGCAATTGGCTGAGTAAGCTGAACATGAAATTTTTCTCTACAGAGATAAAACATAGCTCTTCTGCCATGATAATCTGTTTCTTCGCCTATTTGCTCAAAGGGTAAGCCGAAGCGTTGTAAACGTCGATTTAGTCTCGGTTCCATCATCACCATAATGCCAACATGGTTGCATATTTCTGCCAAGGCTAAGCCAGATAAATATAATCCCATGGCTATATTGGGGAAGTTTCGACGTTCTACTTCACTAAAAACGGTATCAGGATTGACACTATTTAATACAAAAGGTGTATTCTTTTCTTTTTCCCGTCTTCTGAAGTCAGCTAGCACAGCTAGTCTCGATATTTCACCAAAACCGCCACGAGGAAGAGTCTGTGTATCAACTGTCCCCGGAATTGCACTATCTAAACAATGTTCTTCAAAAGGTAACTTGAGTTCTGGATTGCTGGCTGGAGGGATAACTAACCTAATGCAGCCTGCGAAAACTCCAGTTCTTTTGTGCTCTAGAATACAGTGATATGAGTAACTATCACATTCATCTGTTTCCATTTTACTTTCATTAGCTGGTTCCCAACCTAGCTCATCACTATAGACGCCATAGCGTATTTTAAAGGCTTCTTGCCTTAAGTCTTTAGTGTCGGCAAATCTAATCCTGAAATACTGATTAAAGTTGTCAGCTATTGAATATTCGCTCATGTTGAGTCCGTTTTATTCTGATAGTAGTTATTAGTATAGCTAGTTATCTTAAATAGCTATGAAAAATATTAATTTAGCGCGTATATCTTTATTTTTAAAGCAATATTTCATTTAATTCAGGTTGACTTAAAAAGTCTTTTGGGCTTGCTGAAGCGCCATAGGCACCTGATTGATAAATGACAACATAGTCCCCGACATGACTTTGAGGTAGGTTAACTTTATCCGCCAATATATCTAATGGTGTACATAATGGGCCAACAATATTGACGAGTTCAGTTTTTGTCGCATGCATTTCCTCGGTACTGAATAATTTATTACCAATAGCAACAGGGTAATTTTTTCGAATAACTTGACCAAAATTGCCTGAATTAGCTAAGTGATGATGTAGACCTCCATCACACACAAGGTACGTTGTGTCTCGAGAAACTTTCTTATCAATAACCTTAGTGACATAAACGCCGGCTTCACCAACTAAGTAGCGTCCAAGCTCCATGACAATTTTAATATCGGTTAGTAGAGCTTGATGTTGTGTTAATAGCTTTGCTAAGTTTGTGCTTATCTCTGTGACCGAAATAGGCTCTTCATTAGGAAAGTAAGGAATACCAAGGCCGCCACCAATATTGATGTAGCTAATTTTTACTGGTGTTAATGAAATTAGCTTTTTAGCCAGAGCGAATGTTTTTTCATGGGCTTCTATAATAGCGGTTGCTTTTAAATTTTGTGAGCCGGTAAAAATATGAAAGCCCTTAAAGCAAATTTGCTCATAAGGAAGCTTTGTTAATAGCTCAGGTAAATACTCTTCATCGATACCGAATGGTTTTGAACCGCCTGCCATTTTCATACCTGAAGCTTTCAGCTCAAAAGCGGGATTTACCCTAATTGCAATATTGGGCTTAATGGCTAAGTCAGCGCCGATGGAAATGGCTCGTTCAATTTCAGTTTCAGACTCTACATGTAAGGTAATGCCAGCAACTATGGCTGATTGAATATCATCGTGAGTCTTCCCTGGACCCGCAAAGCTAATTTCATCTATAGGCATACCTGACTGAAGCGCTAATAACATTTCTTTTTTTGAGGCTACATCAAAGCCGCTGATATGACCCGTCATAAAATGTACTAAACTCGGGTACGGATTTGCTTTAATAGCATAATGTAATTGAATTTTATCAGGTAAAGCAGCTTTTAGGTTTGCTATTTTTTGGGCTATTAAAGCTTTGTCATAGGCATAAAATGGCGTGCTGCCAATAAGTTTTTCTATTTGACTAATTGTTTTACCGCCAAGCACCAGCTCATTATTTTGACTGGAAAATTGGTTGATATTTAGGTGTTTAGGCGGTTGCTTTGTTGTCATGAGGGGCTACTTATGCGTTATCATTAAAAATGTTACTGTATGCTTGATGTAGTTTATTTCTATCTATTTTACCATTGGCATTATGAGGCATCGAGGGTAGAACAATAAACTTTCTAGGTATCATATAGTTAGCTAGTTGTTTTTGGCAATGCTGTAATAGTAATTTTTCTGTTGACTGGATAGGCACTTGCTCATTGGTACATACAATAGCCACTATAGCTTGTCCTAAATCAGAATGAGGCACACCAATGGCTACTGCTTCAGATACCTTCTTGTGTTGATATAATATTTCTTCAATTTCCATTGGGCTAATGCGGTAACCTGATGTTTTGATCATTTCATCATTACGTGCGACAAAATATAGAAACCCGTCTTTATCTCGTTTTACAGAGTCGCCTGAAAATACCGCTAACTTTTGACTGTTTTCTACATCTGCTTGATTGGGTATGGGTTTAAACCTTGCAGCGGTTTTATCGGCTAAATTCCAGTAGCCTAAACTAACTAAAGGGCCGGTATGCACTAGCTCTCCTGTCTCACCTACATCACATTCACTACCGTCTTTCCGTAATACTAATACTTCGGCATTTGGTATCGCTTTCCCCATAGATCCAATTCTATTATCAATTTCATCTGGGCAGAGGTATGTTGATCGAAAGGCTTCAGTTAAGCCGTACATGAGAAAAGGTGCAGCATTAGGCATTAAATCACGAAGTTGTTTTAAAATAGTAGTTGATAAAGCGCCACCAGAGTTAGTGAAATAACGAATTGAGCGACTAGCATTTTCTGGCCAAGTTAATTTACACAGTTGTGACCATAACGGTGGCACGGCAGCTAAGCCAGTAATTTTGTGTTTAACTATGGTTTTAATAACATCATTTGGCAGTAAGTAGTCTAATAACACACATTCTGCGCCCACTAAAAAACTTGTAGTTAATTGGCTCAAGCCATAATCAAAGCTTAAAGGAAGTAGTGCAAGAATTTTATCTTTCTCAGTATTTTGTAAATATTGCACAACTGATTTTGCGCCAAGGACAATATTCGTATGAGATAACATAACACCTTTCGGCTTTCCTGTACTCCCCGAGGTATATAAAATAGCGGCTAAATCACTGCTGTGAGTGTCCTTGATTTTTTTAGCTTCGCCAGTAAGTTCAAAGAAAATTGACCAAGACAAAATTGATACCTGTTCTGCAGTGTCAATTTCTGTTGCGTTTGAATCAGTTAATACGATTGTAATTAAAGAGGTTAGCGTTTTTAGTACAGGCAGTAAGGCTTTATATCGAGCTGTATTGGTTATGAGGATTTTTACATCGCAGTCATTAATAATATGTTGCACTTGCGGGGCTTTTAACACAGGGTTAATCGGCACAAACACAGCATTAGCTTTACTGCAGGCAAACATAGCAACGACATTTTCAAAGGTTTTTGGCAAATAAATACCAACACGTTGCTGTTGTTCAACGAGCAGGGCGTGGTAACTAAGAGTCACACTATCTATATAGTGATTGAGCTCTTGATAGCTAAGTTGTTGGTTTTTTAAAGTGATAGCAGTATTTTCTGGGTATTTTACCGCGCTTTGGCTAATTAATTCATGTACAAAGGAGGTCATTTATCATCCTGAAAATTACTGATAACACAATAAGTTGATAAGCAATTGTTGCTAATCTGTTTTTATAAAAAATCGAGGCAACTATTATTGCAGTGAAAGATACCCTCAAGCAAGTTGATAGCAGTAACTTTTACATCTTCATTTTTAATGGGATGATTTCTTTAGCGGTTTGGTAACCAATATCAAATAAGGTGTTTTTTTGATCTTGTGACATTTTAAAATCAACTCCTGAGCATTCTCCTGTATTGATGACAATAGTATTATGCCAAAAGTTTTCGTTAATATATTCACGAGAAATAGTGGTCATAAAAGCTCTAATCAATAAAGTAATGTAATTAAAAATAGGGAAAAATCCTGAAGTTTTTATTTCATCATATTCATTTTCACTGCGCAGGCGAAAACACAATATTGGTGTGCCTTGGCTATCCCAGTCTCGGTGTAAGGCATCTTCAGATAAAATACTGCCATCCACCATAATATGCTTGCCAAAAGATTGAAAACTAAAAACTAATGGAATGGACATCGAAAACCTTACTGCTCTTGATACTTTCATGGTGGGTGTATTTTCCCGATTAAAGATAACAGGCTTGCCATTGGTGACATCGGTAGCAACTATGTGTAGGTTTTTGTCTAGTTCCTGAAATGTCTTTCCCGAGAGTTTTTTATCCACCCATTTTTCAAATACATCCCCTGAGCTCAAGCCTCCGTGGCGAATGAGCTTGAAAATAGAGAATTCTCTAAAGCGGTTATAGTCGGTTTCAAAGGCAATTTTTCTACTCTCATTGAGTGTTAATCCGGCAGCATGAAAACTGGCAACGATACTACCACCAGATACACCCACTAAACTCTCAAAATGGATATCTAAATCATTTAACGCTCTTAATACACCTAAGTGTGCGGGTAATCGTGTGCCGCCACCTGCAAAAATGGGAATGATATTACTAGACATTGTTTCTCTCTATAAATTAACCAGTTATTTCTAAGTATGGACAAGAGTTGAAATTTTGCGAATGTTCTATCCATATTTGATTTCAGGTAGACTAAAAGAGAATTATGTTTACCTAATATCCTTGCAGAAAGCCTGTGATGCTTTAGTTGTGAATTAAGGTTATGCTTAATTGTTAATAGTAGTAGAAATAAGAATTTAATCTCGACAGCTATTTAGTGGAAATTTATCGACAATAAAGGACGTTTATGAAAACAATATACGGTTTACTCTTTAGTCTTCTTCTTTTTGTGATACCTGTGGCGAATGCTGAATTTGTTGACGTTGTGGCCAACATTAAACCTTCGGTAGTTGGTATCGGTGTTCATACACCAACCTCTCAGCCACAAAATATTCTAATGGGCTCTGGATTTGTTATTGGCAATGGCCTTTATGTCGTCACAAATGCCCATGTTTTACCTGAGCAGCTCGATAAAGACTTATTACAAAAAATGGCGGTTTTTATTGGCTCAGGAAAACAGGCAAAAGTGAGGCATGCTGACATTGTCGCAACCTCAGATTTATATGATTTAGCTATTTTAAAAATTTCAGGCGCTCCTTTACCAGCCATGACATTGGCAAATAGTGATTTTAGGCCTGACGGTAGTTATGTTGCATTTACAGGCTTTCCTATTGGCAGTATTTTAGGCTTATACCCAGTTACGCATCGCGGCATGATAGCTAGCACTACACCTACGGTTACTCCAGTGCAATCAGCCGGCCAAATGACAGTTAAAATGCTTAGAAGAATGCGTAACCCCTATCTAGTGTATCAGTTAGATGCTACCGCTTATCCAGGCAATAGTGGTAGCGCTATGTATGATATGAAAACTGGCGAAGTACTTGGCATTATTAATAAAGTGTTTGTTCAAGAAACGAAAGAAGGGGTGATAAGTAACCCAAGTGGTATTACATATGCCATCCCCGTAAAGTATCTACATGAAATTATAAAAGAGCATAAGATTAAACTTTAAATATTCACTAAAAGCTTGTTGGTTTATTGCAGGTACTTACCTTTAAATCACTTTAACCATGATAGTAAGTAAAGAGCATAGATTTGAACTTGAAAAGCAACTAGAGCTTGGAAGAGGGAAGGCGTGTAGTTATGATGACACTACACGCTTGTTAAACGTCAATATTAGGGCTTATGGGCTATTACTTAGCTGTAGTTAAACTAATTACGGCTTCAGCGACCTCAGCTTTTTCTTTACCATCTTTAGCGACTTTCTTTTGTTTTCTGACTAAACCACGTGTTTTGACAATGGTTTTGTTACGCTTACCGGCAATAACGTGATAGGTACCATCAAACTTAGTGGTTGGTAACATGGACAGTGGTTTTAGCGTTGATGAGAATAGCTGTAAGCTTTCATTACCAAATGGGGCTTCTGCCTCAAATTCACCAATCACTACCCATTTATTGACTTCATCAAAGCCAAGGTAAGAGATAAACTTATCATCGCCAGGTGCATCGCTTAAGTCGAGTAAATAGCTCAGTTTTTGTTCTTCATTATGTGTATGACCGACAATATAGAAATAACTTGGCTTATTCACTTTCACTAACAGTTGAATAGTTTCTTTTTGGTGGAAAAGTAGATCACGCTGCCCTTTATTGGTAGTTAATTTCGCCGTAAATGAGCCGCCAACAATTTGCCCTGAATAGAGTAATCTTTCAAAGTCCATTTGTTTAGGTTGATGATCAAATTTAGCTACCGAATCTTTATTGACACTGAGAACCGCTGCAGTGGCGATATTGCCCGAACTGTCAATGAGCTGTGCTTCTAAATTAATATGCTTGTCGGTTGCTTGATACTTACCTTGTAAGATGTAATCAGCCTCTTCCTCTGACAATACCGTACTCATTTGACTGCTTAGTTGCGTTTGTAATGCGCTGGCGAAAGGGGTTATTTCTGATGAATCATATGGTGTAAAAGGTTTAACGAGTATTTTAGCTTTAGCTAATTTTTTAGCTTTGATAATACGTTTATTCAGTAATAAGGCTGCCATAGGTAAGCCGTTAGCGACTTCTTCAAGATGCAACATGGCTTGGTTAACATCGGCTGAGTTAATTGCCGATGGGCTTATATTGTTGTCAGGGTCGATTATGCTAAGTACCAATGTTAGTTGTTGAGTTTCTTGAATCAAGGTTAAGAGTTTAGCTAACGCTTGGTACTTTATTTGCGCAGCGCTGATATTTTTAGTTTTCTGCCACTGACTATCAATGAGCTTTTGTTTTTGTACTATGGCTGCTTGATACATAGGAGAGCTTTTTTCACGGCTCATACTTGCATCACATTGAGTAACGTCATAGGCAGAAAAACATTCTGTTTGGGCGCCTAAAATAGGTAAAGTAGATGATAACTTACTGGTAAATTTGAATACGTCTTCGCTTTTATTAGACTGATGTGTTTGAGTTAAGCTCTCAACATTAACATATAAATTTTGTTGTAAATCAGCAATGGCATGCTGGCGCGCTTCATGTTCATTTTTGTGTAAGGCTTGGCCATGAAAACTTTGTGCTTGAACTAGAGTTGATAAACTGAAAGTCAGTATAGTTAGCAGTGAAGTAATGGTCTTATTCATGAGTTATCCTTGTCAAAATAATCGCTATTCGCTAATTGTTGCTACTGTTTGAACAGTTGATTTTGGAGTGTATAAAGTTGATAGAGGTACTAACTGTATATTATTTTGTGCCAATGTAGGAATTAATTCTTTCAATGCTACTACTGTTTCAGGGTGGGGATGAGCAATGGCAATAGCAAACTCTTGCTTCTTGGCGTATTGAACCAGCTGTTGAAATTGTTTGCTAATATAGGCTTTTGTTAACTGGTTATCTAAAAAAATATGTCTTCGTTGTACGGGCACCCCTAAACTACGGGCAATACTGCCAGCCTTAGAGTTAGGGCTGGTTTTACTGTCTAAAAATAATAAACGATGTTGTTTTAAAAAAGTCATTGTCCATGTCATTGGATTATCTAATTGCGTTAAATGACTCCCCATATGATTGTTAATACCGATAGCAAAAGGAATTTCAGCCAAAGAAGCGCGCAGACTATTAGTAATTTCTGTTTTGTTCATATCACTAGTTAACGCACCTGGGCCTAATTTTTTGCCGTTTTCTGCCTCCATGGGGATATGTAGTAGGACATCTTTTTGCTGAGAATTCGCTTGTAGTGCCAATTCTTTTCCATAAGGCGTGTGGGGTAAAACAGAGTAGGTAATGTTACCAGGAAGGCTAAGTGCGTGCTTGTCTGTGTAGCGATAGCCTATATCATCAATAACAATGGCCACTTTTGCTGGCGCAGCATATAGCGGTTTAAAAAAACAGGCGGGGATAAGAAAAAGTAAAAAGGAAATAAAAAATTTCGAAACTGCTGAAATCATTTAGTTGTTGTTATTAAAAGTGGGGGATAACAAAAGCATAGCACTTAGTTAAAATTTTTACAGCAATTACTTACACCAGAGTTTAGGGTTAACGGCTTTACCTTGATGGCGAATTTCAAAATATAAACTGGCTTGATCTAAACCGCCACTTTGGCCGACTAAAGCAATGGGCTCGCCTGTTTCAACTCTATCACCCACTGATTTAAGTAAGGTTTGATTGTGGGCATAAAGGCTCATATAACCATTACCGTGGTCAATAACCGTTAATAAACCATAGCCTTTTAACCAATCAGAAAATAACACTGTACCATTGTGGATGGTATGTACTTGGCGGCCAAGAGGTGCGCCAATTAAGACCCCCTTCCATTTCAAATGACCTTGTTTTCGGCTACCAAAACTTCGAAGTTTCCGTCCCTTTACTGGCCAGGAAAGTTTGTTTTTTAACTTACTTAAACCTGTTAAACGGATTTCTGCTTGCATGATAGCTTCGAGTTTTTTTAAGGCTGCAGTTAGGTTTGCTTCTTCAGCTTTTAATTTAGCAAGTTGCTGTGTACTAGATAAAAGTTTCTTATTTAATGCGGTGATGGTTTTCTTACGTTTTAATTTATTACTGTTTAATTCAACACGCTGTTGTTGTTGAGCTTTTTTTAATGTTTCTAATTGAGCGACTTGCTCTTGGTGTTCAGTGGTCACTTGTAATAACGCTGAAATGGTTGCCTGAAAATTATCAATTTCTTGTATACGCGCTTTATTTAAGTACTGATAATAACTAATGGTTCGTTGTATTTTTTCGCTTTGCTCTTGGTTTAATATGAGTTTTAAGTAGTCGTGTTTTCCTGTGGTATAAGCTGTACGAAGTTGTTTGGCGAGTAATTGTTCTTGTTGCTTTTTTTGAGTGGTTAATTGTTGTTTTTCTTCATTTAAGGACTTTATTTTTTCATTTGTGGTCTTTAAGTTTTGTTCGGTTTCATTGATAGCTTTTGCCACCTTCGCGATAGCTAAATCATCTTGTTTTAATTGTTGTTCTAATTTTTCACGTGCTTGATTGGTATTAAAAATATTGGACTGCTGTTTGGCAATGGCTTGTTGAACATCATTGAGTTTCGCATTGCTCTGCGCTTTATTTTTCTCGTGATCGCTATTTGCTGTGCTAGCAAGGGGAAATAATAAACAGCTTAAACAAAGTAAGCTGTTTATTATGGTGGTAAAATTATGAAACTGACGTGGCATTAGTACGGTATTTTTTTATTATTAAAATAATCCGCTCCAGTGTGCCGTATTAATCTAATTGCATCAATACCGAGCCAGTCATTTCTTTTGGTTGTTCCATTGCCATTAAATGTAGCAAGGTTGGAGACAGATCACTCAAAGCACCTGTATCAGCGGGTGTAGCCTTTCTACCTACATAAATCAGCGGTACAGGCTCACAGGTATGAGCTGTGTGAGCTTGGCCAGTTTTTTCATCTAGCATTAGCTCGGCATTACCGTGATCAGCGGTAATTAAACATTCACCACCGGTTTTTTGTAGGGCACTCACTACGCGGCCGATACAGGTATCAACGGCTTCACAAGCTTTTACAGCAGCGTTGAAATCACCCGTGTGGCCTACCATGTCACCATTTGGGTAGTTACAAACAATGAAGTCATGCTCGCCACTTTCAATCGCTTCAACAAGCTTGTCAGTTAATACGCTTGAGTTCATTTCAGGTTGTAAGTCGTATGTTGCTACATCAGGAGAAGGCACTAAAATTCGCTGTTCGCCGTCAAAAGTGTCTTCTTGTCCACCACTAAAAAAGAAAGTTACATGGGCATATTTTTCTGTTTCTGATATACGCAATTGAGTTTTATCGTGTTTCGCTAACCATTCACCCATCACATTATGTAAAGGCTCTGGTGCAAATGCACAGCTCGCATCAATGTCAGCAGCAAATTGCGTTAACATGACAAAATCACTGATGGCAGGTACTTTTTTGCGTTCGAATCCAGAAAAATCTTGCTCTGTGAAGCAGCGGCTAAATTGGCGAGCACGATCAGCTCTAAAATTCATAAAAACTAAGGCATCACCATCGTCAATTTCTATCGCTTGACCTGCTGGGTTTAAAATAGCGCTGGCACTGACAAATTCATCATTTTCATCACGCTCATAAGCGGCCTCTAGTGCAGAAATAGCATCGTTATATTGATACTGGCTAATGCCTGATACCATTACATCATATGCAGCTTCAACACGATCCCAACGTTGGTCTCTATCCATGGCGTAGTAGCGGCCAACAAGTGAAGCTACTTGGCTATTACCATCAGGAAATAATTGTGTGAATTTCTCTTGCGCTTTTTCTAATGAGGCTTTTGCGCTGCGTGGAGGTGTATCGCGACCATCTAAAAATGCATGCAAATAAACTTTATTGGCACCGCGGCTTTTTGCTAATTCAATCATGGAAAAAATATGATCTTCATGGCTATGAACACCACCTGGCGACATTAAGCCAAAAATATGTACCGCTTTATCTTGCGAAACTGCTTTATCAACCGCTTGACAAAGCGCAGGGTTTTGATTGAAATCACCCTCTTCAATTGCTTTAGTGATACGAGTAAAGTCTTGGTAAACAATACGACCTGCGCCAATATTGACATGACCTACTTCTGAATTACCCATTTGCCCATCAGGTAGGCCTACTGCCATACCTGAAGTTTGAATTAGCATATTAGGGTAGTCAGTTTTTAATTTATCTAATACTGGCGTATTGGCGGTTTGGATAGCATTATTACTACCATCTTCTCGGTAGCCCCAGCCATCTAATATAATTAAAACCATAGATTTTTTGTTTGCATGTGCCATTACTGTCGTACCTTTATAAATTTCTAATTGAATTGCCATTATTGTACACATAAGTGTTAGTTTAATTAAGCAAGAAATGATTCACCCCTAGTTACCAATTCTTCATAGCAAAAAAACTAATAATCTGTATACTGTCACGGTTTTTATTATTCACCTTTACTTAGTATTAAAAGGGTCACCATTTATGGAACAGTTTATTACTTTTATCGGCAACAATGGCATGTTAAGTGCGGTTTGGGTTGCTCTTGTTGTAATGATTATTGTGACAACAATTAAAATTAAAATGTCGCCGGTTAAGCAAATAAGCCCGCAAGAGTTAACTTTTTTAGTGAATAGAGAGCAAGGCGTTGCCCTCGATATTCGTGCGGAAAAAGATTTTAAAAGCAATCATATTTTAGATGCTATTAGCTTGCCTAATGAAAAAATTACGAAAAATGGTTTCGCTAGCCTTGAAAAGCATAAAGATACTCCCATCATAGTTGTATGTAGCGCTGGTATGAGTGCCGTGAAAGTGGCTAATGATTTACATAAGCAAGGTTTTGCCCGTGTAAGTATTTTAAAAGGTGGCATGAGCGCATGGACTGGTGCTGGCTTACCTGTAACGAATAAGTAATCTTTCAAGGTTTAACCATGGCAACTGTAGATATTTATACGAAAGCATATTGTCCATACTGTATGCGAGCGTTGGCGTTATTGTCTGAAAAGTCAGCAAAGTATGCTGATTTAACGGTGAACGAAATTAAAATTGACGGTGATATGGCTTTGCGTGAGACGATGATAGCACGTAGTCAAGGCAATTTTACCGTGCCACAAATTTTTATAGATGATGCATATGTTGGCGGCTGTGATCAGTTAGTGGCCCTTGAAATGCAAAATAATCTAGATACCTTGCTTGCGAAAGCGTAAGCAACCATTACATTTTTGAAAAGATAATATAGGAACTCTTATGAGCGACGAAAACCAAAACCAATCAGAAGCAGCAGCTAAAGCTGATCCACAATTTGCTATTCAGCGTGTTTACACAAAAGATGTTTCATTTGAAACACCTAACTCACCTGCGATTTTCCAAAAAGAGTGGAAACCTGAAATTAAATTAGACCTTGATACTCGTTCTAACAAGGTAGCTGATGATACTTATGAAGTTATATTAGCTGTAACTGTAACCGCAACTGTTGAAGATCAAACAGCCTTTTTAGCGGAAGTTCAGCAAGCAGGTATTTTTACTATCGGTAACTTACCAGAAGCGCAATTAGCGCATACGATTGGTGCTTTTTGTCCTACAACATTATTCCCATACGCACGTGAAACTGTTGCTAGCTTAGTGAATCGTGGTTCATTCCCGCAATTTAATTTAGCCCCTGTTAACTTTGAAGCATTATTTGCCTCTTACGTACAACAACGCGCTAACGAAGCAAAAGTAAACGCTCCAGAAAGCCCAGAAACTCACTAAGTTTCAAGATGAGTAGTGATATGACTGTTTCTGCTAAAATTACCGTTTTGGGTGCTGGCTCATATGGCACCGCTTTGGCTATTTGCTTAGCAAGAAATGGTCATGAAACATTGCTCTGGGGTCGTGATACTAGCCAAGTTGAAGATATGGCTAAAGCGCGTGAAAATACTAAGTATTTAGCGGACTGTCCCTTCCCGGATAGTTTAACACCCATTAGCGATTTAACTGCTGCAGTTCAAGCGAGTGATAACGTACTTGTTGTAGTGCCAAGTCATGCATTTGGCGATATGCTCAAGCAAATAAAACCATTATTAAGCGAAAGTGCAAAGCTTGCGTGGGCAACGAAAGGTTTAGATCCTAAAACAGGTGACTTATTACAAAATGTCGCCAGAAGTATTTTAGGTGAAGAGGTTGCCTTAGCGGTTTTATCCGGCCCAACCTTTGCCAAAGAGATGGCGGCTGGATTACCCACAGCTATTTCTTTATCTTCCACAGATAAAGCATTTACGCGCGAACTTTCAGATCTATTACATTGTGAAAAATGTTTTCGCGTTTACCCTAATGAAGATTTTATTGGTGTTCAATTAGGCGGCGCGGTTAAAAATGTTATTGCTATTGGCGCAGGTATGGCTGATGGTATTGGCTTTGGAGCCAATGCTAGAACCGCTTTAATTACTCGTGGCCTTGTAGAAATGACCCGATTGGGCTGTGCATTAAAGGCTGATCCAGCTACGTTCATGGGCATGGCTGGTTTAGGCGATTTAGTGCTCACTTGTACTGATAACCAATCTCGAAACCGTCGCTTTGGTTTAGCGTTAGGGCAGGGTGTGAGCGTTGAACAAGCTATGACAGATATTGGTCAAGTTGTTGAAGGTTATCGAAACACCAAAGAAGTATATATGCTTGCACAACGTATGGGCGTAGAAATGCCAATTGTTGAGCAAGTCTACCAAGTACTTTATCAAGGTAAGGCGGCAAAATTAGCCGCAGCTGATTTGCTCTCTCGTGATCAAAAAACCGAATAACTTTATACACTAACTAGCTCTTTAACTAATTTTCAAGTCCTTAAACAGCATTTACAAACCCAAGCTGACGCCAAGCATCATAAACAATAACAGCAGCAGCGTTTGATAAGTTCATGCTACGGCTGTCTTTAAGCATAGGGATACGAATTTTGTCTTTGTCAGGAATTTGAACGCGTACCTCTTCAGGTAAGCCAGAGGTTTCTGAGCCAAATAATAAATAATCACCAGCGGTAAAAGTTACGTCACCATAAAAATTATTGGTTTTGGTGGTGATGGCTAATATTCTTTTCGGCTGTTCATGTTCAACAAAAGCATTGAAGTTTTTATGACGCTTGATGTTAGTGAATTCATGGTAATCCAACCCCGCTCTGCGTAATTTTTTATCCTCTAGATCAAAACCTAGTGGTTCAATTAAATGTAAACGAAAGCCAGAATTAGCACATAAACGAATAATATTACCAGTATTTGGCGGAATTTCTGGTTGAAAAAGAACAACATCTAACATAATGATTTCAAACTCTGATTGCGTACAAATGATAATTTTTTGCTATTATAACGATTATAAATCAGTAAAGCCTGCTTTTCATGACAGATAAAAGTGCCAGCTCAAAATCAACAGATAAATCAGTACCTAATGACAGCTATGCCTATTGGGTACGCTTGGCTGCTATCAGCGCTTCTTCAGTAGCTCTACTGCTTATTATCATCAAACTTTATGCATGGCTAGTAAGCGATTCGAGTGCCATGCTTGCCTCAACAACTGATTCAGTTTTAGATTTATTTGCCTCTGTGATGAATATTATTATTTTGCGCTTTGCTTTAGCGCCCGCAGATGAAGCACATAAATTTGGTCATGGTAAAGCGGAAAGTTTAGCGGGCTTAGTGCAAGCTGCTTTTGTCTCGGGATCGGCCATGTTACTTATGTTTAATGGTGTTGAACGGGTTATCAATCCTCGCGTTATTGTGCAAGGTAACCTTGCTATTGCTGTTACCATCATTGCAATTGTGCTTACACTGGCATTAGTAGCGTTTCAACGTTTTGTCATTAAACGCACCGGCTCTATTGCCATCAATGCTGATGCTTTGCACTACCAGTCAGACTTGCTGCTGAATTTAGGTGTAATTGCCGCCATTTTTTTAAGCCAGTCTTTGTGGGTACAAGCCGATGGCATATTTACAGTTCTTGTAGGTTTGTATTTACTTTTTGGAGCTGGAAAAATTGTCTATCAAAGCGTTTATCAGTTAATGGACCATGAAATAAGTGATGAAGAGTTATTGCAAATCAAAACGATTGTTTTATCTCATGAGTATGCATTAGGTATACATGAATTAAGGACTCGGCGATCGGGGGCACAGCGTTTTATTCAATTTCATTTAGAGCTTGAAGATAGCTTATCTCTGTTAGAAGCGCACACCATTGGTGATGAAATTGAGGGTAAAATATCTGAAGCATTTGAACCCTGTGAAGTATTTATTCATCATGATCCTAGTTCTGTGGTGAAAAAAGAGCTTACCAAGGAAAAAGCTTAGCGGTTGTTAAGCTTTTTCCTCAAGGACAGTGGCTTGTTATGGGTGTTGATTAAACCAATCAAGCATCTTTGTTATCGCGAGGTTTCGATGGCTGTCCCGTTCAAAAAATAACTCATGATAAGCACCATCAATAACGAAGGGTTTTCCTTCTGGGCATGATTGTGGCTGTAGCGCATGAAGCTGCTGGCAAAAGTCATTTTGTGCTTGATTTTCGACAATCGTTTCTTCACCAGCTTGCAACACTATTATGGGTGTTGTGATGTTATGTATATTTTCAAATATTGTATCTAAAGCGGTTAACGAAGCTGTTAACCAGTTTGTTGTTACACCCCCTAACTGAATTTCAGGGGTAGTATTATAAAGCTCTGCAAATACTTGAAAGCGTTGTTTGGAGTGCATCAAGTTGTTATTTTCAAAGCCTTTGGGGGTAAAATCTTGATGACCGAAAAAATACCAAGGAGTGTTATCAAACCAAGTATTGATTTGGGCGGTACTTTTAATCACTAACTCAGTGATAAGGTCTGGCACTTTACCGCCATAAAACCCCAACATTGGAGAAGATAGTACGGCTGCTTTTATATTGTTGGGATAGTCTTGTAGATATCTAGTCGCAATGGCACCACCCATTGAGTGGGCAAGTAAATAGGGTTTACTTAGGCAATGGGGATTTACTATATTTTCGATGAAATAAGCTAAGTCATTAACATAAAATTGAAAGTCTTCAACATAGCCCTTATGCGGGTTAGCTAATAACCGCTCAGATAAACCTTGACCGCGGTGATCAATCAGAAAAACACTATACCCTTGATTGTATAGATCATAGCTTAACTCTTGGTACTTTAAATAACTTTCACTTCGGCCTGAAGAAATAACAAGGCACTTTTCACTGGCTTGCCCGCTGTGTGGTTGATGAATAAAGCTCGCATAATTTATACGTTTATTATTAACACCGCTAAAATGAGCAAAATGGCCTTGTTGCCAAAAGATTTTGATCTCATTTTCTAGACGTTCAACCAGTTGTGCTTCTGAAGTAAAGTGGTTATTAGCCATAGTCATCAAGCTTACTAAGGTTAGATATGCAAAGAGTAGAGCTTTACTCGCCTGTAACATTTTTTTCTAGCTGTGCAACACGCGCTTCAAGTTCAGATAATTTTTCACGTGTTTTAATTAATACTTGAGTTTGTACATCAAATTCTTCACGAGTAACTACATCAAGTTGCGATAATTTACGCTGTAAAACAGTTTTTGTTTTATCTTCAATATCATTCGCCATGGTTTTTAAACCCGGAGGTATAGCTTCGGTGACTTGTTTGGCGATTTCTTCAATTTTTTTGGCGTTGATCATAGTATTTACCAGAATTATTTTCCTAAATTTGTGCTTGAGTTCATTGTAACTGTTTTGCTGATGAGTAAAAACAGGTAAAATTACCGACCCTTGAAAATGTACCATTTTGGTAACTGTATAAGCAATGAAATTAAACCCTGGACAAAATGAAGCAGTAAAATATGTTAGTGGCCCTTGTTTGGTGCTTGCTGGCGCTGGCTCAGGGAAAACAGGCGTTATTTGTCAAAAAATTGCTTATTTAATAAAACAGTGTGACTACAAGGCGAGAAATATCGCGGCGGTAACGTTTACCAATAAGGCCGCGCGTGAAATGAAAGAGCGTATTGTTAAAATGCTCGGTAAAGATTTAACACGTGGTTTAACGGTCTCTACATTTCATTCCTTGGGTTTAGATATTGTCCGCCGTGAAATTAAAACCTTAGGTTATAAGCCTGGTTTTACCTTGTTTGATGATCAAGACACCTTGTCGTTACTCAAAGAGTTAACCATGGATGAGCTTGATGGCGATAAAGATTTACTCAGTAAATTACAAAACATGATTTCCAATTGGAAAAATGATTTGTTACTACCTGATGCGGCAATGAAAAGAGCCAGTGATGCTGACAGCGCAGAATATGCAGAGTTTTATCAGCGCTATCATCAACATATGAAAGCCTATAATGCGCTTGATTTTGATGATCTTATCCTTATCCCTACGCTGTTATTAAAAAATTATCCAGAAGTGCGTGAGCGCTGGCGCAATAAAATTCGTTATTTGTTAGTGGATGAATATCAAGATACCAATGCCAGTCAGTATGAATTAGTAAAATTAATCGCTGGTGAGCGCGCGCGTTTAACTGTGGTAGGGGATGACGATCAGTCAATCTACTCTTGGCGTGGTGCTAAGCCTGAAAATTTAGTGTTGCTAGGGAAAGACTTTCCGCAATTAAAGTTGATTAAACTAGAGCAAAATTATCGTTCAAGTGGCCGTATTTTAAAGTGCGCCAATATCCTCATTGCAAATAATCCTCATGTTTATGATAAAGCACTGTTCAGTGAGCTTGATTATGGTGTTGAGCTTAGAGTAGTACAAACAAAAAATGAAGAAGATGAAGTGTCACGTATTATTGGTGAGTTAATTGGTCATCGTTTTATGAACCGTAGTCACTATAAAGATTATGCAATTTTATATCGAGGTAATCATCAATCACGGTTACTCGAAAAAGCACTGATGCAAAATCGTATTCCTTATAAAATCAGTGGTGGTACGTCGTTTTTTTCTCGCTCTGAAATTAAAGATGTCATGGCATATTTGCGGGTTTTAGTTAATCCTGATGACGATAATGCTTTTTTGCGTATTGTTAATGTACCCAAACGTGAACTAGGACCAGCAACGTTAGAAAAGCTCGGTAATTACGCCAATATGCGACAAATTAGTATGTTTGCTGCCAGCTTTGAGTTGGGGTTAGAGCAAACATTAACTGGTCGTGCGTTAATGAAAATGCAAGCCTTTACTCAATGGCTAGTTGATATTGCTGATCAAACAGAGCGGGGTGATACCGCGGCGGTATTACGGGCTATGATTCGTGAAATAAACTATGAAGATTATCTTTATGAGACTTCGCCAAGCGCGAAAGCCGCTGAAATGCGCATGAAAAATGTCACCGAATTATTTAGCTGGGTAACACAAATGCTTGAAGGCTCTGATGATGAAGAGCCAATGACCTTACCGCAAATTGTCACGCGTTTAACCCTGCGAGACATGATGGAGCGTAATGAAGAAGAAGACAGTAGTGATCAAGTGCAATTGATGACACTACATGCATCCAAAGGCTTAGAATTTCCTTATGTGTTTTTAATTGGCATGGAAGAAGGCTTACTGCCTCACCAAACCAGTATTGATGAAGATGGCATAGAAGAAGAGCGACGTTTAGCTTATGTTGGCATTACTCGGGCACAACGTGAGTTAATATTTACTTACGCGAAAGAGCGTAGACAGTTTGGCGAGGTGGCGCGCACAGAAGCAAGTCGCTTTTTACACGAGTTACCTCAAGATGATCTTAACTGGGAGTTAGGGCAAGCGAAAAAAACTGCTGAACATAAAGATCAAGCCAATAAACAAGGGGTTGCTAATCTACGCGCCTTATTTAAAAAGTAAGCCTTTTTGAGTAGCTTCAATAAACTTATCAATAGCTAAATTGCCCAAGAGCACTTTTTAAATTACTACTTAAATGCTCAACAGTTTTGGCATTTGTTAATACTTCATCGGTGTTTTCTTTACTATCTTGTGAGAGCGAATAAATTCGATTCATCATTGCACTTACATCTCGAACAGCTTGTATATGCTCACCTTGGTTAGTATTTATTAATTCATTTTTACTAATAATGTTGGCAAATGAGCCTGTAATCACTTTAAGGCTTTCTTCTGTCTCTTTAATGGCTAGCGCCCCTTGGTTAGCAAAATCAGCATTTTGTCTCATTTGAGTCGCCGCTTCATCGGTGTCTTTTCGTATATTGGCAATAACGGTTTCGATTTCTATTGTTGATTCTTGGGTTCTGTGAGCTAAAGAGCGAACTTCATCTGCAACTACGGCAAATCCTCGACCTTGCTCACCAGCGCGAGCCGCTTCAATAGCAGCGTTTAGCGCTAGTAAATTAGTCTGTTCAGCAACATTCTTGATAACCGCTAATACCGAATCAATTTGCAGACCATGTTCTCTTAAAACATTCATTTGATCGGCTGATTGATTAATCGCTTTAGCAAGCTGCTTTATTTCAACAGCGGATTGCTCAATAACCTTTACATTATTATTGGCATGCTTATCGGCGTCTAAACTTACTTGAATCGTTTGTTCAGTATGGCCTTGAGTGATTTCAACCGAGTTATTCATTTGCTCGATAGTAGCGCTGGTATTAGATAGCTCATGTTGAGTATTGGTTACCTGTTCTTTTGCATTGTGACAGGCAGTTAGGGTATTTTCTGCTGCAGAATCTAGCGATGTGCCTATATTGGCTAAGCTATCGACAAAATCCACAATTCTATCCATCATTAAGTTGAAACTCTGACCAATTTCACCTAATTCATCATGACCATTGATTTGAACTCTTAGAGCCAAATTAGAGTTATTTTCAACATCGACCATAACTTTTTGTAAATGTTGTAGCGGTGTTTTAATCGATTTATAAAGGTAGAAGCTCAGTGCTAACAGTAAAACTGTAATAATACAGACGCTCGCTAAAATTATTTGATTAGTTTGGCTAGTAAGTTGTTCGCTGTTGGTAATTTCAAGATGCGCGAGTTGCTTTTGTAAAAGTACTAATTCATCCAATTTTAGTAAGAATGGCTCTAATGCTGAATACATTTTTAAATCAACATAATTGCCCATACTATAAGAAGAAGCTTCCTCGATAAACTCAGCTATTTTGGTTAATGCCTGATGACTTTTTTGGTACAGAGGTTCCATGGTTTTTACGAGTTTTTGCTCTGGTTCAGATAAATCACTGTTGCTATAAGCTTGCCATTGCTGCTCAATCATTTTTTGCCCCTTGTCTATCTGCACCTTGGCATCAGACCACATCATCATGCCACTTCGTGTTTTATGGGCGGTATCAATAATGTTAGAAGAATAAGCTCTAATAATGGTATTTAAGGTTTGTGTTTGCACTAGCCTAGCTTCAATTGTGCGTTGAGAGTGCTGATGTCGCTCAGTGGAAATGGTTAAGCTAGTAAAAAGTATAAGGCTTAACGTGATTAGTGGGATAAGAATTAAAACGATAAGTTTGCTGCTAACACGCGTGAGTTTTTTCATGTAAAAGCTCAGATTTTAGATGGCGAGGCTAAGAGGTGTCAGTAAGGTAGCAAGTCAATATTACGGTGATGTTGCAGGATAATGACAGAAATATTACAACGGATTGACTGTGGTATGACTTAGGCTTGGGATATTTTTTTGATCAGGGGGTTGGCAGCAATAGTGGCAAAAATAACATAACTGCAGGCGCAAGCAATTTGCATAATACGGGTATAAAATTTTTCATCAGCATCTGCGGTACTTAATATTGAGCCAAATATTAAGATGATGATGGTGGAAAATGCCATCGCAAAAAGTGGGGCTAATGCTCTATCAGAAAAGATAATTCTTGAAAATGTGATAACAACTAAGGCAAATATCAACATTAAAAAACTTAAGCTAGGAGCTATGATTAAAATGTTATACATCACAATTGCGACAATGCCACCAATGGCATTACCTGCCAGTAAAGCTTTGCTCCCTTTTACGCCAGCAACAAGGTCAGGCTTTTGTGCAAGTAAGGCGATAAACACCAAAATAAGCAAAGAACTACTCAAGTTAAATGAAAAGAAAAAAATCATTACCGGCATGATCATCAAGGTGCTTAATAACGCAAATTTTGTGCGCGTTGGTTTGTCTGCTAGGCTTTTTTCTTCTTGTTTATCGGCTTGTTGAGCATGACTACTTGACGCTTTATCGGTAATAACTTCATGCATAACCATGGTAATAATTAATGACATCAAACATGAAAACAAAAAACCTATGGTAAATACTTGAGCTATTTCTTGATGCATTAAACTCAACATAGGGATAACAGTAAAGCCAACTAATAGCATAGTAATAACAAACTCATTGCCACCAGAGTTATTCCAATATGATAGCCAAAATATCAGCAACGTCATGATGAGCATAAACACAATCGGGAAGGGCAGTAAAATTCTTGTGAATATGCCCCCTAAAATCATGGCGCTGACAATAACGAGGAAAATGGCACTCAGTTTTTTAAATGGAAGTTTGTTTTTTTTGCTGCCTAAAAATTTTGCCACAAAAACAGGAGTAATAAATGCAAATGGCCAGTTAAATACTAAGGCAATAATAATCGCAAGCATGACGCCTACAAAAAATCTCATCATATAAACATCTTGTTGAGATAATTTGTTAATCCTTGGAAATAAGTTTGTTAGCTGCATGCTCAAATACTATCGGCTTATTGATTAATATAAATAAGCTAATTTACTAGTTAACCAAATGGATATTTTACCTAAACCATTTAAGATAAAATTATTACCCGTATAAGTGATAATGTCTGCTTGGCCGCCTTCTCTGAGTAATGCTTTATTTATATTGCCGTCGAATTTTATGATCACGGTAAATCGTTGTGCTTCACGCATCCAACCGGTGGCTTTTTCAGGGGTAGGTAACTCACCTGGGACACTATTGTCAAAGCTTACTCCATATCCAATACTGACGATGGTTCCGGTAACAATCTCGCCGGGTGATGAATCAAGTACTATATCAACCGGATCGCCAGCTTTTATATTACCTAAGTTATTTTCTCGGTATGAGGCTTCAATCCAAAAGTAATCGGTATTGATAAACGTCATGATTTTGCTGCCAACTGCTGCATAGTGGCCAACATTTACCTTTGAGTAAGAGATGACGCCATTGCTTGGTGCTTTTACTTTGGTGCGAGCTAAATCAAGTTCGGCGGCTGAAAGTGCATTTAAGGCATTTTGAATCTTGGTATTTTCACTACCTTCTTCGCCGAGTAATTGTTGTGCTTGCTCATAAGAGGCTTGTGCATTCAATACACTTTGTTGTGCTGCAGCAAGAACACCACGGGCTTGATCGCCTTGGGCTTTTGAGACAACGCCCTGAGCTTCCACTTCAAAAATTCTGTTGGCGTTGGCTTCTTTTTCAATTAAGTTTGCTTTGGCTTTTTCAAGGTTAGCTTTGGCTGCTGCAACGGCAGCTGTATCTGCGCCTACATTCTGTCCTGCTAATTGTAAATCGGTTTTGGCTTTATCAACGGCTAGTTGATAGTCAGTATCTTCAATTTCAAATAGCGTTTCTCCATTGGAAACTTCTTTATCACCAAGCTTATGAATTTTTGTTATTTTTCCGGAAACTTGCGGCACAATCGCTGTCACAAAAGAACGCACTCTTGCCTGATCTGTTGCTGGGGTAATACGATCACCAACGAGATACCAAATGAAATATAATAAGGATAAGCCTAAGATGATTTTGGTGAACTTTTGGGTAAAATCAGCTTTGTTTTTAGTATTATTTTCAGACATGTGTATCTCGTATTTAAATGTTTAACTCTTGCGTATTAGCGGTTGTTGCCAATACGCAGTACTTAATCTTTGGATGTTATTTATTTTGATGGGCTAGCCAGTCCATCATTAATTGATAACCTAATGCTAATACTACCGCCCCAACAAATAAGCCTATAATGCCCGACATTATCATACCGCCAATAGCACCAAGAAGAATCACGAGCATGGGAATATCCATACCTCGACCTAGGAAAAGTGGCTTAAGCACTGCGTCACTCATACTGACAACTATACTAAAGATAAGAAAAGCAATAGCTGGCGTTGTGTCAGCTACTGAAAAGTAATAAGCGGCAATAGGTCCTAATACAAGAATTGGCGGTAATTGTGCTATCGCTAAAATAAGGACAACCAGCGCCCAAAGTCCAGCGGCAGGAATGCCTGCGATAAGCAAGCCAACACCTGATAAAAGTGATTGAATTACTGCTACACCTAGTACACCTGTTGCAACACTTTTAATGGTGGCAACGGTTGTTTCAATCGTACGTTCGCCACTTTCATTCATTAATCGTGACATTAAAGCGCTAACACCTTGGCGGCATGCTGCAGCTTTAACCATAAAGACTGAAGCGATAATTAACGAGACAATAAACTGAATAATACTACCACCGATGCCAGCAGCTTTGGTCAGCAATGTTGCAGAGATAGCTTTTATTTGTTCTGAGTATTGGCTAGCTACTGTTTGAATATCTTCAGAGGCAGCTTGCCAAAGGCTATAGGCTTGTGAGCCAATTAAGGGCCACTCTTTTACGCTTTCCTTTGCGTGAGGTATTTTCAGTGTGCCATCTTCAATGCCTTGGTAAAGGTGTTGTGCTGATTCAAATGAAGAGGAAGATAGGTTTACTGCAGGTAATGCGATTATTGAGATACCCACTAAGGCAATAATAGTCGCGGCGAGCTTCTGATTGCCCTTAAGGAAATTACTCAATTTAATATGCAGCGGGTATAAGGCTACTGCCATGATAGCCCCCCAAAGTACGATAAGAATAAAAGGCTTAATAATTTGGAAGCACCAATAGATGATGATAGCTATGGCGCTTAACTTAATAGCAACATCAATAACTCGGCGATTAAATTGCTTGTCTGTTGGTGTTGACGCTTCAGCTTTTTCTACTTGCTCTGACATAATGATTCCCTTTTGTAATATTTTTATCAATGCGTTTTATTTGAGATAGTCGACATTCGAGAGCCGACCAAACTTGCTACTAAAATGGCTAGGTAAAATTGCCCAACGATGGCTTCTAAGTATACGAGAAATTTTGCTGTTGATAAGGATGGGGAAATATCACCAAACCCTAAGGTTGTCATAGTAACAAAAGAAAAGTAGACAAAGTCGGGGAATAACATAAACCACTGGTTGTGATGCTGCATACTTTGAAATGAGCCAGGAAAATTTAGTTGTAGTAATGTAAATAAAACCGCCCAAATAAGTCCCATCAATAAATACAGGCAAATGGCTCCGAGTATTTTATTGCCATCAATTTCACCGGTGAACAGTACTTGTTTAGCGGTTTTAAAAGCAGTGAAAATAAAAAAACTTAACAATAGAAGCAGATAAAATTGATCAAAACCAGCATCACCTAGCCAATTTGAAGCAATCGAGACGAGTAAAATAGCGAGAGGAAAAAGTAATTTCTTACGTAAAAAGAAGTTTTTAGATTCAACTCCCCAAACAGCCACAATAAGCGTGATTACTGTGGTAGATTGCACTAATCGTTGCGCTGAATCATCAAAAAACTGTTGAGCTAACGCTATGCCTAGTAATAGCAATATTAAGGCAAAGGTGAGATAGATAAAGTTATCCCGTTGATCCATTGGTTTCACTGCTTAGCTCCTTTTTATTGTTAGTATCGAGAAAAGCACAAGTTATACTGACAACTCTATCCTAGGTAAGGCATCTTGACTACTATCAATTTTCGGGGCGCACAGTAGTAAACGTGATGAAGCAATATTGCCGTGTTTTATAATATAAGCTTTAAAGGCTTCTTCTCGCTGTTCGCCAATATCTTTTAATCGGCGAATTTGCTCTTTATCAACCACCTGTTCACCCGCTGGCAAACCTATATCTGCAGGGGTACTGATGGCACAAATGTTAATGCGAGTGTCTTCTTTATCTTGCATTAAGGCAATAAAAGGTTGTAAATAATCTTGCTGTTTATCGTTGGGCTCTATTTGTTTTACTTCATACATCAAGTCATCAAAGCGCAGTTTTAAAGCAAACTCTCCAACTGTCATCGCTGCAGAAACGATATTGGCGTATGGGATGAAAGTTGTCATCAAGTAATCTTGAGTTGCCATCCAAATGGCTTTCTGGGTAATTAAGGTGACAATACTACTCATGCCAAACTCTGGATCTGACGTTGAGCCTGATAATGGCACATCAAGTTCAACATCGCCGTTACCATCTTTTAACATACCTAGCGCCATATTGAAGGGTAACGCCCCTTGATCAATTAACGCGCCGGCTTCATCACTATTCGCTATTGCGGTTTCTAATCCTTGAAGTAATAACACAACGTTACCGTCGAGCTGATCGTCAGTTAAGGTTACATCCACATCAGCATTGAGCTGGCCACTTTTTAATTCCATTTGCATGGCTTGTTTCATGTAACGAGACAAGGCCGGTAACGATAGCTCTTTTAAAAAACCCTCAATATGATGACTAGGCTGCTGCGCAAAAGGTTGAGTAAAACCTTTAAAGTTAAAGTGAGCATATTTATTACTCCGACCAATAAACTCAAAAGGCGTTTTTTGCTCTTTTTTCTCGTCAGCATTGCTTAATGAGCCAAGAGTCAGAGTATCAATGAATAATTGGCGTTTTCTAACGGGTTCAACACTATTATCTTCAAAGACTATTTGATTATCGTTAATGAGTGCGAAGCTACCTAAAGCTATTTGGACATTATTCTTAGATGCGGTGACTTTTTCAGTGACTTCTTCGCTTGTCTCTGTGATGACTTCTTGTTCTTCTTCTGTAATGGGTAAAGTAACTAGGTTTGCCACTTCTTTTTCTTTACTGAGAATGATATCTGAAGTCAGACTATCGAGAATGATTTTATCAACTGTCACTTTGGCTTCATTTAATAAGATGTCAGTGACAGCAAATTGTTTAAGTTGCACCATGGCAGGTAGGTCACTATTTTCATTTTTCGAAGCAATAATGTTATCAATGATTAACTCTGACACTTTTACAGTGGGCACTTCTTCAAGATGAAAACTGATTTCATTTAATGAAAGTTGATCAAAGTGACCTAATTTTTGATGTGCTTCTTGGTAATAGACATTAGCATTAGCCATGCTTAACTCACCTGAACCACTTAGTTCGCTAATTTGACTGTCTTTAAGTGTTAGTACGAGATCGACTATTTTGTGTTGAAAATCTTCTAAGGTGAAATATTGTTGCTCATAGCCAACAATAAAGTTTTTATTATGAAGATTTGCTTCACTGACTTTTACGGTTAGTTGCTTAGGGGAAATAGCAACGCTTTGTTTACTGGATAGTGATAGTAAACCATTTAATTCAGATATTTTATCGATATAAGGTGCTAGTTTCTCCAACGGGTAATCGGAAATAGATAGCTCACTTTCAATTGCTCCTTCACCTTGAATCATCTCCCCTTTAACCGACAAAGAGACTTCGGTTTGGTCAATTAAGCTGTGAATATCTATATTTGCTCGTTGTCTTTTTTCATCAGCATAGAGTTCATTAATGGTAAATTGACTAAGTTTTACATGATGCGCTTTATCGTCATTTTTGATATCAATATCAATATCGTTAAAGGTAAGCTCAGGTAGTACCACATAATAGGGTAAAGCTGCTTGATTACTATTTTGTGGCTCGGCGGTTGTTGTTTCTGCGCTATTACCTTGGTTGGTGCTGCCTTGATTGGTATTAATGCCAGCGACAAATAATTGTTCTTGTTCACGTGTTACAGTCATATAACCGTTGTTTAAGGTAAATTTACTGATAGCAATTTCATCAAATAATAAGCGGTATAAAGTGACTCTAAAGATCAGTTCATCAGCATAAAGTACTTTCTCATCTCCTTTAAATACGGTCATATCACTGATGGTGATTTGCGTTAAAAAAGGATTGAAACTAAGGCTGGCACCCGGAGCTATCCTTAATCCCTGCTCTTTAAGAATAGGGGCTGCGAAGTATTTAATCGCTGGCGAAGAGACGAGCCATAATAGTAGGTACAAACTGAATACAAAGGCGATTATTTTTTGAGGTATTGATAGATTTTTAATGAAAGTAATTAAATTCATGGTAAATAAAACTGAGTAACAAAAATTTTACAAACAAGGTAATTCAATACTAACAGATAAGCCTGACTTTGAGAGCTTATTTTTTTCATTAACTAGTTGATTATCTTCTGTTCTATTCTGTGCAGTTATTTTACCTTGATGCGCCAAAATAGCTTGCTTTGCTATGGCTAATCCTAAGCCTGTCCCACCTGTTTTTCGATCTCTTGCCAAGTTAACGCGATAAAAAGGGCTGAATAATTGTGATAGTGATTCATCAGGTACACCTTCGCCATTATCATCAATCGTTACAGTGGCTATCTGCTCATGTTTGCGTAAAGTTACCTTAATATCACTGCTATCAGGACTATATTTAACAGCATTGCTTAAAACATTACTTATTGCGCTAGTAATGAGTACTCTATCGCCTTCAATGAAGACTTCTTCAGAAAAATCACTCACGATGGTAATGGCTCGTTTGTTGGCAACAAATTGTTCATCAGTGATGATGCTCGCTATCAGTGTGTTGAAATTAATTTTTTCAATATCAATTGATTGCAATGTGTTTTCTAAACGAGATAAAGATAATACATTGGCGATCATTTGATCGAGACGCTCAACTTCGGTTTGACAGCGTTGTAAATATTGCTCTCTGGCTTGATCTGTTGTTGCCTCTTGCTGCGCTAAACCTAAGGCCATTTGCAACCTTGTCATGGGTGAGCGCAATTCATGGGATACATCACCAAGTAAACGTTTTTGAGCGCTTTGGTTCCGTTCTAATTGTTCAGCCATTTGGTTGAAGCTATTGGCTAATTGCCCAAACTCATCACTGCGTCGTGTCAGGTTTTTTACGCGGGTACTTAGATCGCCATCCCCTAATTGGCTTGTTGCTTGTTTAATAATACGAATAGGTTTACTAAAAGAGCGAGCGAGTAATAAGCAAAATAATAAACTGACAACGGTAGGGATAGCGATGCGTACCCAGTAAGGTAGCGCTCCTACCATTTGACTAAAATTACGCTTGTAATGTTTACGAGCAATAAACAGTTGATATTTACCGCTATTCAAATGCACCGTTTTAGGACCAATTAAGCGCTCATGAGGGAATAAGTAAGCTTTTGGTTTGTTAAATTCTCCCTTAACGATAAAGTCGCCTATGATTTGTTTAGCTTCAGGGCGCTGTGGTAGCAGGCTTTCAACAATGATATCGCCGCTTTCTGCTTTTTTAAGCCAAATATTTCTAGCCCTTTTATTTATCAGGTTTTTGGCATGTCTTTGTAATCCGCTTACAGTGTTGATTTTGTCACGCTTTATCTGTCGTTGTATAAAGTGTAACTGTTTTAGATCTTCTGAGCTGATATTATGCGTTGTTGGTTGACTCGATGTCTGTTGTGATATTTGATGAGAAATAAAGCGAGTACTGACCACAGAAATACTGGCAATAAGCCAAAAACAAACGAAAAGCTTTAAAGTAAAAGAGCTAAAAAAAGATTTTATTGTTTTAGCCGTGATCATTCGGTTTCCCCTGTTAAGAACAAATAACCTACACCACGAATAGTTTTAATTTTTTCATCATCACAAAAGGGGAGAAATTTACGACGAATATTGCCAATATGCACATCAATACTACGATCAAAAGCACTTAACTTACGTTTTAATACCTGTTCGGAGATGACATTTTTAGTAATAATTTGACCTTGCTGTTCCATTAACAGTGTCAGTATTTGGTATTCTGTTCCAGTGAGTTCAATAGCATTAGCATGGCAAGATACTGCTCTTATACCATGATTTAATTCAATATTATTTACGCTAAGCACGGTATTTGTCTGTTGCATTGATTGCTGCGTTTGTTGGTTAATAAGACTGATGCGGCGCAAAATGGCATTAATACGGGCTAATAATTCTTGATGGTGAAAGGGTTTTGCTAGGTAATCATCAGCGCCTAATTCTAAACCTAATACTTTATCATCATTATCCCCTTTGGCTGTCAGCATTAATATCGGGGTTTTGTGGGTAGGGCCTAGGGCTTTCAGCACTTCAAAACCGTTTAGTTTAGGCATCATTACGTCAAGTAATATTAAATCAAATTGATTGGATTGCGCCTGTTCAAGGCCCGATTGACCATCAAAGCAACAGTGAAGGATAAAATTATTTTGGGCGAGATAATCAACTAATAGCTCTGCTAATTCGTGATCGTCATCAATAAGTAAAAGGTGTTTTTTATTCACGTGAAGCCCATAATTGTTGTTTAATAAGTCAATAATACCTTATTCATTGTGTGTGAATGAACTCGTTGAATGATCTTTACTCAATCTTTACATTAGCTTTGCGTTTCTTTGCATTTGATTCTTTATACTAGCAATCAGTTAGTCAATGAACGAAAAAAACCTTGGAGTTTATTATGAATATTACAAAATCAATTAAAAGTTTAGTAACTTTATCTGCTTTGTGCGCCGTTATGGCCGTTTCTAGTGTACAAGCTAAAGATTATGACCTTATGTCTGATTCAGCAATGCATCATCAAAAAGCTGGAAAGGGTAAGCATATGATGAAGCGAATGATCAAAGCACTCTCACTAACTGAGGAGCAACAAGCTCAAATTAAAGCTATTAAATCACAAGCGAAAGAACAATCTCAAGAATTACATACATCTTTAAAGCAATTTAAACAACAAGCGAAAGTGCTTGTACAGGCAGAGACTTTTGATGAACAAGCCTATATCGCTTTACAAGGTGCTTATCAAGGAAGTTTTGAACAAGTTGGATTAGCTAAGGCGAAAACTAAAAATGCTATTTTTAATGTTTTGACTGCTGAGCAGCAGGAAAAATTCCAGAAAATGATGGAGAAACGTAGCAATAAAAAGGGCAGAAAATAACAGCAACCTTCATAGCACCGTCTAGTAAATTTAGCTCCTTGATTTTACTAGACGGTCGGTCTATTATGTTGTGATGAATCAATCAATGATAAAACCACGACGTGGCAGGCCGCCTAAAATAAATCGCGAAAACCACGATACCAAAGCTGCATTAATTCGCAGCGGCCTAGAACACCTAACTCAGTATGGCTTTACCGCATCTGGTATTGATAAGATCTTGAAAAAGGTAGGTGTCCCTAAAGGTTCTTTTTATCATTACTTTGCAAATAAAGAAGTTTTTGGTAAAGCTGTAATAGACAGTTATGCGAGTTATTTTATTAACAAACTAGACGCTTGCCTGCTCGATCAAACACATTCACCATTACAACGCCTTAAGAACTTTGTTGAAGAAGCCAAATCTGGCATGAGTCGTTATCAATTCAAACGAGGTTGCTTAGTAGGTAACTTAGGGCAAGAAGTTGATATGCTCCCTGAAAGCTACAGACAGCAGTTGATCGATATATTTATGTGTTGGCAAAAGAGTTTAATGGTTTGCTTAACTGAAGCTCAAGCTGTTGGCGAAATAGACAAATCGGCAAATTGCCAACAGTTAGCTGAGTTTTTTTGGCTGGGTTGGGAAGGGGCTGTTAGTCGCGCAAAATTAGTACAGAGTGCTGAGCCACTTGATAATTACTTTAACAATTTTATCGCGGGTTTACCTAGATAAAAATTTTCACTGTTTATAGACGACCGGTCTAAAAAGGAGAGTCACATGTTTAAAGGCATTTTGATTGAAAAAGATGATGCAGGCTATCGCGCCTCAGTTCAGGAGATTGATGAAAGCGTTCTGCCTGAAGGAGATGTAACGGTTAAAGTCTTATGTAGCACTATCAACTACAAAGATGCGTTAGCGATTACAGGGAAATCACCCGTTGTGAGAAAGTTCCCTATGGTCCCTGGTATTGATTTGGTAGGGATTGTTGAAAGTAGTCAAAATCCCCGATTCATGAAAGGCGATACTGTGCTACTAAATGGTTTTGGCGTAGGAGAAAGTCATTGTGGTGGTTTAGCTGAAAAAGCGCGATTAAACAGTGATTGGTTAATACACCTTCCTGAGCATGTGTCACCCATTCAAGCTATGTCGATCGGAACGGCAGGTTATACGGCAATGTTGTCTGTGATAGCACTTGAAAACAACGGCATTACTCCTGAATCAGGTGAAATTTTGGTTACTGGCGCCAATGGAGGCGTTGGTAGTTTTGCCATAGCCATTTTAGCTAAACTGGGCTATCAAGTTGTAGCTTCAACAGGAAGGCTTGAGGAAACTGAACATTTGAAAGCGTTAGGTGCTTATGAGGTTATTGATCGCAATACTTTATCTGAACCGGGGCGTCCTTTAGCGAAAGAGCGCTGGGCAGGGGCTATTGATTCAATAGGGAGTCATACACTTGCGAATGTCTGTGCGAGCACGAAATATGGCGGTGTTGTTGCTGCTTGCGGCTTAGCACAAGGTATGGATTTTCCTGCCACTGTCGCACCCTTTATTTTGCGTGGCGTGACATTAGTAGGTATTGATAGTGTCATGAGACCACTTGAAGATAGGATTGAAGCTTGGCAGAGACTAAGCAAGATGGTTGATTCATCAATCATAGATAGCATTTCAACGAGTATCAATTTAGATGATGTTGTTAATACTGCGGAAGCATTGATTGCCGGTAAAGTACGTGGTCGCGTAGTAGTGAATGTCAGTTAGGAAAAGCTATTAGCTCTGCAAATTGAAAGCGAACACTTTAGACATTTGACTTTCTACCGGCACTTCATTCATTTTTGCTGGAGTAAAGCGCCATTGTCTAATTGCTGAGCGTATAGAGTTTTTGAAGTAGTTTAATTTATTCTGGTTGGCAAACTGAATATCTTTAATATGACCGTTTACATCAATAGTAAAATTGACTTTTACTTCTATTTCTATGCCTCTTCGTTTGGCAATACTAGGGTAAGTTGGGTTAACAGATTTTAGTTGTTTCGCGTTATGCCAAACCGCAGCCGTTTTCTTAACAAGTTCTTTGTCAATGGTTTGCGGCTCTTCTTGTTTAGGTAAAGTATCTTCACTTTGTTTGGCGGCAAATAATTTAGTCTTTTGTGTGTACTGCTGAGACACAATGGCCGTTGCTATATTGCTTTTAGCGAGTAAGTCGCTTACTTCATTAGTCTTAGTATTTGTTTGCTTGACGTTTTCTTGTGAACTAGAACTTTGTCTGTCTGTAACTTGGCTCGCTTTAGTCGGAGCTGCCAATTGAGCCAACTCCTGTTCAAAAGAATTGTTGTCAGCATTAAGTTGTTTAGCGGTATTTGTTTGCGTTAAGACTGGCTTAGTCGTATCAATATTATTGGCGATATTCTTCTTAGCTACCGTTTCATTATAGGGCTCAACCGATGCTAGTTCAGTTTGTTCTAAGTAAACAATTTGAACTGCTGGTTTGTCATTTTTCTTAGCTGCAATTTTAGTTGTTACGATTTGACTGTTATTGTTTAGCTTGCTGTCCGTTGGCACGTCTGCCATTAAGCTTTGTGTTCGTTCAAGTGTGTTATCCAGTGTTAGGCTCCCAAGTTTATTCGTCTCTTGAGCGGCTAATAACTCCTCACCCTGAGTGATATTCATATCTGTTTTATTTTCTTGAGCAGTGCTTGGAGTCAATAACTGTTTAGCAATAGAGCTCTTAGGCAATTGTTGATGACTAACGGCTTCTTCAGTTTGAGCTGTCAAATGATCATTTGAGCTAATTTCATCAAGAGTACTGTTACTCAGGTTAATAGGCTTTTCATTATGCCAAATATCTAGTAATGGCATGGTAAGTAATGGCTTACTCGATAATAATAACACTGAAAAAATAATGGTCGCGCCTGCAAGCCATTTACTAATATGGTTTTGGGGAGCACAATGATGATCAACTAAGCGTACTACACGTTGTTTTAAATCCCCTCCTGATGCGGCCATCGCCATACTAGGAATGGTATGATGATGGTGAGCTTTAGTGCACAAAGAAGCGGTATCAGCTAACGTATGAGCATAGGCGACAGCGTCACCACAATGTTGAACTGCAATGTCATCACTACAATATTCACGTTCATTACGCATTTGTTTTGACACCCAAAGTACAGCAGGATGGAAAAACAACAGTATCTCTACAAAGGTTTGTAAGAAATTCACTAAATAATCATGACGACGAATGTGTGCCAATTCATGAAGCAGTAACATTTCAAGTTGTGCAGAGCTTAAACCACTTACCATAGAAGCAGGTAGTAACACGACAGGTTTGAGCCAGCCAATAGCCATAGGAACATCAACTTTTAGTGACATTAATAAGTTTGGCGTGATCGTTAAACCTATTTGTTTGGCTAATTGAGCAAAGCGTGCTGACAACTCAGGGCTTGGCGCAATAGTATTTTGTTGTGGGAGTTTATTTACGTTATAGATTTCAAGCAGCAATTTGCTGGCTAATAAAATAACACTAGCGAGCCATAACAACGCAATATAGGGTAAAAAAGCAGGTAATAATTCACTGAGCTCTTGGTAGCTAAAGAATGAATCTGGCTGCTTTAGCTCTTGCATTAACTCTGTTAGAGAGAGTGCGCTAGTACTAGCACTTACATTGGCTAATTCGGTACGATAAATAATATTAAAAGTTATTATGGGCAAACATAAATTGGTTAGCATGGCTAACGTTGATAATACATACCGTATTTGAGGTTTTTTATGACTAACAATAAGTAATGCTGATTTTAATACGAGCGCCACTAATAACCCTTGCCACAAAAAGTGCAATAAGGTTAACGATAAGCTGTATAAAAAAGAACTGTTAAATATATGTTCTAGCATTAGTAAATATTAAAAGTCTATTTAGGGTTATTTTTCAATTGAGTTAAGTAATTGACGAATATCATCTATCTCTTCTGCAGAGGTTGACTCGTCAATTGCGCGCATCACAAGTTTGGATGTTGAGCCGCCAAAAGCTTTTGTGATTAAATCTTTAATTAGCGAAGATTGTGTGTGAACTTCACTATTTGCTGCTGCATACACATGTGCTCTATTAGACTCATCTCGAATAACTAAAGCTTTTTCGTGCATGATTTGCAGTATTTTTAGTACGGTTGTATAACCTGTTTTCTGTGTAGTGCTTACTGCTTCATGTATTTGTCTGACCGTTGCTGGTCCCATTTGCCAAAGAACATTGAGTAAAGTTAACTCGGCTTCTGTTGGTTTTACTGCTGATTTATCACGCGCCATGTATGTTTCCTATCGTGGATTATGTTAACTGTGCTTAGCTTGTCACTCCAAAGAACAGTTAGTGAAATACGCTTTTACTACTTACGAATACAGTCGTAAAAAGTAAGGATTAATCCTATACTTTGTAGATTTAATGAGCAAGTATTATTTACTTTTCAGCCTCGTTACTCGGGGCATTTACTAGGGTCGCATAGTGTTCACCTAAGCGAGTAACGGTTTCTGAAGCCGCATCAGGGTTGAATTCTACCATGTTAGGGCTAAATGCGCTGACGACAGTAGAGCCTAATTTAAAGCGCCCCATTTCATCACCTTTTTTAAAGGTAATGGCATCTACACCTTTTGCTGGATATTGCCATCTGAAAATGTCTTTTCCAGCTGGAGGGGTAATGGTACCTGCCCAAGTGGTTTCAATACTGGCAACAATAGTTGCGCCAACTAAAACCATTGCTAATGAGCCGTGTTCAGTATCAAAAATAGTGACAACGCGTTCGTTACGAGCAAAGAGATCAGGAACATTATTCGCGGTTAACGGATTAACAGAGAATAATTCGCCCGGAACGTATATCATTTCACGTAAGGTAGCGGCCATTGGCATGTGAATTCTATGGTAGTCTTTTGGTGCAAGATAAATACAAGAGAACTTACCGTTTTGAAAAGGGGCTGAAGTTCTAGCATCACCACCAAGTAGCGACGTTAAACTGTAATCAAAGCCTTTCGCTTGAATGAGTTTGCCTTCGACAATATCACCTTGTTGTGAAATAGCACCGTCAACAGGGTAGCAAAGTGTGTTTGGATCTTGGTCTATAGTGCGTGCGCCTTCAGCTAGCTCTCGGGTGAAAAAGTCATTAAAAGTGCTAAAATCACTGGCTTTTTTCAGCTTTGCTTCGCTCATATTAATATCGTAAGCTTTAATAAATAGCTTAATTACTTTCGTTGTTAGCCAACCCATTTTCGCGGCAGCAAGTTTACCTACTAGACGAGATAATGCATGCTTAGGCATGGCATATTGTAAAGTGATTTTAATTTTATCACTGAATTTTGCATTCGAAGACTTGTTCTGTGGGGACACGTACTTTTCCTTTCTTTACTTATCAATAACTAATCGTTAAATCGAGATGTTAATTTGTTTTCGCCTAAACTGGCGATAATGCGTTGAAAACTTGCTAATCTTTTTGGGTTTATTTGTGCGTTTTGGCTTGCCTCCACGAGGGCGCAACCGGGATCGCTTTGATGTTTGCAATCCCGAAACTTACATAAACCATTAAAAGGCTCAAACTCTTTAAAGCCTTGGTAAACTTGCTCAGGTGTTAAATGCCATAAACCAAATTCTCTAATACCTGGAGAATCAATCAAGTCACCGCCGTCATCGAAATGATATAAACGAGCTACGGTTGTGGTGTGTTGCCCTAAACCAGAATTTTGTGATACTTCTTGAGTGATCACTTCTAAATTAGGCATTAAGGCATTTACTAAGGTAGATTTTCCTACACCTGACTGACCAACAAAAATGCTGGTATGTTGGCTTAATTGCTCCTTTATGTGCGTAATACCTTCATTGGTTTTACTGCTACCATAAAGCACTTGGTAGCCAATCTCTTTATAAATTTTTAATTGTTGATTAATGCTCTCTTGTTCTTCTTGACTCAGTGATGCCATTAAGTCTGTTTTATTGAGCACCAATACTGGCGTAATGCCAGTTTGTTCAGCAGCAACTAAATAACGATCAATTATATCGCTATTAAAAGCAGGCAACAAAGAAGAAACAATCAGAATTTGGCTGATATTAGCGGCAATAGGTTTCACGCCATCATAAACATCAGGGCGACTTAAAACGGAGTCTCGCTCATGAACTGCTTCTATAATACCGCGAATACTATGTTGAGTTTCTTTACCTAAACGCCAAAGTACTTTATCGCCACATACTAAGGAGTCAATTGAGCGGCGTAAATTGCAACGGTAAATAGTGCCGTTATCGCTTTCCACATCAGCATGTTGGCCAAAGCGGCTAATAACAACGCCTTGCTGAGCTGTCCCTAAATCATCGTCAGCCCATTGAACCATATCTGCTTTCGGTCGAAGTTTTTTATCATGGTTAGCTTTGATGCGTCTTTTTTGACCTTTGGTCAGCTTTTTCTTAGCCACAAGAATTGATCATTTTATTTAATCCTAAGAATTTGTCAGCTATTATACTTATATTCAGAGTTTAATGCTTGTGCAATTTTTAAGGGATATTTATGACGTGTAGCGACACAAATTTAGTTTGGCTTGATTTGGAAATGACAGGTCTAGAGCCTGAAGTCGATGTGATTTTAGAAATAGCTACTATTGTTACCGATAGCCAATTAAATATTTTAGCTGAAGGTCCCGTATTTGCTATCCATCAAAGTGATAATGTTTTAGATAACATGAGTGAATGGTGTATTGAGCATCATGGAAAATCTGGTTTAACTCAGCGCTGTCGAGACAGTCAAGTAAGCTTAGCGGAAGCTACCGCGCAAACTATTGAATTTGTTGAGCAGTATGTACCGAAAGGTAAGTCACCTATGTGTGGTAATAGTATCGGTCAAGATAGACGTTTTATTAATAAGTACATGCCAGAATTTGAAGATTTCTTTCACTATCGCAACTTAGATGTAAGTACGGTGAAAGAGCTTGCCCGTCGTTGGAAACCTGAAGTGCTTGATAAAGTAGTGAAAACTGGCGCACACCTAGCCCTAGATGACATAAGAGAGTCGATAGCTGAGTTGAAAGTATATCAAGCGCACTTTTTTAAATTATAAAAACACACTTGAAGGTCTGACCAGTTTAATTCACAATGACTTTACTTTATCGTAAACATTGAGAATCGTATGCCAAATAAACTTAGCCAAATGGTTAATAAAATTAATCGCGCTCCGAAAGCTATCAGACCTTGGCTGTTAACTAAACTTTTTTGTTCACAAGTTAAATACGCTAATACTACCGGCATTGATATTCGTTCTATTCATGCCAAGCAAGTTGTCATCAAATTAGCCAATAAGAAAAAAGTACGCAACCATATTGGTGGTGTTCATGCAGTTGCTGCTGCGCTTTTGGTTGAGTCTGCCACTGGAATAGCCGTTGGCCTGAATCTACAAGAGAATAAATTACCTTTGTTAAAGTCGATGAAAATAGACTTTAACCGTCGCATGCAAGGGGCTTTAACCGCAGTAGCCAGTATTTCAGACGAAGATATAGCACAGTTACAAAATGAAGATAAAGGCGATATGTTGGTTAAAGTAGTCGTGACTGATGAATCAGATGAAAGTCCTATTGAGTGTTTTATGCACTGGGCTTGGGTCACTAAAAATCGTTAGGTATTAACGTTAAACATTCTCGTATGATATAAAAGCGTTGGTGAAGCTAAGCTTGTTCCGATAAAAGAACTTAGTATAAACTAGGGGCATAAAGGAACCATTAATAATAAAAGCTATGAGCAAACCGAATATGGCGGATCATGAAAATACCACTGAACAAGAGGGTTTCGATGAGCAAGCGCCAAGTAATCACAAGGAAATTGACTTAAGAAATGGCAAGTTATTGCCTTTTTATCGCCAATTCAACGGTAAACTTTTCGCACTGGCATTAACCATTATTGTGACGCTATTTCTAGCGTTCGTTTTGTTTGTTCAAAAAAGTCAGCAAAATCAGTATATTATTCAAACGCAGCTTTTACCTTTACAGCAAAAGGTACAGCAATTAGCAAGCTTACAAAATGCTAAGCATATTATTGAAGAATTACTTTTGGGTGACAGTAAAAAAAATTGGCTGGCACTGCATAGTGATTTAACGGCCATTAATCAGCAATTAGTTAAGTTAAACTCTGAACATACCAGTATGTATCGAAAGTGGCTTAATCAAAATCAAGCAGCCTTTGATGCCGTTGAAAGGGCATCAAATAATAAATCAAGAAATCAACAGCTAAAACAAAGTAGCATTATTCAATTGCAGTTAATGCTTTTTACTATCACTAGTATCAATGATGAAAAGAGTGTACTTGAAAAAGGGCTTTATCAACGTATACAAAGTGATGATAAAAATGGCACTACCAGCGCTAAGCGTGTGATTGAATATGCACAGGCGGTAAAACAACTTCACAATATAAAGCAATTAACTAAGCTCATTACTGAGCTATTAAGCGGCTTTGAAAATTTATCTATTCAAACCTCGCAAAGTGATTTTGACTTATTACGTTTAGGAACTGAGCAGTTATTTGCACAATCTAAATTATTAACCAGCGAAAGCACTAAATCTATCAAGGAATTTATTGAGCAGGTTGAATCTTTTCAAGGCATTGTATTAACTGAGCAAATGGCATTGGCAAAATGGCAAGGTTACCTAAGGTTGATGCAAGGTTATAATCTTGACTTATTAGCTCAGCAAAAACAGTTAATAACGTTACTTTTAGAAAAACACACTGAGCTGCCAGATAACAATAATACAATTTTAAGTAAATTTTTAACGGATAATAATATTCAGCTTAGTAATGATGATATTGCAATTATTTTAATGGCTATTATTGGCATGACAGTGCTAGCTTTTTTTGCTTTGTTATGGCGTGTGCAAGTGACAATAAAAACCAGTGCCGAGCAAAGCTTAGCTTTGGTTAAACAAGCCACGAAAGGCGATGATGAAGTTGACATTGTTGCTAATTGCCAAGAAACGCAAGCTATGATCACAGCGGTTCAGCAATTAACTAAACCAGAACATGACGAACAAGATTATCAGGCACTCGTACAGAAAATTTCAGATCATGAGCTCTGTATTGAAGAGCAAAAGCAGAGGTTGGCAGAACTTGCTGAAAGTTCTGATGAACAGCAATTAGAAAAAAATGAGCAAGTGGACTTATTGTGTAATTATGAACTCCAACGCTATGGTTATTTAAAAAGCAAAGTATTAGTGCAACTAATTCAAGCGCAGGCAAGGGCTTTTGAAGGCGCTGAAATTAAAACAGCTACTTCTCAGGCTATAGTGCCTTCTTTGGCTCACCTCTATGAGACACTTGAGCACTTTGAATTAGCAAGCTACATGCAATCAAACAATGCGGTATTGCAATTAAACGATGTTGATTTATTAGCAGAACTGCACAGCATCATAATAAATAAACAACAAGCGCAGTTAGTTAGCCATAACCAACTCTTTTTAAGTTATGACGATCAAATTATCTCGCAATCAAATTTCGATGCGCAGCTATTCCAGCAAGTATTAAATTTACTGGTTGAGTTAAGCTTATTCTCGTGCCAAAACGCATTCTGGCATTTGCACTTACAATTGCAGGATAAAAATGCTGGTCAGCAAGTTATTCGCTTTACTGTTAAAGTACATCATAGTCTTAAGAGTGAATTACCAGAATTACTAAACCAGCTCAATAAAGAGGGTAATAATGAGCCCGATTCATCGCTAGCTGAAGTCTTTAAGTTACTCTTAGCGCAATTACATGGTGAAAATTTAGCTGCTCAACAAATTGATGAAGGCTATCAAATTAGTTTTGAATTACCTTTGGCCATAGCCAGCACAGGCAAGCAAAGTAAATTAACTAAGAAAATAAGTAAGGAAGATAGCGTAGCGCTAGCTGAAACGAAAGTGATGCTGCTAACTTCGAATAAAGTTATTACCACTATTGTTGAAAAACTGGTGTTATCGTGCGCGGGTAAATTCGAAGCTGTAGCTCGTTTAGATAGCTTCATTCAACTTGCTAGTGTTAAAAACCTAAAACGTCATAAATTAGATTTATTAATCGTGGCTAGTGATATAGCCAAAACTGGAATAAATGCTATAAAGCAACAGTTAAGCGATTTACCTGAATCCTTACGACCTAAGTTAATGGTGTTACAATCTCCAGCATTAGCCTATCAGCAATTTGGTTTATATTTACAAGCAGAACAGCCGTTAGGTAGAGAAACGCTGCTATCGAATATCAAACATGTTTTAACTTACTCTGAAGAAGCGAATCAGTTAATACTCGCTGATGAATTTCAAGAGACTAGGTTGAAGCCTAGCAAATTATCAATACTATTTGTTGTACAATCGCCGCAGCAATATCAGCCGTTATTAGGATTATTGCAATGGCTAGGCTTTAGCGTGCAATGTGTTTGTGATGAGGCCCGTCAAGCTAAACTATGGCAAACAGGTCGTTATAACATACTGATTACTGAATTTGCGAAAGCGGTTAGTTTTGATCTAGTTACTTCATCTACAGTGGCTATGGGGGTATTTAGTTTAGCTGATAAGATAGAGTTACCTAAATCACAACAGTCAGGCCAGTGGCATTGTGGTCAATTAAGCACAACGACTACATTTGAAGAGCTTAAAAAACAATTAGCACCATGGCTTAAGCCTATCCCGGTAATTAAATTATCTGATGAAGCCCTACCACAAAATTTATATGATAGTCGTGAATATGATGACAATATTCAGGTAATTAATGAAGTTGCCCGTTGCTTAATTACCGATGAAAATAGTGATGCGACTTTTAATTTTAGCCAATATTTAACGCATCAAGGCTCGGTAGAGTTAGCCTTGTTTATGCTAGATGATTATACTCAAGATAATCACATACAACTTAAACACCTTGCTAATGCGATTAAAGAAAAGGATTTAGAGAAAGCGCATATTGCTGTTGAAACGTTACAGCTTAACGCCAAAATTTTAACAGCAGAAGACTTGCAGCAATTGTGTTTACAATGGCTTAAATTACTCGAAAACAACAAGGCGTTTACGCAATTAAAGAAAGTAAATGCGTTATTAAAAGATACCCAGCAAGTGTTACACGCTATTGATAGTTATGCAGAAACAATATAATTAACTGTCTCTTGGTAATCCTTTTTCTATTGAGCGAATAAGTCTTGCATTTAAACGGGCGTTGGCATCATTTAAGTCAATATCATCCATTTGTTTTTTGGCTTGTTGACTAAGCGCCCAGGTAATATGCTCTGCAACGAATTTATTGGCAGTATGAAGCTTTTCTTCAAGCGCAGCGGTTATTTGCTCGCTAAAAGGAGCATTTCCTAGTGCTACCGCGATATTACGTTGCCAGCTTTGAAAACCTATCCTACGTATGGGCGAGCCTTGTAGTCTTGCTAAAAACTCATCTTCAGACCAAGAGAATAACGTTAGTAGACCAACCTGATCTAAATTAAGCCGAGCTTGAAAATCATCTTCTAAACTTAATTTTGCGAATTTATTCCATGGACAAATGAGCTGACAATCATCACAGCCATATATTCTATTTCCCATTAAGGGTCTTAATTCTAGTGGAATAGGATCAGGTGACTCAATGGTAAAATATGAGATGCAACGACGTGCATCGACAACATAAGGCTCTACAATGGCTTTTGTTGGACAAATTTTAATGCAGGCAACACAATTGCCGCACTGATTAGCGGGAAGCTCATTTGCTTGATGAGTTAAAGGTAATGGGATATCAACGAGTAGCTCCCCTAAAAAAAACCATGAACCAGCCTCTTTATTTAACAGTAAACTGTGTTTTCCAACCCAACCCAGCCCGGCTTTTTCAGCAAGCGGTCGCTCTAAAATGGGAGCTGAATCAACGAAAGGACGAAAATTAAAGTCGTGACAATAAGCCGCTATTTTCTTCCCTAGTTGCTGTAATCGCTTGCGCATTAATTTATGATAATCTCGACCTAAAGCATACCGGCTGATATAGGCTTGCTCTTTCACTTTTAAAGTACTTGCAAATTTTGCTTTGCTGGGAAGGTAGTCTAATCGAACACTAATAACACGTAAGGTGCCGGGTTCTAATTCGGCGGGTCTAGCACGCATAAGCCCATGCTTTGCCATGTAATCCATATTACCGTGGTAACCTTTGGCAAGCCACTCCTCTAATGCGGGTTCGTGCTTCGATAAGTCAATATTAGTAATACCTAACTGAGAAAAGCCTAATTCTTCACCCCAATACTTGATTTTTTCAACCAAGTCAGGATAGTTAATAGTAGGTGTGTTTTTTTCAGTATTTGTCATTGAAGTTAGCTAGTTAACTTAAATAAAAGTAATCAATAAAAAGTAAAGGTAATAGTTCATGATCTTATCACAAGTACCCTTTGCAAAACATAAAAGTCATCAGGTTTATGATGCTCGGCAAGTGTTGACGAATGAAGGTTTAGTTGCAAAAAGCCAAAATATTCCAATGTATCAATTAATGGAAAGTGCCGGTGCAGCAGTATTTAAGCAACTGCAATTAAGCTGGCCAGAGATAGATTCCATCATGATTTTGTGCGGGAAAGGTAATAATGGTGGTGATGGTTTTATTATTGCACGTTTAGCACATTTAGCCGACATTAAGGTTAGCGTTGTCTTAACGTGTTCTCCTAACGATATTATGGCTGATGCGAAAACGGCTTATAAAGCCATGATGACTGCCGGCGTAAAAGAGGTATTTACGAATAATCAAACACAAGCGTTGGCAAGCTTTCAGGGGGATGTCATTGTTGATGCTTTATTTGGTATTGGCTTTTATGGTCATTTAGATGAAGACGCAGCTAGTTGGGTCAGTGCGGTTAATGGTAATACTGCTCAAGTGTTAAGTGTTGATATCCCTTCAGGTTTAAATGCGAGTAGCGGCTGGGTAAATGACTACAATGCTGTGATTGCCGATGTGACGGTGACTTTTATTGTCTATAAACAAGGTTTACTCACTGGCCAAGCTGCAAATTTTGTTGGTCAATTAATGTTAGCCGATTTAGGTTTGGGAGCCGCTTTTAGTCAACAAGTTGCCAGTAAGCATATTTATCAAGATAACCAATTATTGCTAGATATTAACTCACCCCTGAAAAAACGTCTGCCAGCTAGTCATAAAGGTACTTTTGGTCAACTACTCACGATTGGTGGTTACCTTGGTTTTCCCGGCGCAATACGATTAGCCAGTGAAGCAGCACTACGTTGTGGTGCGCCATTGGTTTCTGTGTGCTGCCATCCAGAAAATCAACCATTGGTTTTTAATGGTCGACCTGAATTAATGATTGCGGCGAGTAACAGTGAGACATTAATCAATTCACCTGTGATATCAAATGCAAAAGTGTTGTTAATTGGCCCTGGGTTAGGACAACGCACTTGGTCTGAAGATCTGTTTAATTTAGTCATGTTACAAACCAAAGTGGCGGGTAACCAAAAACCCATCATTGTTGATGCCGATGCCTTAACCTTGTTAGCAAATCAGCCTCATTTCTATAAACATTGGGTATTAACTCCACACCCAAAAGAAGCATCAAGACTATTAGACTGTTCTGTACAAGCGGTTGAAGAAGATCGCTTTAGCGCTGTCAAAGCCATTGCTAAAAAATATGGCGGGATTTGCATATTAAAAGGTGCAGGTTCTTTAATCAGTGATGGAGAGCAAGTTATGATTAATTCAACGGGGAATGCTGGTATGGCTTCCGGTGGTATGGGGGATGTTCTATCCGGTATTGTTGCAGCCTTCATGTTACAAACTCAAGATTATTTTGCTGCCGCTTGCTTGGCTGTCTATATTCATGGCGCCGCGGGTGATATTATTGCTGATGAAAATGGTCAGCGCGGTCTATTAGCCAGTGATTTATTTAGGCCTTTACAGCAATTGACCAATCAATTTTGATATAAATAGAGTATACATGAAAGAGTTAAACTACTTATTAGCCAATGAAGCAGAAACCGTGGCTGTGGGCGATTGCTTAGCTAAGGTCTTGCAATGGCAAGAACAACAGCAAGCGTCAAATCAAGCTTTGGTGGTTTATTTACATGGTGACCTTGGTGCCGGAAAAACTACATTAACCCGTGGATTTGTGCGTGGTATGGGGCATGAAGGTAATGTAAAAAGCCCGACATATACCCTCGTTGAACCCTATGAGCTGCCCCCTTGGCAGGTTTATCATTTTGACTTATATCGATTAGCCGATCCGGAAGAATTAGAGTTTATGGGTATTCGGGATTATTTCGCCGATCATTGCTGTTGTTTCATCGAATGGCCAGAAAAAGGCAAAGGCCTCTTGGCTAATGCCGATATAATTATTAATATAGTTTATCAAGGTGAGCAAAGAAGTATTAATTTAACCTCTTGTTCGCCGCGTGGAGAGGCTGTTTTAAAGCAGTTTTCGATCTTATATACGCAAATGTAAAGATAACTTAGAGAGTGGTGAAGGTTAGTTATGCGGTTGTTGTCATTGTTTTTTACCTGTTTGTTATGGCTATTTATAGCGGTAGCGTCAGTGACGGTAAAAACTAGTGTTGCCGCGAAAGCAAGCAATAGTATCGACAGTATTCGTGTATGGCCAGCACCAGAAAACACCCGAATAGTTTTTGATCTTAACCATAAGCCAGATTATAAATATTTCAGTTTAGCTAAACCTAACCGCTTAGTGATAGATTTTAGTGATACTAAAAATAAAGTTGCACTCAATGCCCTTGCTAAAAAAGATCCACGCATTAAGCTTATTCGCACCAGTAAAGCGAAAAACAAAACAAGCACACGACTGGTATTAGAGCTTGAAGAGTCGTATCAACTAACTGTATTCCCTTTGGCACCTGCAGGCCAATATGGTGATAGGTTAGTGGTTGATTTATATGATAAAAATAAAAAAGTTACTCCGATTAAAAAAACAGAGCCTAATGGTAAACGAGATATTATTATCGCCATTGTTGCAGGTCACGGCGGTGAAGATCCTGGCTCTATCGGGGCTAAAGGTACGTATGAGAAGCGTGTTACCTTAGCGATAGCCAAAAAATTAGCCAAATTGATCGATCAGAAAACAGGCTTTAAAGCAGCCATGATCAGAACAGGTGACTACTATGTTCAGCATAATCGTAAAACTGAGCTAGCACGTGAAAAGAAAGCTGATTTACTGATCTCTATACATGCCGATGCATTTTTCTCTCCCAAACCTTATGGTGCTTCAGTTATTGTGCAGTCTTCTAGTCGAGCCCACTCTGAATTTACACGTTGGATTGCCAATAGACAAGATGAATCAGAATTACTGGGTGGCGCTGGAGAAACCATTAAAAAAACGAAAGACAAAAACTTAGCCTTTACATTAGCAGACATGAAAAAAGAGCACACTATGTCGAGTAGTTATGAGTTTGCTTTACATGCTATAAGCCAGCTCAAAAAAGTTACTAAGCTACATAAGAAGAAACCAGAGGGTTTAAGCTTAGCTGTTTTAAAGTCATCTGATATACCTTCTGTGCTTATTGAAACGGGGTTTATGTCTAATCCGACAGAAGAGAAAAACCTCAATAGCAGAAAGCATCAACAAAAACTGGCTAATGCCATTTTTAAAGCCGTAGATAGTTATTTTACCGAGCATACTCCAAAAGGGACACTACTCGCTGCAACAACAATGAAGAGTCATAAAGTACGTAGTGGTGAGTCGTTATCAGTGTTAGCGCAACGTTATAAAACCTCAATCGCAAAAATAAAATCAGTGAATAAATTAAAATCCGATCAATTACGGATTGGTCAAACCTTAAAAATTCCTCGTGCTGGCTAAAACAATAGCTAATATCAACGAAGGTAAATAAGAGAAACTATGACAATAGCAATCCTGCCTGCGCGTTTAGCTAACCAAATAGCAGCTGGCGAAGTGGTAGAAAGACCTGCCTCGGTTATCAAAGAACTAGTAGAAAATGCGATTGATGCTGGTGCAACGTCGATTCATATTGATGTTGATAAAGGCGGCGTAAAAAAAATAAGAATCAGCGATAATGGTTGTGGCATCATCAAAGATGAATTAACCCTTGCCTTAAGTCGTCATGCGACCAGCAAAATTAAAGACTTGAGTGATTTAGAAGCGATAAATAGCTTAGGGTTTCGAGGGGAAGCCCTAGCAAGTATAAGCTCTGTCGCTCGATTAACATTAACTTCAAAGCCAAAAGAACAAAGTACCGCATGGCAAGCTTATGCGGAAGGCCGTGATATGGCCGTCGCTATAAAACCAGCAGCTCATCCTGACGGTACAACCATTGAAGTGCTAGATTTGTTTTTCAATACCCCTGCTAGACGAAAATTTTTACGTACTGAGAAAACAGAGTTTAACCATATCGATGAAGTTATCCGTCGTATTGCTTTAGCGCGTTTTGACATCAGTTTTAGCTTAACGCATAACGGTAAAATGATCCGTCAATATCGAGCTGCGAATACGCAGGCGCAAAATGCTAAACGTGTGGCTATGGTTTGTGGTCAAAAATTTATTGAAAATGCCATTGAAGTTGATTGTCAACATGATGACATGCACTTTTCGGGTTGGCTTGCTAAACCAAGTTACGCCCGTAATCAAAATGATCTTTGCTATAGTTACGTTAATGGTCGCATGATGCGTGATAAGTTAATTAACCACGCTATTCGTCAAGCTTATGCTGAGCTACTTCCACCTGATACTTACCCAGCCTTTGTACTGTTTTTAACCCTTGATTATCGAGAAGTCGATGTGAACGTGCATCCTGCAAAGCATGAAGTGCGTTTTCATCAAGGTCGATATGTCCATGATTTTATTTACTCGGTTTGTCATCAAGCCCTAATGGAAAATAATGAGGAGCAGCCTTATTTACCGCAATCAAATAGCAGTGCTGATGAATCAAGGGTAAGTGAAAACACCGCTTTATATGAGCGCTCAGATTACATTAAACCATTGCAACCCGTGAAAGAGGCAACTTTTTCAACTAATCAAAGCTACTCGAATTTAGGTTTTGCTAACCAAGCAAGTAAATCATATCCAGGTGCGGATGCAGCTAGCAATTACCAAAAGTTGATGACACCACTGGCTGAGGATGATGATACAAGGGAGCAGCCTAAAAATAGCCTAGATGAAACTCAGCTATTAATAACAAATAATTTCTTTCTTGCTATAGAGCAAGGGAAGTATGGTGTTTTTAAACGAGATAATAGCTTGTGTTTAATGTCATTACAGTTGTTAGCGGTTGCAGTAAACAAAGAGAAGGTAGTGCAAAATTGGCAGCAAGGGAATTTGGGCTTAGTAAGTCAGCCGCTTTTACTTCCTTTACGATTAACACTTAACGAACAGCAAATACAGCTGATAAAAGCGCAAAATGAGCTGCTTCAACGAGCAGGCATTGTTGTTGAATTACAAAGCAAACAACAACTTCAAATAAGGCAGTATCCTGCATTATTAAGAGAACGTGACGTCAGTAGTAGTTTCAATAGTATTATTGATGGACTTTTGAAATTAACTAATAATGATAAACAAAATATTGATGATGATAGTGTTATCTTGTTTATTGCCCAAGTTCTTGCGGGTAATCATTATACTGAACAGCAAGCTCAAACCTTGTGGTTAGAAGCTCAGAAGCACCTTGGCAAAGAATTTATTCAGTCTTTCCTCTTGAAATGTCCTGCACTTGACCTTACATCTCAAATTAAGCAGTTAGAGTTAACTTCTCTGACGACATAATTAAGTTAATTGGGGCATTCAGTGTCAAAAAATGCGCAAATAAAGCAACCGCCTGTTATTTGTTTGATGGGGCCTACAGCATCAGGAAAAACTGCCTTAGCTATGGCTTTGCATGACGCGTTACCTTGCGACATTGTTAGCGTTGATTCCGCATTAATTTATCAAGATATGGATATTGGCACAGCCAAGCCATCAAAACAGGAGTTGGCGAAATATCCACATCGGTTAATCAACTTAAGAGACGCTACGCAAAGTTACTCGGCAGCAGATTTTTGTAAAGATGCCTTAGCTGAAATTGCCAGCATTAGAGCGAATAACCGTATTCCTTTATTGGTTGGTGGCACTATGATGTATTTTAAGAGTTTAATTGAAGGAATTTCTCCATTACCTGCAGCAAATGCAGAAGTACGGGCACAGATTGAAGCTGAAGCGGAAAAAAACGGTTGGCAAGCAATGCATGAGCAACTTGCACAACATGATGTGGAAGCTGCGCAGCGAATTCACCCTAATGATCCTCAGCGAATTACTCGGGCATTAGAAGTTTTTCGTTTAACAGGAAACACTTTGTCACAATTAACACAAATTAAAGGTGATAAGCTCGAAGGTGATGTTTTACAATTTGCAATCACCCCACAAGAACGTAGCACACTCCATGATAGGATTGCTTTACGCTACCAGCAAATGATAGCGCAAGGTTTTGAGCAAGAAGTTGTGAAGCTCAAAGAGCGTGGAGATTTACATGAAGATCTTCCGTCAATACGCTGTGTGGGCTACCGTCAAATGTGGCAATATCTTCATGGTGAATGTGATCATGAGGAAATGGTATTTCGTGGCGTATGCGCTACGAGGCAATTGGCAAAACGACAATTGACTTGGCTGAGAAACTGGAAAAACCTTCATTGGTTAACAACAGAGGATGAAACTAATTTATCACAAATTCTCGCATTAGTTGGCAAATGCCAATAAGCAAGCTATAAATAGAATTAATGTTTGTTATGATTAAACAATATTAAAATATTGATGTATAATTAGTTGGTTAGATGCTTAGGATTGAGCACTGAATAGTTTTTATCGTATACACTAATCAAATGTTTGGTTAGTTATTTTTTATTAATAATAAAAAAAAGGAGCCATATGATGGCAAAAGGACAATCTTTACAGGATCCATTTTTGAATGCTTTACGTCGTGATCGCATTCCTGTTGCAATTTATTTAGTCAACGGTATTAAACTTCAAGGGCAAGTAGAGTCTTTTGATCAATTTGTGATTTTACTTAAAAATACTGTTAGTCAAATGGTATACAAGCATGCAATCTCTACTGTCGTACCTGCGCGTGCTGTGAATACCACACCCGCTCCAAGTAGTTCAACAGATGCTGAAGAGTAGTGATATTAAATTTTTCTGATCATGCTTCATCCTCTTGTGAAAACCTACATTTTAGCTGTAGGTCGATACTTGCTTCGACAGTAACTATTATAAAGGTTTAACACAGTTGTTTGATCGTTATCAGGCAGGTGAGCAAGCAGTGCTTGTTCACCTTGATTTTCCAGACGAAACCACTCGAGAAGATTTAAACGAGTTCAAAATGCTGGCTTCTTCTGCCGGAGTTAATGAATTAACGGTTGTTTCTGGCAAGCGCAGTACACCGCATCCAAAGTTTTTTGTCGGCTCTGGAAAAGCTCAAGAAATAGCCGAAGCGGTTAAGTTATACGAAGCTAATGTGATTTTATTTAATCATAGCCTTTCACCTTCTCAAGAAAAAAATATTGAAGCTTTGTGTGAGTGTCGTGTCATTGATAGAACGACACTTATTCTCGATATTTTTGCTCAGCGTGCTCGCACCCATGAAGGTAAGTTACAAGTTGAACTGGCTCAGTTACGCCATATTAGTAGCCGACTTATCAGAGGTTGGACTCACCTTGAACGTCAAAAAGGTGGTATAGGTCTACGAGGTCCAGGTGAAACTCAACTTGAAACGGATAGGCGTTTATTACGTGAGCGAATGGTTAATATCCGTAAACGCTTAGAAAAAGTTGAACGACAACGACAGCAAGGTCGACGTTCAAGAGTGCGTGCGGAATTACCAACATTATCCCTTGTTGGTTATACCAATGCAGGAAAATCGACGTTATTTAATTTATTAACTCAGTCTGAGGTATATGCTGCAGATCAGCTTTTTGCGACACTAGATCCAACCTTAAGAAGAATTGAACTTGAAGGGGTAGGTGGCGCTATACTAGCGGATACTGTGGGATTTATTCGCCACCTTCCTCATGATTTAGTCGCAGCGTTTAAAGCAACCCTAACAGAAACCCGAGAAGCTGAATTACTGTTACATGTGGTTGATATTTCCGATGACAGGCGTAGTGAAAATATTGAACAAGTTGAATACGTACTTAAAGAGATAGAGGCGGATGAAGTACCGCAATTGCTTATTTGTAATAAAATTGACAACCTTGATGAAGTTGAGCCTCGCATAGATCGAGATGAACAAGGTGTGCCCATTAGAGTATGGTTATCAGCGCAAGCTAATTTGGGCATTGAGTTACTTTTTGAGGCATTATCTGAGCGATTAGATAATCAAATTGTGATGTATACACTTAATATCCCCCCAAGCGCTGGTAAGCTACGTGCTAGTTTATATAAACTAAACTGTATTAACAGTGAAGAATATGATGAGCTGGGCCATTGCTACCTTGATATAAAATTACCGAAAAGAGAATGGCATAGATTAATCAAACACGATGCTAATGAAATTGAACAATATATTGTAAATTAATGTGTTTAACCTTATATAGAGTCTTATAAAAGCAATAGTTTTAGCTTAAACTAAGAGCAATTTTTAAGATACGACTATCAAATAAAAACCTAGCGGAGAACAGCATGGCTTGGAATGAACCGGGGAATAATGATAAAGACCCCTGGAAAAATAAAGGTGGCAAAAACCAAGGCCCACCAGATTTAGATGAATTACTTAATGATTTAGGTAAAAAAGTCGGCGGAATTTTCGGTGGCAAAAGCGGAGGCAATTCATCTGGTGGTTCATCATCAGGAAAAAGCTTTTCGAGCATTGGCGTTAGCTTAGTATTGATCATTGCTATTGTGGTTTATGCTTTTAGCGGTTTTTATACCATTAAGGAAGCGGAACAAGGTATTGTACTTCGTTTCGGTCAATACTCGGGCACAGTTGAGCCGGGTTTACGCTGGAAGTGGACTTTTCTCGACCGTATCATTCCTGTAGATATGCAAAGTACGCGTGACTTACCTGCTTCAGGTTTCATGTTGACACAAGATGAGAATGTGGTTCGGGTTGATATGCAAATTCAATATCGTGTTGTGAATGCGCGAAACTATGTGTTTAGTGTTACCAATGCTGATGAGAGTTTAAGTGAGTCACTAGATAGTGCATTACGATATGTTGTTGGCCACGCTAAAATGGATGACATTTTAACCAGTGGTCGGGAACAAATACGTCAATCAGTATGGCAAGAGTTAGAAAAGATCATTGAACCGTACAACTTAGGTTTAATCATTGTTGATGTTAACTTTAAAGATGCTCGTCCACCGAATGAAGTAAAAGACGCATTTGATGATGCAATTGCTGCCCAAGAGGATGAAATTCGTTTTTTACGTGAAGCGGAAGCTTACGCAAGAGGCATTGAACCACGTGCTCGTGGTCGTGTGAAACGTATGGAGCAAGAAGCTATTGCTTATAAAGAACAAACCATTTTAGATGCAGAAGGTGAAGTTGCTCGCTTTGAGAAACTTTTACCTGAATATCAAGCGGCACCTAAGGTAACTCGTCAACGTTTATATATTGCAACTATGGAAAAGCTATATAGTAATACCAGTAAAGTGATGGTTGATGTTGATGGCGGTAATAACATGATGTATTTACCTTTAGATAAGATTATTCAACAACAATCTACAAATAGCCGTACAACAACGCAAGATTATTCACCAGCGACTCAAAAGCCAACGATAAATTCGTCACCAACAAGCTCTTCAGGTCGTACTGACAGATTCAATAGTGGGAGAAACTAAGTCATGAAAAATTTTTCCATTGCTATTTTAGCCTTATTGTTTGTGCTTGTTGTTTCATCAGTGTTTATCATTTATGAAGGACAACGTGGTATTGTTTTTCAATTCTCGAAAATAAAACGTGATTCAGCCACAGATCAAATGATGGTGTTTGAACCTGGCCTTCATTTTAAAATTCCGTTTATTGAATCGGTGCGTAAACTAGATGCTCGAATTCAAACGTTAGATGAAGCGCCAGATCGTTTTGTTACGGCCGAGAAAAAAGATTTAATGGTAGACTCGTTTGTAAAATGGCGTATTGTTGATTTCTCAACCTATTATCTACGTACTTCAGGCTCGGTTGATAACGCTCGTGCGCTACTTAAACAAAAAGTAAATAATGGTCTTCGTACTGAATTTGGTAATAGAACTATTAAAGAAATTGTTTCGGGTGATCGCGATGCTATTATGCAAAAAGCGCTAGAGAGTGCTGAGAGTAGCCGAGAAGATTTAGGAATTGAAGTGGTAGATGTACGTATTAAAGCGATTAATTTACCAACGGAAGTAAGTAACTCGATTTATGATCGTATGCGCGCAGAGCGTACAGCTGTTGCTAAAGAGCATAGATCTCAGGGTCAAGAGCAAGCTGAAATAATTCGTGCAACGATTGATGCGAAAGTAACGGTTATGTTAGCGGAAGCTCAGAAAAATGCCTATGAAGTTCGCGGTGAAGGTGATGCAATTGCTGCTAAAGTATATGCTGATGCCTATGAGAAAGATGCTGAATTTTATAGCTTTTATCGTAGTTTAGAAGCTTATGAGAAAAGCTTTAATAGTAAGAATGATATCATGGTAATTAAACCAGATAGCGACTTCTTCCAATACTTGAAAGATAATACAAAAAATAAGAAGTAAACATTATAGTTAGCCGTGTATTTATTAAAAGCCAGCAGTGATGCTGGCTTTTTTATAACTAAGATGGGGTGAGCGTAGGTGAGAAAATGACAGATACTATACTAACGGCGTTAGCAATTGTGCTTTTGATTGAAGGGCTGGGCCCTGCATTGTTTCCTAATAGATGGCAAAGCTATTTACGACGTCTTTCTAATGAGCCATTGGATAATTTACGCACCATGGGCATGGTTATGTTGTTGTTAGGTATTGCTTTGTTAGTTTGGTAAAAAGATCAACACACACTTCTCAAGTAAACAGAGTATTTATTAGCGTAAAAAAACACCACATAACACTTGGACTCACTTTGGATATTTGGTAGAATCCCCGCCTAATTTTTTTACGAAACAGTAAACATGGGCAAAAACGTAGTTGTTCTAGGAACCCAATGGGGTGACGAAGGTAAAGGTAAGATCGTTGACTTACTTACCGACAAAGCAAAGTTTGTAGTTCGCTATCAAGGTGGACACAATGCAGGCCATACATTAGTGATTGACGGTGAAAAAACCGTACTTCATTTAATTCCTTCAGGCGTGTTACGAGATAATGTTAAATGCCTTATCGGTAATGGTGTTGTTTTATGTCCGAAAGCGCTAATGGCAGAAATTACCATGCTTGAGGCTAAAGGTGTTCCAGTTCGTGAACGCTTACTTATCAGTGATGCATGTCCTTTAATTCTTCCTTATCATACCGCTTTAGATGCTGCACGTGAGTTAGCTCGTGGCTCAAAAGCTATCGGTACTACAGGTCGCGGTATTGGTCCAGCCTATGAAGATAAAGTTGCACGTCGTGGCTTACGCGTTGGTGATCTGTTTTGTACAGAATCATTTGCTGCAAAACTGAAAGAGATTGTCGAATATCACAACTTTGCATTAGTTAATTACTACAAGGCTGAGCCTGTTAACTATGAAGAAGTGCTTGCTGATGCATTAGCTGTGGCTGATATTATTAAAAATATGACTGCCGACATTTCAGAAATATTGGATCAAGCTCGTAAAAATGGTGATTCAATTATGTTTGAAGGTGCACAAGGTACCCTACTTGATATTGATCACGGTACTTACCCTTACGTTACATCTTCAAATACAACAGCGGGTGGTGTTGCTACTGGTTGTGGTGTTGGCCCTCGACATTTAGATTACATTCTAGGGATTACTAAGGCTTATACTACTCGTGTTGGCTCAGGTCCATTCCCTACAGAGCTAAATGATGACATAGGCAATCATTTAGGTACGGTAGGTCACGAGTTTGGTGCTACAACTGGTCGTGAACGTCGTTGTGGCTGGTTTGACGCTGTTGCCATGCATAGAGCTATTCAAGTGAATAGTATTACAGGTTTTTGTTTAACTAAGCTTGATGTTTTAGATGGTTTAGAGACTTTGAAAATTTGTACGGGTTATAAAACTGAGTCGGGTGACATTATTACTGTGCCACCAACGGCTGCTGAAGGGTATGAAAAAATTACCCCGGTTTATGAATCAATGCCTGGTTGGAGTGAGAGTACCGTGGGTGCTACTTCTGTTGATTCATTACCAGCTAATGCACTTGCTTACATTAAACGCATTGAAGAAGTAACAGGTGTACCGGTTGACATTATTTCAACTGGCCCTGATCGTAATGAAACTATTATTAAAGTGAACCCTTTCGTTTAGTCAATATTCGTTTAGGAAATAATAGTTGCATGATTCAAAAACCAACCTTAGGGTTGGTTTTTGCATTTCTAGAGCTGATAACAAGAAAATGCCTCGTTACACTTGATTGCAAAACATTGCATAAAGTTGCTTGTTAGTTTTGTGGTTAAATACCAATATAAAGGTGAAGAGAATGTTTATTAAATAACAATAGAGGTGTATATGAAAATTCTTATTTCTGGTCATCATGTAGAAATAACTGAGGGTATTAAGCAATCAATTGAAAATAAATTCTCAAAAATTTCTAAACATTATCCTAGTGTTGTGGCACTTAGCTCTACAATAACCGTTGAGCCAAACCAGCAAAAAGTTGAAGTTACCACAAATTACGAAGGAACGAATATAAGTGTGAAAGCATCAGATAAGAAACTATACGCGGCTATTGCCAGTGCAGCTAAAAAATTGCAAGTTGCACTCGCTCGACGCAAAGGAGTTTTGTCATCAAAATTCCATGAGAAGTTTGTTGTTGAACAATCGGATAAATTTCAACTGGTTTCATAGAGACATATTTACTATGAAATAAAATATAAGCCGCTACTAAGCGGCTTTTTTTTGCACTATAAATAGTTGCAGAATAATAACGCTTTTAAAGCGACACTTAAACTAGCTCATCCTTTAGTAGAACTACAAACCTTAATCAATTTACTCATTTGCTAACAACTTGAAAAACCGTGTTAAACAATCTATTTTTAAATAAGTCTACAATTGAAAAAGTTGCTCTGATGTTATTGAGATTATTTACTGGGTTTTTATTTCTATATTGCATTAATGTCTATGCTGAAGAGGGTATTCAGCTTAGTGCATTTGGCACTATCGGTGTTGTTCTATCTGACTCTGATAACTATGGTTATCGTAAAGATATTGGATATGATAAAGGTGTATATTCAGGTGATATTGATTTTTTAAACCATTCTTTACTAGGTCTTCAATTAGACGCATCAATTAGTGAAGATATTGATTTTGTGGGTCAAGCGGTTATAAGAGACTTATCTGAATCAACATTTGAAAACTTTATTGCATTAAGCTTTTTAAGGTATTCCCCTTCTGCAAATTGGCAATTTCGAGTTGGAAGAACCGCACCCGATGTATTTTTAATCACAGAATATAGAGATGTAGGGATCGCTTACACATGGGCTATCCCCCCTAATGAAGTTTATGGGTTGATCCCTTTTAGATATATCGATGGCGGGGATGTAGCTTATATTAAGCATTTTGGTGATACTACATTAAGAACAAAGTTTTTTGCTGGTAGAAGTGACTCTGTTTTGGCTTCTATTGATACAGTATCTTCTATTGAAATTAAGAATATTTATGGTCTTTCTATTAATTACTCTTCTATTGATTGGAGTATACAGGTTCAACATACCCAACAAGAAATTGCCAATGAGGAAGAAAGAAGCTTAGAGCTTATTAACGTCATTGGACAAATGCCTCCTTTTATTTGGCCTGATGCTGAAGCATTTAGCGATAGTCTTAGGCTAAAGGGAGAAAAGGTCAATTATTCATCAATAAGTGGTCAGGCTTATCTAGGAAACTTTCTTTTTACAGGGGAGTTATCATTGATAAAACCACATGCTACTGAAACCATTCCAGACGTTTTTAGTGGCTATGGAGGGCTAGCTTATCAATTAGATAATCATACTTTTTATGCTGTATATGCCTTTACTGACTCTGACATCTACACTTTTGATGAGCCAGGTGTACAAACACAATTAATACCAGAATTAATTTACGCTACCGAAAGCATGTTTAATTTTTACGCTTCTAATCAGAAAACTACTTCAATTGGTTGGCGTTGGGATATTATGGATAATCTTTCCTCTTCATTGCAGTGGAATAATACGCATATTGAGGATACTGGTGGAGCGCTCTGGCTTAATAAAACGGGTGATTTATCTGCAGATTCAGTTAATGTTTTTATGCTTAGTGTGAGTTTTAACTTATGAGGATTTATTGTAATTTAATCTTTTTACTCATACTAATCTTCATAAGTATGCCTGCTTTTTCCGAAGATGAGTTAGTTGTGGTTGTTAATAGTGATAACCCCGTTGAAAAAATGACGCGATCCCAAGTTATTGATCTTTTTATGGGAAAATACGTTGCTTTTCCTGATGGCAGTAAAGCCGTTGCCGTTGATTTAACGAGTGAACATGAAACTAAGAAGGTTTTTTATCAAAGATTATTAGGGCGCTCTTTAGCGAGTGTAAATGCGTATTGGTCAAGGATTCGATTTACGGGCCGAGCTAAACCTCCAATAGAACAAAATTCAAAAGAAAGTGTTCTAAATTATATAGTGAAAACAAAAGACGCTATTGGTTATATCCCGAAATCAATGTTGAATGAAAACCTTAAAGTGGTATATCAATTAAATGAATAAAAATGGCCTTGTCATCCGACTTGCAATCATTGTTATTTTTGCCGCATCTATAGTCGGTTTTTTAGCGACACAGGTTTTTTATCGTATAACCTATTTAAATGAATTATCGCTTAGTAAAGACAAAATAGGACAACTGCATGCTACTGTTTCTTCTACAGCATCAATTGCTACTTACCTCGAGGATGAGGAGTTAGTTATAGAAGTAGTTAATGGTTTAGTTTCTAATGATATTGTTGAAGGTGTAGAAATAAAAACCGAAACGTTAAACATTACTTCTAAGTTATACAATAAAACAACAGATACCGTTGAATTCCAATTGTTTTCCCCTTTTGAAGCAGAGCGTTCTGTTGGTTCCTTAGCCATTACTCCCGATTTACTGCAAATACAAAAGCGGGCTCAAGAGATAAGTTTTGATAACAGCTTGGCTATATACATTCAAGCTTCTATTGTAACAATAATTATTATCATGGTTGCTTATGTCGTCATCACTCAACCTATTTTAAGTATTGCAAAGCGGTTACATAAAATTGTGCCAGGAACGAGTGAGCGACTTGATATTCCAATGCAACATAGTAAAAGTGAAATAGGCTCGCTAGTTGTCGATATTAATTTATTACTGGATAAAACAGAGTCGCAATTAGAACAAGAACGCAACCTAAGAGATGAAGTTGAACGTCTGAGTAAACATTTTCGTACTTTGTTTGAAAAATCAACGTCATCAATAATTTTGATTGAGCCAAGAGGAAATATACTTCTTTATAATGAGGCGTTTGAATCTCTATTGAAGAGAATTAATCTTCCCCTTAAAAAGAGTTACGGCCCTTATTTAAAAGAGCTATTTATAGAACAACATCAGCTTAACAATGCGGTGGACATCGCATTTGGAAATGAAGAGATAGCTTCAGGTGAATTTGAGCTCATCAATAAAGCTACTGAAGAGGCAATTTGGGTGCAAGCGATAATAACCTCTTCAATCACAGAAGATTACAAAGAACATTACCAAATAACACTTCATGATATCTCTAAGCGTAAACTTCAATTAGACAAATTAGATAAAAAAGCTAGTACAGATCAATTAACACAGTTGTTAAACCGTCGAGGTGCTGAGCAACAAATTAAGTCATTGATTAAGACAAAAACACCATTTGCGTTAATATTATTAGATTTAAACAAATTTAAACCAATAAATGACATTCATGGCCACGAAGCAGGTGATGAAATACTGATTCACGTAGCTAGTCAATTAATAAAAGGCTTAAGGCATAGAGATATATTATCACGTTGGGGAGGTGACGAGTTTATTATCGTGTTACCTAATTTGCCTTTGGATGAACTAGAGGAAATGACAGTTAAAATAAAAGAGCATATAGAAACTCCTTTGTATCTATCCTCGAAAAACATTAGTTTAAGTGTTGGTGCCTCTATGGGCGGTGTGTTTTTTCCTGATGATCAAATCAACATTAAAGCCCTAATAGAAAGTGCAGACAAAGCGATGTATTGGTCTAAAGAAAAGCTCCAAACAGATCAGGCTAACTTTTTTAGCCTATATCAAGACTTGGTTAAGCATAAGGATAAAAACTAATGCTTATAAATGCTAATACGCGAGGCAATGAAAAATTAACTGCCATTAAGCAGTTGAAGTTATCGCTTATTTTTGCTTTGTTTGGTTTATCAATTTTACTCATAAGCGAACTATTATTATCTTCGTTTGATGAAGTAGAAATGGCATTAATAGCTAGTTTCTTCGTTATATTGTTTCTTTTTTATTGGTCAAATACGGATACTGTAAATATAGTCATAGGCGTTTTTTTATGGACTCTAGTTACGTTAGCGACTTATACCGCTTGGCAAAATAATGGTCTCTTTAGTACGTCGTTAGTAGCCTTTCCTTGTATTATATTATTAGCGTTAACGTTGGGATCAAAATCACTTTCGCTGCCTTTAATCTTTTACATGCAAGTTGTGTTGATTTTCTTCATATATGCGCATAATGTTCAATTGATTGAGTTAGTTGAACTCTCCAAACAAGATATACAAAGCAGAGGAGTAAATATTGCTATTCTTCTTTGTTTATTTTCAGTGATCACTTTTATTTTTATTCATCAAATAAAGTCCTCTTTTAGAAACCTTAATAAGCAATATAAAACGTTAAGAAGCCGATTGGATAAAACATCAAAATTAGTTAATTACGATACATTAACGAAATTACCGAATGAAAGAATTTGTAGAAAGGAAATACAAACTCAATTAAGTGATTTAGTGGCTTCAGGCAAAACATTATCTTTCATGACCCTTGATTTGCATAATTTAAGAAGTATTAATAATTCATTTGGTCATGACGTAGGTGATGAGTTATTAGTGCAGTTTTCTGAGCGATTACTTTCGCTTAAAAAAGGAAGTGAATATGTTTACTGTTTTCAAGGTGTTGAGTTTATCTTGTTAAAGTTATCAAGCAGTCACGAAGAAATTGATGCTTTCAAAGAACAAATATTTCAAGCCGCCAGCTTACCTTTTTACATTCATGATTACGAAATAGAGTTATTTATTTCTATCGGTATTTCAATCGCGCCATTTGATGGCGAGAATTTAGAGGTATTACGTAAAAAATCTCATTTAGCGCTACACCAAGTGGGCAGCAAGAATATAAACGCATTTTATTATTATGATGAAAATATGACCTCGACAGAGGAGAGTAAATATCAACTTATTCAATCCTTGAAGCTAGCGATAGCTAATAATGAATTGGAACTCTACTATCAACCTAAAGTGAATTTAATCACTGATCAAATAACAGGCGCTGAAGCATTAATTCGCTGGAACTGCCCTAAGCGTGGAATGGTTCCTCCAGATGTGTTTATTCCTATTGCTGAAGAGTCAGGAATCATTGTTGATATTAGCAAATGGATAATAAATGAAGCCTGTAAAGCTTGCAAACAATGGCACTCTCAAGGCTTGAAGCATTTGAATGTGGCAATAAACTTGTCTCCTGTTGATTTTAGGAAAGGAAATTTGCCTCAAATTGTAACCAAGGCATTATATACAAGTGATATTTCACCGCATTATCTAGAATTAGAGATTACTGAATCAATGATTATTGATGATGTATCCCAAATTCAAAATCAAATTAATCAGTTACATGCTAAGGGGATTACTTTTGCTATTGATGACTTTGGCTCAGGCTATTCTAATTTAGGCTATTTAAGTAAATTTAATGTGACCACATTAAAAATAGACCAGTCACTTGTCAGAAATATTCATCGCTCAGATCACGATTTACTTATCGTCAAAGCAATTATAAATATGAGTAGAAGTTTAGGTATTAATAATGTTGCAGAAGGTGTGGAGGATAAAGCAGCCGCTAATTTGTTAAATGAACAAAAATGTGAATACGGACAAGGGTATTATTGGTCTAAACCATTGAAAAATTCAGACTTCATTAATCTTGTGAAAGAGCAATTAGAAGAGTAATAAAACATCAACTAAAACTCTATAACCACTATTGCAAACACATCGAAGGAAGCAAGTTACAATTACTAGTTATGAAGGTGCTTTATCGTCGAGGTCTTATGAGAGATTTGTTACTGAACAATCGAATAAATTTTTAATTTCCTCATAGTTTAAATTTAGAAAAGCGAAAAAGCCGCTCACTGAAGCGGTTTTTTGTTGGTAATTGTAATGTAATAAGACAAGAGTGTTTTTTGCTTAAATTCATATTGATACTTTTGTTGCAATAATGGTGTTTAGTTAATTCAGAGATAAATTTACTAATAAGTTAGCTATTTCATACAGTTTTCTATGCATTAATAATGAATATTTACCGAAATAATGTGATTTAGTTTATTTAAAAGTTTATGTTTAATATAGCTTACAGCGATTTAATATAGTCAAACAGGCTTGAAATGCAGATATACAATGCAATACACTACGCGCCATAGATAGCCTCTATATTGAATATTTCTTATATTAATATAGCCCAATTAGCTCCTTAGGAAGTAACTATGACAGATTTTCGTCAACAAGCACTTGATTACCATGCTCAACCAACACCAGGAAAAATATGTGTTTCATTAACCACTGCAGCAGAAACCAGTGAAGACTTATCTCTGGCTTATAGCCCAGGTGTCGCAGAGCCATGTCGAGAGATTGCAAATAATCCTGACGATGTCTACAAATATACCGCTAAGGGTAATACCGTGGCGGTAATTAGTAATGGTACGGCAATCTTAGGTTTAGGTAATTTAGGACCTATGGCTTCAAAGCCGGTAATGGAGGGTAAGGCTTTATTATTCAAACGTTTCGCAAATATCGACTCTTTTGATATAGAAGTAAAACACAAAACGGTTGAAGACTTTGTCAATACAGTGGCCAATATCGCTGATAGTTTTGGTGGGATTAACCTTGAAGATATAAAAGCCCCCGAGTGTTTTGCCATTGAAAAAGCGCTCATTGAACGTTGTAAAATTCCTGTATTTCACGATGATCAACATGGTACTGCTATTGTTACAGCCGCCGGCCTAATGAATGCATTAGATATTCAAGGCAAAGACATTAAACAAGCCAATATTGTTTGTTTAGGTGCTGGTGCTGCTGCGATTGCTTGTATGGAATTATTGATTAAATGTGGCGCCCAACGTGAAAAAATCTATATGCTTGACTCTAAAGGTATAGTTCACACACGTCGTGATGATCTAAATGAATATAAGAAACTTTTTGCAAATAATACCGATAAGCGCACTTTAGATGATGCAATAGCAGATGCTGATGTTTTTATTGGTGTTTCAGGGCCAAACCTACTTTCAGCAGAACAAGTAAAATCTATGGCTGAAAAACCAGTTATTTTTGCCTGCTCAAACCCTGATCCCGAAATTAAACCTGAATTGGCATTGTCAGTTCGTGACGATGTTATTATGGCTACTGGTCGTTCTGACTACCCTAACCAAGTAAATAACGTGTTATGTTTTCCATTTATCTTTAGAGGCGCATTAGATGTTAGAGCGCGTACTATTAATGATGAAATGAAAGTAGCAGCAGTGCATGCAATTCGTACTCTTGCTAAAGAAGAAGTACCTAGTGAGGTACTAGTGGCGAGTGGTGATGAGCGTTTAAGCTTTGGCAAAGAATATATTATTCCTAAACCAATGGACCCACGTTTATGTTCGGTAGTTGCAAAAGCTGTTGCGCAAGCTGCTATTGATTCAGGTGTTGCCGCATTGCCTATGCCAGAAAATTATATGCAAAGTTAGTGTTTCAATCAGGTTAATTTGCACTACAAGCAAGGTCGTGATATTAATTTATTACGACCTTTTTTGTCCATGATGCTTAAGTGATATAGATAAAGGAGCATATAACACGCAAGGAAACTACGGCGACTTAGCCAATGAGGAACTCAATGATAAATACTATTTTCAATAAAATGACCATTTCGATGCTTGTTTGCGTGCTGTTTATAAGCAGCTCATGTGCTCATCAGAGAGCTGAACAGATGAAAGACAAAGTACAATGGCAACAAGTAAAAGTGGTTTATTTGGATTTTGAAGGTGGGTTTTATGGCTTAGTCACTGAGAGCGGGGATAAGTTATTACCTTTGAATTTAGCTAAAGAGTATCGAGTACCGAATACTCTGTTAAAAATAAAAGGTCAACCTGCTAAAGATATGGTAACGATCAAACAATGGGGCACTCTTTATCAGTTATCAGCAGTGGAATTGATTAAATTAGGCAGTAAGCAACATTCAGGTAAAAGTTATTAGTTGCATCTATAAGCATACGATTTACTGGCATAGTAATGGCTGTTTGAATTGCGTCAGTACGATTTGCTCACCAACAAACTGTATTTGATATAAGTCCTGGTAATCTTGCTCACTTAGTGGGGTAACTTTTTGTTTTGATAAAAGCTCTACAAGTCGAGGGGTTGTATTACTATGGCCCACCACTAATGTATTTTGTTTTCGCTGTTGTAACTGTAACGAAAACTGCTCTAAATATTTGGGGTGGTAATTCTGAATCGCAACATGTTGCTGAACAGCTAACGGTGTGGCTGTTTGTCTAGTACGTTGATAACTAGTACTGTAAATTTGATTAATATCCGCATGTGAGAGTATTTCGGCTAACTGCTTTGCGCGAGCTTTGCCGCATGCTGTTAAGCCAGGGTCGTCCACAGTTTTTTGTTTTTCAGCATGTCTAACTAAATAAATACTGTAACTATTTAAAGCAAAAGCATTACTCGTAAAAGTAATGCTTAATAGTATTCCTATAAGGCTAGCTTTATTCATAGTTATAACTACCTATGTAATACAATATCGTAATCTAAAATAACCTATTCAAACCATTTAACGCGGCAACCCTAAATGCTTCTGCCATTGTAGGGTAATTAAAAGTAGTGTTAATAAAGTATTCAATAGTATTGCCACCATTGGTTTGCTGCATAATTGCTTGACCAATGTGAATAATTTCTGCGGCATTTTCCCCAAAGCAGTGAATACCTAAAATTTCTTTACTTTCTCTGTGGAAAAGAATTTTTAATGAACCTACCATACTATTAGCAATTTGTGCTCTTGCTAAGTGCTTAAATTGTGCTCTACCTACTTCGTAAGGAATTTTAGCTTCTGTTAATTCTTGTTCAGTTTTCCCTACGGAGCTGATTTCTGGAATGGTATATATGCCAGTAGGAATATCAGCAATTAACTTAGCGCTACTCTTATGATCAATCATGGCCGAAGCGGCAAGTCGCCCTTGATCGTAAGCTGCACTCGCTAAACTTGGGTAGCCAATAACATCACCAACAGCATAAATATTATCTACTTGTGTCTGGTAGTGATTATTGACCTTAAGTTGACCACGGCCATCAGCTTCTAACCCAGCGTTGGCTAGATTCAAATCAGCAGTATTACCTGTACGACCATTAGCAAAAAGCAAACAATCGGCACGCATTTTTTTCCCTGACTCTAAATGTACAGTAACAGCTTCCTCACTGGTCTCAACACGCTCAATTTGTTCGCCATGTCTAATCACAACGCCATTATTCCATAAGTGATAGCTTAAAGAATCAGACACTTCGTCATCAAGAAATGATAACAGTCGATCACGGGTGTTAATCAAGTCTACTTTGACACCTAAGCCTCTAAAAATACAGGCATATTCACTACCGATAACACCAGCACCATAAATAATAATTGAACGTGGCTCATGGACGAGAGAGAGTATAGTATCTGAGTCGTAAACTCGTGGATGATTAAAATTAATATCGTCTGGGCGGTATGGGCGTGAACCAGTTGCAATCACAATTTTTTTCGCGGTAAGTTTCTCAATAGAGCCATCATTTTTAAGAATTTGAACTGTATTGGCATCAATAAAAGAGGCTTCTCCTGTGATTAGTTCAACGCGATTTCTATCATAAAATCCACTACGTAATTGAACCTGTTTACGTATAACTGAAGAAGCATGACTGAGAATATCTGAACAAGTTAGGTGTTTGGCTTTGTCATGACCGCGAAATAGCGGATTGGAATTATATTCAATTAAGCGGCTTACACTTTGGCGTAATGCCTTTGAAGGTATTGTGCCCCAGTGAGTACAGCCACCACCAACATCTTTATAGCGTTCGATAATGGCTATCTTTTGATCTTTCTTGGCAAGTTCCATCGAGGCACCCTCACCACCAGGGCCAGTGCCTAAAATAATGACATCAAAGTCGAAGGTTTCTGTGTTTTGTTTTTTAGGTTTGCTCAAAGGTATCGCCTCAAATATCTACTAATGGAAAAATTTTAGCAGGATTTGAGGAGAATGGTAATATAACTTATCATATTTCATTGATTTTTAGGCAAGTTTTTCAGTTAACAATTGCCAGCTTTTACGTTGTTCAACAAGTTTTGTCTTTAGATCTTGGTATTGAAGCATCAATTCAGACTTTTCTACATCAGCCATTACTTGCTGCTTCTTTTCTAGCAATAAGGTTTTACGTATTTGATAATAGTCATTTAGCTTATTGATTAGTAAGTCATATTCTTGCTGTAATTGTTGTAATGCTTGCTCAGCATTAGGTAAAGAAATGGCTTTATCTTTGCTGCGTTTTAACACCATAGCAAGGCGCATTTTTTCAATCTTATCTTCTGGACTGGTACGTAACTTTGAAGTTAAGCCAAGCCATTGGCAGCTTTTGATTAACCATTTAGTAGGGTCAAATTGCCACCAGCGAATACCATTTCGATAATCATTCTCAAAAATATGGTGATAATTATGGTAACCCTCGCCAAAAGTTAGAAAAGCGAGAAAGCCATTATCCCGCGCTGTATTCTTGTCTGTATAGGTTTGCTTGCCCCAAATGTGTGCCACAGAATTGATAAAAAAGGTGGTATGGTGGCTCATAACTAAACGGAAGAAGCCTACCAATAAAAGGCTGTTTATTAGATCGCCATGCCATAAACCAAAAGCGATAGGTACACCAAAATTCATTATGATACATAACAGTAAGTAATGCTTATGTTGCCACATTACGATGGCATCTTTTTGTAAATCTCTGACATTTTTGTAGTCATGGTATCTGTGTGCTTGATATTCACGACACATCCAGCCGATATGAGAATACCAAAACCCCATTTTAGCTGAATAAGGATCAACATCATTATTGTCAACGTGCTTGTGATGAATTCGATGATCAGATGACCAGTGTAAAATACTATTTTGTAGAGCGAATGCTCCGCCTAAAGCGAAAATTAAACGTAAGCTCCAATGGGCTTGGTATGTTTTATGAGACCATAAGCGGTGATATCCAGCGGTAATCGACATGCCACAAAAAATAAAACATATTAAAGCAAATAATATTTCACTACTATCGAAACCTGTCGTTATTGCGCGATAAGGTACGCCAATCATAGCCACTAAAAAGGTGCCTATAAAAACAATAACGTTGAGCCACAAAATTGGAGGTTTTTTCATTTTAGATCTCTGAGTTTAATGAGTCAGCACATTTAAGCTTACACGTGTACACTAATTGTATAGTTTAGCTAGAACATCTGACCAGTCAAGAAAATTCAATAATATTTTTCTTGTTATCAATGTCCTCCCTGACATTAATCAGCAATTACAGTATGATATGTTGAGTTGTTTAAAATAGGTCAAAACTCATGAGTGGTGTTAGAGCGCAACAAAAAGAAAAAACTCGCCGACTATTAATTGATGCGGCATTAAATCAATTAAGCGCTGAGCGTAGCTTTTCTAGTTTAAGCCTTCGGGAAGTAGCCAAAGAAGCTGGCTTAGCACCAACGTCGTTTTACCGTCACTTTACCGATATGGATGAGTTAGGTTTAACCTTAGTGGATGAAGCAGGCTTAACCTTAAGACAATTGATGCGTCAAGCAAGGCAGCGTATTGCTAAGGGTGGTTCAGTTATTCAAATCTCTGTAGAAACCTTTATGGAATTCATTGAAAGTAACGGTAATATTTTTCGTTTATTATTACGTGAACGTTCAGGTACATCTGCAGCATTTAGATCGGCAGTTATACGAGAAATTCGCTATTTTACCATGGAGCTTTGTGATTATTTATTACAAGCGAATAATTTAGATGCAGAAGTGGCCTATATGCAAGCTAATGCAGCAGTCACTATTGTCTTTAGTGCTGGCTCTGATGCATTAGATATAGATAATAAAAATGAGCGTAACCAATTAGCTAAGCGAACAATTCAACAATTACGTTTTATAGCTCGTGGTGCTGCAGAACTTAGCGAACGACGTAAAGCGGCGAAAAACTCTAATCAAAAGTAGTGCTATAGCTAATCAATTTTATTTACGCGTAAGTATCACGCCTGTTTCAATATGGTCGGTATAAGGAAATTGATCAAACAAGGCAAATTTTTCAATAGTGTGCGTTTTGCTTAACTCGGTTAAATTATCTTTAAGCGTATGTGGGTTACATGAGATATAGATAATTTTATTAAAGCGACTGACTAAAGCGACACTATCCATATCTAAACCAGCCCTAGGTGGATCAACCAAAACAGTATCATAGTTGTAGCTGGTTAAATCAAAACCTTCTAAACGGCGAAACTGTCGCTCACCATTCATCGCTTGGCTAAACTCTTCACTCGACATTCGAACTATATCAATATTAGTAATATGATTAGCTGCAATATTAACTTGTGCTGACTTAACGGAAGTTTTAGAAATTTCTGTGCCTAATACGCGATCGAAGTTTTCAGCTAGTGCAATACTGAAATTGCCATTGCCACAATAAAGTTCAATTAAATCCCCTTGGGCATTGAGCGTTGCTTGTTGCGCCCAAAGTAGCATCTGTTGGTTAACACCACCATTTGGCTGGGTGAAACTATTTTCAACTTGTTGGTAAACAAACTGCTTATTTCCTACCTTCAATGACTCCATCACATAGTCTTTATTGACAATAACCTTTTGCTTCTTGGCTCTGCCAATTATATCTACAGGCGCAATAGCACTTAGCTGTTCTTTCAGCAAAAGGGCTGCCGTTTCCCAGTTTTCTTCCAAAGGTTTGTGATACAACAAACTTATTAGTAATTCACCGCTTAAGGTCGATAAAAAATCAACTTGAAAAAGCTTGTAGCGAAGAATAGGTTTATCTTTAATCGCCTCTAATAAGGAGGTCATTGCTTGGTTTATAAGCTTGCTTGCAACGGGGAATGTATCCACTCGAAATTTTTTCTTAGTGGCGCTATCAAACATAATATAATAAAGGTCATCTTCTTGATGCCAAACCCTAAACTCAGCTCTTAAGCGATAGTTCAATTTAGCAGAAGGGAATACCTCGGCGGCAGGCATGTTAAAACAAGAAAATAATTCCGTCATATCTTGTTCTTTTGTCGATAATTGATCGTCGTAGTTATCGGGGTGAATATGACTAAACATGACTAAACCTTGAATGTTATGAAACGTAAAGAGCGCGAATTTTACCTTTGCGAATGCGCTTGTCTAGGTTTATTTTATTCTTTATAAAATCGAAGACATAAAAAAACCTATTATCGTATCTCTACTATAATAGGTTTAGAAAATAATTAAGAAGAAATTTAGCTGTTTTCGTTACCGGTTCTTTCTGGACGCTCTTTTGCTTCTCTCACTTTTAACGTGCGTTGCTGAAATTCACTATCATTTAATGCATCGATGGTTTTGTTAACATCGTTTGCAGCCATTTCAACAAAACCAAAACCACGTCGTTTTCCGGTATGTTTATCTTTCATTAAGCGAACTGATTGCACATGACCGTATTCAGAAAATAACTCTTTGACTGCCGCTTCATTGGCTCTGTAGGGTAAGTTGCCCACATAGAGTGTTTTAACATCACTATTAGCGCTTTTAGAAGGAGTGTCTTCTTGATTTGTATTGCTAGAATTTCCCGTTAATGAGCTGACAATTGCACTAATAAAAACAAAAGCAGCAACAATGACTGGTGAAGCAGTTATGCTACTAAAAACAAAAAAAGCAATAACAGCAAAAATTGCTGCTATAACAATCGTAGAGGTGTTCGGAGACTTCATAATGGATACCTAATTATTATTTTAATATTTATTTATAAGAACAAAATGTAAAAACAAGCTTTACAATTCTATGTTACCCACCTTTTATCATTGTGCAACAATAAGTGTAAAAAACATGCAATTTAAACATTTATAACGCTTTATTGTTGGATATAGCAACATTTAGTTCAATTAATATTCGAACAAATAAAAGTTATAAAATAAAGCTTGATCCTTTGACAAAG
>NZ_BAAJLW010000007.1:0-7587 GCF_057546125.1 Colwellia sp. SU-HH00943
TGTGGTTCAAAGGAGTTGGCGTTGAAAATCACGTTAGGATGCGGAATTGAGCTTGTATCTTTTGGTGCAACTGAGAATGAAGTTAAGTCACTTTTAGGTGAACCTGATAAGGTTTACTTCACAGATAGCGATTGCAAACGACTCCAATATAATGATCTCTTAATCGAATTGTCACTTGAACCAGATAATGAAAATCGTCTTGGATGGCTTGAGGTTCATAACCCTGATGCAGAGTTATTTGGTTCAAGGTTAATCGGAAAGTCATTCGCTGAAATAGAAGCATTCCTTAAAAGTAAACTGGAAGGTACGCCAACCATAGATGATTATGGTTCTTCTATTTCCGTTAACTATGATGACCAATGGTTAGAATTACAGTTTGAATTTGATAGGCTTACCAACATAAATTTCGGTGTATTATACGGCGATAACGATATAGTTTTGTGGCCAACCACATAACAAGAAAATTAAGCGGGACTGCTAACAGCTTGCTCGGTTCCGCTACGCTACACAATTTTAGCAAGCTATTATCAGCCCCTTATTTGGGCGTTAGCTATACAAGGATCGTTATGAGAATTATTTCAATATTATTAGTGCTAGTTTCTTGCTTTAGTTATGGTTCACCTGATGAATCATTGGCTCTGGGGAATTGGAAATGTGATTCATTTACTGACGGTGACGAAGAAGTTGGTATATTTGATGTCGCTCATACTGTTGAATATAGACAGGATGGCACTTCTACCGACATTCACATATATAGACTGCGTGGAATGGAAAATGATGTATGGATCAAAATAGCTCACTCTGGTCCTTGGAAAATTGAAGGAACTACCCTGATAGAGGAAACTGTTGAAACGATAATTATAGATGCATCAATACCTGAACTTAAAGAGTCTAAAGATATCCTTCAAGCTATTTCATATGAAGGTGAAACTTTCATTTCTGAAATTATCGAGCTTTCAAGTTCGAAATTCATAACTAAAGACAAAGAGCTTGAAGATGCAGGTACTTGTGTAAAAGTATAGCTAACAAGTCATTCAAGCAGGACAAAAAACAGCTGGTTTTTGCTCGTGCCTCGCTAATTTTAACCAGCTATTTTATTGCCTCTTAATGAGGCGTTAGTATTCAAGTGCAACCTCCGAGCAGTAATGGAATAACTTTATGGACATGAAAGCAAAAGGGCCCTTTTTAATAATCTCTCATCCCGAGAAAGGCAGTTTTAGACTTTATCTAATGGACGATAATGATAATGGCCCTGATTATTATCAAGCAGATAAAAAGCGTTGTACTCAAGAAGTTTACTCTAGAGGTGTAATTATCGACGGTGAAGTGTCAAATGATCCTCAACATATAGAAAGCTTTCTAGAAACAGCTGATGAAGCTTTGGAAGAGGCAGCAATTAATGCAATCGAAGCTGGAAAACGTGAAGTAGACGAAGAACTCAGGGAGGAAATCCTGCCACATTTAGGTTCTATTGAATTTGATGAAGCTGTTAATGAAAAAATGAGAGAGCTAGGCTGGGTAACCAGAATGGGAACCAAAGCTGATCTAAATTGAATACTAACAAGCTGTTTAAGTGCGGGACTGCTAAAGTTTGGCTCGGTTTCGCTTCGCTACACAATTTTAGCCAAACATTATCAGCCCCTTAACAGGGCGTTATGTTTTACAGGAGAGTTTGTGGCAATCATTCGACAAATCATTTTTCCAGTCATAATAATTGTGTTGGCGCTAATCATAAGATCATTTTTGTCTTTACCTTTTATCGAAATAGATGGTGAATTTTTGTCTACAAATGAAGTCATTTCTCATAGTGAATCAAATAACAAAGTTGTTGAAAAAGCCTTTCTACAACGTGCTACAAAACAAGAGGACTTAATAGCAACTTTCAGTGATTTCACAAGAGCACAAGCTAGTGACTTGGAAGTACTAAGAGAAGCATTTGATGTTGTTGCTAGTATTGCTGATTTGATAATAATAATTACAGTATTTTTTGTTTTACCATTGGCTCTTAAACGTAAAACATAACAAGCTGTTCAAGCGGGACAAATAACAGTTGGCTTTTGCTCGTTCCTCGCTATTTTAGCCAACTATATTATTGCCCCTTAACAGGGCGTTAGGTGAATAACCAGCTGGTAGTTTGTGTCTACAATTAAAGGATTAATTTATGAAAACATTTACATTGATATTAGTTTTACTATTAGCTATGGGGAGTTTAAATGTAAAAGCTTCAATTATAACTATTGAAGTAAGCTCTATTATTGAATCTAACTATACGTTATACGCAGATGCAAGTTCGCTTTCAAAGCCGGAAGGTGTATACCCAGAATTTGTGCTTGGAGATTCATTTACAACAAAATATTCGTTCGAGATGGGAGCCAAATCAAATTGTACAGGAACTACGTTAATCACATGTTCTTTTCTTACTGGTGCTTCAATAGAATTTTTTGGGAACAATAATAATTCAGGTGTGTTTAATTACTCCACGTTAAATTCAAATTTTCGACCTGACTTTATACAAGATAACTCACCTTTCCTTGATAATTACTTTAATTGGAACCATGAAGTAAACAGCTCTACGGGCTTTTTAGCTGACTATTTATATAGTCATGCAAGTTCATCTTTCGGTGGCTGGGCTCTAGACCTATCAAATATTCAAACAGGTGAAACCACCCTTGGTTCAATGTTTGACAATGCTAACTTAGATCCTTCTTTTTGGATGCAAGGGGTCGGGTTAAGTTTTTATAATAATATCAATGGTGAAATAGGTATCATTGGAACGAGTGCTTTAGGTGGGGTAAGTTTAAATATAATAAACAAAGTACCAGAACCTTCTTCTTTAGCTTTATTATTGTTGGGTGGGGTATTTTTTCTATCTAAAAGAGCTAAATTAGAGAGAAAGTTTAAATTCACCTAACAATCCACTCAAGCAGGACAAAAAACAGTTGGTTTTGCTCCTGCGTCGCTTATTTTAACCAACTATTTTTTGCCTCTTAGTGGGGCGTTAGGCTTACCTAAATCTTGGAGATAAATTTAACGTGAGGAGATTAGTTTTAGTTGCTTGTTCAATAATCCTGTTTCCCGTTATTGTCCGAGGGCTTATTAGCTTCTTTCACCCTAAAGGTGGTGAATTGATGTTTGTTGCAGAAAATATATTTGGTTTAAATACCATAGATTGGTTAGCTGAGTTTGTTACTTTTCCAGTGTATGACTTTCTAGTACATTCATTTTGGTTTAACAGTGTGTTTTTCTGGTTAGTTTGGGTTTTATGTATCTTCTTTACTATTAAATATACTGTTCCAAACACTGGTGTGCATGGTAAAGCCTAACAAGCATTTAAAACGGGACTGCTAACAGTTTGCTCGGTTTCGCTTCGCTACACATTTTAGCAAACTATTATCAGCCCCTTAAATGGGCGTTAGGTTTTCAGGGAGGATTGGTGAAAAATTTAAGTGTTCTATTTCTGTTATTCAGTTCTTTGTTATTAATATCTAATGTTGGTGTATTGTATTTTCTTCCTGACTACATAGTTGAAAATTCACAGATCGATATTGCACATTCAAATAGCTTAAATTCTATCGATAATTTAATAGCGAAAGCACAAAAAGAAAAGACGACTATCCCAACAGAATTATTTATTGAGTCTTTGGAAGAGTTCAAAGAGTTGGAAACAGCGGGGAACGAAATTAGTCACAATATCATCGATATATATTCTAATTTTAATCAAGCACTTTTTTGGATTTTGCTTATTCATTTTGTAGCAATATTTAATCTGCTGAGCAATCGAAAACCTAACAAGAATTTAAAGCGGGACTGCTAACAGTTTGCTCGGTTCCGCTTCGCTTCACATTTTAGCAAACTATTATCAGCCCCTTAAATGGGCGTTAAATTTCTGAGCACTGCAATATGAAGCTTCTAAAATGGATTTTTCTAAGCCCCTTTATTTTATTACTTGGACTTATTGGGGTTGTCGTCATCGGTGTAATCTTATGTGAGTTCAACAAAGCATACTGGGATAGTCGCGTAAGAGAATTGTGTGAAACTCAAGGGGGTAACACCGTATATGAGAATGTTGTCCTTACTAAAGAAGAGTACGAATTGAACGAGCCCTTTAGGGGCAATGGACAAATAAATGTTGGTCCAAGGCGCACCTCAAAAGATCACCTTCAATACGCCTATGACATGAAAAAAGAATTTATTCGTAAAGGCTTCCCTGATATAACGAAAACTACTGCCAAAACCTTCAGAAAATCAGATGGCAAAGTGTTAGGCGTTTGGGTAACTTTTCGGCGCAGCGGAGGTGATTTCCCCACTATAATTGGTCATCCTTCAGGGTTTGGATGCAAGGAAATCAACAAAGAGAAAGGCATTAAAGTAGATATAATCGATGAGATATTCATTTACAATAAAATTTAACAAGGCCATCAACCATCGCCACTTCTTGGCTGGACAGCCTAAAGCGCGCTTCGCGCACGGCTGCCGGTTATGGCGGCGTTAGGCAATTATTCAATTTCGCAATTTAATTCAACTTTAGCGAAATAAAAATGGAGAATGTATGTCATTCAAAGATCAATTCATTTCTTATTTAAAGTATTATTCTGATAAAAACATTGTAAAGATCTCTGAAATGCTCTCAGATGATGTCTCATTGAGAGATTGGAAAATTTCAGTCCTAGGTAAAGCAACCGCAATTGCTGAAACTGAAAAGAATTTTAGTTCTGCTAGATCCATCGAAATAGAAATATTACATACTTATGAAGCAGAGGATGCCGTTACAGGCGAATTACGTATCGTTGTTGACGAGACTGAAGTACTTTATGTAGTAGATGTAATTACCTTTAATATAGAGGGTAAAATAAAATCTATTCGCGCATATCTAGGAAGAGGCGATTAACTGCTAATACAACCATGCAACATGGTATGAGCATAAATTGCCTAACAAGCTGTTCAAGCGGGACAAATAACAGTTGGCTGGTTTCGCTCCGCTTCACATTTTAGCCAACTACAATTTGCCCCTTAACAGGGCGTTATGTTTCAAGGAAGGTTCGTGGATAAATCGAGATTAGCTCATTCATTAAATAATATTGTATTTGCAGTTGAAAACCCAATTGAGCACAAAAACAAACTTGCCAAGAAAAGCCGTATTCTTTCAATTGTAGCTTGGGTTGGTTTCTTTATTAGTTTCCTGTTGTACTTCCAAAACTTGCAAGGTATCTACATTCCAGTATTAGCTTCTTTTTCAGGTGTTTTATACGGTTTATCTATATACCTAGATTCAACTATAAAACAGTGGCCTTTAGTAGCTAAGCATGTAAACCTAGAATCACTAAAAAATGAAATTAGTGACATAGAAACATAACAAGTCACTAAAGCAGGACTCGTAACAATTGGCTCGGTTCCGCTTCGCTTCACATTTTAGCCAACAATTACTCGCCTCTTAGTGAGGCGTTATAAGTTTAGGAGAGTTCAGTGTCTAAATTCATTATTGTACTTTTCTTATTAAGTTTTAATTTGAGTGCTCAAGAGAAAGTTATGGATAACATACCAAATAAAAATATCACGATTGAACAGCTTGATGAGATGTTCAGTAGTATCACCGAACAAGGTCAATGGGATTTATCCCAGCCATTACTTTGGGGGTACTTTTTCACCGATAATGATCCGAATAAATTAGAATTAGCTATGCCTAAAATACAGGCTATGGGTTACTCAGTCGTCGGAATATTTCAGGCTGAAAAAGAAGAAGAAAATGAACCAGACTTATTCTATCTTCATGTTGAAAAGCCAGAAATTCACAATAGTAAATCCCTAGATAAAAGAAACGATGAGTTCTACATTTTTGCATATCAGAACGGCTTAGATTCATACGACGGAATGGATGTTGGGCCTGTTTCGCAATAAACTTATAACAAGCAATTAAAGCGGGACTTTATACAGTTTGCTCGGTTTCGCTTCGCTACACAATTTTAGCAAACTATTAAAAAGCCCCTTAATGTGGGCGTTATGTTTTATTCAGGTAGTGTATGAAAATCATTTATTTTGTATGTATTGTTATTTTATTTTTTGTTTTGTATTCATTACTTTCGCCTAAGGCTGAGTATTTGATCTGTAATGGAACTCTATCTAATGGCTATCTGTTAGGAAATGACAAATATGAGTCAGAGAAAGGTGTTTCGTTAACGTTATATTATCACTGCCCAATATTCGCAAATTTAAGAGAGTCGACTTGTGAAGTTGAACTTTTCCAAAAGCGTTTTAACTCGCCAATTTACACAAACAATAAAGGGCTGGAAATAATAATAACCAAAGATTTTTCATCTATTTATTACACTGAATCTAAAATATTACAATTAAGAGTTAATGATAAACATTTCGAAGGACAGTGTAGTTAAAACATAACAAGCGCATCAAGTGGTGGGACTGCTAACGCTTGGCTCGGTTCCGCTTCGCTTCACAATATAGCCAAGCATTAACAGCCCCTTATGCGGGCGTTATATGCCTGAGGGGACTATGCGTAGAATTCAAGTTTTAGCATTCATCTCAATTTTTTTATTATGTAACTCTACCAAGGCTATTGAGCTTTGTGCTCACGACAAAGAATTTAATATTGATAAAGCTCTTTTAGAAAAGTCTCTTGGTAAGGCAGGATTGTATGCTGAAAAAATATACGGTAAAAATTGTTTGGTTTGTGCTGAAGTTTTAGAGGTAGATAAAGGCAAAATTGAATTTCATATAACGAGCCCAACGAATAAAGATCTAATTTTAAATACTTCTGCAACTATTGCTATTGCATTACCAAGTGGTAAAGTTTTAGAGAATACGTTGTATCATAGTTGCAAAGTACGTACGGTGGAATCCGGCATATAACAAAGCATTCAAACGGACAATTTACAGTTGGTTGTTCGCTTCGCTCAAGTATAACCAACTGTAAATTGCCGCTTAATACGGCGTTATATTTCACTCCAATTAAAGTTACGGACTAATTTGAAAATTGCGATTTCGTCTAAATTAATCGGCGGGCTTTCTAAATAATTGAATTGGTCAATCAATATTAAAACCACAATTATTTAAAGAACTAAATTCTTGCGGTGGTTTTGTATCAGCCATTGCATGGGCAGCGTAAAAATCTCGGCTAGCAAAATTATTTTCTACGTCATAAAATAGAATTACATTGCTTACAGTAAAGTTTTTCGAATGAAATATAACAAAGGCAATTAAGTCGGACAGCTAAACGTTGGCTGCTGTTCGTTCCTCACAACAATTATAGCCAACATTTATCTGACCGCTTATTGCGGCGTTAGTATGCTATTTATTTTAGTGCTTTAAAGAACAGCAATTACAGGTTTTGGTAAGTGTGTAAAAGCAGTAATCAATCACAGGAAGTGTTTTATTTCAGCTGCTATTTTTCAGCGTTCAAACTTTCATGTGTTTTAGCTAATGTAGGTGTTAGCTTTCTTCCTACGTTTTGGTTACAGTAGTGTTATTAAAAAGTTGTTGTGCATCAGCAACTAACAAGCTTTTAAACAGGGACAAAAAACAGTTTGCTTTTTTCGTTCCTCAAAATTTTAGCAAACAATTTTTTGCCCATTAAAA
>NZ_BAAJLW010000008.1:0-4237 GCF_057546125.1 Colwellia sp. SU-HH00943
ATTTAAGGGGCTGATAATAGTTTGCTAAAATTGTGTAGCGCAGCGAAACCGGGCAAACTGTTAACAGTCCCGCTTTAAATTCTTGTTATGTTTACTTTTTACCCAACTGCGAATCACTGGTTTTCTTTACTCGTTTTTCTAGATGCGAAACCTCTATCGCAACACAAATATTTTTGCCTATTTTTAAAAGAGATAAAAATATTGCTATAGCTATGATCCGTTCATATGTTTCTAGTTCATAAGTTAGCAAGAAAGCACAAAAAGGAGCCCATAAAAGTACACGAATAAATATATAAAAAAGTGTATATTTTTTTTCTGCTACTTCCTCGTTATCTTTTAAGCTTTGAGCCGCAAATACATATTCAGGTGAGGCTTGTAGTGATTTTTCTTTTTCGAGAATAAGAGTAAGAATAGCTTCATACTTTTCAGGATACTTTAACTTATCGATATTTTCTTCGACATCATAGAGTTCCTCTAAAGTGTATTCTTCTAAACCATGACTCAAAATCGACACTCTCTAAGTAAACATAACGCCCCATTAATGGGCTAAAAACAGTTGGTTAAAATTAGCGACGCAGGAGCAAAAGCCAACTGTTATTTGTCCTGCTTTAACGACTTGTTATATTCTCTTTGCTTCGCCAGCGCAGTTAACATAAAGCTAACAGCAAAAATTATTATTAATTGCGCAATAGATTTAACTACATCTAGGCCTTTAACAGACAATTGTTTCGACCTTTTTTCAGCTAATAGTCTTTGAGAATATATAGCTTTTATCATATCCATATCTTGCTTTTTAAGCGCCAAATCAAATGCCTTTTTTTCTAAAGGTATATTTTTACTGTACTCATTTTCAATGTGGTTAATTGAAATGTAATTGTCATCATATTTGATGTATGGAATATCCTCAAAAAATATGATTAGAAAAGAAAGAGTAATCACTATTGAACCGAATAAATAAAATCCTTTTGATTGCACCAGTTTCTCCGAGAATATAACGCCCTAATAATGGGCAAATATCAGTTGGTTAAAATAAGCGACGCAGGAGCAAAAACCAACTGTTATTTGTCCTGATTTATTTGCTTGTTAGGTTGATTAGAGTGCAGTGTAACGGCTTTTAAAACTGCACCATTAATTTCCCATAAAAGATATATGTAAAAACACAAACCGAAAATAGGAAATACAACCCATGGAGTCCAATCTGGAAGCGATAAAGCTACCTCAATTTCTGCCACATAAAATGAACAAATAAAAAGTAATGCTATAACAAAGTAAAACCGCAAACTGATCCATTTGTTATGAAGCTTAACAGCATCAGAAACAAACTCATTTTTCTGTTTTTTATTTAACCCATCTAATTCAGGGTAATTACCAGTTTTGAAATACATCGAACCTGAAACCTAACGCCCACGTTAAGGGGCTAAAAATTAGTTTGCTAAAATTGTGTAGCGAAGCGAAACCGAGCAAACTGTTTTTAGTCCCGCTTAAACTGTTTGTTATGCAGATTTATCATCTACATCCATATAATCATTGAAATTGTCTATATAATCATCAAGGTTTTCATTTAACATTTTTCGATATTCTGAGACAAAATACTCAAGCATCTCTTCTTTATCAGCGATCATTTCTTCGCGGTTATTACAGCTACATGCACTGACCCAAGCATTAAACCTTGCTGTTGAATACATAGTCGAAGAGCTAACTTTCCCCCGACCAACTTCTTCAGTGATTTGGTCATTTGATAAATGAATATGTGCATCAGCTCTTTCATAAAATTTATCATCTACATCATTCATGTGCGACAGTCCTTTGTATCTGCATAACGCCCTTTTAATGGGCAAATTACAGTTGGTTAAAATTAGCGACGCAGGAGCAAAAACCAACTGTAATTTGTCCCTGTTTAAATGCTTGTTAGCTGCACTTTACCAACTTTTGGTTGAATGGAGCCAGAATAAATATAAGCACAAAAACTACAACAATTGAAACTACTAGTGATATACCAGAAAAGGAAACTATAAAGTAATCCATTACAAGTACGGCAAGACCAACCATTAGAGTGAAAATAACATAACTATCTATATTTATTTTGTACTTAGCTCCACAACCTGAACATTTCACAGATCTGATTGCAAAAAACAATTGTTCATAAGTAATTTTATTATTGCAATCCCCGCAAATTTTCATGGAACCTCCTTGTGCATGCTAACGCCCTAATAACAGGCAAAAAATTGTTTGCTAAAATGTTGAGGAACGAAAACAGCAAACTGTTTTTTGTCCTTATTAATTAGCTTGTTATAGTGCATAAAATGCATTAGAAAGAAAATATATTAAAAACAAACCAAATGGTATGCTTATGACAAAAAACAACACAAATATTTTTGAACATAATTTATCAAGGTAGTCATCATTCAAGTTTTCCCACTTTCTTTTGAGTAAAAAACCAAGAAATTTCGAGTTATTATCTGGTGTACTATTGAAAAATAAAGATGGCTTTCCCATTGAGGAATATACTTTCAAATGCTTTTTTTCTAAATAATTAAATAATTCTGATAACAATACTAGCCAATAAAATATTAGGGGAATTAAGAAAAAAGGAATGGTATTCAAAACTGCCTCCTTGCACTATAACGCCTCGTTAAGAGGCAAATAATATGTTGGCTAAAATAAGCGACGCAGGAGCAAAAGCCAACTGTTATTTGTCCTGCTTTAACGACTTGTTAGGGTTACTTAGCGCACAAAATAAGCTTTAAGCCAATTAGGGTCAACTGCGCCATTTATAAATTGATTTACAGTCAAATGGCCAACCACTTTTTTATTTATAACTATTAAAGGTGGAGAACTAGTAAACTCATTAAATGGGCTTTTATCAGAAAACTTCCCCCCATATTGACCAAACTCATTCCAAATGCTGTCTTGAGAAAATTCACTACCGTATGATCCAAATTGATTAAAAATAGAATCAGTAGAAAATTCCGAAGATATAGTGCCTAGGTACTTATACTCTTCGGTAAAAGAATCTATAGAAATAATCGATGCGCCTTCGTATTTATTAATGATTTTCAAACGAAGAGCTGCTTCCAAAGATGCAATCTCATACTGAAGTAAAGGCTTTGCTAGCTCTTTTTGTTTTTTTAAAAGAGCTATATATTCTTGTTTTTGTTTTTCTCTAACCTGTTTCATTTGTTCTTTAGTCATTTTTCCTTCTTGTGCAGAAGCCAAAAAAGATAAAGAAAACAGGATTAAACACGTAGTCCATTTCATAGGTAACCCTAACGCCCATTTAAGGGGCTGATTAATAGTTTGCTAAAATGTGAAGCGAAGCGAAACCGAGCAAACTGTTAGCAGTCCCGCTTTAAATTCTTGTTATGTGACGTTAAATGCCCATGTATACGCCAAATTAGAATAACAATACAAAAAGATATAAAAAACATATATGTTTTAGGTGAATCTTCAAAACTTATTTGACTATTTTTAGCTGAAATTTGTCCCGTAAATAAAATATATAAAGTCCAGAGGGTTAAGCCAAACGTAATTAGCTTTTCTTTAGGTTTGTTAAAATCAATTTTTCGCCACCAAGCGGGTTCAGAAACTTCGCTATTATCAGGTTCATTCGAAGCATCTTTTTTAGCTTCATCTGCGAATTTTTGTAAGTGTATTTTAATTTCGGCATATCGTTCAGGCCAAGCCTCTTTATCAATATGTTCAAAAGCATCTAACAATTCATCTTCCGTGTAGGATTGATAGTCTGGATTCATATTTGGTCACATAACGCCCAAATAAGGGGCTGATTAATAGTTGGCTAAAATGTGAAGCGGAGCGAAACCTAGCCAACTGTTAGCAGTCCCGCTTAATTTTCTTGTTATGTGCCAGACAAACACCATACTGCAAATTCATTTCCACTAGGCTCTATAAAGTGAAATCGACTCCCGCCCGGAAATGAGAAAATTGGAGTAGAAATCTTACCACCGCATGACTCGACAGTAGATTGAGCTTTATCCAAGTCCTCAGTTAATAGTACAAGTAAGGCAGAGCCGTTTGACGCTAATGAAGATAAATCCGATTTGTAGAAACCACCGTCTAACCCTTCATCTTCGAAAGCAGTATAATCGGGGCCATAATCGGTAAAACTCCAACCAAATGCCTCAGTGAAGAATTGTTTTGTAGCTGAAATATCTTTGGCGGGAAACTCTACATAATTTAACTTTAAATTTGTCGGCATAACCTAAATCCTTTTGGCACA
>NZ_BAAJLW010000009.1:0-3277 GCF_057546125.1 Colwellia sp. SU-HH00943
GGTGTTTTTAATAAGTTGTTGTGCATCAGCAACTAACAAGCTTTTAAACAGGGACAAAAAACAGTTTGCTTTTTTTCGTTCCTCAAAAATTTTAGCAAACAATTTTTTGCCCATTAAAAGAGCGTTATGTGTTTTGGTGGCTCAATGAAGAATCGGTTTATAAGTAAGGAGCTAGAGGAAAATCTAACGAACTTTCTTTTAAAATTTTCTATGTCTAATTCTTGGCTTTTATTTGGTTTATCCGCTCTAGCGTTATTTGTATTAACGGGGCAAAGCCAGTTTTTCTCTAATTTTATAGATGAACACCCATTAGGGATTTTAGCCGAAGCATATATATTAATGGGCGTATTACTAACTTGGTTTTCTGCACAAGTTTTTACATATAAAAATGGGAAACGTGGTCTGCACATTGCTATTTTTATTCTTTGGCCTCTTAGCTATATATATTTAATATATTTGCAGTTTATTGGTAGTCCAAGGCGTAAAAACACATAATAAGCTGTTCAAGCGGGACTGCTAAAGTTTGGCTCGGTTTCGCTACGCTACACATTTTAGCCAAACATTTATCAGCCCCTTAACAGGGCGTTAGGCATAATCACTTAAAGGCCCCCTCTAATCATGGAGTCAGTTAATTATATGGATATAAAAATACATAAGGTTTCAAAGTGGTGGCTTTGTTATTACATTTTCTGGGTATGTATTACTAGTATCGGTACATTCGACCTTATTTATCGATATGAACTTGGGATCTTTGAATACATAGACTTTATAACATTACCTATAACTTTATTATGTTTTGTATTCTATTATTGTCAAAAACCTATATTTCAAAAAAGTAATTGGCAATTCTATTTCTACTTTTCTGTTTGTTTTCTAGTTATTTACCCGTTTATAACTCAAACTGATTTTAAAGGTGATTTGCCTTTAAATTACTTTTTAATGGGTCAGGTAATATCTCATTTATTATTTGCACCTCAGTATATTGTCTTGTATTTATATGCTTTTAAATCAAATAATATATGGCAAAATGCCTAACAAGGCACTCAAAAGGACAAAAAACAGTTGGCTTTTGCTCCTTCGTCGCTAATTTTAGCCAACAATTTTTCGCCTCTTAACGAGGCGTTATGTTTCTAGGGAGAGTTCGTGGCATACGCAATGAATGAGAAACAATTTGAATCTGTTCAATCGCTTGATACTGAAAAGCGACTTCAGCATTTTATAAGTAAAGTCGCTGATTGGGAGCAGCTATGGACAGTGAAAAGCAAAGAAGGTTGGCTTGTGCCTGTCGCACCAGAAGGATTCGAATACTTTCCAATTTGGCCACATCCAGAATATGCACAGAAAATTGCAGACTTGAATTTCCCTGGGCATAAAGCTGAGGAAATATCTTTGTCTGATTTTCTTTCTCATTGGGTTCCTTTACTTCAAGTTGATGATGTGAAAGTAGCAGTCTTCCCTAACAAAGATTGGACGTTTTGGTGTATTGAAGCTGAAGATTTGTTAGCTGAACTTGTAAAAGAAATGCAGCAGTATCAATAGAAACATAACAAGCAATTTAACAGGACAAAAAACAGTTGGTTTTGCTCCTGCGTCGCTAATTTTAACCAACTGTTTTTAGCCAATTAATGGGGCGTTAGCAGTACAAGGAAAGTTTCGTGGATTCATCTTATTTCAGAGATAAAATGCTTTCTCAGATCATCATTGGATATGATTGGGATACATCGGATAACTTCGCTGAAATTACGCTTGTTTCAAACGATGGAGTTATTTCTTCATTTAAAATTTGTCAGCTTGCAGAGTATTCACTTTACGAAGACTTTTCAGCTAGTTACATTAGTCAGTGTAAACTCATTGTAAATAACTCCATGGTTTATTTAAGTTTGGATCCATACGATGAGTTATCTAACGAAATAGATTTAGACAATGATTGTTTATGGTTTAAGGGTAGTAACATTACTACAGTGTAATGTACTGCTAACAAGCTGTTAAAGCGGGACAAATTACAGTTGGCTGGTTCCGCTCCGCTTCACATTTTAGCCAACTACAATTTGCCCCTTAACAGGGCGTTATATGCCATTATGAAATTAAGCATTGTATTCATTCTCTACCTTTTTTCTTCTCTGTCTTATGCAGGTGGAGACCACTTTCCGATCTTTATTAAGTCTATTGAAATATCAGGTAATGAATTTTCATTCATAGCGGACACTAATTTTGCTAAAAGAAAGTGGATGGATGAGGATTGTAAATCAATTAAAGTCAGCGGAACTTACGACACATTAAAATGGTTTAGCTATTCTGCACCAATGTCGAAAGGTTCGCATAAAAAAGCATTAGAAGCCTTGCTGTCATCAAAAAATGCAAGTTCGGAAATATACTTCGGCTACATTGGTGCGGGCTTAATTAAAGAGACTAATTGTAATTACAAAAGTAAAGGCTTAATGTATGAAAGTGGTATGGTTTACTCCATTTATCACAGCATATAACAAGTCGTTTAAAAGGACAAAAACAGTTGGCTTTTGCTCTTTCGTCGCTAATTTTAGCCAACTATTTTATTGCCTCTTAACGAGGCGTTAGCTTTACAAGGAAAGTATGAAGTCGTTATCAAGTTTTTGCCTTTTACTCTGGATAATTCCTTATTTTGGGAAGCAATATTTTCCTGAAATATTTTCTGTTTGGTATATACAGTGGACTTCGTTTGGTCTGTTAAGTATTTTGCTTCCGTATGGCTTTGCTAAAAGCATTTCAAATAAAACAGAGCATAAATATGCTCCGACTTTTCTTTTTATCTTTTTAATTAATGTGTTCTTAACTGGGATCGGATTAAATTTATTAGAAAGTACTAATACATATTTAACTGTTCAATCGGAGTTAGTACCAGAAAATGCATCGCTCGCTTCTATAAACAATGAAAACCCGGAAGTAAGAATTGTTATTGCACAAGTTATTTACAAAGAATTTGGTCAACCGATAATGTATAAAAACGAATCAAATGAGCTTGTGATTTATGAGCCAACAGAAGATGATAAAAAGAGCTATAGAGAAAGATTTACTACAGGCGAAAAAGCGAAAGAAATAATTAAAAATACTACACGTCAAATAAAAGAAATCATGTATCTATTTGGTTGGGTTTGTGGCTGTTTTTTAATTATATTTATTATCACGTTTCGTTTGGAGCAGGGTAAAGCTAACAAGAATTTAAAGCGGGACTGCTAACAGTTTGCTCGGTTTCGCTAAGCTACACAATTTTAGCAAACTGTTATCAGCCCCTTAAATGGGC
>NZ_BAAJLW010000010.1:0-2972 GCF_057546125.1 Colwellia sp. SU-HH00943
TAATGAGGCGAACCGGGAGAACTGAAACATCTAAGTACCCCGAGGAAAAGAAATCAACCGAGATTTCCTTAGTAGCGGCGAGCGAACGGGAACTAGCCCTTAAGCTTATTGGGCGTTAGTGGAATGTTCTGGAAAGGACAGCGATACAGGGTGATAGCCCCGTACACGACAACAACCTTTAAGTGAAATCGAGTAGGACGGAGCACGTGAAACTTTGTCTGAACATGGGGGGACCATCCTCCAAGGCTAAATACTCCTAACTGACCGATAGTGAACCAGTACCGTGAGGGAAAGGCGAAAAGAACCCCTGTGAGGGGAGTGAAATAGAACCTGAAACCGCATACGTACAAGCAGTGGGAGCCCTTCGTGGGTGACTGCGTACCTTTTGTATAATGGGTCAGCGACTTATATTTTGTAGCAAGGTTAACCGATTAGGGGAGCCGTAGCGAAAGCGAGTGTTAACTGCGCGTTTAGTTGCAAGGTATAGACCCGAAACCCGGCGATCTACCCATGGGCAGGTTGAAGGTTGAGTAACATCAACTGGAGGACCGAACACACGTATGTTGAAAAATGCGGTGATGACTTGTGGGTCGGAGTGAAAGGCTAATCAAGCCGGGAGATAGCTGGTTCTCCCCGAAATCTATTTAGGTAGAGCCTCGGACGAACACCATTGGGGGTAGAGCACTGTTAAGGCTAGGGGGTCATCCCGACTTACCAACCCTTTGCAAACTCCGAATACCAATGAGTGATATCCGGGAGACACACTGTGGGTGCTAACGTCCATTGTGGAGAGGGAAACAACCCAGACCGCCAGCTAAGGTCCCAAAGTACTAGTTAAGTGGGAAACGATGTGGAAAGGCATAGACAGCTAGGAGGTTGGCTTAGAAGCAGCCATCCTTTAAAGAAAGCGTAATAGCTCACTAGTCGAGTCGGTCTGCGCGGAAGATGTAACGGGGCTAAACTAGTCACCGAAGCTGCGGATTCTTACCTTTTGGTAAGAGTGGTAGGGGAGCGTTGTGTAAGCCGTTGAAGGTGAATTGAGAAGTTTGCTGGAGGTATCACAAGTGCGAATGCTGACATGAGTAACGATAAGGGGAGTGAAAAACTCCCCCGCCGAAAGACCAAGGTTTCCTGTCCCATGTTAATCAGGGCAGGGTAAGTCGGCCCCTAAGGCGAGACCGAAAGGTGTAGTCGATGGGAAACAGATTAATATTTCTGTACTTCTATATATTGCGAAGGAGGGACGGAGTAGGCTAGGTGAGCACAGTGTTGGTTATCTGTGTGAAAGTGCGTAGGCTGATAGTTTAGGTAAATCCGGACTATCTTAAGGCTGAGACACGAGACGATGCTCTACGGAGCAGAAGTCATTGATGCCATGCTTCCAGGAAAAGCTTCTAAGCTTCAGATATATAGGAACCGTACCCCAAACCGACACAGGTGGTTAGGTAGAGAATACTAAGGCGCTTGAGAGAACTCGGGTGAAGGAACTAGGCAAAATAGTACCGTAACTTCGGGAGAAGGTACGCTCTCTAGTGTGAAGGACTTGCTCCGTAAGCACATGAGAGTCGAAGTAACCAGGTGGCTGGAACTGTTTATTAAAAACACAGCACTGTGCAAAATCGAAAGATGACGTATACGGTGTGACGCCTGCCCGGTGCCGGAAGGTTAATTGATTGGGTTAGTTTTCGGACGAAGCTCATGATCGAAGCCCCGGTAAACGGCGGCCGTAACTATAACGGTCCTAAGGTAGCGAAATTCCTTGTCGGGTAAGTTCCGACCTGCACGAATGGCGTAATCATGGCCACACTGTCTCCACCCGAGACTCAGTGAAATTGAATTTGCGGTTAAGATGCCGTATACCCGCGGCTAGACGGAAAGACCCCGTGAACCTTTACTATAGCTTGACAGTGAACATTGCTCCTACATGTGTAGGATAGGTGGGAGACTTTGAAACCATGTCGCCAGATATGGTGGAGTCAACCTTGAAATACCACCCTTGTATGCGTGATGTTCTAACCTAGGGCCCGAAACGGGCTTGGGGACACTGTCTGGTGGGTAGTTTGACTGGGGCGGTCTCCTCCCAAAGAGTAACGGAGGAGCACGAAGGTTGGCTAAGTATGGTCGGACATCATACGGTTAGTGCAATGGCATAAGCCAGCTTAACTGCGAGACAGACACGTCGAGCAGGTACGAAAGTAGGTCATAGTGATCCGGTGGTTCTGTATGGAAGGGCCATCGCTCAACGGATAAAAGGTACTCCGGGGATAACAGGCTGATACCGCCCAAGAGTTCATATCGACGGCGGTGTTTGGCACCTCGATGTCGGCTCATCACATCCTGGGGCTGAAGTCGGTCCCAAGGGTATGGCTGTTCGCCATTTAAAGTGGTACGCGAGCTGGGTTTAGAACGTCGTGAGACAGTTCGGTCCCTATCTGCCGTGGGCGTTTGAGAATTGAAGAGGGCTGCTCCTAGTACGAGAGGACCGGAGTGGACGAACCACTGGTGTTCGGGTTGTCATGCCAATGGCATTGCCCGGTAGCTACGTTCGGAACTGATAACCGCTGAAAGCATCTAAGCGGGAAGCAGGCTTTGAGATGAGTTCTCACTGGAGCTTTAAGCTCCCTAAAGGGTCGTTGGAGACTACAACGTTGATAGGTCAGGTGTGTAAGGGTTGTGAGGCCTTGAGCTAACTGATACTAATTGCCCGTGAGGCTTAACCATACAACACCCAAGTGGTTTTGTTTGAGTTTGACGAAGACTATTTAATAATAGCAATCACGTACTAACGTGTTACTTGATAGAGTGAATAAAGATTTATATTGATTTTCTAGATTGTCCCTTTTTTGTTTAGCGACAATAGCGCTGTGGTCCCACCTGACTCCATTCCGAACTCAGAAGTGAAACGCAGTAGCGCCGATGGTAGTGTGGGAGTTCCCATGTGAGAGTAGGACATTGCTAAACTTCTATTAAGA
>NZ_BAAJLW010000011.1:0-2391 GCF_057546125.1 Colwellia sp. SU-HH00943
TAGGCAAAGTGTTGGTGAAAAATCTAAATCTATCAGCGCTATTATCAGCCAAGGTTACGCACCACCAGAGCAATACACTACTCGTGGTAAACAGGGCCCTTATACTGATATCTATGCTATTGGCGCTGTTATGTATTACTTAGTTACCGGAGAAAAACCGGTAGATAGTACCGACAGGCAACATGATATTAATGAAGAATTACCAGACCCGTTAGCGGCTATTCCTCCAGAGGGAAATTACAGTAAAGAATTACTCAATGCAATTAATCAAGCTATGGTATTGCGTGCCAGTATGAGAGTACAAAATGTTGATACCCTAGAAAAACTGCTACAAGGAGAGCTTATTGAAGGCACTAATAGTGTTCAAAAAGTTAGTAATACTGCAACTCCGGATGCAACGATTAAAATAACAGAATCAGTTAAATCAAATTCAACCGCTTACAAGGTAAATAAAGCTGGTACTAAACCTAAAACGGGCCTTAGTAAAACTCTTATATTCATGAGTTTAATAACATTGTTATCTGTTGGCGGCTATTTTGCTTATGAGCAATATCGAATAGAACAAGAGAAAATAGAGCAACAAGCATTAGCAAAAAAGCTTAATGAGCAAAAAGATCATGATGCTTGGCTAAATGCCGATAAAGAACGTACAACACTGAGCTATCAAAACTATATTGATAATTGGCCTGAAGGTTTATACCTTACCCAAGCAAAACAACAACTAGCTGATATTCAAGAGCATGAACGTTTATCAATATTAGATGCGAAAGCAAAAGCAGAGGCATTAGCTGAACAACAGCGTATTGAATTAAATGCAAATATTATCAAAGTTCAAGAAGCACTGATAAACTTAGGCTTTCAATCGCCAACCCATGGCAAACTAGATGTTCGTACCCAAAAAGCCATTGAAGCTTTTGAAAAATCTCAAGGGCTTTTAGTTACAGGTGCTATTGATGACGTTTTACTTACCGCTATAGATAAAGCTTTAGTCAAACAAGAAGCTGAACGTATAGCTAAATTACAAGCCCAAGAAAAAGCCAAACGTTTAGCGAAAGAAAAGGCAGATAGAATTGCGAAAGAAAATGCCGAAAAACTTGCAGCTGAAAAAGCAGAGCAAGATAGGTTAGCTAAAATTGAAGCCAGTAAGGCACCACTAACCATTAATGTTAAACCTACAGGCGCACAAATTAAACTAACCAACAGTAATGATAATACTCATTTATATTACAAAAAGGGCATGCGTTTATTACCTGGTTCTTACCAAGTAAATGTCACCAAAAAAGGCTTTCATAGTCAAACTAAAACCTTTGATTTAACTAAGTCTACGAGTGATTTTGATATTGTTCTAAAACCTGATTTACCACCAGCTATTCAAGAGTTAGTTGATAATATGCAAGACATTCCAGCAGGGAATTATCAATATAGCTATTGCCCTGATAATGCTAAAGCTGATGGAAAATGCTTGACTGATAATGAAGGGAACCTAATCTACCAAGAGGCTGTTGCAGCCTTTAAAATGATGGAAACTGAAATTACTTTTGATATGTGGGATGCCTGTAAAGCTGCAGGAGCTTGTACTTCAAATGAATATTCATGGGAAGGTGATAACTGGGGGCGTGGTCAATATCCATTAATCAACAGAAGCCCTAAAAAATTAATAGAACAATTTATTCCTTGGTTAAATAAAATTACCGGTGTAAATAAAAACCAAGAGTTTACTTTACCGTCAAAAACTCAATGGTTATACGCAGCTAGTGCAAATAGTACAACTAAATATCCTTGGGGAGATCAATTAGATTGCACAAAAGCTAGGTATGATGGGGGCGAAGGTTCTGATTGCTTAACTTTTATTCCTTCAGGTGTTTTTTCTGGTCAAAAGCTTTTGGGGACAGTGCCGGTAAAAAGTTACAGTCCTAATGAATTTGGGTTGTATGATGTATATGGTAATGTTTATGAAGTCGTAAAAAAATGTTCTGATCCCTCGTCAAATGATAGCTTACATACTATTTCCGCGTGGAAAAAAGGTGACTGCAAATATTTTGAGGCGCTTGGAGGTTCATGGAAAAATAAAGCTACTTGGTTTCCTGAGTCTGGCATAATTGCTTATGACGCTTTTGGCTCTACTAATGAGGTAGGCTTTCGTTTAATTCAAGGAAGGTAATTAAGAATGAATTTCTTTAATATTAGGTTTAAATAATGCAGGAAGTAGACTATTCGCTAGCCACAGGCACACAAATCGCTGAATTTCGTATTATTGAAATTTTAGGTGTCGGTGGTTTTGGTATTACTTATAAAGCACAAGATACCCGTTTAGATCGTTTAGTGGCTATTAAAGAATTCCTACCCGTTGAACTTGCTGCTCGCAGTAATGATAGCAAAACTGTGATGCCG
>NZ_BAAJLW010000013.1:0-935 GCF_057546125.1 Colwellia sp. SU-HH00943
GTTGGCTTCAACCTGGTCAGCGTATGGAACAAGTTTACGGAGTATTGAAAAGTGGATTTTGTTATAGGCTTAATTCTATTTTTATTTTTCTATGTTTTAGTCAATTATGTCCATAGCATTATTGGGTATTACCCTAAACTAGCTAGAGAATATAAAACGGATTTAAGTGTTTCGGATTCACCTTTATTTAAATCTAGCAGTATGTACCTGACGAATGTGCCAGATATATCTCGTGAGAAAAATAGTGAATATCGGACTTGGCTAAATATCAAATCATTTGAGCAAGGGGTACTTATTAGCCAAAAACGGATGTTGATCCTACTATTTCCCAAGAGTTTTTTAATACCATGGGAGCAAATTAGCTTAATAAAAGAGAAAACTAATTTGCTTAAAAATCAATATCTTTATAAAGTCGAATGTAAAAAAGAACCTATTTATATCATTACGAAATTCGAATTGTTAAAAAGCGCAACTAACAAGTAACTAAAGCGGGACTGCTAACAGTTGGCACAGTTCCACTTCGTTTCACATTTTAGCCAACAATTATCAGCCCCTTAGTTGGGCGTTATGTTTACTTTTAGTTGGGAGCGTTAAGAAAGCGATATGCCAATAAAAAAATGGATTTTTCAATATTCTATAGCGTTACCAATAGTTTTTATTCTACTTTCCGGTGTTCAATATTTGAAAGGTAGGAGTCTCGAATACTCTATTGAGTTCGGTGTATTGTGGTCATTAATATCGGTGAGTATTTTTGCAATTAGGCGTTTTTACAATTATCGCAAAAATATTAATTGTGCTGTTTGTAATGACTTGCCAAATACAAATCAAAAACATGGTGGCAGGTAAACATAACAAGCAAATCAATCAGGACAAATAACAGTTGGTTTTTGCTCCTGCGTCGCTTATTTTAACCAACTGATATTTGCCCATTATTT
>NZ_BAAJLW010000014.1:0-909 GCF_057546125.1 Colwellia sp. SU-HH00943
AAATGATTAATGAGTACCTCGGTACTACGAGTATTCACACAAATTGTATGATGACGAAATGAAGAAGAAATTGAGTTGGATGATAAGTCTGTAGCTCAGCTGGTTAGAGTGTACCCATTCCTGATAAAGAGCAGGGTGAGGTCGGTGGTGACAAGTTGGTTGCATACTCAATCAAGATAGGTCTGTAGCTCAGCTGGTTAGAGCGCACCCCTGATAAGGGTGAGGTCGGCAGTTCAAGTCTGCCCAGACCTACCAATTTCATCTTATATCTGCGTTAGTTCGCAGCTCGTGTAGGTAAACTACACGTCGCTACAAACTGCCTTGAGGTAAAATGAAATGGCTATATTCTTCTTTTATAAAGAAAGAAGCCAAATTTAAAGTCACTGATGAGTGTTTTTAAATTTGGTTTTTAACCAAATTACTTAGCGAATGTGACTAAGTGATAAGTTCTTTAACAATCTGGAAAGCTGATATAAATACCGGTGTTTATATAGTAGGGAGCGGTGTCGCGCTGCAAACTACAAATGATATAAATACCAACCCCGGATAATAATCCTCCTCGGGTTATTATCCAAAGAAAAAACTCAGTTAATCATTACTCATGATTAATTGTTTTATCAAGTAACTCACTACATTAACTTGTTTAATGTTGAGTACGTGAAAATGTCAGACTTTACAATTGCTTTGGTTTAGTCATCAAAGCGTACTAAGAAAATCGAAAGACTACTTAGGGTTGTATGGTTAAGTGACTAAGCGTATGTGGTGGATGCCTTGGCAGTTAGAGGCGATGAAGGACGTGTTAATCTGCGAAAAGCGTAGTTAAGGTGATAAAAACCGTTATAGGCTACGATGTCCGAATGGGGAAACCCACCCAGTGTAAGCTGGGTATCATTATCTGAATAGATAGGA
>NZ_BAAJLW010000015.1:0-508 GCF_057546125.1 Colwellia sp. SU-HH00943
TAACGCCTCATTAAGAGGCAAATAATTGTTGGCTAAAATAAGCGACGCAGGAGCAAAAGCCAACTGTTATTTGTCCTGCTTTAATGACTTGTTATATTTTCATTTTAAATCAATAGGTACAGTTATAGATATACCACATCCGTCTCCATAGCTAAAAATTAAGCTATGTTTTTCAATAGGATTGGCTTTAACCAGAAACCATATTTTGGTTTCACTTTCATCTTTAAAAGGTTTTAATGTGGCAAAAAAGCTAGGATTATCTTCATCACCGATAATGATGCCCGCTACATTAAACAATTGCCCTTCAATGGTTTTGGGAATTGAAACTGAAACGCTATATGTGCCTTTATTTAACTCACTATTTAATTTGAATTTACCTGCATAAGTAGCATCCCATTTAGCAGCTTGTTCCTCAGATTGAAAACAGCTAGTTGCATTGGTAAAAAATGAAAAGAAATATAAAGCTAAAAGAATTCGCATACTCGCCTGCTTTGAAAATATAACGCCC
>NZ_BAAJLW010000016.1:0-501 GCF_057546125.1 Colwellia sp. SU-HH00943
AGTGTTATTAAAAAGTTGTTGTGCATCAGCAACTAACAAGCTTTTAAACAGGGACAAAAAACAGTTTGCTTTTTTCGTTCCTCAAAAATTTTAGCAAACAATTTTTTGCCCATTAAAAGGGCGTTAGTTGTCCGCACTAATTCGAATAATATTATGTTATCGTTTAGTGCTTAACTCATAGTGTTGAGTGTGGTTCAATCTTTGTTTTGGCAATGGAAGTGCCGTTCAATTATCTCTTCCTCTTTGCCTAACATAGTTTTCGCCTTGCGCGGTTTAGTGGTTTAAATCGCTTTAGCTTTTAAGGCTCAAAGTTCTTAGTTTGGCGTGTAGTGCGGAAGTATTTATTGGTTCTTCCTACTCTCCCGTAAACATGATAACTTGTTGTTAAGATGATGCTTTTAAGTAAAAAGCAACTAACAAGGCAATCAAGCGGGACTGCTAACAGTTGGCTCAGTTTCGCTTCGCTACACATTGTAGCCAACAATTATCAGCCCCTTATTG
>NZ_BAAJLW010000017.1:0-437 GCF_057546125.1 Colwellia sp. SU-HH00943
GTTATGTACCTAAAGAAGCACAGTTTAAAAGGATAGATTAGTGTCACAATTAAAAGATGGAAGCGACTATCAAATTAACCGTCATATTGTTGGTGATGAGCCAGGTTTAAGAAACTTGATTAATGCCTGTGAAGTTGCCATCTCAAAAGGTGAATACGTAGGATCTGATCTTGATGACTTCGAAGGTGTGACCAAACTTGAAACAACTTTCTTAAAAAATAATCAAGAATCTAAATCAACGCCTTTAGCTTTTGGCATTCTATCTATAGTGGTTATATTCGTTTTATTTTTGGTTGTGGTTGGCTTCATTAACTTTTTAAAATGGTTTTAATCGGTACATAACAAGCCAATTAAGTGCAGGACTGCTAAAGCTTGGCTCAGTTCCGCTTCGCTACACAGTTTAGCCAAGCATTTACCAGCCCCTTATTGGGGCGTTA